>FNQX01000040.1 GCA_900107575.1 Lachnospiraceae bacterium NK3A20 | reverse complement strand
GTATTACCATAAACAGCATCATCAATACCGGAGGCATCTCCGATATGAGAGATGATATCCATCATTCCGACCTTAGAACGTGAGGCGGTGACTGCAGTGGAAACCGGCTTTGGATTTGAAACTTTTTCAGCATGGCTTCGTTTAGGCCGTGTAGGAACAGGGGTATCTTCTCCTTTCGGGATTTTTGAGATGATCCTGCTGGAGAGAACCTTGTTGTACTTTTTTACCGGATCATAGAGCGTCCGGCGTTCAAGAACGTAGATATCTCCGTTCTTCTGAGGCTGATGGACAATACGGATTTTGATCTTACCTGAAGCTGTAGCTGGCATGGCTGTCCTCCTTGTTGAGTACATATTTATTATATATGTACACAAATAGAAAATCAAGCAAAACCAGCGCAAAATCAGGATTTTACCAGTTTTGAGTATTGATTTTTTAAGGTGCGAAGCGTTTTGAGTACAGATTAAACGACTTTAGGGATAATAGGTCCCGAATCCCGGCTGGATATGATTATCGCCTTCCGAATCCAGCAGATAGCTCATAGAAGTTGCGCCGGTCCCTTGGGTCTCTTCTGTTTCTGTAATCCGCACACTGTCTGAAGACCCGGTAAACAGCTGCAGCAGAGAATGGATCTCCTGCTCTGTCTTTGGCCTCACATCAAGAATCGTCCTGGAATACAGATCCTTTAATTGTTTCTCATCCCGCCCGTTCAGACAATCCTCGATTTTCTTTGCCGTCTCTTCACTGTACTTCTGCGGCGCTTCCCCCGCATCATTTTGTACCGTCACAGGCCCTGTCTGATAGCCCGGCCCTGTGATGGTCTCATCATAGGAGTATGCTCTTTGAGGTGTCGGAAGCGCATCCGCCAGAGTCAGTGCCTCTTCTCCTGCAAAGATGCCGCATGGCGACGTTCCCTGCTCCTGTCCCCGGGTATCCGGTCTGGCTGCAAAGGAGAATCCTTTTTGCTGATACAGGGCATCCTCCACGATGCTGATGGACCATACGCCACGGAAAGCCGGATTTTCTTCTTCCGGAGCATGAATGACAAAAAAGAGATGGTAGCGTCTGGCATCGGCATTCGCTTCTTTTTGCGGGGACAGATGATCGCTCACATAGACCGTATATTCGGAGGCAATTACGCCATGGCTATAGTTCTCTACGGATACCTGGTCAAAGTTGGTCAAATAGCCGCCTGTATAGTCCTGCAGCTTGTTCCAGTTTGGTTCCAGAGAATTTGCCCTTACCATGTGGCTTAGCAGTTCTTTGCCAAACAGGTCATGGAAGTCATACAGATTTTGGGCTCCGTCCGCAATCGCACGCATCCACTTGTCCGCCGAGGTATCTTTTCCGTAGGACTTCTTTAAGTTCTTATCTAATTTGCCCAATTCTTCCAACGCTTTCTTTTTTGCGGCCTGCCCTGCTTTTTCCGCATGGATGCCACAGGCAGACAGAAAACAGCAGAGGGCCAGTGCAAAAATCAGCACGGAGGCTTTCCAACTTTTTATCATATCGTGTTTCCTTTCCTTCATTCAATTCTTGTATTGCAGCGGCTTCTCGTCAAACATACGTAAGACCTGGTTGCCGACTCCCTGCCATTGTAAAGAACCGTTCCGGGGCAAAGGTTCTTTGCGCTCCTCAGCATCTGAAGGCTATGTTACACTATTTCATATACCTTTTTAGGGCAATGTGACAGGCTAAAAACTGTTAAAGCAGGCGCTTTATATCGAGATAGGAGCTTCCTGTAAGATAAAAACAGAAGAGCCCAACAAGAAAGAAGGTTGATACAAAAAGATACCTCTCGGTATGATGTAGATCGCTGACCAGCAGAGTTAGCAACTAAACCACAGAAGAGGTATCCGAAATGAATTCTAACACACAGAACAAGAAGATTGTAGCCATTACCGAAAGCACGCTGATCGTGGGAATGGACATCGGGAGCATGACCCATTTTGCCAGATCCTTTGACTGGCGAAAGGTCGAATGCTCAAGGAAACCGTTTATGTTTATCAACACGGAAGATGGCTTCAAGGAAATTCACGAGTGGATCGAGAAGCAACGGGAGGACAGCAACAAAAAAATCTCTGCTTTCATGTGACAAGCTAAGGTTTGAGGGAATTCCTGATAAGTCATAATTCCTGATAACCACTATTATCAGGAATTCCCGATAAAACTCGCAAGCAGTGCCTTTGTCCGTACAAAGGCTCATCTGCTTGTTGAGGGGTAGCCCCCAATCCCCCAGAACTGTCCGTCGGGCAGGCTGCGCATCTGATAAAAGCAGGCGCTTGATACATATCGGAAATCGCATACACAAAAATAGAGGGCAGGTCACAACCTGCACATTCCAGATTGCACCTGCCCGCCTGCATTACCGACTCTGTGTTCTCTTTTCTTTCTGTTCCCGTGAATGCTGCGCTTCATCGACCTTCAGGAAGTGATCTATGTCCTGCTTCGCGATCTGGTAATCCATCATCCCCTTCTTTGCCGCCTTATACTGCTCATACAGCTTTCGTTTCTCAGCGAGGATTGCGCCGTACTCCTCCGACAGCTCCCGAACCTTCGGCAGCTTAGAAATTCTCTGCTTATCGAAGGTCATCTTCGCCGCTTTGTGGACTGTGATCTCCTCCCTATGTGCCTCAAGAAACTTTTTGCTGTACCCCGATTTACGATAATTCTGGTAGACATCATTGGTCTTCACATAGCGGATGATTGCATTCTTTAACTCCGCGATTTCCGTAAGACGCTGTTCTCTTTCTTTGATGGCATCACTCAGCGCATGAAACTGCCCTGTACTGTCCGCCGTCTTTTTCTCAAGATCCCCATAGTCACGAATACCGTGTTCCTGCAGAAACAGGAGTGCCTTCGAGACCTGCTTTGCATTGTAGATCTTTGCCCAGTGCTCATAACCTTTTCCCTTTCCTTCCGCCATCTTTCGATTGATGTCCACGAGAAGGTCAAATGGTCGGGACGCCTGAGCCACTCTCTTGCCCTTGCGTCTTCGCGTATTCTGCCGTCTTTCTGTTTCCGCGATCTCCCATTCCCCGGCGATCCGTTTCCGGATATCTTCCTCTGTATAGCCTTCTCCCAGAGATCGAAATCGGATAAAACGCTTCTGATCATCTCCGCGCACTGCGGGATGCTTCCCTCTCTTGATCTCATATCGCTGCTGTTCCAGTGCTATAAGAAGATCCTGAAAGTCCTTTGGGTCATTCGCCAAAGCTAGGTCAATTGCCTCCCTCAACCGGTTCCGGAAAGAATCCCGGAGATAAGGATTGTGGTTATCTCTCTCCCCTGGTTTTCGCGGTTCAATGACGGAGAGTGCGTGCTCCAGGCAGACCACATCCGACACTTTCTGCAGCGCCAACGCGATAAACCAGCTGTCCCGGAACTTCCTGTCACAGGATAGATTCACTGCATTAAAGATGATGTGATTATGTATGTGTGCCCGGTCAGTGTGCGTCGCGACAATGAAAGCATGACTTCCCTTGGTGAAACGCAAAGCCGTTTCATAGCCGACCTTGTTGGCTTCCTCCGGCGTGATCTCTCCGGGCAGGAAGGACTGCCGGATCTGATAAGCAAGAATGTCCCCCTTGGGCTTTCGACCGGTGATCCGCAGATACTCCTGCTTCGCCAGAAGAAATTCTTGATCCACAGTCTCCTTATCGCAGGCATAGGCGGTAACAAGCGCTCCGTTCTCCGTCTTCTCATCGTTCTTTGCGTAATCGGTTCGATCCTTCAAACACCGTGCGATGCTCCTGCCCTTGTTCTGATGCATCGCAATCAGCCTTGTCGCCGCCATTCTCTCTCACCGCCTTTCTCTCAGCTCCGAATCTCTCCGAGACGCTTTAAGATTCTTCGCAGCTGCAGCCAAATCTCTTTCTGTCCCCTCTGCACCTCCCGTATATTGGCTTGCCAGACAGCGCCTCTTTCATTTGCCACCTTCGCATACTGATTCAGGTTGTTGCCGTAGATTCTAAGAAGCCTCACCATCTCCTTCACGTCACTAAGATCCATCTGGATGCTGTACCCATTCAGTGCCATTTTGCGGACATAAGCGCTCCGATTTCGGATTCCCGTCTCCTCCATGCGTTTAGCAATACGGTCAGCTTCCTCTTTCGTCAAACGGATCTCCAGGCGCTCTGTCATCTCTTTCACCCACGCTCACCTCTCTATTGTCTTTTCCGTCTTAGCAGGATGCTGGGATCTTCCCATCTTTTCCTTTTGCTCTGCCAGCTTCTTCCGCACCGAGGACTTTTCGCTTTTCATGGATAGCACGGCTTCATCCGGTTCCGCCCTCAGAGCATTATTTCCTATCTGCACTGCTCCATTATCCGAAAGATGTGCCGCGGCTTCTGTCCGTTCTGCTGTAAGCTCCCTGACCTTCTCATCAATCGCTGTGATAAGCTCCGCGGACGCCTGCCGGATCGTTCCAAGCAATGCCTTTAGTTCCGGAAGTTCCTTTCCGGCTGACCATCCCGCAACATAACCGAAGCTGTAATCACTGGTGTCGATGCCGTAATGCTGACATACCGTGTATGCTGTGCTCTCCGCTTCTACCTCCTTCTCTCCGGCGGACTTCTCCGGACCCTTCCCGGACTTTTCATCAATGGAGTGCAGCTTCTGGTGTGTCATCTCGTGAATCAGTGTCTTCACGTTCTGCACCTCACTCATCCCTTCGTTGATTGCGATACGGTTCTCTTTCAGGTGGAAATATCCCTTACTTTCGCCCGGAATTGCCTCAAAAGATACCGGCACAGGACAGGCAGCCTGCATCGCCGCAAAGAGCTCCCTGTACCCTTGCACGGAACCAGTCAGCTCTTCTGTCCCAAGACTCGGTAACGGCTTCCCTTCCGTCTGGGACAGGTCAAACGTGCTGACCGGCTTGAAGGCGGTCGCATGGATCTGTACCTTCTCCCTTTCCGGTTCCCCATCCTTATCAAGAATCGCATTTCCCTGCGCGTCACGCTTTTCCCGTTCCCGGTCAATCTGATACGGCGAGGGTGCAAGAATCCGAATTCCCTTTTCCCCTTTCCTGACGCTGCGCCCCATCCGCTTCCATCCTGTGTAAGACTGACAGAGAGTAGCGTCCGGTCTCTGCAACATGATGAGCAGACTGTTGTTCAGAGAATAGTGCGGAAACTTTGCCATGGTGTCGAGGAACTGTTGATACTTCTTGCTTGTGAAGATCTCTTTGACGCCCTTTTCCAACTTCTCTGTAATTATCCTGAGTTCTGCTTTCCGCCTCTCCGCTGCCTGTTTCGGATCAAAATTTTTATGTCCAGCATCGTATTTTTCCATCGTCTCGGAAACTTGTGTCTTCGCAGTTCTTCTTGTTTTCTCCGGATTTTCCATCTTGTGGATGTAGTCATAGTCCGCTTCCGGGTCGGAAAAGCAGGATGGATGCTCCTCCCTGAAACTGTAGGTTGCCCCCGTCTCGCCACCGACGATCAGGTGATCCAGCACCTGCATATCCATCAGCTTGGCGGCTTCCAACAGGCGCTTTGTCACGGTCGCATCCTGCGCACTCGGACTGATGTCACCGGAAGGATGATTGTGGAGGAGAATGAGATGATCGCAGTTACAAAGAATCGCGCTCTTCATGATGTTCTGGATCGGCGCCAGAGACTCATTGACGCTGCCGATCGAAACTACATTGAAATTTACCGGCTTTAAGTGATTATCCAGGTTGACTACACACAGCCATTCGCGATCAAGGCCTTTCAGAATATCTCTCATCACCTCGACGGCTGCTTCCGGCCTGTCCAGCGGTGTCCTGCTGTAATAGGACGGGCCGTCCATCAGCTTCAGGCGAACATCGACCTGCTTTAACTGGTAGTCAGAGATTGCATACTGATTCTCATCCGTCCTCTTCCGTGCCATGAACAGCCCTCCTTTCAACCCTCTCAAGATGAATCCTAATCCGGACATTCTCCCCGCAGGTGTTCAGGAAGCAGATCAGGTCATCCACCGAATCAAATTCAAATACTTCTTTTTTCTGCATGCCGCAAAGTGCCTCCGCATAGCCCAGGTATCTTGATTTTCTTCCCATTGCATCTCCCATCAAAAAGGCAGCCCCGAAGGACTGCCCACGTCATTTCATTATTGTTTTGTCATCATCTCATCAATCGGAATCCTCTCCCACATCAAAATCCTCTGCGGAATCTTCGCGTTCAAAATCTATTCCGGTATGATCTTTTTCGTCCTCCAGCTCTTTCAGATAATCCTCGTCCTCCGACTCCGTATAATCTGCGTCGGGGTCCGGCTCAGTCGTTTTCCTGTTCTGCTTTCCGACTTTCTTATAGACATAGCCGCCGATTGCTCCAACACCGATCAGGAACAGGAGAACCAGCGTGCCAACCGGCACATGGAATCCTTTCTTGGTCTTTTCTTCCTTGTCTGTCTCTGCCGTCTGCGCTGCACTGTTCTCCACTGGATTGGTCTCTTCTGTGACGACCGGTTTCTTCTCCTCTTCTTCCTTTTCTTCGCCCTCCTTAGATGCGGCGTACTTCTTCACCTCATCCTCATCCATCAGCGCGAGCAGGTCCGACTCATCGACCTGATTTAAGAAGTGCACCGTCTCGTTACCGGAATCGTCACGGTCAATAATGAGATAGAAATAGTTGCCGTTCTTCGAGATCATCGTGATGAACTGTTTGCCAAACTTTGCCGGGCTTCCGTAATCATCGACCAGCGTCATGTTGCCGTCCGGCGTGAGCGGTCCCTGCGGCTCCTCTGCAGCTTCCCGGCTCTTATCTGTACCCTCATCAGCTGCCTCTTCCGGCACTTCTATCGCTGCCTCAGTACCTGATTCAGCGGCTGCGGCACTCTCATTCACATGGGCAAATACCGTAAAGGGCGACATACTGATCATCGCCGTTGTGCCAAGAAGCGCAGCGGCTGTCTTCCATTTCCACTTACTCATTCACATCATCCTCCTCTCCCGTATCAATTCCATCATCCCTGTTTTCCTTGTCCGGATCATCTTTTTCGTTATGGAAATCCGTAGAACCGGAAGAGGAAGCTATCCGCACACTGCCGTCCTGATTGAGCGAAGGGACCGTTTCGGATGCCGCAAGTTTCAGAAATTCCGCGACCTGCTCCGGTGTCATATGGAACGTTCCGACGTCACTTAAAATCTGCGCATTTTCCGCCTCTTTCAGCCTCTCCTGTGCGGTCTTTAACTTCAGATCCGCATCCTTCTTGCGTTTCTCCGCACGTCTTAACTCTGCGCGGAGCTTTTCCAGCTTCTCGTACACCTGTCTTTCTCCTTTCCTTCCTCCTCAATCCGGGATTCTTCCGTAACAGAGGAAATGCTGTTTGAAATAGCCGCTGTCCACACCGGAAACCTTGATCGGATCGCCGCAGTGGATCATTTTTCCGTCGCCGATGTAGATTCCGACGTGGCTGGCTCCCTGCGTGTCATACGTCCCCTGAAAGAAGATAATGTCACCCGGCTGGCGGTCGGCTGTTGAAATCGTATCGCACCACTGGTGCAGTCCATCCGCCGTTGTACGTCCGATCTGTCCGACCCCGGAATGGTTGATCACCCAGCAGACGTAGCCGCTGCAGTCAAACCCGGTAGACGGACTGGAGCCGCCCCAGACGTACGCTCTTCCCACATATTTTCTCGCCTCCTGCCACATCGCCGCGAACTGAGAGTCCGTTAGTGCCTCGCCGCTTGGCTCATACCCGGTATCTGCCTCTCCTGCCTTACCTCCGCTGTCGGCGTCCGGATTGGAATAGATGTCATCCTCAAAGAGATATTTCTTATTGCCAAAGGTCTCTTTCAGAAGACGGTACCGGCTCATCTGGTCATCGCTCAACCCGAAGTTATCAATCACCTGATCCAAAGCGGTATTCGTCAGTGTCACGTTCAGGATGTGATAGTCGTACTCAACTTCCACCTCGTAGGCATAGGCTTCCTGTCTGGTTGTCCCGTCCTCATTGTGGACGGTGTGATAGCCGGTTCTCGTCTCCGTCCGTGTCCGCTTCTCCGTGACAGGATAAATGGCAAGCTCATACTGCTGATCGAAGATCTCATCCAGTTTTGCCCCGACATCCGTCTCCGTATAGTCCTCATAGAGAACTGTCAGAAGCGCTGCCAGGTCATAGGAATTGTGGCCGATCTCTGACTCAGAGATCCGGTACTCGTCATATCCGGGATAGTCCGATCGGATATTGCCAACGCGTTTTTGTATGTCCCTCTCCATCTGCCGGTAGCGGTCATTCACCGCCCGGATCTCAGAATCCTCCGCCGTGTAAGACGACTGTATCGTTCCGTTGCCGAGGATGTTGAAGAACAGATTCCCGCCTGACGCGCCTCCGCCCACGATGAGCGCTACGATCAGAATACCGACCAGAACAAGCAGCACCATAGGATTCGATGCGAGGTGTTCTGTCATCCATTCCCCGATCTTTCCGGCCAGATCCTCCGCCTTGTCCACGAACCTTTTACTGATGCTTCCCGCTGTATTTGCCGCCTCAGCCCTGCTCTTTTTTATTGCGGCGTGCTGAAATTCCTTCTTCATGAAGTTCTTCTGCACAGCTTTGGCACCGGTTCGGGCGGTTTCTCCTGCCGCCTCCTTTCCCACCCTCTCCCCGGCTGTTCTGGTAAACTTCCCGGTCTTGAACTTTCGTCCGTAGATTGCATCTCCTGCACGGCGGACACCCGCTTCCGCGATCTCTGTACCCCGGTTCAATGCCGTAGTGCCGACATTTCCATCCGTATTCTCCTCTTCTACCTTACTGTGTGCCTGCGCAGACACCAGCTGACCCGCTCTTGCGGCACGTTTATGTCTGCCTACCTTTTGCCTTTGCAGGCGTTTCTCCTCCGGGGACAGGCGGAAATCCTCCCTTTCCTGACGAAACTTGGCACCAGCAGCCTTTCTCGCTCTCGCTTCATTTTTCAGCTTCTGTCCGTTTCCCGGGGCACGTGCCCCGTTCTGCCTGCCATCCCTTTCTCTGCCACTTCCCTTCGCTCCATCAAATCTCCGGCGAAAGTCTCCTGTCATCATTTGCTCCTCTCTTTGTCTGCCGAAATCTCAGACAGCTTTGTCGTCATGATCCGGTAAAGCTCCGTATCCTTCGGGAACCGATCCACAAACGGCAGGATGACATTCCCGTAGAAAAGAAGCCCCTCGCCCTCTCCCGAATGCGTCACATATGAGAGCTGATGCGGTGAGATATTCAGCTGCTTTGCTAAAATCGCCCGGTCGCCGACTGCCTGATTGAGCATTAAGATGAAGTCACTGTTCTCAAAGATGTTCTCTACCTCCTTGGATGCCAGAAGATCCTTGATGTTCTGCGTGATACCGGTCGGAATACCGCCCCATTTACGGAAACGCTTCCAGATCTCAACGGTATACGCGGCAGTCTGTTCCTCCCGAAGAAGCAGGTGCATCTCATCCATGTAGTAGCGTGTGGATCGTCCCTCACTCCTGTTCTGTGTCACTCTGCCCCAGACCTGATCCTGCACGATGAGCATGCCGATCTTTTTCAGCTGCTTGCCAAGATCCTTGATGTCATAGCAGACCAGGCGGTTATTGATGTCTACATTGGTCCGGTGATTGAACACGTTGAGTGAGCCAGTCACGTAGATTTCCAACGCGGTCGCAACATTTTTCGCCTCCGGCTCGCTCTGCTGTAAGAGCGCGTGGTAAAGATCCTCCAGAAGCGGCATCTTCTCGGGATCCGGGTTTTCAAAATACCGGTTGTAGATCTGGTGAATACAGCGGTCAATGACCGTCTTCTCCACCGGATTCAAACCTTCCTTGCCTCCAACGATCAGCTCGCACAAAGACAGGATGAAGTCCGCCTTCAGTGAAATCGGATGGTCATCATCCGAATAGTTCATGTTGATGTCCATCGGATTGATGTATTGATCACTCATCGGCGAGATTTTCACGACCTGCCCCTGAAAGCGCTGTACCAGTGCCGAGTATTCCTCCTCCGGATCAGAGATGATGATGTCATCATCCGTCACGAGAAAGGCGTTCGCGATCTCCCGCTTTGCCGCAAAGGACTTGCCGGAACCTGGGGTTCCGAGAATCAGTCCATTCGGATTCTTGAGTTTCTTGCGATCAACCATGATGAGGTTGTTCGAGAGGGCATTCAGTCCGTAGTAGAGGGATGCATCCCCTGTCTGGAAGAGCTCCTGCGTCGTAAACGGAATAAAGATAGCTGTGCTGCTCGTTGTCATACCGCGCTGGATCTCGATCTGACAGTTCGCAAGCGGGAGGCTCGACATCAACCCCTGTTCCTGCTGGAAATCCAGCCGCACGAGGGAGCAGTTGTGCTTCTGCGCGATGCTGTTCGCCTGAAAGACGTTATTTTCCAGCTCCTGCTCCGTGCGCCCCGTGTTCATCACGAGGAAAGTCAGAAGGAACATTCTCTCATTCTGGCTCTGCAGCTCCTTTAAGAGCGTTTTCGCATCATTCCCGTAAGTAGCAAGATCCGACGGGATGATGTCCATGTCATAGCCTGCACGAACCGCCTTCTTCTGCTCCTCGATCTTGGAGCGGTCAAGCTCCGTAATCGTGTGCTTGACCTTTTTGATTGCCTCTGTCTGATCCACGGACTGCAGGTGCATCGTTACAACCTGCGTGGATTCCATAGAGAGGAAATCCGCCAGCATCCGGTCACTGATGTCTGATGCCGTGATAGCAAGAAAGCTCATGGATGCGTAAAGTCTCCCCATCTGAAAGACTCTGCCTGTCTTGAAATTCAGTGCCGACGGCGCGATAAAGTCCTTCACGGAAAGTCCTGACGGAACGAGCCATTTCCAGTCAAAGCGAAACTTCTGTTCATCTCCCATGTGGAAAATCTCGTGCATGATCTCCAGCCGCTCCCTGCCATTCAGCGTCTTTGCCTGTACGCCGAGTCTCTTGAAGTTATTAAGAAGATCCATCTCGATGTGGATGAGCCTGGGCTTTGCCGTTTTCATTGACTCTGCGTGAATCCCGAATGTCAGAAACTTTGTCTTGGTGAGCCCGTTGTTGCCAGCCTCCATCTGTCTCTCCAGAATGCCGGTGTACTCATCCCGCTCCTCGTTAAAATCGTCCTCCCTGTGGCGAATGGCAATGCTCCTGCGGAATTTCTCCGCGTCCGTAGTCAGGTTCAGGAAACTGAACTCAAAATGAATTGAGCTGTCGAAGAAGTTGAGGAAGGAACACCACTCCTCGAAGATCTCCTTTTGATCCTCCTGCTGTGCCAGCAGGTAATTGATGTCCTGAAACTGAATCGTCTTCGTGTAGTAGTCATTGCCGACCCGGCAGATGCCGTCCTGAAATATCCGGTCAAACGGGATGCTCTCCTGTGTTGAATGTGGCACATCACCGTGGTGTCTCGCCTCCTTAATGACCGCCTCGATGTGCTTTCTGTCCTCGCTTTTCAGATACTCCGGGATGTGATACGTCTTCTCTTCCCGTTTCCTGAAGGGATTTCTGATACCGAAGAACAATGCGATCGACCTCCTTTCTCGCCTCTTCCTGCCGCATCATGGCGGCATAATAGTTGTCTGTCTGATAAATCCGGATCTTGGGCCGGATGAACTGCGCCGTAATGAAATGAAACAGGATCGCCTCCAGCGGCTCTCCGTTTTTCTCATACATGGCAAAGAAAAACAGCGGCATCATGACCGCCATCATTCCCATCGCGGCGACACTGGTATTTCCTGCCTTCTTGAGCAAAAAGAAAGACGGTACTCCGAGGAGTGCCGCCAGGGAAAAGCAGATGAGCTGCCGCTTGGTCAGATTGAAAAATACCTTGCTCTTTACTTTTGTGAGGTCCCGCGGGACCGAAATATAATTTGCCACGCTTCCTCCTCTCTAGTGCGCATGCAGAATACTGCGGGCAAGCGTACCTGTCTTGAACAGCGTAAATGCCAAAAGTACCGTGTACCCGAGTACATTCCAGAGTGATCCCATGATGTCCGAAGAAAAAGCGATGGTCTGAATCAGAACTGAATAGATTCCGATGCAGATCAGAATGAGGAACCCCTGAAATCCCAGGGCAAAAAGCGACCTGAGATAGTTCTGTCCGATCATGCTCTGCTCCCGGTTGCCGAAAGTTGCAAAAGGAATCGGCGCCATACTGATCATGAGATAGATCTCGATCATTCGCCCATAGACGATGACAAAGATGAAAACCGCCAGAAGATTGAATAAAAACTGTACGATCGTGCTCTGCAGGAAAATACCAAACAGCACGCCCACATCCATGCTCTCGAGCGTACTCTGCATCCCCGCAAGCGTCGATGCATCCACTGCCGTATTACCTGCGATAATGCCTCCGCTCTGCCTGATAACGTAGCCTGTCACATCGAACACGGCGAGCGTGATGTTAAAGGTATTGGTGATCAGCATTACGGCGACGAAGGTCTTGAAGACCCATTTGAAGAAAATCCAGGTCTCAAAATTCGCCAGGTTGTTGTGCGCGATCACCAGCTGAATCAACTCATAGCAGGCGATAAAGGTCAGGATCATCCCCGCAATCGGCATGATCACATTTTCCGAAATCGTCCGGATCATCGAGAACACGCCCGGCTCAAAGCTCGCCGGTGACATCGCAAGTTGTCCCGTCACATCGTTTACCTGCTGGTTCAGGTTCGTAAAGGTGCGGTTTAAGTTGTCCATGATGCCGGAGATCAGCATCTCTTTCAGCCAGCCAAACAGCGCTTCTTTCAATGCTTCCAAACATTCTTCCCCCTTTCCGGAAGACTGCAGAGCCAGCCTTCCCTGTCCTTACATCCCTGCCCTGCGGGTAGAATCGCCTCTGCGCTCTTTTGTGCTCCCTTTTGTCCATCCCTCTTTGGTACGATCATCCAAAGAGACCGGATAAGAGCGGTACAAGCGTTGTTCCGATCAGGATGACACCGCCGCCCGCCATCAGCTGTTTCATTCCCTGTGATTTTGCGCCCGATATCGATAGGTAAGGCTTTGATATCATCTCCGCCTTTTCCCCCGATCCACACCGTGCGTGCGGCTTTCACCGCACACGGCGTTCCATCGAATTCAGTCGCCCAGGGTTTTAAACACAACTTACACACTTCGTCACAGCGTTAGATTCAAAGATTGATAGGCGGCATTTCTGCCTTTGCACGAAGCTTGTTAAGTTTTTCCAGTTGGGATTTTTCCAGTTTCAGTTCGCCGAGATACCTTTTAATGGTGGTTTCGGAAGAGGCATGGATTAAGACATGAACATTTTTCAGGACAAGCACGAGATTAGCGTATTCATCAGTTCCGCCCATGCTGACCGGCACTTTATGGTGACAGTGGATGTCATGGGCGTTCATGACCTGCCCTGTGACCGCACATTTTCCATACTGCGCCGCATAAAGTGAAATCCGATTATCCGCATATTCAATCGACCTTCCCCGCACAGGATTTCTCATCAGCCAAAGCATCGTTATCGTGTCAATCTCCAGATTCTTATGAATCGAAGTCCGACCTTCGGGCGTATACTTGTTGACGGATTTCCTTTTGTGCTGAGCGTTTTTCGGTTGGACATATCCGACCGGAACCAGTGGTCTTTCGTGCAGAAATCTCATCTGTCTGCTCTTGCCATACTTTTCCTTGATGAAACCATTTCTCAGGGTACCATTTCGAGAAATATCGCCTTTCAGCCTGTTTCTGAGCTGTTTGTTGATACTGAAGGCAAGCTTTCCGAAGTCTTCGCTTATCTCAGTTGCAATACAGTAGTATTCGTGTAGACCTGCAACCACCGCATTATAATTATGCAACTGCATGAACTGCGCCGTATCATCTGGCGAATGAGCCAGCTTCTCTACTTCCTCCGACAGCTTTTCATGTGCCTTTTTGTACGCCTTTTCACTCATATGAGACCGTACAACGTATTTCTTTCCCTTCTTGCGAACCTTCAGCTTAAAACCAAGGAATTCTGAGTACTGCCGTTTCAGATTGACCACCTTTGACTTCTCTGGACTGATTTCCAGTCCGAGCCGGTCTTTCAGCCACATCTCTGTTGCCTTATAGACCCTGACTGCTTCTTCATGCGTAGGGCAAAAGATTTTGAAGTCATCGGCGTACCGCACCGCATGCACCTCTTTTAGCCTGCTTCTGCGCAAAGCCCTGTAAGCATGGCTTTTGATTTCTGTTCCCTGCGCGTTATTTCTCGTCTTGAACTTTGTTTTCGTAGGCATTTGCTCCCATTGGGAAGCAATCCACCAGTCCAACTCATTCAATACGATGTTTGCAAGCAAGGGTGACAGAATACCGCCTTGCGGTGTTCCCTTTGTGGGGATTATCTTTTCACCGTTTGGCAGTATAATCGGCGCTTTCAGCATCTCTTTTATGATGCACAGCAGTTTCTTGTCCCTGATCCCTAATCCCCATATCTGCCGTATCAGTTTTGTATGGTTGATGTTGTCGAAAAATCCCTTGATATCAAGGTCTACGACATGATACATATGCTGTACCTGTATCAATCGCATGCACTGCGCGATAGCTGTTTCAGCGGAACGGTTCGGACGAAATCCGTTTGAATTCTCGCTGAATTTTGCCTCGCATACCGGCTCCATCACCTGCAGGATACATTGCTGTACCATTCGGTCAGCGATGGTCGGAATTCCCAGAGGTCTGGTCTTTCCATTGGGTTTCGGTATCTCCACTCGCCTTACGGGGCGCGGATGATAATTGCTGAACTGTTTCTTTATGAGGCGGACGTATTCTTCCTCACTGAGTTTTGCGAGGTCGGCTATTGTCCGTTTATCCACGCCTGCGGTATCACTTCCTGTATTCTTCTTCACCGTCCTGTATGCCAACTTGATGTTTTCCTCACTCTCAATGATTTCCATCAGATGATTAAACACCTTGCCTTTTCGGCTGTCCGCGTACAGACCGTCGAAGGTTTCTTCCAGTCCGTAATACTCAGAGTTACGGATTTTCCTCTGTTTTGGTTTCCTTTCCTGCTGCTCCGAAGTCAACACAGGCACCATCCCCTTTCGGTTCAGATTTTCTTTGTCATACTCGAAGCTGTGTTTGTTGTGTTTTCATTGTTTTTACTGAATTCGACTTGTGGCTATCCCTCCACCGCTTACTTATTCACGGTTTCACAGGTACTGTGCCACTACTCTCACTGAGACAAAGGATGGTTATTGCCCTCTCGCGAAGGTATTCCCATCCACCGCGTCATCAGCCTGCAACAGCCTCTTCGTCCCCAGCTTTCCACGTTCCGATATTCCTATCATTGGATATCTTTAGGTCCTTCCTCTAAGCCTGCATCCGGTCATGCATAACCGCACCGCCTGTAACGATGCACGGATTTTCATAACAACCAATCTTACTTATCCGCGAATGCCGCCATTTAAGGCGTACTGCCTTTCGACAGTATCAACGTTTAGACTCGTACATTCGGAAGTTCGTCAGTATTTTCATACATTCTGACCATGGATATCCGACCCCCGGCATATAGGCAACACCATCCACCTCTGGACAGCTTTCGTGCCTGGTCTGGAAACCAGTCTTACGGTTCCTCTCTGCCGACTTCACCGAGCTCCATAAACTTTTAGAGAAGGCGGTTGCACGCCTTCCGCTATTCGGAGTATCAGGGTGGACGCTTCAGGGCGTTACTCCCTCATTTCATCCATCGGAATATCAGTTCTCCAAGATTTTCGGAATCATTGTTCCTTCGACCTTGTGCGCAAGCTTTCCGTCTGTAATCAGGCGTTAACTCGCGAACGTGTCGCACGATTGTCGTTGCCATATCCTTCCATGAGATTAACGACACCCCACACTCCAAGACCTGCTCCGAGTGCAATAACAAGCGTCTGCAATACCATGACTGCGCTGTTGAAAAATGCCATATTTTTCCTCGAAACCCAAACCCTCGAAACGGCTTGCTTTGTCGTTTCTCCGCATTTACAACAGATTCCAACACGCATATATCGTTAGTTTTGCTGTTTCTGAACGCGTATCTCAGGAGCCGGGTTTCTCTCCTTTCTTATTTTTGTTTTGAGATAAAAAATGAGAGCCGCCGCATGCTCCGCCATCCTTTCCGGCGGAGTCAATTACGAGAGACTCTCTGTTAATGGTTCCTTATTCAGTTGTCGCCTGTTTTCTCCCTCAGTCGGTGGGAGACCGTATCCTCATACGCATAAATACCTCCTCTTGTATACGTTTTGTTGCTTTCATATCAGTCTTGATTGGCGTTGTATTCTCCCGTCACAAAACAGGCAGCCTGTCCACGCTGACGGATCTGAATCGCTCACTGCCATAATGGGCCCGCTCTCTAACCCATTTCGCCCTTTTCGCATCGGTACAACCTTGTAGCAGAGCCGACTGTTCCTACCATATGTGACTGAGATACCGTTTGGTTTCCATTAAGTAGGTGATCTTGCCCTTGCCATCATCTTTCTCCTGATTTTTTAATCAAGTAGGAGGCGGTGATTAGCCGCCGTCCTCTCACACCACCGTGCGTACCGTTCGGTACACGGCGGTTTCAACAGTTGACATGCATAGACTGGTATGCTGAGGATAGATCATAGAATCCCCAGCGTATCAGTCTTTCTTTATTCAAAGCCCAGTTAACCGCCTTGTTCCCGGCATTAAACCAGTACCCTTTTCTGTCATAGGCTATCGTCGCCGCATAATGCTCCGCCACGCCAAGCCCAATCAGTTTTCGTTTGCGCGTCTTTGGCAGTTTCCACTGCTTCCAGATGCACATGCGAATTCTCCTGTACAGCCAGCCATTGATGTCTTCAATGTTGCTTTTCATGTCTGCAATACCATAGTAGTTCAGCCATCCCCGCGCACTCAATTCAATACGCTTCATGGTGTTGACTATGCTGCCGCATCTGCTCCGGGAAGTGAGACTGCGCAGCTTGTCCTTGAACTTCTTCATGGATTTCTGGTGTACCCTAATGAATACGTCTTTCCTTCCTTTCCCGAAGCAGAAGCCAAGGTACTTAAAATTTCGGCTTGCAAACACGCTGACCGTTCTGCTTTTCTCCCGATTCACCTTCAGCTGCAAGGTTTCCTCAAGATACTTCACACTGGATTCCAGTAGCCTTTGCGATGCCCGTTCACTTTTCGCCAGCAGGACGATGTCGTCTGCATAGCGGATACACGGCACGCCGCGTCTACTGTATTCCTGGTCAAACTCGTTCAGATATACGTTCGCCAGCAGGGGTGAAAGATTTCCGCCCTGTGGTGAGCCTTCTTCTGTCGGAGTCACAACACCGTTTTCCATCACTCCACTCTTCAGATATCTCTTGATCAGCTGTATGACCCGCTCGTCCTTTACGTTCTGCCGCAAGAGGCCCAGCAGTTTTACATGGTTGATCGTATCGAAATACTTGGACAGGTCGAGAACTACGGCTCTCGTGTACCCCTGCTCCGCATACTCCTTTATCTTCCGAATGGCATCCTTTGCACTTCTTCCCGGTCGGTAGCCGAAGCTCCCGTCCGAGAACAGCGGCTCATAGATGGGCATTAGCTGCTGCGCTATTGCCTGCTGAATGATGCGGTCGATTACCGTCGGAATACCAAGCTTACGTACTCCGCCGTCTGGCTTCGGGATCTCTTTGCGTCTCACGGGAGAGGGAGTGTAATGTCCGCTCCTTATCTTCTCTATGAGTTCACTCTGATGCTCCTTTAGCCATGGAAGCGCGTCTTCGATGGTCATTCCATCTATTCCGGGTGCTCCCTTGTTCGCCTTCACTCTCTTATAGGCACGGTTAAGGTTATCCTTATCCAGTATCTTTCCGAGAATGTCCGGCTCTGCACTGTCCCTTTCCTTCCATATCCGGTTGAAAGAGCGGTGCGCTCTTACATGCCCTTTGCGTTCCGCGCTATCTCTTTGTAAGCAGCCGTCATTGCTGGCGTTTTCTGTACTCATTCGCTCTTTCCTCCTCTCCGGGTTGTACTTTGGACTCCTGTTGATTCGGTCCTTCGCGGCTATGCCACTACTATGGCTTCGGCTGACTCCTGTGCGTTCAGCGCCGTCTTGTGGCGGCGGTTACTCCTTTCAGAGTGTGCCGCACAGGTCTCCCCGGGTACCACACGTTTCTTTCTCTCCATCCATCTGCCACATTTATCCCGCATGATTCCGTGTAGTTACTGGGCTTCGGCT
Source organism: Lachnospiraceae bacterium NK3A20 (assembly GCA_900107575.1). Lineage (GTDB taxonomy): Bacteria > Bacillota > Clostridia > Lachnospirales > Lachnospiraceae > CAG-791. Next base: position 208 of record FNQX01000040.1, on the reverse strand, counting down.
TGAGTGGCAGTCTTACCCTCATGCGAGACCTTATATGTGATTTCTGTTCGTCAGACCAGAGATTTGCCCGTGGTTAGTCTGTTCCCACATCCGGCTTCCTTCAGATCCCACCTCGCGATGGACACCCTTGCCTTCGGCTATATCCTTCCCACTACCGGGCAGATTCGGGACTTTCACCCGTTAGAAACGTGCGCCGCCGGGCGCACCA
>FNQX01000029.1 GCA_900107575.1 Lachnospiraceae bacterium NK3A20 | reverse complement strand
TGATATGCTACCCCCAAGTAGGACACTGAAATACAAAACCTACTTGGGGGTATTTCTATGTCTAGGAAAAGCAAGATTGATCCGGCAGAAAAAGTAAAGATCGTTGAACGGCTACTGGCAGGAGAGATCGCTGTTTCAGAGGCTGCCCGGCTGACAGGCGTTGCCCGTGCCACCATTCGATGCTGGCGTAACCTTTATCTTGCAGATGGTCCCACTGCCCTTATGGTTCAACGCAATAACAAGAGTTATTCTCAGGAACTGAAGCTTCAGGCCGTTCATGAATATCTTGATGGAAAGTCAAGTCAGGCAGACATTGTCAAAAAATATCATTTACGAAGTTCCTGCCAGTTACGCAATTGGATAAAGGTCTATACTGCTCATGGAGAGATCAAATCTCGCACAAGCGGAGGAGGCAGCTACATGAGCAAAGCCAGACCAACGACATCGGAAGAACGTCTTGAGATCGTACAGGATTGCCTTGCCAATGATAAGAATTATGGGGCAATGGCGCTGAAATACAATTGTTCCTATCAGCAGGTACGCAACTGGGTCAAACGATACGAGGAAATGGGGGCATCGGGTCTGGAAGATCGCCGTGGGCGACGAGCAGGAACACAGCCCGCAAGAACACATGAAGAGGGAATGCGGGATAAGATTGCGGAACTGGAACGCAAGAACCGTGACCTTCAGATGGAGAATGATCTGTTAAAAAAAGTCAGAGAGTTAGAGATGAGAGATCGCTATCTCTGACTCGAAACCTTTATAAGTACCAGGCGATCAAAGCGTTGTCTGAGGAAAAGCACTATCCCATACAAAGACTCTGCAAATACCTGCACCTCTCACGTGGTGCTTACTACCGCTGGCTGAAAAAACCTGTCAGTTTCAGTGAGCGGTACAATGAAGAGATTTCTGAGAAGATCAAAGGCATCCATGACAAGCATCCGGACATGGGTTACCGGCGGATCAGGGATGAACTGGACAAAAAACATGGCATCACAGTGAATGATAAACGGGTCTTGAGGATCTGCCGTAAAGAACACGTCCAGTCCACGATCAAGTGGAAGCCTAAGAGCTGCACCAGAAGCAGTGATGATCCGGCTCACATCGCCAGGAACTACCTGAACCGGGATTTTCAAGCAGATGCTCCGAATGAGAAGTGGCTGGCGGATGTGACAGAGTTCAAGTATTACATTGGTATTGAAGTCCACAAGGTATATTTAAGCGCCATCCTGGATCTCTATGACCGCAGGATCGTAGCTTTTAAAATCGGCGGTCGCAACGACATTCCTCTTGTCATGAACACTTTTGATGAGGCCGCAACTCATGAGCCGGATGCACATCCACTGTTCCATAGTGACAGAGGTTTTCAATACACAAGCAAGCAGTTCTCTGTAAGGCTTAAGAAACACCATATGAAGCAGAGCATGTCCAGAGTAGCTCACTGCATCGATAATGGCCCGATGGAGGGATTCTGGGGTATCCTGAAGCGTGAGACGTACTACGGAAAGCGCTTTACTTCAAAAACAGATTTAATTAAGTCAATAGAGTCCTATATTCGATACTACAACACAGAACGGATACAGCGGAAGCTGCACCTCATGACCCCTGTTGAATACCATGAGAACTATTATGTAGCGGCATAAGAATACCGCCAGCCGATCATTCGACTGGCGGCACAAAACTTTTTAATTATTCACTGTCCTCTTGACGGGTAGCACACCACCGTGACAGGAGGTTTATTTATCATGTACAGAACGGTTGTAATGAAATATCAGCCAAAGGCGAAGGAGATGGCGGCATCATTGGAAAAGCTTGCCAATGATATGGAGGCTGTCGGCATGCAGCTGGTGACCTTTTCCGTGACAGAGTCTTCCAAGGCGATTGCGGTTTTCCAGGGCAGCGATGAAGCGGTGAAGACATACGACGCGATGCAGGAAGAAAAGGCCCTGGCCAGGCAGCAGAAGATGGAGAAGCACAGGGAAGATGCCAGGGAATGGCACAAGCAGATGAAGGAAGAAGCCAGGAAAAAGAAGAAAGAGAAAAAGCTTGTCAGAGGGTTGAAAGAGAAATCAGATAATAAGAAAGACAAAACAACGGATTGATGTGATCTCGCCTGTGCGCCTTTTTACGTTCGCTTAACAGATGTTGCATATCTTTTAACTTCATAGGGATTTGTAATTTAACATTTCTCCTCCACAATACCACGTGTAAGCAGTAAGGAATGCGGCACTCAGCACTAAGAACAGTGCTGTGGTGCGGTACGACTGGTATGGCCCAAGGGCCGGAGGAGATTTTTATTATGAAAAAAAGAATCGTGAATGTATTGCAGGCATCAATTGTCGCGGCAGCGCTCCTTGCAGGCTGCGGAGGAGCCGACGAGACAGGCGCGGCGGCGACCCAGGCCGCACAGACAGCTGTCCAGGCAGAGCAGACGACAACGGAAGCTGCAGAGGCACCGCAGACAACTGCAGAGGTAGCACAGCCTGCGGATACCGCGGCAACGGTTGAGAATCTGAGCGGAACAGTCAGCACAGACGGCTCCACGTCCATGGAGAAGGTGATCGGGCTCTTGTCTGAATCCTTCATGGAACAGTATCCGGACGTAGAAGTGACCTACAATCCGACGGGCTCCGGCTCCGGCGTTACCGCGGCCAAGGAAGGCAGCGCGGATATCGGACTTGCCAGCCGTGATCTCAAGGATGACGAGAAGGACGGCCTGACTCAGACCACGATCGCGCTGGACGGAATTGCCATCATCGTCAATCCTGAGAACAGCGTAGAAGATCTTTCCGTTGATCAGATCGCCCGGATCTACAAGGGAGAAGTTACCAACTGGTCTGAAGTCGGTGGTTCTGACGGCGAGATCGTCTGCATCGGACGGGAAGCGGGCTCCGGTACCCGTGATGGCTTCGAGACGATCACAGATACCAAGGACTCCTGCAAGCTTTCCCAGGAGTTGACATCCACAGGCGACGTAATTCAGACCGTTGCAGGGAACCCCAACGCGGTCGGATACGCTTCACTTGCGGCGCTGAATGACACGATCAAGGCAGTTACCGTGGACGGCGTTGCACCTACGGAGGCTACCGTTCTCGACGGAAGCTACAAAATACAGAGAAATTTCAACATCATCACCAATGACAGCAAGGAATTATCTCCCGCGGCGCAGGCATTCTTCGATTTCGCGACGGGCACGGACGCGGCTGAGCTGATCTCTCAGGGCGGCGCTGTTCCCACAGCAAAGTAAGGATCATCAGTATGGATATTCTCCAGGCAAAGGACAGAGGAGTCAACAGCAGAGACTCCTCTGCTGCTGTTCATTTATCAGCAAAATTTCATACTTTCGAGGGCAGAAAATCCAACAAGGCACGGGAAAAGGCCATGACAGGGGTGTTCCTGATCTGCGGACTCATTTCCATTGCCTTTGTGATTGCGATTTCAGGTTTCCTCATTATTTCGGGGCTGCCGGCGATTGGACAGATCGGTTTTTCGGAATTCATGTTCGGGACGAAGTGGGCATCGACGGCGGCCACCCCATCCTATGGAATCCTGCCGTTTATTCTGACGAGTATTTACGGTACGGCGGGCGCGATCTTGATCGCTGTTCCGGTGGGACTTCTGTGCGCTGTTTATCTTGCCAAGTTTGCAGGCAGAAACGTTGCCGTTGTGATCCGCAGCAGTGTGGAGCTGCTCGCGGGCATCCCTTCTGTTGTGTACGGCCTTGTCGGCATGATCGTCATCGTCCCGTTTGTCCGGAAGGCGTTTTCGCTGCCGGACGGCGCCAACCTTTTTTCTGCGATCCTGGTGCTGTCGGTGATGGTGCTGCCGACAGTCATCAGCCAGTCGGAGACGGCGCTTCTCGCTGTGCCGGAGGAATATGAGGAAGCCAGTCTGTCGCTTGGCGCGACCTGGACGGAGACTGTCTTCAAGGTGTCCGTTCCCGCGGCCAAAAGCGGCATCGCATCCGCTGTCGTTCTGGGAGTCGGCAGAGCCATCGGGGAAGCGATGGCGGTCATGATGGTATCGGGCAATGTCGCCAATATGCCCGGGCTGTTCCGGTCTGTCCGTTTCCTTACCACAGCCGTAGCAAGTGAGATGAGTTATTCGTCAGGACTGCAGAAACAGGCACTGTTCTCCATTGCGCTGATCCTGTTCGTATTCATCATGATCATCACACTGCTCCTTAATTTCGTATTCAAGAAAAAAGAGAAAGCCTCATGAAGACAATACCGCATGAAAAGATCGCAGCGTCCAGAAAAATCAAAATCGGCATTCTGAACGTGCTGATGAGGCTCTCCTTTCTCCTGATCCTGGCGCTTCTTACAGGTATGATCGGATACATTCTGATCCGCGGTCTGCCGCATGTGACATGGAGCCTTCTGTCGCAGAAGCCAAGCCTTCTGCACGATACGGACGGCATCCTGCCGAACATCCTGAACACAATTTATATTATTCTGATCACGCTGATCTTCGTTCTGCCGCTCGGTGTGGGCACCGCGATCTACCTCAATGAGTACGCCACGAAAGAGAAGATTGTCAATGTCATCGAATTCGCAACGGAGACCCTCGCGGGCATTCCCTCCATTATTTACGGTCTCGCCGGAATGCTGATCTTTGTCCAGTTTTTCAATCTGAAGACCAGTATTCTCGCAGGAGCGCTGACACTGGTGATCATGACACTGCCGACCATCATCCGCACGACACAGGAAAGTCTCAAGACGGTTCCGGACAGCTATCGGGAGGGAAGTCTTGCCCTCGGCGCCGGGAAATGGCACATGATCAGGACCGTTGTTCTGCCTTCCTCGATCGACGGTATTATGACAGGCTGTATCCTGTCCATCGGGCGTATCGTCGGAGAATCGGCCGCTCTTCTGTTTACCGCGGGCATGGCCAACAATATCCTGAATACCGGGCAGGCGTTCCTGCCGGGAAATGCAGGCTCGACCCTGACGGTTGCGCTGTATATGTACGCCAAGGAAAGGGGAGAATTCGACATTGCCTTTGCGATCGCCGCAATTCTTCTGATCCTGACATTGATCATCAATATGTCCGCCAAGGCGGTTGCCGGAGGGATGCGGGGCAGAGCGTGAGAAGAGGGAACGCAGCTATGGAAAAAAACATCATCGAAGTGCGGGATCTGAATCTCTGGTATGGAGATCACCAGGCCCTTAAGAATATCAACATCAGTATTGAAGAACACAGGATCACAGCGCTCATCGGACCTTCCGGCTGCGGCAAGTCTACATTTATGAAAACGATCAACCGGATGAATGATCTGATCAGGGACTGCAGGATTGAAGGGGGCGTTCATCTGGACGGAGAGGACGTTTATCACGACATGGATGTCAATATTCTCCGTAAACGTGTCGGGATGGTTTTCCAGAAGGCGAACCCGTTTCCGATGTCGATCTATGACAATGTTGCCTATGGCCCCAGAATTCACGGTATCCGCAGCAAGGACAAGCTCGATGAGATCGTCGAGAGGTCACTGCGCCAGGCCGCCATCTGGGATGAGTGCAAGGACAGACTGAAGAAGAACGCCCTCGGCATGTCCGGCGGACAGCAGCAGAGACTCTGCATCGCCAGAGCGATTGCGGTCGAACCGGAAGTGCTCCTCATGGATGAATCCACATCCGCGCTGGATCCGATTTCCACCAGCAAAATCGAAGATCTCTGCCAGGAGCTGAAGAAGGACTACACGATTGTCATGGTGACGCACAACATGCAGCAGGCGGTCCGCATCTCTGATAATACCGCGTTCTTCCTGCTGGGAGAACTGGTCGAGTACAACGACACGAAAAAGCTGTTCTCCATTCCGCAGGACAAGAGGACGGAGGATTATATCACCGGCCGTTTCGGATGATGGATTGGCATAACCGACATCGGCGCAAAGCTCCGGGTCGGTGATCATATCGGCGAATTTGATATTCGCCTCGCGGATGCCGCTAAATACGCGGCACGGGGGACCAGAATGAGAAATAAATTTGATATGCAGCTGGAAGAGCTGAATAATATGCTGAATCATATGGGAGGCCTGTGCGAAGTCGCGATTAAAAGCGCGACCAATGCTCTTGCCGATGGCGATATGGAAAAGGCGCATGAGGTGATCACGGCTGATTCTGAGATTGATCAGAGCGAGCGTGACATTGAGCAGCTGTGTCTGACACTGCTGCTGCAGCAGCAACCGGTCGCCAGGGATCTTCGGCAGATCAGCGCAGCGCTGAAAATGATCACCGACATGGAGAGAATCGGTGATCAGGCGTCTGATATCGCGGAGATCATTATTTCCGCCAATATGAGTGAGGCAACCGATTTTCCGAAGATTACGGAAATGAGTGAAGAGGCGGCAAGGATGGTAACGGATGCCGTCCACGCATATATTGATAAAAACCTGGAGCTGGCAGGAAGGGTCGAAGCCAACGATGATGTTGTGGATCTGATGTTTGATTCTGTCAGAGGCGAGCTGATCAATTTTATTTCAGCACACGGCGCCAGTGACGCGGAGCAGGCGGTGGATCTTATTATGGTGGCCAAATATCTGGAGCGTATTGCCGACCATGCAACGAACATTGCGGAATGGGTCGTTTTTTCCATAACCGGCATACACGAAAGTGAAATCGACACAAAGAAGCTGAACTGAATCGAGAACGGCACGTATTTAACGTGAATTTGATGTGCGCTTATCAAAAATATCGTATAATATTTACAATTCAACACAGGAAGGAAAGGCTGATGATCTACTGCGTCGAAGATGATGAGAATATCCGTGACCTTGTGGTTTATACATTAAACAGTACGGGACTCGAGGCGGAAGGAATCGAGGACGGCAAGGCCTTCTGGCACTCAATGGAGAGGACAAAGCCGGAGCTGATCCTCCTTGATATCATGCTGCCGGGCGAGGACGGAATTTCCATTCTGAAAAAACTGCGGGCGGATCAGAAGACCGCAGCCATTCCGGTCATTATGCTGACAGCAAAAGGCGCAGAATATGACAAGGTCATGGCACTGGATCTCGGCGCCGATGATTATGTGACGAAACCGTTCGGCATGATGGAACTCGTATCCAGAATCAAGGCTGTGCTGCGCCGTACGGTGAATGCGGCTGGCGATGCCGCGGACAGCCTTCTCTCCCTTGGCATGATCACCATGGACACGAAGAAACATGAGGTGCGGATCGGCGGCAGCCCTACGGTATTAACCCTCAAGGAATATGAACTGTTAAAGAAGCTGATGATGAATTCCGAGGTGGTCCTCACGAGAGACCAGCTGCTCGAGGATATCTGGGGCTATGATTTTGATGGAGAGACCAGAACAGTCGATGTACATATCAGAACACTCCGTCAGAAGCTGGGACGCGCCGGGGACATGATCGAAACGGTACGTGGCGTAGGCTACAGGATCAGATAGGACGGCAGTCTGCTCCGGAATCTGTGAAGTCGGTGATGTTTTTCGGGTTCTATCATCGGGAGAAAGCGAATGCGGAAAAAAATACAGCGCAGCATGGTATTGGTGATTGCGACGACACTGGCGGTGGCGTATGCGATTACCATTTTTTTTGTTTACGGAAGGATCCGTGAACTCGCGGAAAATGACGTCCGCTATGAAGCGGAATATATTGCCGCAGCGCAGAATATTTCAGGGAAGGACTATCTTAAGGAACTGGATGAGGTCGAACCTGGGACGAGGGTCACACTGATTGATCCGGAAGGGACAGTTCTGTATGATACGGTCCAGGATGAGTATACACTGACCAACCACAGTAATCGCCCGGAAGTGAGAGAGGCACTGACGACAGGGAAGGGAGCTGACATCAGGCGTTCCGACACGCTGCGACAGGATATGTTCTATGCGGCAGCAAAACTTGCGGACGGAAATATCATCCGTGTCTCGAAACCGGTCAGGACGGCATTTTCGACCGCACTGGAGCTGCTGCCGATCATGCTGGGGATCGGCATATGTATGATCCTGTTCGCATATTGGTTCTCAAGGAGAGAGTCCAGGCTCCTGGTCGATCCGATCAATCGTCTGAATCTGGATAAACCGCTGGAAAATGACGTCTACGAGGAACTCTCGCCGCTTCTTCTGCGCATTGATGAATCCAACAGGACGAAGGAAGCTGCTGCCAATATGCGCAGGGAATTTTCCGCGAATGTTTCCCACGAGCTGAAGACGCCGCTGACGTCTATTTCCGGTTATGCAGAGATTATGCGGGACGGCATTGTGAAGGCGGAAGATATTCCGGAATTTTCTGACAGGATATACAAGGAAGCAAACCGCCTCGTCATGCTGATCAATGATATCATTAAGCTTTCCCGGCTGGATGAGGAAGAAATGGAAGAACAGAAGGAGGATGTCGATCTTCTGACGATGACGAAAGACATCTGCCAGAGTCTTTCGCCGCGCGCCGCAGCCATGGAGGTGCAGCTGGCCTATACAGGCGAGAAGTGTGTCGTGCGCGGCGTGAAGCATCTTCTGTATGAAATGATTTACAACATCATGGAAAATGCCGTGAAATACAATAAAAAAGGCGGAAAAGTGAATGTCTGGGTCGGCAGTGACCTGACAGGCAGGAAGGTGCGCGTAACGGATACGGGCATCGGCATTCCGGAAGATCAGACAGAACGTATTTTTGAACGGTTTTACCGTGTCGATAAATCGCATTCGAAGGAAACCGGCGGCACAGGACTGGGACTTTCCATCGTGAAACACGGGGCGCAGATCAACGGCGCAACGATACGTGTTACATCAGAACTCGGAAAAGGGACGACCATGGAGCTGAACTTCCCTGAGAAGGAAGAGTCCTGATATTGCAGCAGAAGGTGATCTTCAGCTGATTTTTAGCTGGCGGTAGTTTTCAAACGGACTGCTTATTTTACATAGAATTAACATAAAACATGTCACGGATTTAACATCATTTTTTCATACTAAAACGGATCCTGCGCGGTGGCACCCGCAGATGGAAGCTGTACAGGCGGTTTAGTCTGTATCAGGTCATCGGGAACAGACTGCGATTGTTTCAAATCTCCGGAAAGGCCGGAGTCAGCCGCTTTTGTGGCTGTCAGGAGTATGAGTATGAGTGAAGTGGTGACAACCCTGTCCGGACTTTTCGGCGGACTGGCATTGTTTCTGTTCGGCATGAATTCCATGAGCGAGGCACTGCAGAAGGCTGCCGGGGAGAGGATGAAGGCGATTCTCGGATTTCTCACGAAGAATCCCGTCATGGGAGCCCTTGCGGGAGCACTGGTCACCGCGATTCTGCAGTCATCTTCGGCAACGACCGTCATGGTCATCGGTTTTGTTTCCGCGGGACTGATGGGCCTGCCGCAGGCTATTTCTGTTATTTTCGGTGCCAATATCGGTACGACGATGACGGCGCAGCTGATCGCGTTCGACATCAGCGACTATATCTATCCGATTATCTTCACAGGCTTTCTGATCCAATTCCTTGCCAGAAAAGAAAATGTCAAAAATGCTGGCATGGTGCTATTTTCCTTCGGACTTTTGTTCGAGGGCATTGAGATTATGTCCTCTGTCATGAAACCGCTCGCAGGCAGTACAGTCTTTATCGACCTCATGAGCAAAGTCAAGGATATTCCGATCCTGGGCATTTTCCTCGGTTTGTGCATGACGCTTGTCGTTCAGTCGTCCTCCGCGACAATCGCCGTCCTGCAGAGCTTTGCTTCCCAGCCGGGACCGGACGGGGTCTCATCGGTCATCGGACTTACCGGCGCGATCCCGATCCTTCTGGGTGACAATATCGGAACGACGATCACGGCGCTGCTGGCATCCATCGGGCAGAGCCGGAACGCGAAGCGGACTGCCATTGCGCACAGCACGTTCAACATCACAGGCTCGGTTCTGTTTGTTTTTCTGATCCCATGGTTTGCCAGGTTCGTTGCCTTTATCTCTCCCAGGGGACCGGAGGTTTCTGTTATTTCCCGCCAGATCGCGAACGCGCACACGATCTTCAATATTACGATGACGCTGATCTGGCTTCCCCTGCTGCCGCTGATGGTGAGAATCGTCAGAACGCTCATCCCAGGAGAGGACGCGGCGGAGTCCGCTGTCGCCAAACCGGTTTATCTTGACCGCAAAATGCTCGCTCAGCCGATTCCGGCCCTGTACCTTGTTTCGAGAGAGATCGAGCGGTGCGGGCAGAATATATCGGAACTCTTCCGGAAGGTAAAGGATGAGGTCAGGGGGCGCCGTGCGGTGAAGCATGAAGAAGGTTTTTCTTACGCTTATGCCGGAACGAAGGCGGTGCAGGAACAGATCGTTGACTACCTGTCCGAGCTGTTCGCTTCCGGTTCCCTGTCTCAGAGTCAGTCGGAAGAAGCAGCAGGACTGTTGACAGTCATCAATGACATGGATCGTATTTCGGACCGCTGCAGTGATGTTGTGGTGGCAGTGCGCAAGGCGGCTCAGTCAGGACAGATTTTTTCGGAGGCTGCCGCGGAGGAACTCTCTCAGTGTGTGGACGTGGCAGGCAGTATGTTCGATCAGTCGATCCGGCTCCTTCATGGCGGCAGCCTCGAGGAGACAAGAGAAATCGCACGGGCGAAGAACAAGCTTCGAAAGGCGGCGAAGCAGTTCAATAAAGCCCATCTCCAGAGAGTGAAATCGAAGAACTGCGATGAGGCCATGACGCCGGTCTATACGGGAATCCTTTATAATATGGATCGTATCGGCGATAATTGTGTCAGCATTGCGGAAGAATCGCTGGATCATGTCAGGCTTCTTTCGCCGGAGGATGTCGGCATTACGGCCGCGGACACGGCGAGGGCAGAATCGGAATGATGTTCGAATGTTCTACGGGGCGAGCAGTGCTGAATCTGTGATACTGGACTGCTATTTTCGGTTTAGCAGGTTTTAGAGGATGTCCGCATCTTCCGGGACTACAAATTCTTGTCCTTCCATACGGGACTTCTCAGAGTGCATCCTGTCCTCTTCCATGAAGTCCTGGACATAGTTGATGAATTCCTGCACCAGGCTGTTCAGCCGGGTGCCCTTGGGCCAGATCAGGACATATTCCACGATCTTTGCGGGATCGGTGATGATCTTCGTTACCACATGCTCATTCGCTGTGCAGGTTGTCTGCGGGAATATACTGATGCCCACGTTCTGTTCCGAGAGCGCGACCGCGTCAATGTAGTTCGACATCTCGCATATAATATCCGGCTCTTTCCCGATGTCACCGAACCATTTACGGATTGCCTCAATGCGGGAGGCACGCCGCGGCACGATGAGGGGGTAGTCCGCGAGGGCGGCGAGCGGCACGCTGTCTCCGTCTGCCTGCGCAAGCGGATGGTCTTTCGGAATGATCGCAATCCACGGCTCTTTGCCGATCACAATGCTCTCCAGGTGCTCGCTGTCAAAGGGCACTGCGATCACGGCAAGGTCGGAAAGGCCCCGGTCGAGGTGCTCCAAGACGTCGTCCGACGAGCCGTTCCACATCTGATACTGCACCATGGGGTACTCCTCGTGGAAGCCCGCGATCCAGCGCGACGCGATGTAAGGCGCACGCCCCTCAACCATGCCCAGAGAAATCGTACCGGTCAGGCCGCTCTCCATGTGAGCGAGGTCTGATCTTGTTCTATCTGCGAGAGCGAGCATCTGGTTCGAACGGTGCAGCAGAAGGCTCCCTGCCTCGGTCAGCTGCAGATGGCGCTTACCGCGGATGAACAGCTGTACGCCCAGATCATCCTCCATCGCCTTGATGGCATTGGAGAGAGGGGGTTGACTCATCTTAAGTTTCTCCGCCGCGCGCGTAAAATTCAGTTCCTGTGCTACTACATTGAAATAGTGCAGGGTACGAAAATCCATGCAGGTTTCTCCTTGCTTCAATAAATCTTCAGGTAATTCACCCAGAATATATTCCCGTCTGTGTCATAGGCAACACTCAACAGATTCCCCTGCGGGTCCCAGAATGCCGCGCGTCTGCCGCCGCTTCTCTTGGCTGACCAGCCGCTTGACTGGAGCAGGGTCTTCGCCGCATCGTAGTTCATGCCGAAGGTGACGCCCGCAATATTCGCCGTGGTCGCGGACAGGAACTGCACACTGCGAATGCCGGCTTCCTCGGTGCCCCAGAACTCAATGGCGCCGTTGGTGTAGTAGGAGCCCTCGATCATGTTCGGGAAGGCGGTGAAGGTGCCGAAAGAGGCAGCAGTTACGGACGGGCTCTGTCCGATCAGCGTGCGCAGGTCGATCGCCTCTGCCGCCGCCTGGGCAGCTGTCTCGGCGCTCTGTGTGGCCGCAAGCGCGGCAGCATCTGCCTGCATATCAACCTCATCGGCGTGAACTCCCATAGAAGGCGCCATGGCTGCCGCAGCAGTCAGGAACACTGCCAGTGAAATCGCGATAAGTTTCTTCATGGTGAACCTCTCTTTCTGCCGATAGAAAATTCTATCGGCAAGTCTTGCTATCTCTTCCTGCTCCTCCTATGCCCCTGGCAAATAGCGCCTCGGGCTGCTCGCAGCGGATTCCTCGCGGGGGATTCTATCGGCCTGCGGATATCTACAGTATACCATGTGCGATTCTATTCTCATATCATGTTGCGAAGGCCCTGCCGCCATACGGACCTCGATACAGATGGCGAAGGGCCTGCCTGATTCCGTGCGTTATCGCTAAAAAACTATTTACTAAAAACAAATTATAGTTTAACATACTTTAGGTCAAAACATAAAATACTCCGAATACAATGCATATCACTCCGTATATGGTCAGCGAAACCTGACGGTTCATTTTATGATGTTTCTGTTAGGTCGGAGGTGGCAGATGCTGCAGAAAAGTGAATTCAAAGACTTCATACGGGATTTCTGCAACAGGCGTCTGCAAACGTCTGTCAGTGCGATCGGAGATGAGAGCCACGTGGGCAAGACCACGGTGGAGAGTTTCATGACGGCCAGGTCGGATACGGGTATCTACAATGTCTATCGTATCCTCGAGGCTATGGGCGTCTCATTCGGTGTTCTGGGCCGCGATCTACACAACTGGACGCTGGAGAACGCGGGGGAGCCTGAGGATTCCGTCGCGGACTATGCGGGTACATCACTGTTATCTAAGAGAATTGACGCATCCGATCTGGATCATGTCACGATACAGAATCTGGATATGAGAGCGAGGGACAAAGCAATTGATATTATTTCCGCAGCGCAGTCGAGAAACGACATTGACGCAATCCTTCGGGAGCGGGAGAGCAATGTGGATTTTGATGCACAGGTCAATCGGTATCTGCGTGTTTACCTGCGGGAGAGGAGTGGAAAAGGCAAGCAGTAGGGAATAGGTTCGTCTCTGACGGTACGGGGCTGCCACTGACGGAATGAACGTGCGGGGAATCATGTTTTTTACGGACTCTGTTTATCATGTAGTTCTTACAGAAGGAACTTTTATCAAAGCTCCGTGATCATCGTGTTATCTATAGACCCGCCATTTCGGCGTGTCTGCCTGTGGCCGTCCCGAACCAGATCGGGGACGGGATTTTCGGAGCAGAATCTGCAAAGATAATTCCTATTCCGCAATTCGAAGATACAGCATCTGCAGCCGTATACGAACCGGTATGACTGCAGACAGCTGTATCTTTTTCTGTGGAATTTTGCTACAATATCATATAGTCACACTTTCATACCGAAAGAGGCGGAGATTCTGATGGACGGGCTGCTTTACTCTGAAATATACGCATTCGCACTGATTCTCATCAGCATGGTACTGATATGGAACCACAAGGCGTCGGATCATTCTTCCGCAGGCATCTGGTTCACGTATTGCCTGATCGCCTTTGCGGTCAATTTCGCCTGTAATTTCCTCTGGGGCTTTGCTGACCACGGCGTGATCTTCCCCAAAGTGCAGCCTTATTTCTGGTCTTATTTTTTTAAGGTCGCTTATTTCATCACACTCAATATCGCAACTTTCATCTGGACGATTTACTCGGAAACGGAGCAGGGCGCGGATACCTTCAAATCGAAGGACAATATCCGATTCCTGTTCGTGCCGCTTGGCTTCGCCATGTTCCTGGCCGTCATCGACCCATGGACACATCTTCTGTTCGTGATTTCGCCGGGCGGGCGCTACGAGAGAATGTCTCTGTACCCGTTCCAGATGGGGCTGCTCCTTCTGTACACATCGATCACGGCATTCCGGATGCTGGACAAGGCGCGGTATGAGGTGAATGAGCAGCGAAGAATACAGATGCGGCTCATCGGTGCCTTCCCGATCTACCTTTTGGGCGCGTGGATTCTGTCCTTTTTCCTCGGGAATCTGCCGCTGTTCTGCATCGCCATCACCTGTGCGATTCTGAATATTTACATTGGGAACTCGACGAACCAGATTTCAATCGACAAGCTCACGCAGATCAACAACAGGCAGAACCTGCTAGGCTATATTAACGGTGTGATCCGCAGCCACGATCTGCAGTTGTATCTGCTCATGATCGACGTGGACTATTTCAAGAAGGTCAATGACAATTTCGGTCATCAGGAGGGGGATGCGGCGCTGGTGCGCGTCGCGAACGCGCTGAAAAGTGCCTGCGGGGGCAACTCGAAGAAACGCCCTTACATCGCGCGTTACGGTGGGGATGAGTTCATCGTGGTCGCGGAGGCGCAGAATGAGGAGGAGATCGAGGGCCTCTGCCGGCAGATTCACGATAAGCTCTACTATTTCAATATCTGGTCGAGCGTGCCGTATAATCTGACGGTCAGCATCGGCGCCGTCCGTTGGCAGGAGGGCATGGATACCATGGCACTCATTGGCGCGGCGGACGAGAAGCTCTATGAAGTGAAGGCAGCGCGGGAGCCATTCCAGATTAAACCCCGGTCTGTGCCGCATGGGATCAACCTCGAGGATTGACCTGCACGGACTGGGAATTTCACGGTGCAAAAACAGAAGGCTGCGCGTTACGATTGCGGCAACGCGGCGGGGAAATGGATCCCGCAGTGAGGCAGAGGCTGTATGCCGCGGGTTGAGGCAATTTAGTTTCGCATCTCGCGTGCGTACAGCGCGGCACCCAGAGCGCCGCAGAGCTGCGCCTTCTCGCTGATCACGAGCCGGGCACCGAGTTTCTCTTCCAGCGCCTTCACGAGTCCCTTGTTGCGGGAGACGCCGCCCGTCATCATGAAGGGCGCAGTGCCGCCGACGCGGGCCGCAAGAGACGCGGTACGGGAGGCAACGGACTTGTCGAGTCCGTGTACAATGTCATCGGTCGCCTTGTTCTCCGCGATGAGAGAGACCACCTCGGACTCGGCGAACACGGTGCAGGTGCTGGAGATGTTGATGTCCTCTTTGTAAGTCAGCCCCTTGAGACTCATCTCATCCAGTGTCATTTCCATCGTGCGCGCCATCATATCCAGGAATCTGCCGGTTCCGGCAGCACACTTATCATTCATGACGAAATTCAATACACGACCGTCCTGGTCCATGACGATGACCTTGCTGTCCTGGCCGCCGATATCAATGACGGTGCGGACGGAAGGGTCGAGGAAATGCGCGCCTCTTGCGTGGCAGGTGATCTCGGTGATGCTCTTGTCGGAGTTCTCGATCGCGGTGCGGCCGTACCCGGTCGTGACGACGCGCGAAATGTCCGCGCGGGTGAGCTTCGCGTCTTCGAGTGCTGCATTCAACGCTTTCTCTGCGCTCATTGAGGCACCGGCACCGGTCGGGAGAACGATGCCGCTCACGATATTGGCATCCTGATCGAGAATGACCACATCAGTCGACGCGGAGCCGGAGTCGATCCCGGCGAAGTAAGCGGAGACGGAATGATTTCTATCAGGTGTGCCATTTCCGTTCCCGTAGTCTGCTGTTTCCACAGAGGTTCCTGATACGGTTGGGTTCTCTGAGTCTGCAGTGGCAGGGAAGCCGTTCCCGGAAGCTGTGGTGCCCTTCCCCGGCCTGCCTTGGAACATTTTCCGGAAGATCTCCGGCGTGTCTTTGTAAGTCATTTCAATTTCCTCCGCAAAGGCCTGCAGCCTTGTCAGCAGCTGACCGGATGCACCGGTTGTGTAGTCGGACTCGATCTTGACGATCGGGACGCTCACATGGCTCTTGATCTCGCTGTACTCGAAGCTGTAGAAATCACAGAACCGGATGGTATGGTAGATGATGCCCCTGAGATTCGGATCGTTATACAGCTGCTTCCTGCCGGTGCGATCGAGCATACGCATGCAGGGGAGCTGCCCCAGGAGCTCTCCCGCATACCATGACAGGAGGGCGTCAGTGTCCATCGTCTCCAGCACATCGTCGGAGGGGAGGCCTGCTCCTATTTTCCTGCCGGCAACACAGGTGAGATTCTGCACCATGAGCGGCATCTCCTGCAGGCAGAGTTTGTGCAGCTCAATGCCGGCGCGGCCGCCGAGAATCGCGATGTAGGGCTGATTTGGCTGGACGCACTGCGCCCTGGCGATCTTCAGCGCCCCAATGAATTTCTTCCGGTCGAAGTGATTCCCGGAGTACTGCTCATAAGAGGCGATGAGGGATTTCAGCTGTTCGGTCAGCTGATCTCTGGTGCAGTTGGTGTCGACGTGAGGAATGTCGATCATGTGCACGTAGGGGAGCTTCCCTTCGGTGCGCAGCACGTCGGAGACGCTGCGAATCGTGTCGCAGCAGTTGGTGAGGACGAGCTCGTGCACGTCGCCGGACTCGGCCAGGTCCACCAGGGACTTGCCGAAACCGCAGATATTGGAGCCGATCATCGTCTCCGAGACGCCGAAACCATCCGGCATGTGGTTGGCATAGATGCACTCCGCGCCCATGGCGGACAGGAGCTCAATGGGAGTGTATTTGCAGATGTAATGCATGGTGTGGGACATATTAATTCCTTTGTTAGTTCCGAGTGGATACTTGCAACCTTCCTTCGGGGGCTTCCTGGCAAGGTGTTCAGCAACTGGCATCGCTTGCCAGACCTCAGGCTTCCAGCATCTCAAGGAAGGCGCCGAGTCTTGTCGAGGTCTGGCCTTCGCCGCCGTGTGCGCGGTCGCACCCGTCACCGTCGAGGAGAAGTGTTGGGAAGCCGGCCTCCTGGAATGCCTTCTGCGCAATGCGGGAGGCGCCGAGGGTGTGTTTGCAGCCCCAGTGATTGAACCAGACGACACCGTCGGCATGCACATCCTTCGCGTGCCGGATGCCGGCGTTGATCCTGCGTTCGATGGGGCCGTTCAGGGCATTGTGCACCATGCGGTACGCCATGCCTTCGTAAGGGTCCGTTGTCGGGAAGTCGGAGTTGCACACCTCTGAGAGCTCATCGCCGACGATCTGCGCCTTCTCTTTGAAGAGGAAATAATCCTTGGTGGCAGAGGACCAGAACGGGATCGTATGCATCCAGTAGATGGTCTTCCCCTTTTTAGGCGGCGCGGTCTCAAGATCCCGCAGACACTTCTCTACATAGTCTTCCTCCTCGGGTGTTCCCAGGAGAATGTTCGCCGTCATGGCGGAATAGAGGGGAGTCACGAGATCGGCGGGGACGTATTTATCTGCGCGCTCTCTCTGGTAAGTCTCGAACCGCTGGAGCGTTCTCTGTGATCTGGCAACGCGAGATGCGAGATCGTCATCATGGATCGGGCGGCCTGTTGTTTTCTCCAGGAAAGCTTTTAATTCATGCAGCTGATCCGTAACAGACCTGACCGACTCGTCCGTGACCGACATCGGCACGTCGATCATGAAGGAAGGCACCTCGAAAATATCCGCGAGCTTCGAGAAGGTCAGAAGGTTCGCGTCACAGGTGACATTCGTGTAGACGATGCAGCGGGGACGCGGCAGGAGGCCGTTCAGCGCGGCGCCGACGAAAGTCTTGTGATAGCTGCACAGCGTGTCGGAGAGTCCGTCGTCCTCTGCAGCCTGGATGCAGCCCTGCTCCGCGAACGATGCCGAGAGATAGCACGACATGGCCTCGACATTGTAGGGGTGGAGGCCCGCCTCATGCACCAACTCGCACGGCGTGAAAATAGAACAGACCGCACTCTCGTCCGGACTCCGCAGCGGGGCGAGCATGGCGTCCATCATGAGTTTTGCCAGATACTGGTCCGCGGGGTAGGACTCCCTGTGCGGACGATACTGGAAGGCCAGATCCTCCAGCTCCCATCCGGTGCGAAGGACACCACGGCCGAGAGAGGGGCTTTTGGCAGCTGCCTTTTCTACAACTTTTCCAAAGGTTTCAACAACGTTCATGAACAACCTGATTTCACATAAAATAGTTTGACACTGTGGCGCGCCTGCGCTTTAATGTATTAAAACGCCCGGGGAACGAAATACGCATTGAGCAACGCTCGGGGGCAGAGCGCGCTACCGGGCACAACGCTCTTCGAGCGATAGCGCGTCAATTCCTTATTAAAAGGTAAGTAATTACGGGCATGAAGTCAAACCACAGATTCGAGGATCTGGCGGATTTTACGAAGACAGGGAGAGATGATGAAAAAGAGAATGATAGCTATACTGCTGGCGTCCGCAATGGTAAGCCTTGCTGCCTGCGGCACCACGAATGAAGCTCCTGCAGCTGCAGGTACGACTGCGGCTCCTGCAGCCACGGAGGCAGAAGCGGATGCGATGGAAACCATTGACGCGGCAGCAACGGAAGCTGCTGTTGCGGACAGCGGCAAAACCTATAAGGTTGGTGTCTGTCAGCTCATGCAGCACAATGCTCTGGATGCCGCAACCCAGGGTTTCGTGGATACCCTGACCGGGAAATACGGCGACGCGATTGAGATCGACGTGCAGAACGCACAGGGCGATTCCGCAACCTGCGCGACGATTGTCAACGGCTTCGTTTCCAATGAGTATGACCTCATCCTCGCGAACGCGACGCCGGCGCTGCAGGCGGCGCAGTCCTCGACGACCACCATTCCGATTCTGGGCACATCTGTCACAGACTACGGCACGGCGCTCGGCATGAGCGACTTCACCGGCACGACCGGCACGAACATTTCCGGCACTTCCGACATGGCGCCCCTGGACCAGCAGGAGGATATGATCCTGGAGCTGGTACCCGACGTGAAAAAGATCGCGATTCTCTACTGCTCCGCCGAAGCGAACTCCTCCTTCCAGGTGCAGCAGATTGAGAAATATCTCGATGAGGACGGCATTGCTTACGAAGAGTTCACATTCTCGGATTCCAATGATCTGGGCTCGGTGGTCAACAACGCGGTGGTAGGCGTGGACGCAATGTACATTCCGACCGATAACGTGGTCGCTTCCAACATGCCTCTGGTAACTCAGGCAACGGGTGCGGTTTCCCTGCCTGTGATCTGCGGAGAGGAGAACATGTGCGCCGGCGGCGGACTCGCGACTCTCTCCATTGACTACTATGATCTGGGCGTTGCGACGGGCAATCAGGCCATCGACATCCTCGAGAACGGCACGGATCCCGCGGGCATGGAGATCCGGTATGCGACCGCGACGACGAAGAAATACAACGCGGCCTACGCGGCGCAGATCGGAGTGACCGTGCCGGAATCCTACGAGGTGATCGAGGGAACCGAAGCGCAGTAAGATTCTCAGGCGAAAATAGCAGGCGGTGCGGGTGGCTGTTGGCCCGCGCCGTTTTCGGCGTTCTGACACATTGGTAATAAAGGAGCAAGTATGGGAGCGTATTTTGCATCACTGAATCCGCACGCGCTGTGGAACGCGGCGCCGGGCGGACTGGCACAGGGACTGATCTGGGGCATCATGGCACTGGGCGTCTATCTCACGTTCCGCGTGTTGAATTTCGCGGACATGACCTGTGACGGATCCTTCGCACTGGGCGGCGCGACTGCCGTCATGCTGATCCTCGCGGGCTGGAGCCCGGAGGCGGTGCTGCTCATGTCATTTGTAACAGGCGTTGCGGCGGGACTCATCACAGGCATCCTCCACACAGTGCTGGGCATACCTGATATTTTAGCTGGAATCCTGACACAGATCTCACTGTATTCGATCAACCTGAACATCATGGGCAAGGCCAATCAGGCCGTTCCGGTCAATCAGGTCAAGGTGCCGTTCACGTCGAACATCCAGTACCTCGGACAGACGATCGCGCTGACCCTCATCGTGGACATCGTGATCATCGGCATTTTCTACTGGTTCCTCGGCACGGAGCTGGGCTCGGCGATCCGCTCTACCGGCATCAACGAGAACATGTCCCGCGCGCAGGGCATCAGCACGAGACGGATGAAGGTCATCGCCCTCGCTGTTTCCAACGGACTCATCGCCCTGTCCGGCGGCATTCTCACGGAGTATCAGGGCTTCGCCGACGTCAAAATGGGACAGGGCGCCATCGTCATCGGCCTCGCGGCGGTCATCATCGGTGAGGTGCTCGCGGAGGCGCTGGTCGGCAAGAGACTCAACTTCATCCTGCGGCTTGGCTTCACGGTGTTCGGCGCGATTGTTTACTATTTCGTCTACGTATTCGTCCTCTGGCTGAAGTTCCCGGCGGACGATATGAAACTGTTGACCGCCATCGTCGTGGCGATCTTCCTCGCGGTGCCGTATCTGAAACAGATGCGGACGAACTCTTTCCGCAGCCTGGCGCGGCGGACGGCGAAGGATTTCGCGGGAGTGAAAACCGCGGCTCCGGTTGAAAATGGATTAAAAGAGAAAGCTGTTGGCGGGAAGGAGGAGAAATCATGCTGAACGTAGAGCACGTATATAAAACCTTCAATCCCGGGACGATCAACGAGAAGAGGGCACTGATCGACGTCAATCTGCAGCTGGAGGACGGGGATTTCTGTACCGTCATCGGCGGCAACGGCGCCGGCAAATCCACGATCATGAATGCGATTGCGGGCGTGTGGCCCGTGGATTCCGGCAGGATCACCATCGACGGAAACGACGTCTCGGGACTTTCGGAATATAAGAGAGCACCTTTCCTCGGCCGCGTATTCCAGGCCCCCATGATGGGCACCGCGGGCGATATGCAGATTGATGAGAACCTGGCCCTCGCTGCGAGGCGCGGACAGAAGAGAGGCCTTCGCTGGGGCGTTACTGCAAAGGAGCGCGATGAGTACCGGGAGATACTGCGCAAGCTGGACCTCGGGCTCGAGGACAGACTGACCGCAAAGGTCGGCCTCCTCTCCGGAGGACAGCGCCAGGCGCTGACCCTCATCATGGCGACGATGAAGAAGCCGAGAATTCTGCTTCTCGATGAGCACACCGCGGCGCTTGATCCCAAGACGGCGGCCAAAGTGCTCGCCGCGACCGACCGTATCGTCAATGAGAATAAACTGACGACCCTGATGGTCACCCACAACATGCGCGACGCCATCGCCCACGGCAACCGCCTCATCATGATGAGCGACGGGGACATCATCTTCGACGTGCGCGGCGAGGAGAAGCAGAGGCTCCAGGTGACCGACCTGCTGGAGAAATTCGAGGCAGCCGGCGGCGAAGTCTCCGACCGCATGGCACTGTCATGATGACTTGCATTCGCTTATCGGGAGCGAATACGGGGAGCGCCGGGAGGAGGGTTCTGTGCTGCTTTGCAGGCAGGCGGATGTCGGCTATTACGGAATCGTGACACAGCCGAGGCTGCATTATATCTTCTGCGATTCCGTTATGACCGACAGCCGACTGACAAAATGCAGTGCAGCAACCCTCTCCCGGCGCTCCCCGTATTATTTTCGATAAGCGGTGCAAAATCCTGGTTGACAGGAACAATTAAATTGCGTACAATTCAAATAACGTTGAATTAAGATCCGAACCGCCGAGAGACAAGGCGGCGGAGAGCTATCCGGTGCGCAGGCAGAGCCTCGCGGGAAAAGGAGTTATACATGGCAGAGATCAGAACAGACGTAGTTATTATCGGTGCAGGTACCGCGGGACTGTCTGCGGCGATCTACACGCAGAGGGCGGGCAAACAGGCCATCGTCCTCGAGGGCGAGTCCTACGGCGGACAGATCATCAACACGCTGGATGTAGAGAACTACCCCGGCATCAAGCACATCTCCGGCTTCGATTTCGCAACCGGGCTGTACGAGCAGGCGCAGGATCTGGGTGCGAAGATTGAGATGGAATCCGCGCTGCAGATCATTGACAACGGCAAGGAGAAGATCGTCAAGACCAAAGAGAACGATTACATCGCCGGCGCCGTGATCCTCGCGACCGGCGTGAAGAGAAGAGAGCTCGGCATTGAGAATGAGAAGGAGCTGACCGGCAAGGGTGTATCGTACTGCGCGACCTGCGACGGCGCGTTCTATCGCAAGAAGGACGTTGCGGTCAACGGCGGCGGCAATACCGCGTTAGAGGACGCTGAGTTCCTGACCCGCTTCTGCAACAAGGTTTACCTCATCCACAGAAGAGACCAGTTCCGTGCCGATGTCGCGGAAGTGAAGAAAATAACAGATAAGCCGAACATTGAGCTGGTTCTCAACAGCACGATCGACGAGCTGCAGACCGGGGAAGACGGCAAGCTGAACGGTGTTGAGACCGTGGACAAGGTGACCGGCGAGAAGAGAGTGCTGCCGGTATCCGGCCTCTTTGTAGCAATCGGCCAGGTGCCCTCGAACCAGGCCTTCGGCGATGTTGTTGCGCTCGACGATGCGGGATACATCAAGGCAGGGGAAGACACGAAAACCTCTGCGCCTGGTATTTTCGCCGCAGGCGATTGCAGGACCAAGCAGGTAAGACAGCTGGCAACCGCGGCATCCGACGGTGCAGTTGCGGCACTCGCGGCGTGCGCCTACATTGAGGAGTAATCATGTATTCCCCATGCTTCCATAGAGCCGCAAATGAATATTTCCGGATGCTTCCGATGGATTCTCCTTGCGTTTTCGGAGCCGCTCCAACAGTTTTCACAAAACGCGTGTCTTAATTTTTACATTGGCGGAATAAAGATTTAACGACACCTTTCGGGCTTCATAGTAGAATGAGTCCATGGGAATCTGTCACATGGAAACCGGTCGTATCAAAACTCCCTTTAAGATATTTCGGAGGGAATCTTTTCCGGATGGATTCTATGACAAACAGGGGGTTACTGATCTATGAAGTTCCATCTCACACCGCTGGAGAAGAAGTGGGTGCTCTATGACGTCGCGAATTCCGCGTTCACGATGATGGTATCCACGATCATTCCGATCTATTTCAACGCGCTGGCCAAATCCGCAGGCATCTCGGAAGTCAACTATCTGGCCTATTGGGGATACGCGATCTCCATATCGACGTTGATCGTCGCGATCCTGGGGCCGACGGTCGGCGCCGCATCTGACAGGAAAGGGAGGAAGAAAAGAATCTTCACCGCCGTGATCCTCGCAGGTTCCATCCTGTGTCTGCTGCTCGGTTTCCTGCGGCAGTGGCTCATCTTCCTGCTGGTTTTCGCTGTGGCAAAGACCTTCTATTCCGTCAGCCTCGTCATCTACGATTCCACACTCTGCGATATTACGACGGAAGACCGGATGGACGATGTCTCCTCACAGGGCTACGCCTGGGGCTACATTGGCAGCTGCGTTCCGTTCATCGCCTGCCTCCTCATGGTGCTGACGGCGGACAAAACGGGGCTGGGTCAGATGAACGCGCTGACGCTCTCTCTTATCATTACGGCGGTCTGGTGGCTGGTTGTCTCCATGCCGCTGCTCAAAGTCTATGAGCAGCGACACTACATCGCGGCGGGAGATGAGGCGGACCGCAACATCGGAGCGGAGCTCTGGACTTCCCTTAAGGAGATCGGCAGAGACAGGAAGGTTCTGCTGTTCCTTGTCGCCTTCTTTTTCTATATCGACGGTGTCTACATGATCATCGACATGTCGACCGCCTACGGTTCTGCACTGGGACTGGGCAGCACGGATATGCTGCTGGCGCTCCTCGTCACACAGTTCGTTGCTTTCCCGTCGGCCATATTGATGGGCAAGCTCTCCCGGACGAAGGATCCCGTGACGCTCATCACGATCTGTATCGCGGCGTACTGCGGCATCGCAATTTTCGCTTTCTTCATGACACAGGCCTGGCAGTTCTGGGTGCTGGCGATCGGCGTCGGCATGTTTCAGGGCGGCATCCAGGCGCTCTCCAGATCCTATTTCACCAAGATCATTCCGCAGGAGAAGAGCGGCGCTTACTTCGGCTTCTACGATATCTGCGGCAAAGGTGCTTCCTTCATCGGTACGACCATGATGGGCCTGGTGTCGCAGTTAACCGGGAAGGTCAATTATGGCGTCGGCGTGATCGCGATCTTTTTCATCATCGGTATCGTATTTTTCCGGATGTCGGCCGCGTCAGCGAAAACACAAAGGTAGCAGAGGGGGCTTATCTATGAGTACACTGGTATGGGCACACAGAGGCGCTTCGGCATATGCGCCGGAGAATACGCTGGAGGCTTTCCGGAAGGCAGCGGATATGAAGGCAGATGGGGTGGAGCTCGATGTCCAGCTCACGAAGGACAACGAGATCGTCGTTGTCCACGATGAGAATCTGGAGCGGGTTTCAAACGGTACCGGTTGGGTCAAGGATCATACACTGGCGCAGCTGAAGGCACTGAATTTTAACCGGACACATCCGGAATTCGAAAAAGCGTCAATTCCGACTCTGGAGGAAGTGTACGAATGCCTGCAAACAACAGGTCTCACGATCAACGTGGAATTCAAGACCGGGATTTTCTGGTATCAGGGAATTGAAGACAAGGTTCTGGATCTTACGGCGAAGCTGGGATTGGAGGATCGGGTAATCTATTCCTCGTTCAACCACTTCACGCTGGCGAAGCTGCGCGGGATGAAAGAGGATGTCACGACAGGCCTTCT
This sequence comes from Lachnospiraceae bacterium NK3A20, assembly GCA_900107575.1. Taxonomy (GTDB): domain Bacteria; phylum Bacillota; class Clostridia; order Lachnospirales; family Lachnospiraceae; genus CAG-791. Next base: position 20,502 of record FNQX01000029.1, on the reverse strand, counting down.
CTATTCGGATGACTGGATCGGTATCGCGCCGTACGCGAGAGATACCGTACACGTGAATGCCCTGCACCCGGCACTCTATCATTTGCAGGATCCGTCGTATGTGAAGACTGCACATGAGTATGGGCTTGAGACACATGTGTGGACGGTCAATGACGAGAAATATATCCGCATGTGCCGCGACATGGGCGTGGAAGCGATCATCACGAATAAGCCGGACCTGTGCAGACGGGTTTTGGCAGAATAATGCCTGTGTGCTGGCAGGACTTTTCTTCGGTCGGACCATCGGGCAGATCGCCGTTTGGTACGCCGGCCTTCCTGGTCTATGGGAAAGAGGCAGGGCTCCTCGCAGTTTTCGTCCTCATCCTCTCGTGTGTGAAGCACTGGCCGGCGATCCGCACGATTCCTGCAGGAACCTGCGAAAAGACAGACGTGGTCGCGGCGATTCGGAAGAAATTCTTACATAAATGAAAACGACGACTGCACTGAGTTTGAGTGCGCGTTTGGAGAAAATGATATGGCGGAACTGACAACCCTCTGCTATCTCGAAAGAGACGGGCAGTACCTGATGCTGCACCGCGTTGTAAAGAAAAATGATGTGAACAGGGACAAGTGGATCGGCGTCGGCGGACATTTCGAGGAGAATGAGAGCCCGGATGAGTGCCTCCTTCGGGAAGTTCGGGAAGAGACGGGCTATACGCTGACAGACTATGCCCTGCGCGGCATCGTCACATTCATTTCCGGCAAGGGAGACTTCGAGTATATGTTCCTCTACACCGCAACCGGATGGACGGGCGATCCCGTTCCCTGCGATGAGGGGGAGCTTGAGTGGGTAGACATTGAAAAAGTCTGGAAACTGAACATCTGGGAAGGGGACAAAATCTTTTTTCGCCTGATCGACGAGAACGCGCCCTGCTTCTCACTGAAACTCGAATATGATGGGACGGATCAATTAAAGACAGCCGTCCTGAACGGCCGTGAAATGGAACTCTTCGATGTAGTGAACCACGATGGATCACCCACGGGCATCCGCAAGGAGAGGGGCGTCGCCCACAGGGAAGGCGCAAGGCACCGCACCGTACACATGTGGATTGTCCGCAGGAACGGGCGGGGCGGCTATGATCTTCTCCTGCAGAAACGGAGTCGGAACAAGGACTCCAATCCCGGCTGCTACGATATCTCTTCGGCAGGACATATCGAGGCGGGCTGTGACTTCCTGGAATCCGCAGTGCGAGAGATCGGGGAGGAACTGGGGATCGTGGCAGCACCGGAGGATCTTACAGATATCGGGCAACACCGCGTTGACTCAGATGGTGAATTCTACGGCAAGCCATTCCGGGATCACGAGATATCTGAGGTTTACCTCTACACGAAGCCCGTCGATGCAGAGAAACTGCAACTGCAGGCGGAAGAGATCGAGAGCGTTCGCTGGATGGATTTCGACGAGCTGCGGCGCGCCGTCGCAGAGAACACGATACCGAACTGCATCTATCAGGATGAACTGGACATGATCGGCGCCTACCTCACCGCGCACCCGCTGTAAGGCGGCAGAGACGAAACCACTCGGTTTCTGTTCGGCTTTGTCTGAAACGCTGGATGCAAAAACCGAGGGATTTCGGGAAACGCGCGCCCGAAAAGTACCCTCGGTTTATGATTAGATGCGTTCCAGCGACAGCGCGGAGAGCAGGCGACTGCCTTCGTCCGGCACATAGATCCGCAGCCCCTTCCGGTGCCACTCATCGACAATGCGCAGGCCGAAGCTGCCGTCGGTATAGATCGTGTAGCCGACTGCGAGTACCCAGTGCCAGTTGAGGAGGGATGCCGCGACGAGGAGAGCGACGGGATGGCCTTCCCGGAGGGAAGCCGCAATCCTTCGAAATTTGCGTTCCGACTTTGCCTTCGAGGAGCCGTCATCTGCGGATAGCCGGCGGATCGGTTTTGCCAGGTAGGACATATGTGAGGCTGCGAAATAGCGCTTCGCCTTGCCACGCAGGAAGAGCACCGGGCCGTTACGCACATAGCGGTGCACCAGGGGAAAGATACTTATGGCTTCCTGCCGGTTCCATGCGGTGGCTGCGGGTGCAGAGACGCTGTGCTTAGCTGCAGGCTGGTGGTGAGAAGCTGTGCTCTGGCCCTGCCTGTAGTTTTCCAACTGGATGAAGTTCGTCAGCATCGTGGCGCCGCAGTGGTTCCTTGCCTGTTCACGGAAATCGTAGGTCGTCGACCATTCACGGCTGCCGGTATAGATCTGGCGGCGCAGAAGGAATTTTTTATTGATCGCATCTTCGGGAATAAACCCGTAATCTTTGTGGCTCATACCGATCATTTTATCAAATGAACAACCACTCATTCATAAAAAGTTTATTTTTTTACAACGCGGACCGTGTTGACATTCCCCGGGTTCGTTGCTATATTCTGAAGCTGTAATACCCGCTGTAAAACTTTTGTAACATCTCGTAACAGCTGGTAACAAATAGTTTAACAATAAGAATACTTATCAACATTCCTGATAAACCCTGTCGTTTCTTGTTTCACGGAGGTTTCATGGCAAGATTCATGAGAAGAAAAACTGCAAGGGCTCTCTCTGCACTGCTCGCAGGCATTATGACGCTCCAGATGACTGGTGCGCCGGTTGCTGCCGCGGGTCCGCAGCAGAATAGAACCGGCAAGCTGGCTCTGCCTTCCGCTGGCATCAGCTACGCTCTGTCTGCGCAGAAAATCTCGCTTCGTGACGTCGAGGACAGCCTCTATCAGAGAGGCCTGGTCTCTGAGAAGCGTACCAATTCCAATGATAAGAAACCCGCCATCAGCGCGGCGGTTATCTCCGCGGGGATTCCGAATGCCGCAGCGGCTGTAAGTAATGTTGCAGCCAATGCTGATACGGCTGACACAGAAGAGACGGAAGATACTGCAGAGCCGGAGAGCGATAATAGTGCGATCATGCAGACGAATCTCACGCCCGTCCAGATGAAGGAGCAGACGCTCGTCCGGGACGGTGCAGAAGAGCTGGCAGCCGTAGATGAATCCACTGCGACCAGCCTTTCTGCTGCGGCGGTGAATATTGTGACATCGACGAGCGATGCGCTGGCACAGAAGGAAGCCGAGGCGGCAGAGGCGAAGGCACAGGCTGAGGCGGAAGCTGCTGCCCGCGAAGAGGCTGAGAGGGCAGAGCGGGAACAGGCGAAGAAAGAGGCCGAGGCGGCAGCCAATCCGCTCGTTGTTTCTACGGCCAACAGCTATGTCAACGTCAGAGAAGCACCCGCGGAGGACGCGGAGGTCGTAGGCAAGCTCTATTCCAATGACGTAGGCAAGGTTGTGGAGAAGGCCGGGGAAGATGGCTGGATCAAGATCACTTCCGGTGACGTTACGGGCTATGTGAAACAGGACTTTGTGGCGACAGGCACCGAGGCACAGGAAATGGCTGAGGAAGTCGGCACCCAGAAGGCAGTTGTCAACACGACGACCCTGCTCGTGCGTGCGGCGGCAGATCAGAATTCAGATGTAATTTCCCTTGTCGGCATGGGTTCCGCACTGGACATCATCAGCGAAGAGAACGGCTGGTACAAGGTCAATACTGATGTCGGCGAAGGCTATATTTCGGCAGACTTCACCGATGTCGAGGTAGAGTATCCCGAAGCGAAATCCAAGGCCGAAGAAGAGGCCGAGGAGGCCGCAAGGAAGGCGGAAGAGGAGAGGAAGGCGGCCGAAGAGGCTGCTAAAGAGAAGGCGGCTGAGGAAGCTGCTGCCAAAGAAAAGGCGAAAAAGGCAAGATCTTCCAAGTCCTCCTCTACTGCTGCAGCGTCCACATCGACGAAGAAACAGTCCGCGGCCGCAGCGGCACCCGCGGCGGTTCCCAGCGGGAACGGCAAGGGCGCGGATGTGGTGAACTACGCGCTGCAGTTCGTCGGCAACCCTTATGTCTGGGGCGGATCGAGCCTTACGAACGGAACGGACTGCTCCGGATTCACGATGGCTGCTTACGCACACTTCGGCGTGAGTCTGCCGCACTACGACGCGGCGCAGAGAAGCTGCGGCATCGCGGTGCCGAGCCTTTCTGAGGCACAGCCCGGCGACCTTGTCTGCTACTACGGACACGTCGGCATTTACGTCGGCAACGGACAGATCGTTCACGCCTCCAATCCGCGCGACGGCATCAAGGTCAGCAGCGCCAGCTATCGTTCCATCGCAGCTATTCGCAGAATTTTCTATTGACCTTTCGCCTGGTAAATTGACAGGATACCTGGAAGACATGCCCCATGCAGCACCGGGGCATGTCTTTATATGTTATACTGGTCTTAACCGGACAGTCCGGGAATAACCTTGCTGCATGATTGGGGTGCGGCGGAAAGAAGGCTGTATGAAATATATTATTGTCGGCAAGAACATCGAAGTGACGCCGGCGCTCGATACGGCGATCCGGGACAAGCTCGGAAGACTCGAGAGATTCTTCCAAGCGGACACCGAGGCGCACGTGACACTGGAGGTCAACAAGGACCGCCACAAAATCGAGGTCACAATCCCGATCCGGGACACGGTGATTCGCAGTGAACAGGTCTCCAACGACATGTACGTGTCTCTGGACCTCGTCGAAGAGGTCATCGAGCGGCAGCTCAAAAAATATAAGAACAAGATTGTGGACCGCCACCAGGCGGCAGGGACGTTCCGCCAGGAATACATCGACAGGGACTACATGAGCGATGAGGACATCAAGATTGTCCGCAAGAAACAGTTCGACATGAAGCCGATGTACCCGGAGGATGCCTGCGTGCAGATGGAACTGTTGGGTCACAATTTCTACGTTTTCTGCAATGCCGAGACGGAGCAGATCAACATCGTTTACAAGAGAAAAGGCAATACATACGGACTGATCGAGCCGGATATCTGACTTACGCTGATCAGTTTCCATAAAAAACAGGCCATACTTTTTCAAGGTTTTAACATTGAAAAGGTATGGCCCTTATGCTATAATCAATAACTGTGATAAAAATTTAACAAAGTACGAAATGTGCTGATGTAAATTTTTCACGTCTATGGAATACGAACAATGCAAATCATGCAAAGGAAAACGGAGGTTTCTACTATGGCAGAAAGAATTGTTATCGCAAGTGCTGTACGTACTGCTGTCGGCAAGATGGGAGGCGCCCTTTCTACAACGCCCGCTGCCAAGCTCGGCGAGATCGTGATCAGAGAGGCTGTAAACCGTGCAGGCATCAAGCCTGAGGATGTTGATCAGGTATTCATGGGCTGCGTTCTGCAGGCGGCACAGGGACAGAACGTCGCAAGACAGGCATCTGTGAACGCGGGTCTTCCTGTGACGACTCCCGCTGTGACACTGAACGTCGTATGCGGCTCCGGTCTGTACGCGGTAAACCTTGCGGCTGACATCATCAAGGCCGGTGAGGCTGATGTCGTAGTAGCCGGCGGCATGGAGAACATGTCCATGGCCCCGTTTGCTCTGCCGAAGGCACGTTTCGGTTACAGAATGAACAACGGCACGCTGGTTGACTGCATGGTCAACGATGCCCTCTGGGATGCGTTCAACAACTACCACATGATCCAGACTGCCGACAACGTAGCGAAGAAGTGGAACCTGACCCGTGAAGAGATCGACGAGTTTGCGGCGAACTCCCAGACCAAGTGCGCAAAGGCCATCGAGGAAGGCAAGTTCAAGGACGAGATCGTTCCCGTTGAGATCAAACAGAAGAAACAGACCATCGTCTTCGATCAGGATGAGGGTCCCCGTGGTCCGCAGACCGCAGCAGACATCGCAAAGCTGCGCACCATCAATGAGGGCGGCGTGACAACCGCCGGCAACGCTTCCGGCATCAATGATGGCGCTGCTGCCATCGTCGTCATGACAGAGTCCAAGGCAAAAGAGCTTGGCGTGAAGCCAATGGCTGTATGGGTAGCCGGTGCGCTCGGCGGCGTAGATCCTTCGATCATGGGTGTCGGTCCGGTAGTTGCAACGAGAAAGGTGCTCGACAAGACCGGACTTACGATTGACGATTTCGATCTGTACGAAGCGAACGAGGCATTCGGTGCCCAGTCCGTAGCGGTAGGCAAAGAGCTCGGCTTCGATATGAACAAGCTCAACGTGAACGGCGGCGCTATTGCCATCGGACATCCCGTAGGTGCTTCCGGTGCCAGAATCCTGACCACTCTGCTCTATGAGATGCAGAAGAGGGACTCCAAGAGAGGTCTTGCTACCCTCTGCATCGGCGGCGGCATGGGCTGCGCAACCGTTGTCGAAAGATACGAAGCTTAACTTCATAGCATAAACGGGGAGGTATATCTTATGGGTTTTGTAGATTATACAGTTGACGGCGCTGTCGGCGTTATCACGATCAATCGTCCGCAGGCGCTGAATGCGCTCAATTCCGAGGTGCTGGACGACATCAAGGCAGCGTTCGAGGCTGTTGACACACAGGCAGTGAGATGCCTTGTCCTGACTGGTGCGGGAGACAAGTCTTTCGTTGCCGGTGCGGATATCGGAGAGATGTCCTCACTGAGCAAGGCGGAAGGCGAAGCCTTCGGCAAGAAGGGAAATGATCTCTTCCTCGAGATCGAGAATTTCCCGATTCCCGTCATCGCAGCCATCAACGGCTTCGCACTCGGCGGTGGCAATGAGATTGCGATGTCCTGCGATTTCCGCATCGCGGCAGAGAACGCGGTGTTCGGTCAGCCCGAGACAGGCCTTGGCATCACACCGGGCTTCGGCGGCACTCAGAGACTGGCAAGACTCATCGGACCCGGCATGGCGAAACAGATCATCTACACGGCGCGCAACATCAAGGCGGATGAGGCGCTGCGCATTGGTCTCGTGAACCAGGTTGTACCGCAGGAAGAACTGCTGCCTACTGCGAAGAAGATCGCGGCAACGATCGCAGGCAATGCTCCGATCGCTGTCAGGAACTGCAAGAAGGCCATCAACGAAGGCCTGACAAAGGCGACAATGGCTGAGGCGGCAGCAGTGGAAGAGAAGCTCTTCGGCGATTGCTTCGAGTCCGAGGATCAGAAGGAAGGCATGGCGAATTTCCTCCGCAAGAAGGATGACCCGAAGAAGGTGAAACACGTCGCTTTCCAGAATCGTTAGCATTATGGTGACAAAGGTGTCTGGAGAACAGAGAGGGAGATCTTCTCTTGTCTCCGGGCACTTTATCATGAATAAAGCGTGAGAACGCAGAACTTTAATGGAGGAAAACACAATGAAGGTAGCAGTTATCGGCGCCGGCACCATGGGATCCGGAATCGCACAGGCTTTCGCTCAGTGTGATGCGGTAGAGAAGGTTTATCTCTGCGATATCAAGCAGGAATTCGCAGATGGCGGCAAGGGCAAGATCAGGAAACAGCTCGATCGTCAGGTTACCAAGGGCAAGATGGAGCAGGCGAAGGAGGATGAGATCCTCGCGAAGGTACAGACTGGTCTGAATTCTCAGGCGACCGATCCCGACCTCGTCGTTGAGGCGGTTCTCGAGAGAATGGATCTGAAGAAGAGTACCTTCCGGGATCTGCAGGACAACATCGTCAAGAACCCTGACTGTGTATTCGCATCCAACACCTCTTCCCTGTCCATCACAGAGATCGGAAACGGCCTTGCAAAGCCGGTTGTCGGCATGCACTTCTTCAATCCCGCTCCTGTCATGAAGCTCGTTGAGGTCATCTCCGGTGCCAACACACCCAGGGAGACCGTTGAGAAGATCAAGGAGATCTCCGAGGCCATCGGCAAGACTCCCGTACAGGTGAATGAGGCAGCAGGCTTCGTTGTTAACAGAATTCTCGTTCCGATGATCAACGAGGGCATCAACGTTTACTACACCGGCACCTCCGATATCGAGGGCATCGACACAGCCATGAAGCTTGGCTGCAACCACCCGATGGGACCGCTCGAGCTGGGCGACTACATCGGTCTGGATGTCGTTCTGGCCATCATGGACGTCATCTTCAACGACACGCACGATAACAAGTACGCGGCGAGCCCGCTCCTTCGCAAGATGGTCCGCGCAGGTCACCTTGGCGTGAAGACAGGCCGCGGCTTCTACGTTTACAATGCAGACCGCACGAAGACACCGGTAGATCAGCTCGTCTGATCCGGAGAGCCTTATGTTTTCGCGTGAAAATATAAGGCGGGCCGTAACCATTATAGTTCCCGCCGCGGCGGCACTCGAGTGAGACAGGCATCACACCGCCGCGGACGGACGATAAAAGGAGATAATATCATGGATTTTCAGCTTGATCAGGCACATGAGATGGCAAGATCCCTCTTCAGGGACTTTGCGGAGACAGAGGTAAAGCCGCTCGCGATCGAGGTTGACGAGGAAGAGAGATTCCCCAGAGAGACCGTAGATAAGATGGCGAAGAACGGTTTCATGGGCATTCCGATCCCGAAGGAATACGGCGGCCAGGGTTGCGACGTGCTGACTTATGTCATGGCAGTCGAGGAGCTCGCCAAGGTCTGCGGCACAACTTCGGTTGTACTGTCCGCACACAGCTCTCTGTGCATGGATCCGATCCTGACTTTCGGTACAGAAGAACAGAAACAGAAATACCTTCCCGAACTGGCGTCCGGCAGGAAGCTCGGTGCTTTCGGTCTGACAGAGCCCGGCGCCGGCACCGACGCACAGGGTGTACAGACCAAGGCGGTTCTGTCTGAGGACGGAACTTACTGGACACTCAACGGCTCCAAGTGCTTCATCACGAACGGCAAGGAAGCGGATGTCTACATCATCATTGCTTACACCGACATCGTAGAGGACGCAAGAGGCAGGAAATCGAAGAAGTTCACCGCATTCATCGTGGACAAGGATACGCCCGGCTTCACCTTCGGCACGAAGGAGAACAAGATGGGTATCCGCGGTTCCTCTACTTACGAACTGATCTTCCAGGACGCGAAGATTCCTGCAGAGAATCAGCTCGGACAGAGAGGCAAGGGCTTCCCGATTGCCATGCACACCCTGGACGGCGGCCGTATCGGTATCGCGGCACAGGCGCTCGGCCTTGCGGAAGGCGCGTTCCAGAGAACCCTCGACTATGTCAAGGAGAGGAAACAGTTCGGCCGCGCTCTTGCCAAGTTCCAGAACACACAGTTCCAGCTGGCTAATCTCGCAACCGAGATTGAGGCAGCACAGCTCCTTGTTTACAAGGCGGCATGCGCGAAGCAGGAAGCCAGATCCGACGTGAAGAAGAGATTCTCCGTCGAGGCTGCAAAGGCGAAGCTCTTCGCGGCAGAGACAGCCATGGATGTGACGACGAAGTGCGTACAGCTGATGGGCGGCTACGGCTACATCAGAGAGTACGAGGTCGAGCGTATGATGCGTGACGCCAAGATCACGGAGATCTACGAGGGCACATCCGAGGTACAGCGCATGGTTATTTCCGGATCGTTACTGAAGTAATCGCGGCTGGATAGAGATTGAACAAGGAGAATAACAGATGAAAGTAGTAGTTTGTGTGAAGCAGGTCCCTGATACCAAGGGCGGCGTTAAATTCAAACCCGATGGAACGCTGGATCGGGCTGCCATGCTCGCCATCATGAACCCGGACGACAAGTCCGCTCTGGAGGCGGCATTGAAGCTCAAGGATGAGTTCGGCGCGGAAGTAACCGTTCTCACCATGGGTCTTCCCAAGGCAGAGGCTGTTCTGCGTGAGGCGTTCGCCATGGGCGCGGACAAGGGCATTCTCGTTACGGATCGTGTCCTAGGCGGCGCAGATACCTGGGCAACCTCCCAGACCATCGCGGGTGCACTGAGAAATCTCGAGTATGACCTCATCCTCACGGGACGCCAGGCGATCGACGGCGATACCGCGCAGGTTGGTCCGCAGATCTCCCAGCACCTCGGCATTCCGCTCATTTCCTACTGCGAAGACATGCAGGTGGATCCGGAAGCGAAGACCGTTACCGTCAAGCGTCAGTATGACGATGGCTACCACATCGTGAGAGCGAAGCTCCCGGCACTCGTTACCTGCCTGTCCGAGCTGAACACACCCAGATACATGACACCCGGCGGAATCTTCGATGCTTTCCAGAAGGAAGTCACAGTATGGGGCCGCAATGACCTGAAGGATGTTCTGGATGAGAATATCGGCAAGGTTGGTTCTCCTACCCTCATCGCCAAGGCTTCCGACAAGGTTGCCAAGGGCAAGGGCGTTCAGGTGAAGCCTGAGTCCCCGGAAGAGGCAGCTGACTATATTCTGAACGTGCTCGATGAGAAGCACGTCATCTAAGGAGGACCGGAAACGATGTTAACAGCAGAACAGATCAAAGAATACAAAGGTGTAGCAATTTTCGCGCAGCAGGTTGACGGCAAGCTCAGCCCCATCGCGCTGGAGCTTCTGGGCAAGGCCAGAGACCTTTCGAACGACATCGACGACAAGACCGTCACAGCCATCCTTCTCGGATATCAGCTGGACGATGCTCTTGTAGACGAGCTGGGCGAGTACGGTGCGGACAGAGTCATCGTAGCCGACGATCCCGAGCTCAAGGACTACAGAACCGAGCCTTACGCAGAGGCAATGTGCGCGATCATCAAAGAGTACAAGCCTGAGATCCTCCTCGTTGGCGCAACTGCCATCGGCCGTGACCTCGGCCCCAGAGTTTCCGCTATGGTACACACGGGTCTGACCGCAGACTGCACGAAGCTCGATATCGGCGACTTCCCGCTCATCGCGATCCCCGGCCAGGAGCAGAGACATAAGCAACTCCTCATGACCCGTCCCGCATTCGGCGGCAACACCATCGCGACCATCGCATGCCCGGATTTCAGACCGCAGATGGCAACCGTACGTCCCGGTGTAATGCAGAAGATTGCACCTGACAAGGCGCACAAGGCGGAGAAGGTAGCTTTCAAGGCTGACCTCGTACCGAACAGCTGCTACACGGAAATCCTCAGAGTCGTGAAGGAAGTTTCCGAGGTTGCCGACATTCAGGCGGCGAAGATCCTCGTATCCGGCGGCCGCGGTGTCGGCTCTCCCGAGAACTTCAAGATCCTCGAGGATCTCGCGGAAGTTCTCCACGGCAATGTATCCTGCTCCCGTGCCGTTGTAGATGCGGGCTGGAAGCCGAAGGAAATGCAGGTAGGCCAGACGGGCAAGACCGTTCGCCCTCACGTATACTTCGCCATCGGTATTTCCGGTGCCATCCAGCACGTTGCCGGCATGGAAGATTCCGACATCATCATTGCGATCAACAAGGATGAGAATGCGCCGATCTTCGACGTTGCGGACTATGGAATTGTCGGTGATCTGAACAAGGTCGTTCCTCTCCTCACAGAGAAGCTGAGGACTGCTATTGCGGCGAAGCATAGCGCATAATCAATATGCGTTTAGTAAAACCCTGCGAAGCAGCGGACTGCAAACGCAGCGGCTCCGGGCGCTGACATCATAGCGATAGAGTGAAGATTCCCGTCTGTCCTTTGCGGACAGGCGGGAGTTTTTTCGTGGTATACTGTCCTGGAATATGTAATGATACCGTATCTGTTCAGTGCAGTCCGAAGCAAAATCTGCATGTGTGCACGAGAAATTCGCGGAGGGGATTCATATGAAGAGAATACTGACAATCCAGGACATCTCCTGCGTGGGGCGCTGCTCCCTGACCGTGGCGCTGCCGATCATTTCCGCCATGGGTGTGGAAACAGCAGTCCTCCCGACGGCGGTTCTGTCGACCCATACGGCGTTCACACACTTCACGTTCCGTGACCTGACAGAGGATATTCCGGGGATAGAGAAGGCCTGGGAACAGGAAGGCATCCGGTTCGATGCCATTTACAGCGGGTATCTCGGGTCGGCGAGACAGACAGAACTCGTCGCGGAGTGCTGGGAGAGATTCGGCGCGGCTTCTGGGGCAGAGAATCGGACAGGTGCGATGAACGGCAAGGCTGAGAGAAGCGATGCGGCGCGTGCTCTTCGTTTCGTCGATCCAGCCATGGCGGACAACGGCAGGCTGTACGCGGGCTTTGATGAAGCGTTCGTCGACGCCATGCGAAGACTTACCTCCCGGGCAGATGTGATCGTTCCGAATCTCACGGAAGCGTGCCTCCTTTCCGGCATATCGTACCGGGAGAGTTTCACGGATGCGGAGTACCGGGACCTTATGAAAAGGCTCGCGGACCACGGCCCGGAATCGGTCATTCTGACGGGGTATGCGAACAGCGGCACAGATATCGGTGCACTGGCATATCGCCGCGATACGGATGAATTTTTCTCCGTGACGGGTGAGAGAATTCCGGTGGCTTACCATGGCACCGGTGACATCTTCGCGAGTGTCATGGTAGGAGCCCTGGCAATAGGGCTGGATCTGGAGACTGCGGCACGGCTGGCTGTCGATTATGACCGGCTCTGCATCCAGAAGACGGCGGAGGACGAGAACCGGCGCTGGTACGGCGTCAACTTCGAGGAGGCGCTTCCCTGGCTGGTGCAGCAAATGAATGGAGATGTGAAGTAATGGAAGAGAAGAACAATATATTAAACTACGAAACCGCGGAGCTTCTGGACGATCAGAACGCGATCCGCATCATTGATCAGACGCTCCTTCCGGGAGAGATCAGGCTGATCTTACTTACGACGGCGAAGGAGATCTGGGACGCGATCTACCTGCTGCAGGTGCGCGGCGCGCCGGCCATCGGAGTGACGGCAGGCTTTGGTATCTACCTTCTGACCAAGGCGGTCAGAATCGTGGATGATACCCCGGAAAATCACGACAGAAACTTTGCAATACTCGAAGCGGAATTCGAACGGCAGAAGGCATATCTGAACTCCTCGAGACCCACCGCGGTCAATCTCTCCTGGGCGCTGAACCGCATGGAACAGGTTTTTCTGTCGATGAAAGAGGACAGAACTCTGACGATGGCGGAGGTGAAGGAGCGGCTTCACAGGGAGTGCGTCGCAATCCGCGACGAGGACGTGGAGGTTTCGAGGAGAATCGGGGAGTACGGCCTGACACTCGTAAAACCCGGAGACGGCCTTCTCACCCACTGCAACGCGGGGCAGCTCGCGACGATCAAATATGGTACCGCGACGGCGCCGATGTATCTGGGACAGGAGAGAGGATACGGCTTCCATATCTTCTGCGATGAGACGAGGCCGCTCCTGCAGGGGGCGAGGCTCACGGCATTCGAGCTCGCGTCCGCGGGAATGGACGTCACGCTCGAGTGCGACAACATGTCCGCCTCTCTCATGAAATCCGGCAGAGTGCAGGCGGTGTTCGTGGGCTGTGATCGTGTCGCGGCGAACGGCGATGCGGCGAACAAGATCGGCACGAGCCTTCTCGCCCTCGCGGCGCAGCGCTATCACGTGCCGTTCTATGTCTGCGCACCGACCTCGACGATCGACATGAGCCTTGCGACGGGGGAGGAGATTCCCATCGAGCAGAGGAAACCCGAGGAAGTCACCGACATGTGGTATGAGAAGCGTATGGCGCCGGAGAACATCAAGGTATACAACCCTGCCTTCGACGTGACGGACAATGACCTGATCGCGGGCATTGTCACGGAATACGGCATCGCCAGGGCGCCCTATACCGAGTCGCTCCGGAAGATCTTCGAGGAGAAACAGAAGCATCCCATCCAGAATTCACCCCAGAATGTCTAACGATAAAAGACATGGATTATGATTCACCGCACGGTATAAAGAGACTATAATGAACATAGCTGTGCCGGGAGGATGGCAGTACTGACATGCCGGATTCCTGGTGCAAAACAACTACATGGAGGGTTATTACATGGCGAAAAGAAAAGTAGTCCTGGCAGGTGCCTGCAGAACAGCAATCGGCAAATTTGACGGAACACTCAAGGACGTTCCGGCGACGAAACTCGGCGAGATCGTCATCCGCGAGGCGCTGCGCCGCGCGGGCGTGAAGCCGGAGCAGGTGGATGAAGTCTATATGGGCAATGTCATCCAGGCGGGGCTTGGACAGAACCCGGCGAGACAGGCGGCGGTCAACGCGGGAATTCCCGTCGAGGTTCCGGCGATCACACTCAACGTGCTCTGCGGTTCCGGCCTTCACAGCGTGAACCTTGCCGCGAAGCTGATCGAGAACGGCGATGCGGACATCGTTGTGGCGGGCGGCATGGAGAACATGGACGCGGCGCCTTACCTGCTGTACAAGGCGAGATTCGGCTACCGCATGAACGCGGGCAAGGTTGATGACGCCATGATCCGCGATGCCTTAACAGACGCATTCGGCGGCTACCATATGGGCATCACCGCGGAGAATGTCGCGGAGCAGTGGCACCTCACCAGGGAGCAGCTCGATGAGTTCGCGCTGAACAGCCAGAACAAGGCAAAGGCAGCCATTGCGGCTGGGAAGTTCAAGGATGAGATCGTTCCGGTAGAAGTACCGATGAAACATGGCAAGACCATGATCTTCGATACCGATGAGGGCCCGAGGGATACGACGGCCGAGGCACTCGCAAAGCTCCGCCCCGCATTCAGGGAAGGCGGCGTGGTAACGGCAGGCAACGCATCCGGCATCAATGACGCGGCGGCAGCGATTGTCGTCATGAGCGAAGAGAAGGCGAAGGAACTCGGCGTGACGCCGATGGCAACCTGGATCGGCGGAGAACTTGCCGGCGTGGACCCGTCCATCATGGGTATCGGACCGGTTTACGCAACGAGGAAGACTTTGAAGAAGCTCAAAGATCAGGGGAAGGCAGATCTGTCCATCAAGGACTTCGATCTGTATGAGGCGAACGAGGCATTCGCGGCACAGTCTGTCGCGGTTGCACACGATCTGGAATTTGATCCGGAGAAGCTCAACGTCAACGGCGGCGCGATTGCACTCGGACATCCGGTCGGCTGCTCCGGCACGCGTATCCTCGTCACCCTACTGTACGAGATGCAGAAGAGAAACGCGCACAGAGGACTTGCGACACTCTGCGTCGGCGGCGGCATGGGCTGCGCCTGCGTTGTAGAGCGGGAACAGTAAGTGTAATGATTACTGCATTTTGCGCACCATAAGAATTGTCAACACAACCAAATCAGTAATGATGCCAGGTCTCAAAATGAGATCTGGCATTTTTTTATCCCTGAAATCGAAAAAGGACTAACTTTTTGAATTCCTGAATTGTTATATAGATAGTAAGCAAAATGATAATAATGGCCGGCGTCATTTTGAACCTGTGCAGCGGCTGGAAAGGAGAGCGTAGTTTTAACGTATTTGGAGGCAGGTAAACTGTTGCGATTGATTTATAGCCAATAGAAAATTGCTGTGGCAAAGTTATCGTTTGGCTATAACATTTCCAATGTGGAGGCGAGTAAGATGAAAGTGATCACTGAGTATAATCCGGAAAGTTCACTAAGGAGAGCGGGCTGTTACTGCAATAGCGGAAGTCAGGATACACATCGTGCAAGTGGGTATTGGACATGTCATTGTGGTTGCATTACCGGCAATCACGAAAATAGCAGTTATAATTTTGACATCGCGTCTCATGCTTAAGATCATTTGATCGGCCTGCTGGCCTGGCCTTATCCAAATAGTAAAGCCAGGCCAACAGGCATAGGGAAGGGTTTGATGAAATTTGAGATAAAAAGATTCCGGCAAACCTGGAGAGTGCTATACGCCGTCATCATCATTATCATCATGGCTGTAGTTTCAAAATCAGGTGGAGTACAGAACCTAAGGGTAAAAGAATTAAAGGGGGTACTGGCAGCGGAAGCTGAATATGAAGCAATCCAGGAAAATCCGGTCATTACGCAGACGGTTATTGACAGGGCATGGGCGACTTATAAAGGTGCTGCATCGGAAGGTACGGATGGGAGGGTATTAGCTTCAGAATACGCATATCCCAGTGTTCTGTTGAAATATGCACGGTATGTTTATGATAAACTGCCTGATCAAATCACTGACGTTTCTCATTTTTTTGAAAAGCGTACACAGAAAATCGTTACAAATGCTGCGCAGTCCGGGCAATATAGTGAGAGCGAGCTACAGCAGCTGGAAGAATTGGTACGGGCGACATCCGGGCCGTTCAAGAATGGAGAGGGCTCGTTGTGGAAGACTTATTTTCTCGAGAGCACCTTAGGCGGAATACTCTTTGCAGCCATTGCAATTCTGACAGGCGCCGGCTTTTTTTGGGAAGACCATAAGGTTGGCATGGATCGTGTCCTTGCCTCTGTTGGGGCACGGAAATTGCAGAGATACGCTTTTAGGAGAATCATGGCTGGAATTCTGTTCCTGACGGTATCCTATACAGTCAATTTATTTGTGATGACGGCGCTCCTCTGGAGAAAAGTGAAATATATGTATCTGGACAGTCCGGTTATCATTGCTGAATATGGCTCCGTCTATACAGATTCCATCCGGAGTTTTTATGTCAAGGCTGCATTAGGCGGATTAATCTCCATTTTGGTTGCCTATCTGATCAGCTGTCTGGTAAATCTTTGCGCAAAGGATAGGATCAGAACATTGACTGTAACGGCCATTATTTATTTCGCCCCGGCAGTGGGTGTGGCCCTGAAGCATATTCCGGCAGGGCTCAGTCGGGTTGCGGCAGTGCAGCCGGTCATGGGAATCATGTATAACAAAAGTCTTTTGTCGTATCACTTCTATGGGACGATGACAAGCTATGAGATGACCAGTGTTATTGGGGTAATTTTGATTCTGACGATTTGCATCCTGATCTTACAGCTGGAGAAGGGGAATACGGGGAGAATTCGGTGGAAAGCAGATGAAGGAAATTATGAATACAGATAGAACGATACAGCAGCCACTCAGAGTGGAACATTTAGGTAAAAAATATGGCACGAAAGCGGTGCTGAAGGATTGCTCTTTCTCTCTGTCCCATGGTCTGCATGGTTTTCTCGGACCAAACGAGGCTGGAAAAACAACCCTGCTTCGGCTGCTCGCGGGGGTTGTGAAGCCGGACAGGGGAGAAATTCTGTATTGTGGACAGAGCATTGGTGAAATGGGAGCCCAGTACAGCAGACGATTAGGGTATCTGCCGCAAAACTTCGGCTTCTATCCGGATCTGACGGTAGAGGAATATCTCTATTATATTGCTTCCTTAAAGGGTCTGCGGCCTATTGTCATGAAAAGGGACACAAGGCGGCTTCTGGAAGAATATCAGCTGGCAGAGAACAAAGACAGCCGGATGGAAGACATTTCCGGCGGGCAGCAGGAGAGAGCGGGCATTATTCAGGCACTTCTTGGCAGCCCGGAAATCCTTCTTCTGGATGAACCATTTGCGTCACAGGATGCAACGATGCGGAACATACTTCTTGAGAGGATGCGCAGATATGCGGAGAGCCATATCGTCGTTATTTCTACGCACCTGGTTGAGGAAGTGAGCGGGTGGGCAGACAAGGTAGTGACACTTTGATGCCGGACTGGCTGAAACTATTTCTGACATAGAGAACACGAAAGGCCGATGCCCTGACGGGCATCGGCCTTAACTCTGTATGTGACAAGATTCGAACTCGCGACCTTCTGGTCCGTAGCCAGACGCTCTATCCAGCTGAGCTACACATACATATGCTGATGCGTGGGACTGTTGTCTGCATCAGCAACATTCATAAATATAGAAGATCGGAAACGATTTGTCAAGCTAAAATTAGCGGGGTGATCTCTGTCCTTATCCCATGACGACTTCCACGCTGACTTCGGACTTGCCCTGCACGGCTTCGAGCGGGATGATGCAGCCATCAATCGCCTTGCCGTCTACCGTGAGCGATTTCACACCCTTCTGGACGCCGTTCGTCGTCACGTGGATGTGGTAGGTCACGCCGCGGAAGATGCGCTGCGCCTTGAAATCCCCGAAGCTCTCCGGCACGCAGGGGTCGATCTGCAGGCCGTGGTGTGTCGGATAGATGCCCAGGATATACTGGGAGATTGTCATCATCGTCCATGCGGCGGTACCGGTCAGCCAGCTGTTCTTGCCTTCTCCGAAGAATTTCGCATCCCTGCCCGCGACCATCTGACAGTAAACATAAGGCTCGCAGCGGTGGATTTCCGAAATGTCCTCCGTGTAGGCGGGGCAGGTCTTGCGGTAAACCTCAAAGGCTTCATTTCCATGACCGAGCACGGTCTCCGCGATGGCAACCCAGGGGTTGTTGTGGCAGAAGATGCCGGCGTTCTCCTTGTATCCCGGCGGATAAGAGGAGATCTCACCCAGCTCGACATGATACCTCGTATAGGCGGGCTGGAGGAGGCAGATGCCGTATTCCGTATCCAGATGTTCATGGACGGATGCCAGGGCTCTGGCGGCCTTGCCGTCGTCCTTGCCAATGCCGGCCAGCACGCAGAAGCCGTTGGACTCGATGAAGATCCTGCCCTCGTCGCAGACGTGGGAGCCGATGGGATTGCTGTGCGCGTCGAACGCGCGGATGAACCATTCCCCGTCCCAGCCGGCGGTCTCTACGGCGTCATAGACCTTCCGTACCTCGGCTCTCGCGCGGTCAGCCTCATCCTGATGCCCCAGGAATTCATTGAGCTCGGCGTACTCTCTGCCGTATTTCACGAACATGCCGGCGATGAAAACGGACTCGGCAACGGGGCCCTCGGAGGGGCCGAAGGTCTGGAAGGATTCACCCGGGTGCTCGGAGAAGCAGTTGAGGTTCAGGCAGTCGTTCCAGTCGGCGCGGCCGATGAGCGGCAGTCCGTGCGGTCCCTTGTGCGTTACGGTGAAATCGAACGATCTCTTCAAGTGCTCCATGAGGGTCGTGGCTACGCTCATGTCGTTGTCGTAGGGCACGGTCTCATCCAGGATCGTGTAATCGCCGGTCTCGCGGGTGTAAGCGGACACTGCCGCGATGAGCCAGAGCGGATCGTCATTGAAACCGGAGCCGATGCCGGCGTTGCCTTTTTTGGTCAACGGCTGGTACTGGTGGTAGCAGGAGCCGTTCTGGAACTGCGTGGAAGCGATATCGATGATACGCTCTCTCGCGCGCTCCGGGATCATGTGGACGAAACCGAACAGATCCTGGCTGGAGTCGCGGAAGCCCATGCCCCTGCCGATACCGGATTCAAAATAGGAGGCGGAACGGGACATATTGAAGGTGACCATGCACTGGTACTGGTTCCAGATATTGACCATGCGGTTGACCTTCTCGTCCGCTGTCTCTACCTGCAGCTTCTGCAAAAGGTTTGTCCAGAAGACGACGAGCTCCCGGAAGGCCGCCTCAACCTGTGCGTCTGTCTGATATTTTTCCAGAAGGGCATAGGCGCGGGCTTTGTTGATGACCTCATCGTTTGCGGTCGTACCGGGCGCCCATTTCTCCTCCTCGGGATTCTCTACATAGCCGAGCACGAATACGAACGACTTCGTTTCGCCGGGCGCGAGGTCGACGTTGATCTGGTGCGCCGCAATGGGAGACCAGCCGGAGCATACGGAATTGCGACAACCGCCGTCCAGGATCGCCTGCGGCCGGTCGGCGCCGTTGTAGAAGCCGAGGAACTTGGAACGGGTGGTATCGAAGCCGTCGATCAGGCTGTTGACGGAATATACGGCATAGTGATTGCGGCGCTCGCGGTATTCTGTCTTGTGGAAAATCGTGGAGCCTTCGACCTCGACTTCACCGGTCGAGAAGTTGCGCTGGAAGTTCTCACAGTCGTCGGATGCGTTCCAGAGGCACCATTCCACGTAGGAATAGAGCTTCACCGACTTCGCCGCAGCCGTGTTGTTGGTGAGCCGGATTTGCTGGATTTCCGCCGTGGTGTTCAGCGGGACGAAGGAGAGGACGGAAGCGGTGATGCCGTTCTTCTCACCGGTGAATCTGGAGTAGCCGAGGCCGTGCCGGCACTCATAGGAGTCGAGCTCGGTCCTGGTCGGCTGCCAGCCGGGATTCCAGATCGTGCCGCCGTCCTGGATGTAGAAATAGTGACCGTTGCTGTCGTAAGGCACGTTGTTGTAGCGGTAACGCGTCAGACGCAGGAGTTTAGCGTCCTTGTAGAACGAATAGCCGCCCATGGTGTTGGAAATGAGGCTGAAGAAATCCTGATTGCCCAGATAGTTGATCCAGGGAAGCGGTGTCTTCGGCGTGGTGATGACGTACTCGCGGTTGGCGTCATCGAAGTAACCGTATTTCATAAACCCTCCTTGTACCCCAATTTTGCCGTTTGAAAACGTTTAAGTAAACAGAAATAAATTCATGAGTTCATTATACACGGCCTTATTGTCAGAATGCAATATATAACCCGGATATATCACAGGAATCTCGCCGCTTTCGCTGGTCGGAACTTTAACACTTGAATAATCCCCCAAACCTCACAAACCGCTCAACGGCGGTCTTTTTTGTGTCAAATATTTTTCATTTTACTGTTGTATGTGTTGTATGTTTATGCTATAATAAGGGACCAGATCAGGGAGGCGCGCCGATGAAACTCTACTACGACAAGCGAATCAAAGATCCTACCTACTACGTTCAACAGGGATTCCGCAACACCAACGGGGTCGCTACTACCAGAAACGTCAAAAAGATAGGCAAGCACTCTGAATTGCTGAAGATAACCGATGACCCTATTACCTACTGCCGCGAGATTGTTCAGCAGATGAACGAGGATTACGAGTCCGGCAAGGC
>FNQX01000001.1 GCA_900107575.1 Lachnospiraceae bacterium NK3A20 | reverse complement strand
GGATGGTTTCCGTCCATCCTGAGGGAACCTTTGAGCGCCTCTGATACTCTTTCGGAGGCGACCGCCCCAGTCAAACTCCCCGCCAGACATTGTCCCCTGACCGGTTGACGGCCACAGGTTAGAAATCCAGTACCTTAAGGGTGGTATCCCAACAGCGGCTCCATAAAGACTGACGTCCTTATTTCTTAGCCTCCCACCTATCCTGTACATAAAATACCGGATCCCAGTATCAAGCTGGAGTAAAGCTCCATGGGGTCTTTCCGTCCTGGCGCGGGTAACCAGCATCTTCACTGGTACTTCAATTTCACCGGATGCATTGCCGAGACAGTACTCAAATCATTACGCCTTTCGTGCGGGTCGGAACTTGCCCGACAAGGAATTTCGCTACCTTAGGACCGTTATAGTTACGGCCGCCGTTTACTGGGGCTTGAATTCAAAGCTTTGCATAGCGCAAGCGCTTGCTAACCTCTCCTCTTAACCTTCCAGCACCGGGCAGGCGTCAGCCCATATACCTCACCTTTCGGTTTCGCATAGACCTGTGTTTTTGCTAAACAGTTGCTTGAGCCTCTTCTCTGCGGCCTCCCCTTCCGAGGAGGCTCCCCTTCTTCCGAAGTTACGGGGACATTTTGCCGAGTTCCTTAGCAATGCTTCTTCCGTCGGCCTTAGGATTCTCTCCTCATCCACCTGTGTCGGTTTACGGTACGGGTAA
>FNQX01000050.1 GCA_900107575.1 Lachnospiraceae bacterium NK3A20 | reverse complement strand
GAGGATTGTTTGGAAGTACTGCATCAGCAGTACTTCCAAACTTATACCCAGTGCCGCGTATTTTGCGGCACTCGCGCGAGAAACTCGCGCAGGCGATTTCTCGCGGATCGGGGCCTCGGGGACGCTTGCGTCACCGAGGATCGTTCGGAAGGGACGCATCGGCGTCACTTCCAAACTTTTAATCTCTCCCGAAGAGATCCCTCGTGTAAACCTTGTCCGCAACATCGTCCAGGCAGTGCCCATAGCGGTTCGCGATGATGCAGTGGGACATCGCCTTGAATTTCGTGAGATCGTTGACGACAAGGCTGCCGAAGAAGGTCGACCCGTCCTTCAGCGTCGGCTCGTAAACAATAACCGTCGCGCCCTTTGCCTTAATGCGTTTCATGACGCCCTGAATGGATGACTGGCGGAAGTTGTCGGAGTTGGACTTCATCGTCAGCCGATACACGCCGACAATAGTCTGATGCTCCTTCTCTCCCTCTTCCGAATAGGCTTCGGAGTTCCGGTAAGCACCCGCGATCTCCAACACCCTGTCCGCGATGAAATCCTTCCTTGTCCTGTTGGAGTCCACAATCGCGCGGATCAGTGTCTCCGGCACATCCTGATAGTTTGCGAGGAGCTGCTTCGTATCCTTCGGCAGGCAGTAACCGCCGTAGCCGAATGACGGGTTGTTGTACTGGGTTCCGATCCTGGGATCCAGGCAGACGCCGTCGATGATCTGTCTCGTGGAGAGCCCCTTCGACTCCGCGTACGTGTCCAGCTCGTTGAAATAAGAGACCCGCAGCGCGAGATACGTGTTCGCGAACAGCTTCACCGCCTCGGCTTCCGTGTAGCCCATGATCAGCGTGTCGATGTTCTCCTTGATGGCGCCCTCCTGCAAGAGAGCAGCGAAGTTTTCCGCCATTTTCACGCAGTCCTGATCGGCAAGGTCCGTGCCCACGATGATGCGGGACGGATAGAGATTGTCGTAGAGCGCCTTGGATTCGCGCAGGAATTCCGGGCTGAAAAGAATGCGGTTCGTGTGATATTTCTCCCGAACCGACTCCGTATAACCTACCGGAATCGTCGATTTAATGATCATGGTGCAGTGATCGTTGACCGACAGCACGAGTTCGATCACCGCTTCAACCGCCGACGTGTCGAAGAAATTCTTCTGTGGGTCGTAGTTGGTCGGCGCTGAGATGATGACGAAGTCGGCGTCGCGGTAAGCCGCCGCGCCATCTGTCGTTGCAGTCAGCTGCAAGTCCTTCCCCGCAAGATACCGTTCGATATAGTCGTCCTGGATCGGCGATTTCCGATGGTTGATGAGGTCGACCTTCTCCTCGATGATGTCCACGGCAGTCACCGGATGATGTTGCGAGAGGAGCACCGCGAGCGAGAGCCCGACATACCCCGTGCCCGCGACCGCAATCTTCACTTGAGAAATCGGCGCGAACTGATTCTCCTTCTGCGTCTTGGCAATATTATGCGCCTCATCAATGTTACGAGTCTCATCCATATTCTGTGTCTCATCAATGGAATTTTTCATAAGCCTGTTCCTTACGTTCTCGCGATGGCGACGCCGCCCTGCAGCTTCACGCCGCTCTCTTCACAGATCTTCACAATCTGCTCCAGATCCGCTCTCCTGCCATCTTCCAGTGCGCAGAGGAGTACAGCGTTGCCGCTCGTCGTAAGGCGCGTGAATTCATCCGCGTTCGTTAAAGGATTCCCGAGCGAGACGCGTAGTCCCTCGTTCTTCAAGAGAGCGCACAGCTTCTCCGCGACATCTTTCGCGTACGGCAGGCTGTAATTCTGTACGAGATAAATACTGCTGTTCTCTTCCTGTCCGCACAGCTCCTTGAGCCTTGCGGCGATCACGCCAAGCCTTGCCGTGTCATTCGTGCCGATTCTAGGCAGGTGTCCGAACTCAATCCTGTCAGCCGCCCGATGGAAAGCAGCATCCACGAGCCGATAGTTCCCGCTGCTGTGCAGCACGCCGAGGAGCGGCACATTCGCGCTCTTCGTGAACTCCTCCGCCGTATGGAAGCCGCCGGAGGTGAGATATTTCGCAATCGCGATCACAAGCGCCGCAAGAAGTCCCGTCAGAGCGCCAATTGCCGCGTATCTTTTCCAATGAATGTCCTCTTCCTTGTCATCATCTCTCTTAATGAGGAAATTGAAATAGTCTGCCTTGTCGGCATCCAGCGTATCAATATTCTCTTCCGTGAAGTCATTGTAGTCCGCCATGAGCGTGCTGCCCTGTGCGATGGCCGCCTGCTGCTGATTGGCGAGCGCGGTAGACACCGACTCCGTATAGTTGTCACCCACGACACTAAGCGTCAGAGTGACACCGGCCGCCTGCAGTTTTGACGCCTGCGCCTTGAGCGCGGCGTCCACAATGTCCGCAATCGCCTCACAGTGCTCCTTCGACTGCGCCACAATCGTCACGTCCATGAGCTGCCGGTAACCATTCGTGATCGTGCCGCCCTTCCAGAGATCCTTCCCGGCGTCGGACGTCACATTGACCTCATCTGCGTTATCAGAAGAGCCGAGCGCCGCAATGTTGACCACCTCATAAATGTAGCGGGTGTCGACATCGGTCCCGAGGGAGTCTGCGATTGCCTGATAATCATCCATGCCGAGCGTCAGCCCCGCGAAGGAATTGACGACATTCTCCTGATCGGACGTCACGAGATACTCGACCTTCTGTGTCGAGATGTTGTTCGGGTCGAGATTCATCAGGATGGAATTCGCGAGATACCTCTGATTGTCGTCGATCTTGTTCCGATAAGCCTTGTAACGCTCGTAGAGCTGATCCACCATTGCGATCTGGCTCTGTGTCAGCTTGTCCTGCACCGCGGCAAGGCTCTCATCACTATAGCGCCCCGCGTTCTCCCTAAAGCCTGCGTAGCACCCGATGCCGCCCGCCGTCACTGCTGCCACGATGATCGCAACAAGGATCATCTTCCATCTGCGCAGAATTGCCGCGAACATGCTGCCAAGGTCGATCTCAACCTCGTCGTCATTGTACTGATTGCCCATCCCAGTTCGTACCTCTTATTGTATTGATTCCCGTATCATAAGTCTCGTCAGTAAATCACATCATAGATTAGACCGGTATTATTTTGAAATGCTACAGGTGCTCCACGCACCAGAAATTTTATTTTAACACGCTCAACG
Source organism: Lachnospiraceae bacterium NK3A20 (assembly GCA_900107575.1). Taxonomy (GTDB): domain Bacteria; phylum Bacillota; class Clostridia; order Lachnospirales; family Lachnospiraceae; genus CAG-791. Next base: position 7,229 of record FNQX01000050.1, on the reverse strand, counting down.
GTAATTTCAATGAAGAATAGACACTCTAGCTGCGGTCAGTACAGCAAGTCCTCTCTTGTCAATGTCAACTCCGTTAACATAGGATGAATCCACTGAAGCGAAGTCAGGCCGTACCTATACTGTTAATGGTCTCTATTTCGATATGACCGTCACCTTCAAGAATTTCTCTCCTCGCGCGACATTTCTCTGTGAAACCGCCCTAACCTCCAATTCTCTGTCCTCATGTGTCACGATCACCGGCGTCATCAGGCTGTAACCTTTCCGCAGGATCTCCCCTCTGTCGAAGCGCAGAATTGGCGTTCCCGGAGTAACGCGCTCCCCCATTTCCGCCAGAACATGGAAATATTTCCCGTCCAGCTGCACTGTATTGATCCCCACATGGATCAGCACCTGTATGCCGTTATCCAATAGCAGCCCCATGACGTGTCCCGTAGCAGCGACGTAATTGATCGTCCCTGCCGCCGGGGCCGAGATATAGTCTTCCGCAGGCAGAATTGCCGCGCCGTCTCCCAGAATCCCCTGCGAAAAAGTCTCGTCCGGCACGTCCTCCAGCGCATAAACGTCCCCAGGCACCGGCGCAACAATCTCGTAGAAACCACCGGTAGCTTCAGACTCGCCAGGCAGGTAGGGATGGACGCTCTTTCTGCAGACAGATCCGACGTCCTTCCGCTTGTCAGCCCGCTTATTCCACCATCTTTTCCATAACTTATCCGAGGTCATTTAATACTTCTCACCGTATCACGCAAAAAATCAGGCACCAGTCAACTACACTGATACCTGATTCTATCATGATTCCCATTAGGTATGCTATCGCGATTCGAGATAGCGCATTCCGTCGTCCCCTACTTCCTCAGTTCCTCCGGCACCTGGTCCATGGTCTGGAATTTCTCCATGGCCTCCGCAAGGCTCATGCCGCCCTCAATCGCTTCGCGTCTCGCCGCGTTGACAGCCTGCACTTCCTTCATCTTATCGCCCGTGAGGATATAGCCCTTCATGGCGATGAGCGTCGTGGCCCAGGCGATCATCGGGATAACGCAGAACAGCACGATGACCACCGTGTTCATGCCCTCGGAGTACGGCGTGTCGCCGCCGGGCAGCGTCGAGAGACCGATCGCCGCGACCGCGAAACCAACGACCGTCGAGCTCAGTGAGGAGATCAGCTTGTCCACCAGACTGAACAGCGTGCCGAGGATGCCCGGCACATATTTGCCCGAGCGGTAAGTCTCGTAATCGGAGCAGTCCGCGACCATCGGAATCGGCATGTCCGCCGTCGCGTAGTATGCGCCGTACCCGATGCCGAAGAAAATAATGAACAGTACGCTGTAAACGTTCAGCGTCAGGTGGAAGCCTCCATCCATACTGAACAGCGACATATTCACACCGGGCACGCCCTGTCTCCAGGCAAGGAGCAGCGCCAGAACACCCACATACATCACGAGTGCCACGCCGACATAGCGCATCAGGGAAGCCTTCTGACCCTTTTTCTGCGACGTGCGCACCGTGAGGAGGAAGAAAGGCACCGAGAAAATATATCCCATGATCATCATCGGCAGATACAGTCCGTCGTAGTTGCCCATCATGCCGCCGTAGAGCATGCACAGCACCGTGCCGTTCGTCGCGATGGCGAGCGCCAGTTTGCAGCCCGCGCCGGCCACCATGAGGCGCTTCAGCGGGGAGTTGTCCCTGATGATCTCGAGATATTCGCGGAGTTTTATCTTCTCCTGCACCTCACCGGCGATACCGAAATATTCCGGCCGATCCTTCTCCCAGATACCGATCACGGCGAGGAGCGTCAGCAGCGCGGAAATCGCAACCGCGATCGGAATGATGATGTCGAAGAACTGCGGCGTCGTGTAGTCGCCGTACCTTGCGCGGATGATGGGCGCGAAGAACTGAATCGTCCCCATGCCGATCATGCTCGCAACGAGATTGAAAATCGTGAACATCGGTCTCTGCTGCGGGTCGTTGGTCAGCACCGTCTGCCCGGATCTCGTGCAGGAGGTCTGGAACGTGTAGCCGATGACATAAATCGCGTAGCTCACCACGTATGCCGCATAGCGCACCGGCATCATCGTGTCCGGAATGAGTCTTGTCGCAAAATATAAGAGAAAGGCAGACGCCGCCATTACGGCATTTCCTGCGATCATGAACGGCCGGAACTTCCCGAGCCGCCCGTTGGTCTTGTCGATCAGCGCGCCGATGATCGGATCCGTAACAGCGTCGAAGAGACGCATCACCGTCACCATCGTCGTCGCGAACATCAGGGCGAGCCCCAGCACGCCGTTGCCGTAGTAGGCAATGTACGTCGCCGTCAGAATATAGTAGACATTGGTCGCGCCGTTATTGAACGGGAACAGCACCAGCTGATACGGCTTCGCGCGGTTCAGACCGGTTTTCCCCGCCGCCTTGTTCGTTGCACTTGCTTTCGTCATCATACACCTCTCTGCATGCAGCATCCCTTTCTCGGAATCCGCCTTTTCACCACGAAGAACATCACTGCTGCACCTTTGAATCTTCTACTTACACCCAGTTATTCTTCTTATGGGATTTCACAACCTTGTACGCCGGATTCGCCTTGGTAACTCTCCGGAATACCGCCTCGTCAAAGACGAACCCACTATCCGCCGCCGGCTGTTCCACGGCAGTCGTCGCACTCCCGGCATTCCTGTGTGCACCCTTTGCCATTCTCTTGTCGTTGGCATTCAGACTCGCATCGCCCGTCGTTCTCGAAGTCCCGGCATTCATAGACTCATCTCCAGCCGTCACTCTCACCTTCACGGTGCCGTCCAGCGGGATGCGAAAGCGGAAAATCCTCGAGCCCGCCTGCTCTTCTATTTTCTCTCCGTTCACATAGAGCGTGACCGAGGGCTGGTTCGAGTAGACCTTGAGCTGCATCCTGCTGCCCGTGCGATCTGTAAAGCGCGACGAGCAGATGTGTACGAACGGGTCACTGCTCCACCAGGCCTTGTAGAGGTAGAAGCTGTCCTTTTTGATCTTGCGGTCGTAGGTGATAAGGCCCTTGTGGTTCATGCCGGGCTCACCGCCCTGATCCCGCGCGTCCGCCGCGAAATCGAACATGTTCCAGACATAGGTTCCCCACATCCACGGGTGCCGGTCGAAACAGCGCAGCATGAACTCGTGGTATATCGCCTGATATTCCTCCGACTGATCGCCGCGCCGCGGGAATCTCGCGTGAATGTTCGGCATGCCCTCCGCGCCGTACTCGGAATACGAGAGCGGCCGGTTCGGGTACGCGAGATGGAAAAACGACAGCCACAGATCATTCAGGAACTTCCCCGGCACGTACCAGCCCAGGTAGAGATTCCAGCCCACAAGATCCGTGATGTGCGCGACCGGGTTGAACGGCCCGCACATGGCATAGCACGCGAGCGACGTCAGGCGCGTCGGATCCATCTGGTGACAGAGATCGTTCAGCACCTGGTGATTGTCCAGCATGTCTTTTTTCTTCTTCGTGGAAATCGTGATCTCGTTGGAAATACTCCACATGCAGATCGACGCGTGATTGTAATTCTGTGTGATGAGCTCGCGCAGCTGTGAAATCGTGTTGTTGCGGCCAAAGGGCAGATGCTCGCTGATGTACGGGATTTCCGCCCACACAATGATCCCCGCCTCATCGCAGAGGTCATAGAAATGCTGCGCGTGCTGATAGTGGGCGAGCCGCACCGTGTTCGCGCCGACTTCCCGGATGAGCCGAAAATCCTCCTCGTGCATCTCGTTCGTAATCGCGTTGCCGAAGCCCTTCCGGTCCTGGTGGCGGCTCACGCCGTGCAGGGGATAGGACCTGCCGTTCAGACAGAAGCCGTGCTTCGGATCAACATGGAAACTCCGGATGCCGCAGCGCACCGTGACTTCATCGAGGACATTCTCACCGGCGTTGTCCCAGAGCTCCGCTTTCACACGGTAGAGATACGGATCGTCGATGCCGTCCCAGAGGTGCGGGTGATCCACGTGGATCGTGACGTCAGAACCTTCCTCAGACGCGATCTCAGCCCCCTCGGCGTCAATGAGATGAACCCTGACACGACCGTTCCCCTCGACTGCTGTTTCCACGCGGACGCAGGCCTCGGAATGGTCATTCTCGTCGACCGTAGGCGTAACACGCAGGCCGCTCCCGCCCAGGTGATTCAGCGCAATGTGATCCTTCGATACGACAAGGAGCGTGACATCGCGGTAAATGCCTCCATAGAAAGTAAAATCCGCCTTCTGCGGATAGACGTGATCGTTGACACTGTTGTCCACAATAACGCGCAGAACGTTGCTGCCGTCTGTGAGGAGCTGCGTGATCTCCGCGCGGAACGTCGAATAGCCCCCGTCGTGGTGCGCGATGGCCTGACCGTTCACTTCAACGTCCGCCGACGAATTCACGCCGTCGAACTGGAGCCAGACCTGCTGCGTCTTCGGATCATAAGAAGGCCGAGGGAGCTGCGTCTCGTAGGTGCAGGTTCCCCGCCAGTAATCGTTGCCGCCGTCCGCGCCGTCGATATTGTTCCAGGTGTGCGGCAGCCGGATTGTCACGGGCGCCTCTCCGGGCTTTTCGAACTTCCAGTCACAATCGTTCAGCAGAATCTCTTTCCTCATAGCGCAAACTCCCGGTAAAATGCAGAAAATTCGTGATACAACTGCATTTTATCGGGAGCCGGAAGGGCCTTCAATAGCTGTGGTAAAAGTGGTCGCATCCCCGGAACGTTCGGTCTGCGCCGCAGCGACAACACAAGGCGCCCGGCAGCACTATGTGCACGCGGCGCATTTCGCGCCAGGCAGTATGGTTTCGCCCATACGCTCATACACCGCCCGCAGCTGAACCTGTAGGAAATTGCGCCGCCTCACGCCACCGGAATCACAATCCGGTATGTGAAGATGCCGTTCCTCTCCTCGCAGTTTAACAGCCCGTCGTAGCGCCGCAGCACCTGACGCACCGCCTTGAGGTCAAACGAAGTGAACTCCTCCGAGCGGTTCCTCGGCGCCGGCAGCCCGTTCCGGAAAACAACGGTCCCGAACATCGGGTGCATGATGTTGATGATGAGGAATTTCTGTCGCCGGTAGATCAGGATGTCAATGCTGCGTTTCGCCTTGTCCGCGAAATTCGTGACGTTGTCCATCGACATGTCCAGGATGTTGTTGAACACCGTGTAAACATCGATCGCCTCCATGAACGAGAGCGCCGGTCCGTCCGCAACGCAGTTGATCTTGATCCCGCGCGACTCGCAGAGCAGGCTCTTGTCCGTCAGCACCGTGTCCAGCACATCGTTCCCCGTCTTCACAACCGCGTCGTAAATGTTCGCCGCCTCTTCCACCTGCCGCAGCACCGCCGTGGATTTCTCGGAAACACCGCCGTTCTTCTCAAGTTCTCCGACGAGGCGTTTCAGCTCGTGACAGCGCCGGTTGATGAGCTGCACATTCTGCCGCGCGAGGTCGTACTGCTGCTTGCGCCGATAGAGCATTGCGTTGACCGCCGCCATCTCCTTTTTCATCTCGCTCTTTTTGAACAGCTCCGTCTGCACATAGAGGAGCGTAATGCAGTAGAACTGCACGAGGAAGAGAATGATGATGTAGAATTCCGGCAGCGTCCACATCCACTCGTTCACGACCATCATGCTGTAGCACCCGGAGAACACCAGGCCCAGCGTCAGCGCGCTGGTGAACTGCCGTGGTCCGATGCGATAGGTAGCATCACTTGGCATGATCCGCGCCGCCGTCCTCCCGATGAGATCCAGCATGCTCCCCGTGATGAGGATGCGGAAGACGAGGAACAGGAGCGGCTTCTCATCCCGCCCCATGAACGGCAGCCGCTCCGTGAGAAGCGAGATCCCCTGCAAAGCCTCTGCCGTAAGGACCGCCCAGATCGCCACGTAAACAGCAGACATCCTCCCCAAGCTGCACCCCCGCGCGATCGCGACACTCAGGAGAATCGTGGCCGCCGCTTCCAGCATCACGATCCAGAACACGGAATAGTCCGCGATGAGCAGTGCCTCCTTCGAGCTGTCCAGCGCGAGCAGGAACGGTGCCGCAAAGAGAATACACCGCTTCCATTTCTCTTCCGAGACATGGTGCAGCGGCCGGGTATAGATATAAACAGATAGCAAAATAAAAAACGTATCAACTACGGTGTACACCGCATAAATCATTCTTATCCTCCCGCTCACACAGGCGCTTCCATTCGGCGATCAGATATAACCTCTTCCCCGCCTGCTCTCTGCCTGCTGCGCATCTGCAATCTGCATCGGCAAATCTGCGCGGCAAGTGCATCGGGCAGTACAAGATACCTACTTCTCTAATGACATATTCCCAAGTCGTGTTGGGGCGCTCTTACCGGTTCCCGCCCAGATAGCTGGACAGTGCCTCCAGGAAAGGTGTCTTGTTGCGGCGGCTGATATCCAGCGTCTCGCCGTCCACGATCACCCGGTCGCCCTGCACTCCGTTCACGTAGGCCAGATTCACGAGGTAACACTGGTTGCACTTTGCGAAGTGCCCGTGCGTCAGCTCCTTCTCCGCTTCCTTCAGACTGGTTCGGCTGCTGAATACCTCATCGCCAACGTGGTAGTACAACATCCGATTCTGCGTCTCCAGATAGCGGATGTCACCGATTGCGACCACCTGCATGCCGCCTGTTGTGTGGATCGTGATCCTCACATCCGTCCTCTCGCGCACCCGCTCCAGCATCCTCTCGAACCTGGTGGAGAACGGATAGTAGTCAATCGGCTTCAGGATGAAGTCCAGCGCGTCCACTTCGTACCCGTGGATCGCGAACTGCGCCATGTTGGTGATGAAAGCGAGCACCGCCTTCTGATCCTTCTCTCGAATCCGGCGTGCCGCGTCCATGCCATTCATCCGCGGCATCTCAATGTCCAGCAGCACGATATCATACCGTGCCCCGCCCCGCGCGTACCACTCCGCGATATCCGCGCCGTCGCCATAGAGCGTGCACTCCAGATCGAGCGCGTGCTCCTCTCCATATCGGTGAACATATTCTTCAATCTTAGCGGCCACGTCCTTCTGGTCTTCTACAATCGCGACAGTGAACATAAGGTAACTCCAGTATCGTATTCAGATTTCTTCTTTCGACGCAACGTGCATTCACAAACCAGTAGACCTTGTTGAATGTCTTCGACATTTCCCCCGAATCAGGCCAGTTATGTCGAAGGCTTTCGACATCTTTGTCCAGGAGCAACGGTTTTGTCGAAGGCTTTCGACATTTTTGGCCAGGAGCA
>FNQX01000051.1 GCA_900107575.1 Lachnospiraceae bacterium NK3A20 | reverse complement strand
GTATTATGTCAGCACGGTTGGATTAAACGATGCAACGGTGAGAAAGTATATACGGGAGCAGGAGAGAGCAGACATACTGCGGGACAAAATGAGCGTAAAAGAATACGAGGATCCTTTCGGGGCGAAGCCTGGAAAGGATCCAAAGTAGAGAAAGCAACAGACAGCCCCTTTAGGGGCTGCCAGGAGATAAAAGCAATATGGCTTGAGCGGAGCCCGAGGAAGCGGCAGCTTCCGAAGGCAATTAAAGCGAAAGTCAGCGCCTTTAGACGCTGGCTGGTAACGCGGGCTTATAGCCCGCATCCCGAACCACCCGTTTTACGGGTGGAGGCGATTATGCGGAAACTGTCTACTCGGACTCGTCTCGAAAATTGATTTTTTTGTTGTGCAGAATAGTTGTCATTAGTGATTGACACAAAGTTTAGTGATAGTATAATGCGATTTGTTGTGTAAGTTTAGTAATAGAAGGTTAAAAGTTTAGTAAAGGTATTCTTATGGAAACAGACCATGTCAACGAACAGATAGGGCGGAGAATCAGGGATTTGCGCAACGTCAACGGCCTGACGCAGCAGGAGCTCGCGGACAGGACGGAGCTGACCAAAGGCTTCATCTCACAGCTCGAGCGCGGCCAGGTATCACCGTCTGTCGTGACGCTTCTCGACCTCATTGAGTGCCTGGGATCGACGCCGGCGCAGTTCTTCCAGGAGGATCGCCCGGAGCAGATCGTCTTCGGAGAAGCGGACTGTTTCGTCAAGACGGAGGAAGACGGCTCGACGAGGAAATGGCTGATCCCCTCGGCGCAGAAATTCGAGATGGAGCCGCTCCTCGTGACCCTGCAGCCGCACGCCGTGCTGGAGGAAGATAAGCCGCATTCCGGCGAGGAGTTCGGCTACGTTCTCTCCGGCAGGATACGGGTTCACTTCGGCGACCGTGTATACAGCGTCCGGGCGGGGGAGTCGTTCTACTACCGCACGACACAGGTGCACCGGATCTCGAATCCTACCGCTAAACCTTCGAAATACCTCTGGATCAGCACACCACCGGAATTCTGACGGAAGAAATACCTTTGGATCAGTACACCGTCGGAATTCGGACGCCAGAAAATACAGGAGAATCAGGGAGACATTATGGCAACCACCAATGGCAACATCATCGAACTGAAGCATGTGACCAAAAAATTCGACGACAACGGCTATGTCGCAGTCAATGATTTCAATCTCGAAGTCAGGCGGGGCGAGTTCGTGACCTTCCTCGGCCCCTCGGGCTGCGGCAAGACGACGACGCTGCGCATGATCGCGGGCTTCGACATCCCATCCTCGGGAGAGATTCTCCTGAACAATAAATCCATCACAGACCTGCCGCCGTATGAGAGACCGATCAACACGGTCTTTCAGCGCTACGCGCTGTTCCCGCACATGAACATCTATGACAATATCGCCTTCGGGCTGAAACAGAAGAAGGTGCCGAAGGATCAGATCACGCGCAAGGTCAAACACATGCTCTCCCTCGTAGACCTGGAGGGATTCGAGGAGAGGAGTGTCGCAACGCTCTCCGGCGGTCAGCAGCAGAGAATCGCGATCGCGAGAGCCCTCGTGAACGAGCCGGAGATCCTGCTCCTCGATGAGCCTCTGGGCGCGCTCGATCTCAAGATGCGTCAGGAGATGCAGATCGAACTCAAGGCAATGCACGAGAGGCTGGGCATTACCTTCATTTACGTTACGCACGACCAGGAAGAGGCGCTCACGATGTCAGACAAGATCGTCGTCATGAGCGAGGGCCAGATCCAGCAGGTCGGTACGCCCGAAGACGTCTACAACGAGCCGAAGAACGCGTTCGTTGCCGACTTCATCGGCGAGAGCAACATCTTCTCCGGCATCATGAGCGGCAAACTCAAGGTGCGTTTCTGCGGCGGTGAGTTCGACTGTCTCGATGACATCGAGCAGGGCACCCACATCACAGCAGTCGTGCGCCCCGAAGACGTACAGCTGACCACACCGGAGCAGGGGACGGTCAAAGGTGTGGTGATGTCTGTTATTTTCAAGGGCGTGCACTATGAGATCACGATCCAGGCGGGCAAGAATGAGATCGTCGCGAGATCCACGAAGGCGGCGAAGGTGGGAGAGCGCGTCGGCTTCACGCTCGATCCGGACGGCATCCATGTCATGATCGCCGAGGACCATACGAACACCTTCCTCGTCGACATCAACAAGGATTACCGACTGGAGTACAACGGACAGCTCCTGCACGCTTCCATGACGAAGCTCATCCGCGGCGGCAAACGGCTTGAGGACGGTACAATTGTCGACGCGAACGGCGATGAGATCGACCTGTCAAGGACCAAGGTGCAGGCGGCGATCCAGCCCGGCGACATCGAGATGACGGACAAGGAGGAGGACGGCCTCATCCAGGGCAACATCAGCAACCTGATCTATCAGGGCAGCCACTACCTCTACATCATCCACACGGATCTCGAGCAGGATTTCGCGGTTTACGACGAGGATCTGTGGAACATGGGCGACCGCGTCGGCCTCATCATGCCGGCGGAGAAGATGACTTTCACCCTGAAGAACAAAAAGTGAGGAGGGAACCGGCATGAGAATTCAGAGAAAAAATCTGGGCATTCCATACGTCCTCTTTCTCCTCCTGTTCGTCGTGGCACCACTCGCCGTGCTGTTCTACTATGCTTTCACGAACGGCTCGGGACAGTTCACTCTGATGAATTTCGTCGGGTTCTTCTCGAATCCGAACACACTGGGAACGCTCGTCTACAGCTTCGCCATCGCGGCAGTGACGACGTTCGTATGCGTCCTTCTGGCGTACCCGATCGCTTACATTCTCGCGACCAGCAGGATACGGGCGAAATCCGCGGTAGTCATGATTTTCGTGCTGCCGATGTGGATCAATTTCTCCCTCCGCATCACGGCACTCAAGGAGGTTCTGACCTTCCTCGAAGGCAATCTTGCGATGCACCCGTTCCTCAACGCGGTGATCGGCATGACGTATGACTTCCTGCCCTTTATGATCCTGCCGATCTACACGACAATATCAAGGCTGGACGCTTCGCTCCTCGAGGCGGCGGCGGACCTCGGCGCGAGCCCCAGGGAAGCCTTCCTTAAGGTGACGCTCCCGCTCTCGATGCCGGGCATCCTCAGCGGGGTTTCCATGGTCTTCCTGCCGGCGATGACGAACTATGTCGTGCTCGACATGCTGTACAACAGCACATACATCATGGGATCTCTCATAGGCAGCTATTTCTCCGCGTACAACTGGCACGGCGGCTCCATGATCGCACTCATTCTGCTCGCGATCATCTGCCTGTTCACGTTCCTGCAGGGGAATACAGAAGAGTCCGGTGCGAACAGAGGAGGTGCCCTGTTATGAAGAAAATATGGAAGGCGGTCTTCTTCGTTTTCATGCTCCTTGTCCTGTATCTGCCGATCCTGATCCTGGCGGTGTACAGTTTCACGGATGCCACAACCATCGGTTCGATCCGCGGCTTCTCTTTGCAGAACTATGTGACGCTGTTCACCACGCCGGAGCTCACCAGTATGATCCTCGGCACGCTCTTTCTGGCATTCGGCTCTGCCGTCATTGCGACGATCCTCGGCACGCTCGGCGCGCTCGGCTCCTTCTACTCCAGGGAGAGAACGAAGAATTTCATCAACACGATCAACCAGATCCCCGTCATCAACGCGGATGTCGTGACAGGCTTCTCTCTCTGCGTCCTGATGGTCGTCGTCATGCGGATCAGCAAGGACACTTTCGTGCCGCTCGTCGTGGGGCACGTCGTCCTCGCGGCGCCGTTCGTGTACCTGAATGTCTCGCCGAAAATCCGTCAGATGGATCCTTCGATGTATGAGGCGGCGCTTGATCTCGGCGCGACGCCGTGGAAGGCGCTGTTCCAGGTTGTGATCCCGCAGATCATGCCTGGCATTGTGTCCGGGTTCGGCCTCGCCATCACGCTCTCACTCGATGACTATTTCATCGCGACGTACACCAAGCCCGCGATGTTCGACACCATCAGCACCTATGTCGTGAATGCGACGAGGGGCTCGCAGACGACGATCAAGACGGCGCTCTGGGCGCTGTCTACGGTGATCTTCGCCGTCGTGATCCTCGTTGTGGTCATCGGCAACGTCAATGCGTCGCGCAGTGAGAAGAGGAAGGAGTACGCCAATGTATAGAAGATTTCGGGGCAGAAGCCTTGCGGCGCTCCTTGTTGCGTGCACGGCGGGTGCGTCTGCCGCAGCTGCAGGCCCCGCACTTGGGGTATACGCCGCAACGGAAAGTGCAGCGATAGATACGACGGCAGCAACGCCCGACGATGCTGCAGCAGACGATGCAAGGACAGACAATACAGCGGCAGGAGATGCAGCGGGGAATAGCACTGCTACGGCTGATCCGGAGCAGGAGGTGACGCTGCGCATCTGCAACTGGGAAGAGTATATCGACGAGGGCGACTGGGGCGAGGATGAGGTCATCGACCTGCCGGAAGGCGACATCTTCGGCGAGAATTCCCTCATTGAGGATTTCGAGACCTGGTACGAAGAGACCTATGGCGTGAAAGTCAACGTGGAGTATTCCACGTTCGGTACGAATGAGGATCTCTACAACATGCTGACGCTGGGCGATACCTATGACCTCGTCTGCCCGTCGGAATACATGTTCATGAAGCTCATCAGCGAGGGAGAAGTGGTGCCGCTCTCGGATCATTTCTTCGATAAATCGGATGAGTACAACTATTACGTAAAGGGCGTCTCCCCGTACCTTGAGAACATCTTCGAGTCGCATACGATAGACGGCGAGCCCTGGAGCCGGTACGCGGCAGGCTACATGTGGGGCGTGACGGGCATCGTTTACAATCCTGAGCTCATGACGAGAGAGGAAGCGTCCACCTGGGCTGTCCTCACCAATCCCGATTTCAACAAGCGCGTCACGATCAAGGACAGCGTGCGGGAATGTTATTTCGCGGCGATCGGCGCGCTGGAGCATGACAAGCTGACTTCCGATGCATTCCTTCAGGATGCAGCCTACAAAGAGAAGCTCGAGGAGGTGTTCAACGACACTTCACCCGAGATGATCGCGCGCGTGCAGGACTGGCTGCAACAGATGAAGGACAACGTTTACTCCTTCGAGGTGGACTCCGGCAAATCCGATATGGTGACGGGGAAAGTCGCGGCCAACTATCAGTGGTCGGGCGATGCGGTTTACACGATGGATCAGGCGGACGAGGATGATTTCCGGCTGGATTTCGCGATCTCGGAAGAGGGCGCGAACATTTATTTCGACGGCTGGGTGATGTTGAAGAGAGGCATTAACGGTGACGCGGCCAAACAGCAGGCGGCCGAAGCTTTTCTGAATTTCATCTCACGCCCTGACAACGCGATACGGAACATGTACTACATCGGCTACACGTCGTTCATTTCCGGCGGAGAGGATCCGAGAATCCTCGACTACCTTGACTGGAATTACGGTGCGGAAGAGGACGAAGAGGACACCGTCGACTATGACGTCGCCTATTTCTTCACAGGGGATGAGACGGGATCTGATCCAGACTATGTGCTGCGGGCACCCGCCGAGCAGACAATGCGGCAGCTGGGCGCACAGTATCCCAGTACGGAGGACATCCGCAGAACGTCGATCATGCAGTATTTCACGCCGGAGGAGAACACGGCGATCAACAACATGTGGGTGAATGTACGCTGCTACAACATCATGCACCTGCCCTGGTGGGGGTGGTGCCTGGTGGCAGCAGGAGTAGCAGGTGTGATCTGGCTCATCGCAGGACGCATCCGCTATGTGAGAAGACACAGAGAAGATTGAGAAACAGGAGTTGGAAGATACGTTGCGTGCTGCAGAGTCAGAATTGGATAAAGATGCGGGCGTCTCTTTGATAGAGACGCCGGAGGGACTTGCGCTCTGCGGTGACGGAATGATGCTCCGGGAGGACTTCCGCGATCTGTGGGACCGCGTCCGGCCGGGGAAGTGGGAGCATGAGCTCCTCGCGAAAGCGGCGAAGAGGAAGGGCAGAGTCGAGGGACTGCGTGCGATCGACTGCACGGCGGGACTGGGCGAAGACAGCCTGATCCTCGCGGCGGCAGGCTTCACGGTGGAGCTCTACGAACAGGATCACGTGATCGCGGCACTCCTTGCGGATGCGATACGGCGAGGCCTGGAGGATGAGAACCTTGCGCCGATCGTTGCCAGAATGCACCTGCATGAGGGAGACAGTATCGCGGCACTTAGCGCCATGACGCCGGAAGAGGCGCCGGATGTCATCTACCTCGACCCGATGTTCCCACAGAGGCGAAAGAGCGCCCTCATTGGCAAGAAGTTCCAGCTCTTGCACCATCTGGAAGCGCCGGAGCAAGACGAGGAGACGATGCTGGAGGCGGTGATTGCCCTGCGACCGCACAAGATTGTGATCAAGCGGCCGCTGAAAGGGCCATTCCTCGCAGGCAGGAAGCCGCAGTATTCCATGAAGGGCAAGGCAATCCGGTATGACTGTATTGTCTTCGCGAATGGAAGCAGCAAATACACAAGTCAAACTAATAAAATAAACAACTTGAAAAATAATGTAAATAATATTACTATATGATTGTTGCTGGATCAAAAGATGCTTTAGTTTCTTTGATTCCATAAAATATGCTGATAAAGCATACCACTTAAGGAGGAAAACATATGGAAGTTCAGAATATTTTTGATGAGTATGTTCCGGTAGAGGCTCTTGAGAAGCCTGTTACATCCTTTGGACCTGTTATGTATGGAACAGCAACTCGTGACTGAATGCTGAGAAGAGGAGTGCATACACCCCATCGATAGATGGGGTGTTTTTTAATAGGCATATTTATGGAGGAGATGAAATGTTTGTTCCAAGAACTGCGGTATGGGAAATAACCATGGCATGTAATATGCGTTGTAAGCATTGTGGATCTTCCTGTAGTAAACCTTTAGATAATGAGCTGACAACAGCAGAAGCTCTTAGCCTATGTGATCAACTCGCAGATCTTGGATTAAAAAGGATTACGTTGTCAGGCGGAGAACCTACAACGAGAGGTGACTGGCTTAATATTGCAGAACGACTAATACAAAATGGAATCACTACAAGTATAATTACTAATGGCTGGAGTATGAGCCAAGAAATGGTTTCTAATATTAAAAATGTGGGCTTAAAATCTGTTGCAATCAGTCTTGATGGGGTGAAGGAAACTCATGATTCTATACGAAAAGTAGGTTCATTTGAAAAAAGCATGAATTTGATCAGTATGCTAGTGGAAGCGGGCATTACTGTATCGGCTATAACAACCATAAACAAGCAAAATTTAGATGAATTAGACGCTTTATTTAACATTCTCGCGCAGAAGGGCGTATATAGTTGGCAACTTCAGTTTGCTTTACCTATGGGTAATTTTAAAAATCACATTGATAAGATGATTGCCCCAGAAGATATAAAAAGCATAATTGATTTTGCTTACTCCAAAATAGAAAAAGAGCCAATGATAGTTCTGGCTGATTGTTTGGGATATTACAGTAAAAATAGCATACAAATTACCGAACGGTTCTTACAAGACAAGTGGTCTTGGACAGGATGCGGTGCAGGTAAAAGTGTGATTGGAATACTCTGTGATGGGAGTATAGTTGGATGTACATCAATTCGTGACAGAAAACTGGTGGCAGGGAATATTCGAAATCAAAGTTTGAGGAGTATCTGGGGAAATCCCGATTCGTTCAGATGGAATAGAGAGTTTTCGAATAAGCAATTAAAAGGTTTCTGCAAAGAGTGCCAATACAGTGAAATATGTAAAGGCGGTTGTAGTAATAGCAGATATTGTCTAACAGGTTCCTTTGAAAGTGAAAACAAATATTGTAGTTATAATGCATCATACTATTCCCTAAAAACGTTACTTAGATCGTTTAATAAAGAATCTCAGTTTACTAATCTACTAGAAAGAGCTGATGGCAATTCTGATTTCAACAAATTGATCTCAGATGAATATCGCAGATTTACCGCGCGGGACAGTCATGTATCAGAATAGATTTTTTACTTTCATAAAAGAGAACAGGGAATTCAGACATGTTCTGCTGGCTAATATATTCAACCGTGTAGGAGATTCGGTTGATACCATATTATTTACCTGGATCGTGTATTCTCTGACTGGCAGTGCTGCATGGTCTGCTGTTATTTTCGGACTGAATCAGGGGACATCTGTCATTTTACAACCGTTGACGGGGCCTTTTATAGATAAATATAGCCGGAAGCGATTGCTCGTCCTGTCAGACCTGATACGTATCGGGCTGGTTCTGTTCCTTATTTTTACCTATATTTCTAATACGATAAGTCCGTATGAGCTTGCCGTCATTACGATATTGACATCAGCTGCGGAATCTGTACATCTGCCGGCGGCGACTGCAGTTGTTCAATCTACCTTATCAGACGAGACCTATGATGAGGGGGCAGGTTACAATGTATCATTATCCAGAATCGGAGTATTAGTCGGTACCGCATTCTCAGGATTTCTCATCGCATTTCTGGGTATTTTCATCGCAATGCTTATTGATCTTGCATCTTTTGGGATCAGCATACTCTTGTTTGCAATGCTGCATGAGAATGTCAGAGAGGGTGCAGAGAAAGCAGATCGAATGAATTATATCAGAAATCTCAGGGAAGGATGGGGGTACTTAAAAGGCACGAAGGGCCTATTACTTCTCTGTGCAGAGAGCGCAGTATTAAATATTGCTGTGGTTCCCTTTGATTCTCTTCTGGCTCCTATTGCAGCCGAAATCTATCACAGCGATGCCAGAATGGTGTCAATCCTGAGTATTTCTGTAACGCTCGGTATCATGTGCGGATCCTTTTTTTATGGGAAAATCAGGAATAAGAACTATCAATTACTGGCAAAGGGAGGAATTATTTTAGGAGGATATTATTGTGTTCTGGCTCTGCTCCCTGAACTTCATACACCTGTGTGGGGGACAGATGTAATAGTGAGTGTTTGTTCTCTTTTCGTAGGAATCTCATTAGGGACAATGATTACTTTTGTTCAATCCAGCTTTATACGCAGCGTCCCGGAACAGTACATAGGCAGAATTTCAGCGATAAGGTATTCGATCTCATATTGCCTGGCGCCAATAGCTTCGTTTATCATTGCTCTCAGCAGATCTGTTTTATCTGTTGCAATGATTTTTATTGTGTCCGGCATGCTGGTGATTGTAGCATTCGCGATATTGTTCCTTCTGAATCGCAGCCGTATGCTGCAGCGAGCCTTGTTGAATAGTGATAATGACGAGTAGATTCTGAACCACGGCAGGGCCTGCCTTTTTCCGCTTCCGAACTTATACCCGTGCCGCGTATTTTGCGGCACCCGCGCGAGAAACTCGCGCAGGCGATTTCTCGCGGATCGGGTCATCGGGCCGTTCACGGCACCGATGACAGTT
>FNQX01000034.1 GCA_900107575.1 Lachnospiraceae bacterium NK3A20 | reverse complement strand
AAGAGTCACCTCCTTTCGTTTGTGATTGGTGGTCAATCGGCTTGGTAATACCCATGATCGCGGAGCATCGACACCCTCGCATATAAGAATCCAGCTGGGATGGACTGATGCGAATCTCACTGCCGGGAGAAAGTCCATAGACTCCAGCAAACAGCCAGCATGGTTTGAGGCTAACTTCCGTGTCAGGGGAACAGACTCTGTAATGAAGTGATCCAAGGATCCAACAAGGAGAGAAAGAACTATAACCTGATTGACACAGGGTCAATGTTATCACGGGTATCACCAAACCGATTAATATGTAAATGTAGTTAATAAAGTATCTATAAAGTTATTTATACGAGGAGATACCCCATGCCAAGGATTGATTTACGTAAAAGATTAGGAAGAGAGTGGCTGTTCTGCGATGGCGGCACCGGTACGATGCTCCAGGATCGGGGGCTTGCGCCGGGAGAACTCCCGGAAACATGGAACCTCTCCCGCCCCGAAGATATCATCGACCTCTGCAGCGGGTACCTGAATGCCGGCTGCAACATCGTGAATACCAATACCTTCGGTGCCAACAGGCTGAAGTTCCCGGAGAACCTGGAGGAAATCGTCACCGCGGGCGTGCAGCTCTGCGACAAAGCGCGGAAGCGCTGCGGCAGGGAGGACGCCTACATCGCTCTGGACATCGGTCCCACGGGCAAACTTCTCGAGCCCCTGGGCGACCTGTCCTTCGACCGTGCCGTCGAGATCTTCGGTGAAGTCGTACGCATCGGTGCCGCGGCGGGGGCCGATCTCGTGCTCATTGAGACAATGAACGACACCTACGAGGCAAAGGCTGCGGTCCTCGCCGCGAAGGAGAACTGCGATCTCCCCGTCTGCATCACCACGACCTATGATGAGAACGGCCAGCTCCTGACCGGGGCTCCGGTGGAGGGCGTCATCTCCATGCTGGAGGGACTGCGCGTCGACGCGGTCGGCGTCAACTGCTCGCTGGGGCCGCGCGAGATGCTGCCCATTGTAAAGCGCATCGTGGACTGCGCATCCATCCCCGTGATCGTCAATCCCAACGCGGGACTTCCCCGCTCCGAGAACGGCCGCACGGTCTATGACGTGACGCCTGAGGAGTTCGCGGATACCATGGCAGAGATCGCTGACCTGGGTGTTTCCGTGGTCGGCGGCTGCTGCGGCACCACGCCGGAGTTCCTACGGCAGACCATCCGCCGCGTCAGGGAGAAGCCGTTCCGCCCTCCCGTTCCGCATGACACCACATACGTCACATCCTTCTCCCGCGCCGTTCCGATCGGCCACCGTCCCGTCATCATCGGAGAGCGGATCAACCCGACTGGCAAGAAGAAATTCCAGGGAGCACTGCGGTCCGGTGACATCCCCTACATTCTGCAGCAGGGACTGCAGCAGGAGGATGCAGGCGCGGACATTCTGGATGTCAATGTAGGTCTTCCCGACATCGACGAGAAAGAGATGATGCGAACGGTCGTGACAAGGCTGCAGAGCGTGACAGGACTTCCTCTCCAGATCGACACGACGGACACGGGCGCCATGGAGCAGGCGCTGCGCTATTACAACGGCAAGCCCATGGTCAACTCGACCAATGGCAAAGAAGAGGTTATGAATGAAGTGCTGCCGCTCGTTGCGAAATACGGCGGCGTGCTCGTGGCGCTCGTGATCGATGAGGACGGCATTCCCGCGACTGCGGACAAGAGAATTGAGATTGCGAAGAGGATCTATGAGAGAGCAGCCTCCTTCGGAATTCCCGCAAAGGATATCGTGATCGACGGTCTTGCCATGACGATCAGTTCGGACGCGGAAGGCGCGCTGACAACGCTCGAGACGCTCCGCCGGGTGCGGGATGAGCTGCACGGTCACAGCATTCTCGGTGTTTCCAACATCTCCTTCGGCCTGCCCGCAAGAGAGCTCATCAATTCGAATTTCCTTACGATGGCAATCCTCTCCGGCCTTTCCTGCGCAATCATCAATCCGCAGAATGAAGCAATGATGCAGGCCTTTCGCGCGAGCCTTGCCCTTCTGAATCTCGATCCGAACGACGAGGGCTTCATCCGCGCGTACCACGATTACGTGCCGATTGCGAAGAGGATCGCATCCGCCCAGGACCCTGCCGGGCAAACATCAGGCGGCGCCAACGTATCTGCCGCGGTCTTGTCAACGGCGCAGTCCGGCAGCGGCAGCACCGGTCCCCTCTACGACGCCATCTTCCGAGGCATGAAGGAAGCCGCGGCCGCCGCGACAAGGGACGGTATCGCACAGGGAGTGGCAGGGCTTGCTCTCATCAACGAGCAGCTGATCCCCGCGCTCGATAAGGTCGGTCAGGGCTTCGAGAACAAGACCATCTTCCTGCCGCAGCTCCTCATGAGTGCCGAAGCCGCCAAAGCAGCCTTCGAGGTCATCAAAGAGTCGATGCAGGATACGCCGCAACAGATCAAGGCAAAGGTCATCCTCGCAACCGTCAAGGGCGACATCCACGACATCGGCAAGAACATCGTGAAAGTCATGATGGAGAACTATGGCTACGACATCATCGACCTGGGCAAGGACGTCGCCCCGGAGACCATCGTCGACACCGCAATCGCGGAGGATGTGAAGCTCGTCGGCCTCTCCGCCCTCATGACGACGACCGTCGTCAGCATGGAAGACACGATTCGTCTCCTCCGGGAGAAGAAACCCGACTGCAAGGTCATGGTCGGCGGCGCCGTCATGACTAAGGAGTACGCAGATCAGATCGGCGCAGACTTCTACGGCAGAGATGCGATGGCATCCGTGCGCTACGCGGACTCCCTGTTCGCGTAGCCCGCTCCTGATGTCGCCTGAGCCGGAACCAGGCTGGATGCAGCTGTTCGTATGGTCCACGCCGCAGCAGACGTAATGTTGCCCGAATCGGGCTGTCTGCCGCTGTGCGTGTCGTCCGCGCCACAGCAGAGTGGTGCCAGGTTTTCTCTGCCCGAGCCTCAGATTCCCTGCAAAGACAATATTTCCTGCCGCAGATCATCCTGCCGGTCCTTGAGCAGGAGGAGCTTATTGTATTTATAGTAGTCCTCGTTCCCGCACTCCTGCACGAACTTCAGACTGTAGTAGCCACCCGCGAGCTCCGAGAGGAAGATGACCATCTCCTGCCCCTCGCCGAAGGTGCGGGCGAGGAATTCGAAGCTGTGGGACAAGTGCTCTCCCGCAGCCGTCACTCTCGCCTGACGGCTCGTTTCCCTCTCACCAAACCAGCTCTGCGCAAGGCCGAAGTCTGTCCTGACATCACCCGTTCCTTCGAGAGAGAGCTGCTTCTCAAGGTCATTGAGCGCCGCGATGACCAGTCTCTTCGTCCGGATCTTTCCGCGGCTCAGCATCCTCGCGTCGATGTTCCTCCGGAGCGCCTCTTCCAGCGCGGTACGCCGCGCACGTAATAATCTGGTGGCGAACGATCCTGCCTCTCCCGCAGCGGTTGCCTGCGTATTGCGCTCCGTACCGCCCGCAGAAGTGTTCCCCCTGCCAGCGAGTTCCTGTGCGCCTGCCGTTTTCGCTCCCTTCAGATCATCGCGGAAGCCGGACAGTTCATGGAGCAGCTCCTGCTGAACCTCAAGATCCTGCGCATATTCCCGGAACTCTCCGTTCAGCGCGTCGATGAGGAGGCCGATCAGTGAGAGCTTCTCGTCAAATGGCGCGTTGCGAATCGTCTCCGTCTCCTTCGGATAGTCGCCCTCCAGCACAGAAGGCAGCTGGTAAACATTCTTATACTTGTTATACAGCTCGTAATAAGTCGCAAAATCCTGTGCGATCTCGGCGTCCTGCAAATACTGCACGACGAGATTCTCCGTCACGGGAATGCCCAGCTTCTCATACACCTTGATGATCTCGGAGAGATCCTCCCAGCCCCTGGCCGTCACGAAATATTTCTCCTCTACGTCCGTACGGATGGAGTAGAAATTCTCCTTGCGGATCTCGAGGTAAGCCAGAATCGAGCCGTGGACACCCGTCCTGTAGGCGTACTCCTTCCAGACGGGGAAGTCCTCTTCGATCTCGATTTTCTTCACGCGGTCGAGTGTGACGATGTCGAAATCCCGCACCGACTTGTTGTACTGCGGCGGATTGCCGGCCGTCACAATGACGAAGCCGTCCGGAATCCTGTGCGTGCCGAAGGTCTTGTATTGCAGAAACTGCAGCATCGTCGGCGCGAGCGTCTCGGAAACACAGTTGATCTCATCGAGGAACAGAATTCCCTCCTTCACGCCGCTCTTCTCGATCTGGTCATAGACCGAGGCGACAATCTCCGACATCGTGTACTCTGTGACGGAATATTCCCTGCTGTCATAGCTGCGCTTGGCGATGAACGGAAGGCCGATCGCGCTCTGCCTCGTGTGGTGCGTGATCGTATAGGCGACGAGATTGATGCCAAGCTCCTCCGCAACCTGCTCCATGATGGCTGTTTTGCCGATGCCGGGCGGGCCGATGAGCAGCATGGGGCGCTGTTTCTCAATCGGGATCTCGAACGCGCCCGTCTCATCTTTGGCCTCGTAGGCCTTCACCGTATTGATGATCTCCTGTTTCGCTTCTTTGATATTCATGGATTGTCCTTTTATGTCAGATGTACAGCTTCAGCGCCCAGTCGGGCACGGCGTCGTCGCCCAGCTCCTCCTCTTTCCAGAAAACAAAAGCCGTATCGTATTCCGTTGGCTTTTTCGGGTAGATCCCGAAGCCGTCGGTGAAATACAAGAGCCCCTTCAAATGGCGCAGCGCCCCCGATTGTCTCAGCTCCTCCACGTAGCGGAACACCGGCCGGAAGTCCGTGCCGTACCCGCCCCTGAGTGAGAGGCCGTCTGCATATTTTCGCATGTCCTCCGGGTGCCGGATCACGATGTCATTCTGCACCCTGTCGTCGCACTCCACGATGTGGATCTCGCATTTAGTGAAAAAAGTATCAGGCCCCAGGAGTATTGTGGCTGTCTCGTTCAGGAATTTCTGCACAAGCGTCTCCTGGCAGGAAGCCGAGGTATCAATCGCGATGACCAGCTGCTCGATCCGGTTGGCTTCCCGGTACTCATTCTCCTCAATGAGGGGCATGTTGCCGTAGACTGCCATCCCGTAGTTGTAGAAGCCGTAGTCGAAGCTGTCGAGGTCGATCTTCGGCTCTTCCCGGAGGATACGGAACCGCGAGAGGAACTCTTTGTAGTTCGTGTGTTTCTGCAGCTGGAAAGAGAGAAGGCGCTCCAGGGAGCCTGTCTCATCCGACGCCTTTTTGCCGCTCATGGCGAGCTCGGTCCTGATCTTCTTCGCGTTCTTCTGCCACTCCTTATCTTTCTCTGTGAGCTCTCCCAGAGATAAGAGCTGGCGGGGTGGAATAGCGTTCGGGTTGTCTTTTGTTGCAGCGTCAGGATCTTTGGGGTGGTGCGATACGCCGCCCTGCTGCGAAAGCGGAGGAACGGTGCTATCCTGCTGCGCGTCTGTCTCCTTCTCTTCATCCTGAAGGCGCAGCCAGAAGCTGTGGTCGTCGCGGTAGAATTCTGTCTGCAGGCGCACCTGCTCGTTGTAATCCATGTCCAATTCCACGAAATACTGGTACAGCTTCTCCGCCGTCAGTACCTTCACATGTTCCGTCAGATTCTGATAAATCGCAGCGCGCCTGTCTGTCAGCGTCTCCTGGATCGCAGGATAGTCCATGCTGTCCACGACCGACTCTGCAGCAATGTCGCAGGCAAGGTCCCAGAGCTCGATATCTTCGTGCTCTTTCGCCGTGAACATGTGCCGGAAAATGCAGTGCATCAGGCTGTGCATGTAGACGCGGTTGAGATACCGGGGTCGCTCAATGTACTGGCGCATGAGATAGTGCGGATTGAAGCGCAGGAACGCGCCGTCGGTACCGATGTCCGTCGTCGAAAGGTCCATGATATATTGCAGCGAACCCAGTGCCGGCCCCATGAAATGCATCGACAGATACAGCTCGGTCCGGATCTGATTGAGGATTTTCCTGCCTGTGTTCTCCAGATCTTCCCTGTGTGACATTGTCTCTACCAGTCAAGGCTCAGCGTCGACGGCTGTGCCCTGTCGAAATGCGTGTGGCGGTAATCCATGAGGATGCCGCAGATTTCCGTGTTCTCTTCCCGGGACGCGAAGGCGACCGCGTCCGCGATATCCTCCTCCGGGATGAGGGCTCTCTCTGCGAGGAACCGGACAACGTCCGTCCGCTTCTCGCGCGTGACTTTGATGAGTACCTGCCCCGCATGAGCTCTCAGGTATTCTTCATACCTTATCCTCGCGCTGGGATCAAGTGCCACAGGGTACCGAAGCCGCCCAAGGCAGATGTCCGCCGCAGTGTCTGCGTCGTACTCCGTAAGTCTCTCCAGGAGCCTGTCATACCCTGCAAAGTCTATGCTCCGCTTGGAGACACACTCGCGATAGGCCATCCCCGCCCCCTCGATTGAGATGTGGATTGCCCTCGCCATCGTATCCTCGTTCGTCTCCGACACATACTCGGGGAAAGTCAGCTCGATGATGCGGGGAGGCTGCTCTTCGTTATTTCCATTTTCATCCATCTGCCGGAATGTCTGCGGGATATCTTCACCAGACCCGGTTCTGTTCCCTGCCGGCCTCGCAGCTTCCCCGGTTCCAGCGTTTGGAAATGCCCCAGTTTTCTGTGAATCATCCTGACTGTCTTCCCGAATCAGGTGGAACGTCAGCGCGGCGTCCGTATCCTGCAGCAGCTCCCGCACAATGATGTAATTGTCCGGCAGGACGCAGTGCACCGTGATATCCCGGAGCGATGTGCAGGCGCGGATCACGCCGTCGTAATAGTCTTCCGTCGTGTTGTACAGCTCCATCGAACGGAGGGATATGCAGTTGCGGAACGCGAATAGCCCCAGCGTCCGCAGCGATCCGGGCAGGTGCACCTCCCCCAGATCTCTTCTTCCATCGAAAGCAAACTTCCCGATGCTCCGGACCGGCGCACCGTCAATCTCCTCCGGAAGATACAGTGCGCGGATCTCGCCCTCATACCCCGTGATCTCGATTCCGGTGGCACCGTTTTTATCTTGAATTGTGTATTTGAATCCTGCCATAGCTTGGTTTTATCTCGTTTTCGGCTCGCCCATCGGACTCGGGCTGCCTGCTTATCGACTTTGATTTGCTCATCGACTTTGGCCTGCCCATCGGGCGCTTTGGATATATTTCAGACTCTTTGCGCGGAAATGTCCAGGAAATTGATGTTTCCGTGGACAAAATCCATGCCGGCAACAATTCCAATGTCCAAAAAGGCCCTACCACAGTCTCGAAAGGCCTATTTCAAGCCAGATTTTGGACAATTTCCTTCTGGAACCGTTTCCGAATATCCAAACGATCGAAAGCCCCCTATGTTTTGGACAATCACAGATGAAAGTCGAGCACAATTGTCCAATTTCCTATCGGGTGCCTGCAATCTCTTTCAGTCAGCAAACTTTCGGAGCACGTCCGCTCCCCTCAGTCCATCAGCGACAGGCTCTCGGCCGGATCCCGGTAGATGTTGTAGCCATCGACGGTGTCGAGGAAAATGAGTCCCGTGTCTCCAAGGTCCACGCCGCCCATCCGGGACGCCGCCATCACGAGGTAGTTGCAATTATATTCCCTGAGTGCCGTGATCAGCTGCTCCGGGTCGACCGGATCGCTGCTCATCGCTTCATAGACCGAATGATAATAGCCGCTCCACTGCGGCATCAGCATCTCTCTGCCGTACGGCATGAGAATTCTCGCGTCATACTGCCGAACGAACTGCACAAGCCCCGCCGGCATCGCGACCATACACCTCTGCCCACCGGTATCCTGCAGAATATAATCCGTGATGTCGATCACCTCTTCCGGCAGGTGCAGACGGTTCTGCGCCTCCACGATGTTCTCGTTGTGGTAAACATAAGTCCCGCAGAGGATGATGAGAATTCCAGTGATCACAACACCGCGTTTCAACGACGTCGTGAACTGCCGGATTGCGGCATAGCCTACCGTCACGCCCATCGGAATGAGCCACAGGAACCGATAGTAGGTATCACTCCCCTCGATCGCGGAATAGACCGCGTGCACCGGCGGCAGGAGGAGCAGCACGATGAGCCCGAGCGGCATGTACAGGAAGATCGCGCGGTTTGCCTTATCGTCCTCCCGAAGGAACAGGAACACCAGCGCGATGCCGTAGAGCACCAGCAGCAGGCCGTTTCCTTCATATGCAGCTATCATCGCCAGAATTTCGCTCATGTTCTCTCCTATGACAGCAGTGTCGGCAGCATAATCCGCAAGAGGATCGCCGCGTAAATGACATTCGGAATGCAGGCAGGCAGCATGACAAGGAATGCCTTCTTCTGCCGGAACGCCACCGCGATGAAAGCGCCCCCCAGAAGGAGCAGCCCCCCCGCGAGGAACGGTGCCATCGAAGTACACATGCCCGCTGCCGCGTTAATGAGAAAAGCCAGAATGACAGGGAACCTCACTGACGCGTGATCCGCGATTCTGTGTGCCAGGAGAAGGAGTGCCGCGAAGGCCGTCGGTACGATGACCGCCGCGAACACGGTTTTGCCCTGCCAGGTGCGCAGCATGAGGAACGTCTCCGGCGTGTAGATCGACACGTTGCCGAATATCTGCAGCAGCGCCATGATCACCATGAATGCCGGCAGCATCCTGCGATTTCTCGTCTCGTTCACCTTCTCGTACATGAGCGCCCTCATGAGAAAATACAGGCAGACGTCCGCAAGGGGCAGGAACACAAAGGGGATCATGCTGTGCGTTACGATTGTGGGATGTGTCCCGGAGAGCTTTGCGACCATCGCGATCCACATCGGCATCATCGCCATCGCGTGCCGCCCGTCGAGCGCCGTCGTGACCCCCGTATACGGCACGTAATGATACATCGTCCCCGTCTGCCAGGTCTGCAGCGACTGTGCCACATAGTATGCGTCATCCCCGTCGTAGGAGGCGAGCCGGTAAGACATCACAAGCTGGAAGCCAAGGAGTGCGAGGAAAATCACCCAGAAGATCACCTCGTCCCTTAAAGGTTCCACCGCCTCCTGTCCCGCCTGCCGCAGCCGTCTCGGGCAAATGGCCCGCACAATTCCCGGCGAGCGCACGCCGCCGCTCCTCGCGCAGCGGATGAGCCCCGCAATGATCCAGATGATCTCTGCCGCCAGATCCAGTATGACCAGCAGCCGGAAGTTCCCCATCGGCGTGAAGAAAAGAACAGGAAGCCCGATCAGCTCGAAGAGTGCGAAACAGGAAAGATATCCCGACACCACGATGAGGTGACTGTGCCTGCGCTGCAACGATGCGAAGCTCATGGGAAGGAGCCCCATCAGAATCGGCATGACGCCGGCCACTATGAGAAAGAGGAGGAATTTAATTGCCGCACTCATGGAAGCCGCATCGTCCTTTCATCAGTCTGTTCTGAAAATATATCAGTCAACACCAATACTCTTCTTGTTGGGAGTTAGGTTCTCTACCAGCAGGAGCAGTAACCCTGCATAAAATAGTCCCATGTTGTAAATCATGTATCTCGTCTGCGGGAAGATCACCGCGCCGACGACAACACAGTTCACCGCTGTGCCGAAGAGGATGAGAGACGCCAACAGCACCGCAGCCCTGTCCCCTCCCGTGCGCAGAAGATACAGGAGGAGTCCCGCATAAACCGCGTACAGTACGGCCGCCGCGGCGATGAGCAGCGTATTCATCCTAAGGATCGTGTTGACGAAGCCCTTGCAGATATTGAGCCACCAGATGAGAGCAAACCGTGACATATCCTGATGGATCAGCCCATCGCGCAGCTCCTCTTCCACCTCGTCCATGAGAAGATAGAACGCAGGCGACCCCGCCTCCGCTTCCGGATGGCTTTTTGCAAGATACTCCCCGATCAGTGGATTCATGATCTCGTAGCCGATGACATCATAGGCGTCGGCATAGTGCCCCGCCCTTTGGGCCCACGACACCCCCGCCTCCAGATCGACGTATCGGATCCTCTGCTCTTCCATTTCCGTCTGGATCGCCAGGAACAGGTCCCGCACATCCCCTTCCGGGAAGAGGTTCGCATCCTCCGCCGTTGTCGTGTACAGCAGCGTGCAGTCCATCCCCATGGCATTACCCGTGTGCTGCATCCACACGCCGCGAAGCGCATAGTTGTACCCGTAGTCAAATGCCGTCGCGCCGCCCATGGCAATCGCCGCCATGAGGATGGTCAAAAGGAAGTTCCTCCACTTTCTCCGGAGCACGAGCTCGTAGAGAAAGCCCATCCCCGCGAAAGTAAGGCAGGAGACGAGGAGCTGTTTCCTCAGACTCACGCACAGGAACATCCACAGCGTCGCAAGGATCAGGTCCTTTGCCTGGTGCCCGCGGAAAAAACAGAAGGCGGCCATAAGGAACAGGAGCCAGAAGGAGAGTCCGAATCCCTCCGTCATAATGCTCTCCGGGTAGGCGCTGCCTCGCAGCGCCGCGAAGCGATTCAACAGCTGCACGCCCCAGAAGGCTGCATTGGCGCCAAGTCCCAGTATGATGCGGGATTTCCGGCTCTTTCCAAAGCCTTCGAACACGTGTGCCACGCGCCAGACAACGACCGCCGCAACTGCCGACTGGATGAGAACCGCCACGAAGAGATACCGGGGTTCCCCATACGGCAGGGAGCCGTCGCCGAAGATATCTCGCAATATCTTCAGGAACAGCGGATAAAAAGGTTCCCTGGAGCAGTCCATGCTCGTATAGCTCAGGGAATCCTTACACCATACCGGCCCGTCTGCCACAGGGAACGCCAGATAGAATATGAGGTTAACGATCAGTGTCAGGATACTGCCCATGGTCACCTGCAAAAAACATACCGCAACAATTCAGAACATTGCTTCTGAAGTGTTACACAGACCGTACATGCAGATTTTGCTTCGCACAGATTCCGCGAAGCAAAATGGCGGCCTGCCTGCTGAATAACTACTTAGGTATGCCCGAAGAGGTTGTATCTGCCCTCTCGAGCGCCTGCTGCAGCGAGTGCAGCTCATTTCTCTGGATCTCGAAATTCCTTCTCGCGTTACGGTCCATGTTGGAGAGGATCATACCGGAGAAGAAAGCAAAGATTGCTGCCATCATGACGAAACCACAGACGATCAGCGTCGGGAATTTCGCAACCATCCCGGTCTGCAGGTAAGCCGCGAATACAGGAATAAAGAAAATAAGCGCGACAACGACCAGAATCGCCGCCAGCAGGCCGAAGAAGCCAAACGGCTTGTAGTTGCGGTAGAGATTGAAAATCGTGTGCAGCACCTTGAAACCGTCGCCGAAGGTATTCAGCTTCGATACACTCCCCTCCGGACGGTCACGGTACTCAATGACCACGTTGTCAATCTGCATGTTGTTGTAAACCGCGTGGATCGTCATCTCCGTCTCGATCTCGAAACCGCGGGACAGGACAGGAAACGTTTTCACGAAATCGTAAGAGAACGCCCGGTAGCCCGTCATGATGTCGCGGATGTTGCAGTCGAACAGCTTGTTGATGGAGGCACGCACAAGGGAATTGCCAAAATTGTGGAAGGGCCTCTTGTTTTCCGTGAAATACGTGGAAGAGAGGCGGTCGCCGACCACCATGTCAGAGTTGCGGTTCAGCACGAGATCCACCATCTTCCGCGCGGCTTCCATGGGATAGGTGTCGTCACCGTCGACCATGATGTAACAGTGCGCGTCAATCTCGCGGAACATGCGGCGAATGACATTGCCCTTGCCCTGCTGATACTCATTGCGGACAACCGCGCCCGCGGCCTTCGCCAGCTCCGCCGTCCTGTCCGTGGAGTTATTGTTGTATACATAGATCACCGCCTCCGGCAGCGCCGCCTTCGCGTCGGACACCACCTTGGTGATCGTTCTCTCTTCGTTGTAGCAGGGAATCAGCACTGCAATCTTATCCATGTCATACCCCTAATCCAAATCGTGCCATACCTGTTCCATTTGCATCACGCATTTTGCGGCATCTGCGCGAGAAACTCGCACGCCCCCTCACCCAATGATGCCTGCTGCGTGTGAATCCACCTGCGATTCACACCATTGATTCAAATCCTACTCATTATTTGACCCGATACCCTGTGTGATCGAGAAATCCAGCATGTTCCCGATGTAGCGCTCGACGGTCTCATACACGAGCGTGTCCGGCTGCTCCTTCTCCAGCGACGCGAGATCATAGTCGTAGTAGAAGTTCAGGAACGCCTCCTGGTAGTGGCAGGCGTAGTAGGCGGAACTGATTGTGGAGAACGAGTCCCCGATGATGTAGAGCCTGCCCCCCGGCGCCGTCTCGTCTGTCCTGTAGCGGATCTGCTCGCCGAGCTCCCCCATCTGTGTCTTTACATCGTGCGGCGTGTACTTCGTCAGCGTGTAGAAATGATCCTTCGTGAGGTAATTGCCAAGGTGCAGAAGGCGCGCGAGATCGAAAGAATCCTCGCCCTTGTCCGACACCTGGATCTCATCGAAGGGATCCTGCTGAAAGCCCAGCTTCTCCGTCAGCGTTTTCGTGCCGACATAGGCGCCGACGCTGTTCCAGTGCGTATCATATTTATAATAGAGCTGCTGCTCCGGGTGCTCCGCCATATAGGCCTTGAGATCGTCGTAGGCGTTGACCACGACCAGATCCGTATTCTGCGTGAGATAGTCATACACCTGCTGCAGCCGCCCGCCCTCGTCGAACCTCGGGATATTGTCCGGCATGTACTGGCTGTACACCCTCTCCTTGTTCGGGCAGAGGAAAATATAGAAGGAGATCCCGCGCTGTGCCAGTTCATCGCGCGCCGCCAGCATATTGGTCTTGATCTGTTCCAGCTCCGCCTCAGTGAAGAGGTTCGTTCCCTGGTAATCCGCAATCGGGTCCTCCGCATTCACCTGCGCGCCCTTGTAGAACAGCCAGCCGTCCTTGCCGATGAACACCGACTTGCTGTCCGTCGTGTGCAGCACATCGTAATCGACAATGCCCTTCAACTCAAGGAGCTGATTGCGGAACGGAAGGTGGTCATTAAACCACGCATCGAAAACATCAGGAAACGCATTGATAGAGGTTTCCCCGATGACCGGCGCCGCCGCAAGGTCCCGGTTCTCATAATTCTTCGTATCGAAAAATCTCCCGAAGACGAGGAAAAAGGCCACCGGCGCCAGGATCAGCACACACATGAGCGCAATATAGAAAATTTGTATATTCTTTCTCAGCTTCATCTATTATTCCGCCAGGTCCCGCGCGAAATCCTTATCTCCCTTTGCCCAGCCAGTTGCGTCCTGCCTAGAACCGGAAGTAAATGAACGGGTTGTAGGTGTTATTCGCGAGCAGCACAATGCTGACGGCAACAACGACCGCAAGCCACGCGCCTTCGGCGGCACTGCCCTTCCACCAGTCTGCTATCTTCCGCTGCGCGCCGTGCGCGAACACGGTCTGCAGGATGCCACAGCCGATGATGCCAGCGATCACCGCGAGCCAGGACTGCAGGGAGACGAGCTCGCCAAAGGTCTTGAGACTCTCCGTATATCTCCACGGCAGCAGCATTCTCGCGACAATCGAGATGCCGTGATGCACCGAGGTGACGTTGAAGAACACCCAGCCGATGGCGACGACGAACATCGCGTAAATGTGTGAGATCACCCGCGACTTTTTCAGAACCCTGCCAAGGCCCAGTCTCTCGATAATGATGAAAAAGCCGTGGTACATGCCCCAGAGGACGAAATTCCAGGCGGCGCCATGCCAGAGGCCCGTCAGAAAGAAGACGATAACATTGTTGAGGTACGTCCGAAACGTCCCCTTGCGGTTGCCGCCGAGCGGGATGTACACGTAGTCACGGAACCAGCTGGAGAGCGAAATGTGCCACCGCCTCCAGAATTCCCGGATGGAGCCGGAAATGTAAGGGTAATTGAAGTTCTCAAGGAACTCGAAACCGAAGATCCTGCCGAGGCCGATTGCCATATCGGAGTAACCCGAGAAATCGTAGTAAATCTGCAGCGTGTAGAACAGCGCCGCGCACCAGGCCATCGCGCCGGTCATGTTCGCAACATCCATGTGGAACAGGTTGTCGGAAGCCACGGCGACGAGGTTCGAGATGATGACCTTCTTGCCCAGGCCGTAGGCGAACCTGCGGAAGCCCGATGCCACCTTCTCCACCGAAACGACACGGTCCTCGATCTGGTCGTCGATGTCCTTGTACTGCACGATCGGTCCTGCGATCAACTGCGGAAAAAAGGAAATATACAGCGCGAGATTCAAAATGTTGCGCTGCACCTTATATTTTCCACGGTAAAGATCGATCACGTAGCTCATCGCCTGGAAGGTGAAGAAGCTGATACCGATCGGAAGGGAAATGCCCGCGACCGGAATGTCCGCGTGGAAGAGGCGGTCGATTGTGACGATCGCGAAATCCGTATATTTGAAATACCCAAGGAGCGCCAGATTACAGATGATATCCAGCACGAGGAAGAGCTTCTTCCGCGCGTCGAATCTGTCGATCAGCATGCCGAACAACCAGTTCATGAAGATCGAAAATATCATCAGGAATACATAGCGCGGCTCACCCCAGGCGTAGAAAAAAAGGCTTGTGATGAGCAGGCAGATATTCTGAGGTTTGATCTTCCGAAGGAGCATCGTGGCGACAAAGACAATCGGCAGGAATACCCAGAGGAAGGTCATGGAGCTAAAGACCATGAAGATGTCCTCATTTCTAGACTATTGTAACTTATAAATGATACCCTATTTGGGCGGGGTTCGCAATGTTGTGATGAGGGGACGGTGGCACCGGAAGAACCTGTCGGCTGCTACAAAAACCCTGTGGATAAATCCCTTGGGAGGGAACGCTGCATCTGATCTTTGAAGGGATTAATCCACAGGGTTTTCGAATCCGCAGGCCGGCAGGTCCTTCCGGCGCCGCCTGACTTCTCACAATCCCAAAAAGAGATTGCGAAAACGCAGGGCAGAATAATTTGTGCGTACGTCTCTCATCAATTCACTTCAATCCGACCGCATTGCAGGCAAAGAAAATACAAATTACAGTCACAGCAGCTCTTTGCCTATATGCCTCACGCCCGCGATGAACTGCATGGTTAGCAGGGCGCAAACCAATGCCATGATCCATGTGAATGCCGTAACTGCGCCGGTGATGCCGCCTGTTGCGACCATGTGCGGAGTGAGGATGAGCGAGAGGATCGCACCGATCAGGTAGTAGACCGGAATCCGGTTCTGCATCCGCATGAGGGTCAGAACGGCAGAGTAGAATCCGTTCATTGCCAGGAAGACGCTGCCCAAAAGGATCAGCATGAGGTCACCCTTCAATGCGGTTAAGTCCGTAGCGTACAGCGCGGAGAGTACGGGTATTCCCAGAAGGTACGCGCCGAAGAGGACTGTTGCTGACAGGACAAGGAGCCACCGGACAACGCTCATGAATTCGCGGAGGAAGGACATGCGCTCCTTGTGCCGGTAGCTGGTCGTCATCCGCACCATGACCGGCTGATAGATGAACATGGTGAGGAGTTGGATCACGAAAACCGGCATGGCAATGAAGTTATATTCTGCCTGGACCTCTTCGCTCATCGCCGCATCAATCGCGTATTTCGGCGCGTTGATGAGATAAAAGGACAGGAAGTTGGCAGCACAGACGGGGAAACAGGCTGCAAGGATGCCTGCTGTTTTCGCCCAGAGAAAGGGACCGCGGCTCCAGGCGATTTCCCTGCGGTAGCGAATCGCCATGAAGATGAAGGAACCAAAGGCGAGAACGATCGCGGCGAGTGTCGACAGGAGGAGGCTTTTCGTGAGCACGAGTGCCGCCATCATGCCGCCGATGGAGACAAGAATGCGGACGGTCATCATTTTGCCGGCAAGATCCAGCCTGCCGTTCTGATGGAGCCTGCCCTCGAACACCTCCTCAATGCAGTCTTCTGTTTTGAGGACGCACATGGCGAGGACGATTGCCGTTTTCTCCGGGCTGTAGCTGCCGGACGCGAAATTGACAGTGCAATAGAAAGCCGACGCTGCCAGCATCAGCAGAATGGTCACACACCGGTGCCAGAGATAGTCCTGGAAGGCATACTGCTGCCGGAGGTCGGACACCTGGTAGTTACGCACGCCGTAATTGCCGAGGTACATGAACAGATTGCCCGTCGCGAAGGCGATGGAGTAAATGCCCGCGTCCGCCAGTCCGCAGGTCCTCGTGATCACCATCAGGACCACCACCGACTGCAGTGCGTTCAGCATGCCGCCGATGGAATTCCAGATATAGCTGCCCGCAGCGGGCTTGTCGTTCGTCGCTCTCATACAGCCCATTATAACCGATCACTAATCGGATGGGCATAAGAGTCATTGCCATCCGCTCCGGCTTAGATTTGAGCTTTGTCTGCGATCTGGAACAGGACAAGATAAGCATTTTAAAGAAGAAGTAGATGTGGATATTGTTTTAGTGAGAATACCGGTTGATTCCCATGCATGCAACAGCATACGATATCACAAGCACAGTGAAATTCACCAAGATAAAGACTATGTAAACAACCGTAGAGTTCTGTGCAATATATTCTTCGATTAGAGTTATAAAATCAATGACGTAATTAGAAAAAATTAACGGAACCACGGCAACTATAATCACAACATATCGTCCCTTTTCTACTCCAAAGAACAGTGATATAGGTATCATTAGAATATCGTATAGGAACACAACGTATGCACTCAAAAGACCGTAGTTAAGTATTATTTCTTTTTCAAAAATCGAGGTTATAAATGTCACAAAAACAGCTGATGCAGCCATCATCAGCAGCATGAACAGATATTTGCTTATTGAAATTTTATACTTTGAAATGGGCAACAGGCGATAGACGTTTTATACCCTTATAGGTATATATTTGTATTTAAGTATTGAATATGCACCCTATAGGGTATAAAATATCATCATGAATATCATTGCAACTTTTATCAAACAGAATAGAAAGGCCGCGGGCCTCACGCAGAAGGAATTCGCCATCCGCTCCGGCTTAGGTCTGCGCTTTGTCCGTGATCTGGAGCAGGGCAAGGAAACCGTGCGTATGGATAAGGTCAATCAAGCCCTGGCGATGTTTGGCATGGAAGCAGTGCCCGGAAAGGCAGAAGACAGATGAGTGCATTTCGGAAAGCCGCCGTGTATGTACGCGATACATTCGCGGGAACATTGTCCGAAACTGACAGCGGATACAGCTTTGTCTACGATCCGGAATATCTACAGACAGAAGCCGCGGCTCCGGTCTCTCTCACCCTTCCATTATCCCACAAACCCTATGAGTCCAAGGTACTATTCCCCTTCTTCGATGGGCTGATCCCGGAAGGATGGCTGCTGAATCTGGTGACGAAGAACTGGAAACTCGATCAGAACGATCGATTTGGTCTGCTGCTGGTCGCTTGCAGGGATTGTATCGGTGCCGTGCGGATAGAGGAGGCAGCGTTATGAAATGTCTTTGCTGCGGGAAACCGCTGACGCCCAATGATCACGGCGGTTGGCACAAAAGATGCGTTCGGAAATTCTTTGGAACAGATACCCTCCCCGCTCTTGATCTGACCGAAGAAGCGTTGCAATCTTACGCTGTAAAGACCGTGTTCAAAGGGCTAACCGTCCCGGGTGTGCAGCGGAAAATGTCGCTCCATTTGGAACATACGGATACGCCTCGGCTAACGCTCGTAGATTATCCGACAGGATATATTCTGAAGCCACAGTCTCCCGAATATCCCTGCCTGCCAGAAGCTGAGGATCTCGCGATGCGAATCGCCGAACATGTCGGGGTGAAAACCGTGCCCCATGCCCTGCTCTACATTGACGGACAGTATGCCTATATTACAAAGCGAATTGACCGTTTTATTGAGGGAAAACAGCAGGCGACCGTCCAGAAATATGCTATGGAGGATTTCTGTCAGCTCGATGAACGGCTGACAAGAGATAAATACCGCGGTTCCTATGAGCGGTGCGCGAAGATTATCTCACGATATTCCTCACGAAAGGGTCTGGATCTGTCTGAGCTCTTCCTGCGCCTTGTGATTTCCTTCGTGACAGGCAATTCAGACATGCACCTCAAGAACTTTTCATTGATTGAAACTGCGCCAAAGAGTGCACAGTATATTCTCTCTGAGGCCTATGACCTGCTGCCTGTGAATCTCATGCTGCCGGCGGACAAGGAAGAATTCGCCCTGACAATGAACGGCAAAAAAGCTCACCTACATCGCAATGATTTCCTGCATTTTGCAAAATCCTGCGATATTCCCAGTACAGCAGCAGAGAAAATCATCCATTCGGTACTGGCTGCCGAACAGGATTTCATGACGCTGTGCGACGAGTCTTATCTGCCAGAAGATATGCAACAGTCACAAAAGGAAATCATGACCGCGCGTTGCTCAATACTCCGGAAATAAAGGACCTGCCCGGCTTACATTTCGTAAACCGGGCAGGTCCTTTTCTGTTGCCTTATCCTTTTGCTGGTGCATTAATCTAAGACTCCAGGATATATTGTCAGGTGTTGTCGTCCTTGATGGCTGCCGTCTTGTAGATGAACTTTACGGAGTTGTTCTCATCCTCGTTGGCACCCGTGAAGGAAGTATAGGCATCACCCGCGTCAATTACTGCGTTGATCCTGTCAACGACATCCTGTACGTTGTCACCAAAGAGCTCGGTGAGTTTCCTGATGCCTTCATCGTTGAGCTTGAACATGCCATCTGCGAGCTTGTCCGCACCGTCGTCCAGGTCTCCCGCGCCATCATCCAGTGTCACGATACCATCGAACAGATCTCCGGTACCATCATCCAGGACTACGGCGCCATCCGCGAGCTTACCTGCGCCATCATCCAGTGTAATCGTCCCATCGACGAGGTCTCCGGCGCCGTTATCCAGCTCCACTGCACCATCGGATAACTTCCCGGCGCCGTCGTTCACCTTGCCTACTCCATCGTCCAGGGTGTGTGCACCATTGGACAGCTCTTTCGCGCCGCTCTGTGCGGAAGCTACGCCATCATCCAACTGATGCGCACCGCTCTGTAGATCCGAAGCACCGCTCTGCACTTTGCCGATACCGTCATCCAGCTGATGCGCACCATCGGACAGTTTCTTTGCACCGCTCTGGGCGGAGGCTACCCCATCGTCTAACTGATGCGCACCTTTCTGCAGATCTGATGTGCCGCCCTGAAGTTTGCCTACTCCGTCGTCAAGTGTGTGTGCACCCTTTGATAGTGTTTCCGCACCGATCTGGGCAGATGTGATGCCTCCGTCCAGCTGAGCTGCACCCTTCTGCAAATCTGTTGC
Organism: Lachnospiraceae bacterium NK3A20; assembly: GCA_900107575.1. Taxonomy (GTDB): domain Bacteria; phylum Bacillota; class Clostridia; order Lachnospirales; family Lachnospiraceae; genus CAG-791. The sequence goes on along the minus strand of FNQX01000034.1, from coordinate 11,227 downwards.
TCCGCCCTGCACTTTGCCGATGCCGTCATCCAGCTGATGCGCGCCCAGTTGAAGGTCTGCCGCGCCCTTATTTAGTTTGACCGCACCATCAGAAACCTGATCAACGCCTCCTCTCAGCTGTCCTGCTCCTGTCTCCAGCTGTCCAAGGCCGTCCGCTAACGTAGATCCGCCAGCCGAGATCTTATCAAGATTCGACGAAATCTGTCCCATGCTGCTCCGGAATGTCCCCTGGAACTGTCCAATTCCCTGATACAGCGCATTTGCTCCCGTAGTCAGATTGGTAACTTTTGCACTGCCATCGGTAGCCGCAATTAAGGTATCGAGCTGATCATCCAGCTCCTTTTTCATCGCCGCGACATCAATATCCCCGGACTTGTTCATGGCAACACTTAAGGTATCATTCAGATACTGCTGCGTTGCGGTTGCACCGGCCTTCGCACCGGCGCCTGCCGCTGCCCTGCCCAGGTTCTGCGCGGCTGTTGTGGCATCCGCGATCGCGCTCTGAACATCTCCATCTGAGAGCAGCTGCTGCACGAGAGGATTGCTCTGTCCGGCAGGACTGTCAGCCAGCAGCATCGCGCGATAAGCCGCCTTTGAGCGGGTGAAGGACTGCTGCATCATGACACCCTGTTCCGTGCCCTCCATGACGGCAGCAGCCGGCTCTGCGGGAACTGCTGCTACAGGTTCAGATGCTGCCTCTGCGGGAGCCGTCTGTACCTGTTCCTCTGTATTCGTTGAAGACGGTACAGCCTCAGGCTCTGCAGAAGCTGCGGTCGCAACTTCAGACGGTGTTTCTGTCGTTGCAGGGGCGGCAGGGTTTTCGTTGTTCGTCTGCGCAGCTGCCGACTTGTCTTCGCCTACATTGTTATCCTGTGCAGAATCTGTCTCTGTTTCACCAGCATTTGTACTCTGCGCTTCATCTGTGGGCGTAGATTCTGCGGCATCATTTTCAGATACATCCGCAGTCTCCGGAGCAGGTGTCACCTGAAGATCAGTTGCCTGAGGCTCTGACTTCTGAGTGTCTACGGTGTCAGGATCCGCTGTTGCCGGAGCTTTCGGCTGCGCTGCCGCACCTGCATCACTCCCCGTTGTAGCCTTTTGCGCATCTGACTGCTTGGATGTATCTGCAGCGCCGGCCTCTGTCGGAGTCGGGCTATCCTGTGCAGTCTTGCTATCTGCCCCTGTGCCGGCCTTGGTATCTTCCGCTGTATCTTCCGGATGTGCCTTCTTATATTCCTCGAACTCTTTCTTGAGTTCTTCGTATTGCGTGTTCAGATCATCCTTGTCGCTCTGCAGCTTCTTGTTGTCCTGTGAGAGCTTTGTAATTTTCTCTTTCTGTGACTCGGCGCCTGCCTGATAAGCCTTCTGCGCTGTCGTGGTGATGGCTGTAGTGATCGCGGAATTGAGATTCTCTCCCGCCTGTTGCGTCGCAGCATCCTGTGCCACTGCAGCTGCCGCAGACTGCGCCACGGCGGAAGCCATCTGCTGCTTCGTTTCTTCACTCGGATTCTGCAACCCATTCGCCAGAGCCTTCAGAGAGTCAATCTCACCCGCTGCCTGATCGAACTGCTGATCCGCGCTCGCCTTAGCCTGTGTGACCTGGTCATGGACACCTTGCAGATTGTCAGCGAGCGACTTCGATCCATTCAGGAGCTGAGTGAACGCAGCCGCGGTTTCCTGCTGTTTTGCTGGATCGTTGATGCCTGCATTCAGCTGATTGATACCATCGGTCAGAGCGGTGGCACCGGTCTTTGCCTCGCCCAGCTTCTCTTCGATCGTCTTTGCCCCATCCTGAAGCTGTGGCGCACTTTTGGCAAGCCTGTCCGTGCCGTCTTTCAACTGATCTACGCCGGCTGCCACTTTGCCGGAGCCATCCTTCAACTGATTCGCACCGTCGCTCAGATCTCCTGCGCCTTTCGCCAGCTTCGCGGAACCGTCTTTCAACTGGTTCGCGCCGTCCTTCAATACATCGGTGCCTTTCGCCAGCTTCCCGGAGCCGTCCTTTAACTGGTCTGCGCCAGTCTTGAGATCATCGGTGCCCTTCGCCAGCTTTCCGGAGCCGTCTTTGAGCTTATCCGAGCCGCCTACGAGATCATCTGTTCCTTTCGCCAGTTTCCCGGAGCCGTCCTTCAACTGGTCTGCACCGGATTTGAGATCATCCGTGCCAGAGGCAAGGCGGGAAGAGCCGTCTCTTAGCTTATTCGATCCGTCTACCAGCGTATCGGTGCCGGAAGCGAGCTTGCCGCTGCCATCCTTCAATTCGCCGGTTCCATCCTTCAGATCCTTCGCGCCATCCGCGAGGGTTGATGTGCCATCCTTGAGAGAACCGGCACCGTCACGTAGCTTCGCCGTGCCATCCTTCAGATCTCCCGCGCCGCTCGCGAGCGTTGCCGTGCCGTCTTTGAGCGTACCCGCGCCGTCACGTAGCTGATCCGCGCCGTCTTTGAGTTTCGCCGTGCCGTCTTTGAGATCATTGGAGCCGTCAACCAGCTTGTCCGCGCCATCCTGCAAGTCATCCATCTCATCCTGGATGCCGTCCGTGTCCACATCCTTGGTCAGGTTGAGATCGGAGAGGAGGTTGGACATGGCAGCTGTCATGGTCATATCAAGAGTGAAATCCGTGGCATCTGCCGTGATCTCGACATACTCCGGGATGTCGATGTCATTGATCTGTTTCTTCGCGTCCTCATCCACAGCCTTCTCCCGGATCGCGTCCATGTCGATGCTCTCAGAGAGCCCCGGGAAAGCAAGTCCGCAGACGATGTTGTCCTTGCCCTCGGAGATAATCCTGCCGTTGGTGACTTCAATGTTCGAGAAGTGGTCCGCAGGCAGCACCGCGCCGCTCATCATGGCGAAGGGAACCTTGATGGTCTCCTCCTTGCCGTCGATCTTCGCCTTGGTGGTCTGATTGTTCTTGTAGTCGAATCGGATGGTCACCTTGCCGCTCTTGCCCGCAAGATCTTTGGGAGCAATGTTCTTACCATCCAGCTTATAAGAGATGCTGACATCGACCGGGAGTTTCTTGTCTGTCGTTCCCTGGTAGTAGATGTCGCTTCCCTTCGCATCCCAGGTGAGCTTGTCGCCCTTCCGCTCGAAGGTCTCATACCCGTTGACGTTCTTGACATCCTTGAGATCCGTGGTGTCGGCAATAGTGTCGTCCCCGCCCGCATTCTTCAGCCAGTTGGAGACAATGACGTTCTGCGACTTGCCTTCCGCGTCCGCGACGACGTATACGGTCTCCTCCTTGCCACTCTTTGCGGAGTGGGAGGTGCCACCCGCCATGCTCGCCATGGCATCCGCGAGCTTATCTTCCTGACTGCGCTCATCGTCGCTTCCCTTGTCGTCATTGACATCACTGGCAGCCTGTCCCTTGTTTTCCACGCCTGCAGCGCCGCACGCCGCAGTGGAAAATACCAGGGATGCCGCCATAACTACGCTGAGCAGCTTCGCGCTGCTGATGATCAATTCTCTCTTTTTCATAATCTTTCAACTCCTTTGGGAATGAATTTTTGGATCAACCGTTGTCACGGATCTCTTTCAACTTGTTCCTGAGCTTCGCGCGCCTTGCCTTGCTCCTCTCGGACAATCCCGCTGTCGTACGGACAACGAGCCCATCGAAGATCATGAGGAACGCCGGCAGGATGCCGACCACGCAGCCAAGCGAGATCACCGCGCCTCTTGCCATCAGAATGCACAGGGAGCTGATGAGATCGATGTCGGAATAGAGGCCGACGCCGAAGGTCGCGCCGAAGAAGGTGAGCGCCGATACCATGATCGACTTCGTGCTCGCCTGGATAGCGGTTGCGATCGCGTCTCTCTTCTCCGATCCCGCGCTGCGTTCACGAATGTAGCGCGTTGTCGTGAGGATCGCGTAGTCGACCGTCGAGCCCAGCTGTATGGTACCGATGACGATGGATGCAATGAACGGCAGCTTCGTCCCCGTATAAAACGGGATGCCGAGGTTGATGAAGATACCGAACTCGATGACCGCCACCAGGATGAACGGCAGGGCGACCGACTTGAACACCATCAGGATGATGAAGAAGATCACCCCGATCGAAATCGTGTTGACGACTCCGAAGTCTGTCGCCGTGGTCTGGATCAGGTCCTTGGTCGCGGGCGCCTCTCCGATCAGCATCGAATGCCTGTCATAGTTCTTCGCGATGGATTCGAGCTTGTCAATCTGCGCGTTGCACTCGTTGCTCGCGGTCGCATACTCCGATCCGATGAGGAGGATCTGCCAGTGATCGTTCTCAAAATTCTCCCTGAGGTCATCCGGGATGAAGCTGTCCGGCAGTGCCGCGCCCTTCATGGTATTGAGGCCGAGCACCCATTTGACGCCGTCGATGCCCTTCATCTCATCTGACATCCGCTGAATATCCTTCGTTTCGATGTCGGAATTGATCATCAGGATGTGCGTCGTGCTCATGTTGAATTCATCGTCGAGCTTGTTGTTGGCGACGACGCCGGGCAGATTCTCCGGCAATGTCTTCGCCAGATCGTAATACTGCTGCGTGTGGTTGTAGCCGTACAGCGCGGGGACAAGGAGCAGGGCAAACACCGCAAGGAACAGCCTGTAGTGTTTCGTTACGAAATGTCCGATACCTCTGATATCCGGCAGCAGCGCCTTGTGCCTTGTTCTCCGCAGTGCCTTATCGAATACCAGAATCATTGACGGCAGGATTGTGACACACGAAACGACACCAAACAGTACGCCCTTGGCCATGACAACACCAAGATCGAGGCCGAGCGTGAAGCTCATGAAGCACAGCGCGACGAAGCCCGCGATTGTCGTTATGGACGAACCGATAATTGATGAGAAGGTGTCTGCAATGGCGAGCGCCATCGCGTTGTCCCTCTTCTCTCCCACCTCAAGGTAGTGTTCATAGCTGTGCCAGAGGAAGATGGAGTAGTCCATCGTAACCCCCAGCTGCAGGACAGCCGCGAGCGATTTCGTAACATACGAGATGCTCCCGAGGAAAATGTTCGTACCGAGATTGTAGATAATTGCCATGCCAATGGACGCCAGGAAAACAAAAGGCACGAGGAACGAATCCATGGTGAGGGAGAGAACGATGGTAGAGAGGAGAACGGCGAGACCGATGTAGATCGGCGCCTCTTTATTGGAGAGATCCTCCGTGTCAATCAGCGTTGCCGTCATTCCGGCGAGGAAACACTTCTCATTGGAGATCTGCCGGATCTGCCGCGCGGCAGCGACCGTACCATCCTCCGAGGTGGTCTCATCGAAGATGATGAACATCATCGTCGCGTCGCCGGAATTGAACGCCTTGTAGAGGTCGTCCGGCAGCATTTCCATTGGAACCGAAAGATCCATGACGGAGTCATACCAGAGTACCTTCTTGACATGCGGCACCTCTTCGATCTCGGCCTTCAGATCAGCTGCCTGTTTCTCGCTCATGCCCTCGACAATATAGGAGGCGAAGGCGCCGGTGCCGAATTCATCCTTCAGGATGTTCTGGCCCTTCATGGTGTCGATATTCTGTGGCAGATAGACCAGCATGTCGTAATTGACTTTCGTCTTCATGTAGCCGATCGTCGACGGAATCAACAGGAGAAGCGCCAGGATCAGAATCGGAATCCTGAGCTTCACGATTGCATTTCCAAATCTCTTCATACGCTTGCATTTCTCCCTGACAGGTACTATTTTTATAAATGACTTGTGGTCATTTCATCCTGTCGCAGACAGTTGTACCACTAATATGACTATCGGTCAACTTTATAGCAGCGCAAAAGTATGAAATTTCTATGACTTTCTGCTGATTTTTAGTAGAATGTATCTATTCCGCACAGCGAAATCCATAAACAGACAGACGTGTTCACACGGCTGGATGTGATGTGAATTTCGCTGTGGTCAACGCGCGAAGCGCGTCGGAAGAACCTTCATCTCGAAAATCTTCGATTTTCGAGATGAAGGTTCGGAATGGATACTTAGAATGTCAAGTCGGGGGAGACTGAGATGAGAATGACCGGGAAGGCCGCGGAGAATAAGAGACAGAAAAGGGAGGCGCTTCTGAACACGGCGTTCGACCTGTTCACGCAACAGGGGATCACGAACACCTCCATTGCGAATATCGTAGAGCGGGCAGGTGTCGCAAAGGGGACGTTCTACCTCTATTTCAAGGATAAATATGACCTGCGCGACAGGCTGATCCGCCACAAGGCTTCCCAGATCCTGGGGCGCGCCTACAACGCCCTGGAGACGGCACAGCTGTCGACGCTCGAAGAGAAGGTCATTTTCCTCGCCGTCAACATCGTAGACCAGCTCTCGGAGGATAAGCTCACGCTTCGATTCATCACGAAGAACCTTTCCTGGGGCATTCTGAAACATGAGATGTCGACGATTCAGACGAATGTTTTCGAGGGGGAGATCAATTTCATTGACCACTTCCGGGCGGCGTTCGATGAGTCAGATGTGAAATATAAGAATCCCGAAGTGTTGATGTACATGATCGTCGAGCTCGTAGGCTCGGCCTCGTACAGCTCCATCCTCAACGGCGATCCGCTGCCGATCGAGGAGCTGCGCCCTTACCTTCGGGAGGCGATCAAGGCGATCATGCGCAGCCAGGAAGTGAAGCCCCAAACTGATACACAGGCTCCCCTTCCGGATGCTGCTCCGCAAAGACTCCGCGAAGCGTAATCGCAGCCAGCCTCGCCTTCTATAGATGTATTCTGGTGCGTCCAGAGCAGCCGCTGTCTCGGGCTTCATTCAATGAATACCAGCTCTTACCACCACAGCCCTGCGGCAGCGATATGCCTGCCTCAGTCCTGGCTGCCCGTTGTGCCGGCGAGCACCTTCTGCATTACGGAGTCGTGCGCCGCGTTCTCAATGCGGTCGTCCAGAGGTGACAGGCTCGCCTGTCCGTATTTGCGCTCCAGCGCGCAAGACAGGAGATAGTCGGCGAATTTCGGGTTTTTCGGCAGGATGGGACCGTGGCTGTAGGAGCCGAAGACGTTGTGATAGCGTACGCCCTCTTTCCCGTCTTCACCGTTGTTGCCGCCGCCCCTGATGATCGTGCCGAGCGCCTGCACGCCACTGCCGAGGAAGGTTTTGCCGCTGTGATTCTCGAAGCCCACGACGTCTATGTCCTGGGCACCGGGATTCGCGTCCGCATCCAGCCGGAACGCGTAGTTCCCGATCATACGGACATCTCCACCAACGGTATAGAAATCAATCGCCCCGAGGAACTCATTCTTCACGCCATCGTGCGTCTCATAGTAGTGTCCCAGCATCTGATAGCCGCCGCAGATGGCAAGAAACGTCTTCCCATCTTCAATCGCAGCCCGGATCTCCTTGTCTTTCCCCTGCCGCAGATCATTCAGCAGCACTTCCTGTTCAAAGTCCTGTCCCCCGCCGATGAAGAAGAGATCATACTGCGTAAAGTCCGCGGCATCGCCGATACCAACCCGGTCAACTTTGCAGTCAATTCCGCGCCAGCGAAGGCGGTGCTGCATACAGTTGATATTACCGCGGTCTCCGTATAAATTGAGCACCTCCGGATAGAGGTGACAGATTCTCAGTTCCATGACTCAGCCTTTCCAGAAATCCTTCCCGCCCGTCGCGTCGCTCAGCACCTTGCGAAGAGCCAGCATCGACGTGTAGTTCGGCAGGATGAACACGGGTCGTTCACTCTTTCTCATCAGATCCAGCAGGGCGTCGTTGTCACGAACGAGCTCGATTTCGCCTGCCTGCGCGCCTGCGTATTTTAACCGCAGCTGCATATCCTCCGCCCGGTCGCCGGATACGATGAGCTTCTTCGCGGACGGATCTCTCTCCTGGTCCGCGACCAGTTCAAAGTCCGCGTCCCAGATCCAGGAGATGTCGTGCCCGTCCGCCGTGCGGTCATTCAGACAGAATACCGCGGTGAAATCCTCCTTCATGCTGGAGAGATATTCCAGCGCCTGATTGCAGCCCGTCGGGTTCTTCACAAGGATCATCTGTACCCTCACGCCGTCCAGATCGAAAGTCTCCATGCGGCCGAAGCTCGAGTGCACATCGGCGAGCGCCGTGATGATCTCCTCCGTGGCAAAGCCCATTTCCCGATAGCCGCAGACTGCCGCGACCGCGTTGTAGAGATTGTAAACAGCAGGCAGTCCGACTCTTACCGCTCTCTCCTCCGCTCCGATTCTCATCACGACACTGCTCCCCGTCGCGGCGATTTCATTCACTTTCGTCACGGCGACCTCAGCGTTCTGCCTCTCGTACCCGCACTCCGGGCAGTAGAAACTGCCAAGGTGCGCGTAGGTGTGATAGTGGTATTGATATTCGTGACCGCAGCGGATGCAGTATTTCGCGTCGGAGATGCCATCATCCTTCTGATCTCCGATCGGCACGTCCGATCCGTAGTAAACCACCTTGTTCGGGATGCCGAACGTCAGAGAGGAAACAAGGGAATCGTCGGCATTCAGACAGATCGTCGTCTCCGGCACCTGGTCGATGCCCTTTTTGATCTCATCTCTGGTATGCGTGATCTCACCGTACCGATCCAGCTGGTCGCGGAAGAGATTCGTGACAACAATGACCTTCGGGTGGATGAGCGGCACGACCTGTTTCAGCGCGCCCTCGTCGCATTCGATCACCGCGTAGTGTGTCTTCGGTTTCCCGGTCCAGGTCGCGTTGCAGGTGAGTTCCGCCGTCACGCCGGAGAGGAGATTCGCGCCCGATTTATTCGCGAGGCACTCTCTGCCGCTCTCCGTGATGGCGTGCTCCAACATGCGGGAAGTCGTCGTTTTGCCGTTGGTGCCGGTGACGACAATGATCTCCATTCCGGCGCTCGTCACCTCGAGAATATTCTTCGCGACAGCCATGGCAACCTTGCCCGGCAGAGCAGTTCCGCCGCTGCCGCGAAGGCGCATAAGGCTCCTTGCCGCCTTACAGGCGGCAACCGCGATGATTGTTTGAATGAGATTAGTTTTCTTCATAATAGCTCCAGGTCAGTCCCAGCGTCACAATATTCCCACCGTATGCAGCAGCGTCAGGATCAGGTACACTGCCGGCTGGTGCAGCAGATAGATCATGAGTGAATGCCTGCCGAGGAAGGCGAGCGGCGGGATGTCGAGGTTCATGATCTTCCATCGAAATCCCCCCTCCCTGGACAGCGCCAGGTGGAAATACATTCCGGCAAAGAACAGGAAGACCCACGGCAGGAGTGAGAAATAGTCCGTGGACCGGAAATTCGGATCCATGAAGCCAAAATACGTTCCCGCGTATCCCTGATAAAGGCTGCGCGCCACCATGACGCGGCGTCCGGGATAAATCGTCAGGAACCCGCCATTCACCTGCCGGAACAGATAGAAAAGATACGCCGACACGATAAAGCCGATGATCCCCGTCAGCTTAGACAGGAGCGGATACAAAAGGGCCGCCAGGAGCATCGCGCTGCCGATCAGCGTGAGGACACCGAAGATGACGCGCTCATTCGGCATGAATACGAGCGTGACTGCCGTGACCAGCGCTCCCGCCGCGAAGACAATGATCCCTCTCCTCCATTTCCTCTTCGAGAGCGGGATGCAGAATCCAGACAGGAATATAAAGGTCCAGCAGATACTCTGCTGCCAGACATACGCGTTCGCCGACAGATACCAGGTCTGAAACCTGCCTCCGATACCAAAGAGATAGACAAGATCCCAGGACGTATGATACGCGATCATACTGATGAGCGTGATCCCGCGGATCACATCCAGCAGCGGATATCTTTTGCCTGTGACTCTTCCCGACATCTTACCCCGACTTCCTGATCAGCTTATCTCTCCGGTCTCTTGCGATCGCGCTATCTATTCTCCGGTCTATCGCGTCTCTGGTCTATCGCACAAAAAGTGCCTGCGCGACACTTCTTCGCACAGACACTTTATCTTACTACAAATGGCCTCTTTCGCCAAAGCGGGAATTCGTTATTTCACCATCAAAACAAGCTTTAATTTCCGCATCTTGCGCTTGATAATTACTTTAATCACTACACAGATTGCAAATAATACAAGTGTTACTTTCCCACTCATCAAAATGCTTGTATACCACGGGAATGATGTCATTGCATACAAATCAGGATGAGCGTGATAATCATAACATTGTGAAATGCCCATTCCAACGAAAGTACCAACGATGGAGCCCATTATGATATTCAAGTAATAATTAAATTTTTTCATGCTGCCATAATTTCTTCAGAAAAGCCATCGCTTCATCTCTTGTATTGAAGCCAAGTTTATTATTCACACTTTAGTTCCACAACAACTATTTCCGGTCTGTTGTTGAAGCGTACCGGAATGATGCTATTGCCAATTCCTCTGCTTACAATCATGGTCGTATTATCTTCCGTAAACAAACCGGCGTCATATTTGGGAAACAGGAAATCTCCGGTTATTGCTATAATATTTGGTTGTGCCTTTTCTATTTTTTCAATGAACTGGACATTCTTTTTGCCAAACTGCGCGTTGTGTAAATCAGATATAACCGCAATCCTGTAACCATCAAAATTCCGAGGCAAACTCGTACTTGCCACGGTGTACCTGGTAACGCCTACCGTAACATTGCCCCAGATGATCCAAAGGATGAGGAATGAGATGGCCATCAATATACAGACGGCAACATGTTTCTTTTTCATAAATCATCTAATACGACTGGCTCATTGATGTGATATCAATAGCTAAACTTATAAACTCAATGCCGCTACCAACGACCAATATCTTTCTGTCTTATTTTTAATATCCTCTTCAGGTTTTTTCGTTTTTCAATATATTTTCCAGCAGCAGGATCCGTTTCAATTAGGTTATGGCGATTCATTGCATATTGCACCAATTCATCAAGAGTATGTGCGCCTGCAGTCACCTTCTTCTCTACCGTCTCATTTCTATATCGGCGGATCATATTGCGAATTCTCACTTTAAGAGGCTTTTTTCGCGGGCTGTCGGCTATAAAAATACTTGTTGGGCCATCTGCCCCACCTATTATTGAAACTCCACTTTTTCTTTCATATAGAGTTCATCCATACAAACTGGAATTTATTGCTCCGACGTCGCTTTCTTCGGCGGCAATGTTTTTAAAAGGATAAGCGCATATCCCGCAACCAATACAATCAGTAGTACCATCCTGAAAATCAGCACTTCGGTCTCGGGAGCTTCGCTATTGGCAAAAGCACTGAGTGAATTGAGTACCCCGTGCGATAAGATACAGGGTATCAGCGATCCGCCTCTGTAAAAGATTATGACATAGAGG
>FNQX01000064.1 GCA_900107575.1 Lachnospiraceae bacterium NK3A20 | reverse complement strand
CTCGTATAAATAACTTTATAGATACTTTATTAACTACATTTACATATTAATCGGTTTGGTGATACCCGTGATAACATTGACCCTGTGTCAATCAGGTTATAGTTCTTTCTCTCCTTGTTGGATCCTTGGATCACTTCATTACAGAGTCTGTTCCCCTGACACGGAAGTTAGCCTCAAACCATGCTGGCTGTTTGCTGGAGTCTATGGACTTTCTCCCGGCAGTGAGATTCGCATCAGTCCATCCCAGCTGGATTCTTATATGCGAGGGTGTCGATGCTCCGCGATCATGGGTATTACCAAGCCGATTGACCACCAATCACAAACGAAAGGAGGTGACTCTTATGAATCCACTTTACGTCGGTATTGATGTTAGCAGCCGTTCCAATGTCGCTTTTCTGATGAGGCCGGATGGCTCTAAGCACAGTGTCTTCCCGGTTGATAACAGCAAAGCTGGCACAGAACAGCTGATCAAACGTATTGCGTCTGCTTTGGTGAAAGAAGAGCTCTCAGAGGTAAAGATCGGTATGGAAGCTACTTCTGTCTATGGCTCGCACCTGGTCTATTCTCTTAAGGACGATTTTTCTCTCTTCAGTTACAAAAAGGAGATCCATGTCCTGAATCCCAAGCAGGTCAACAAGTTCAAGGCTTCTTATGATGGCCTGCCCAAGAACGACTATGTCGATGCCTTTGTCATTGCAGACTGCCTGCGTTTTGGCCGAATCAACAATGAGGTCTATCTCGGTGATTACCGCTATGAAGCTCTTAAACAGCTCACACGGGCCCGTTATCTCGTTGTTCAGAATCTCACGAAAGAAAAACAACGATTCCTCAATACTTTGTTTCTGAAGTATTCGACCATGTCGCAGGAGAAGGTGTTCTCCAACACCTTCAGTACTACGGCCCTCGCTGTCTACGAAGAGTTCGACTCTGTAGATCAGCTGGCCTTGATGGACTTACATGACCTTACTGAATTCATCAAGGATAAAGGAAAGAATCGCTTTCCTGATCCTAATGCAGTGGCCAAAGCCATCCAGAAAGCCGCCCGGAGTTCTTACCGTCTTCCCAAAACTATAAATGACTCCGTCAATCAGGTGCTTTCTATATCCATAAGCTCTATGAGAGCTTTGGAAGCTAACATTAAACAGTACGATGAGGCCATTTCTGAGCAGATGAAAGCTATATCCAATCCTCTCATCTCCATCAAGGGTATCGGTCCTGTATATTCAGCCGGTATCATTGCGGAGATCGGTGATATACATCGCTTTCACAATCAGGCATCGCTGGCTAAATATGCCGGTCTTGCATGGTCCCAGTACCAGTCCGGAGGATTTGAAGCTGAAAATACACATCTCATCCATTCCGGAAATCGTTACTTGAAGTATTACCTGTGTGAAGCAGCCATGTCTCTTGTACGATGCGATACAGAGTACAGCCGCTACTACCACCTCAAATACAAAGAGGTGAACCGAGCACAGCATAAGCGTGCACTCGTACTAACTGCCCGTAAGTTCGTGCGGCTCGTCTACAGTCTTTTGACTGAGAACCGCATGTATATCTCACCAGAAGAAAGGTGACTTTCTATGGTGCGTAGGAGCCCTGCTTCTTTAAAAGCAGAACCGACAGGGCTTAGGTGGGTGTTTTTTGTCTTGCGCCATCGTTGCATGAAAAGATCATTTTTGCTGACTTAATCCGCTTGACATCTCACCGCTGGACTC
>FNQX01000006.1 GCA_900107575.1 Lachnospiraceae bacterium NK3A20 | reverse complement strand
AGCTGTACACCCTATCCATTATTCCTTCTCAAACGCAATAAAACAGTGTGAGAATGGGACCCCACTCTTAAAATCCCGGCAAAACGGATGTTTTTAGGCGACAAAACATTGGCAGAACGGATATTTGCGGGAAAACACAAACTTAACAAAAGTCTTTCACAATTTGAACACACTTTGCCGGTATAGTCGTCAGTGTAGATTCCAATACGATTCACGAAGTATTATTTTGAGAAAGGTGGTACTTATCATGGATGAGAATAGAACATATACCGATCCGGATTCAGGCACTTCCACAGAGAGTGCGGGGACGACACAGCAGTCAGCGAATGGACAGGCAAGCGGGAACGGTGCGTATGAATACGGTCAGAGCAGTGACAGGGAATATCACAGCGCTTATTCCAATTCCTACGGGTCCAATCCGCAGGGCGGCAGCAACCATTACGATACCGGCAATGGCAATGGCAATCGCAGTGGAGCCAATGGAAATGGCGGCAGGAAAAAAGGAAAAGGCGGCAAGGCAGTTCTTGCAGTCCTTCTTGCTGTGATCTTCGGCGTCAGTGTCGGCGCAGGGGCTGTCGGTATCTCAAGGGCAGTTGACCATGGCTCCCTTCGCGGCATGAACAGCGGGGACGAGGCCACGGAACCTGCCAGCGACAGCGAAGAAAACGATGAGGAAGCCTCAGATACCGATGATACGGAGGATTCGGCGACAGATTCAGACGATGACGGCATGGCATTAGACCTGATCAGCGGAGATGAGATCAATACTGCGGTAACGAAAGTCGCCGAGGACGTTATGCCGTCCATCGTTTCCGTATACAACAACTTCACAGCGACCAGCCAGGATTTCTTCGGACAGACCTACGAACAGGAAGGTCAGGCCACCGGTTCTGGTATCATTATCGGCAAGACTGATGGAGAGCTCCTCATCGCGACCAACAATCATGTCGTAGAGGGAGAGGATTCCCTGGAAGTACAGTTCATTGATGAGTCGACAGCGGACGCGAACTTAAAGGGTACGGATTCCAGCAACGATCTGGCCGTTATCGCAGTTAAGCTCAAGGATATCGACGATGACACTCAGGATCAGATCAAGATTGCAACGCTCGGCGATTCGGATGCGTTGAAGGTCGGCGAGCCTGTCGTTGCCATCGGCAATGCGCTGGGCTATGGTCAGTCAGTTACCACAGGCGTGGTATCCGCATTGAACCGCGAGATTGATTCCCAGGATTCCGAATCCGGTGAATCCATTTACGGCACTTTCATTCAGACCGATGCAGCCATCAACCCCGGCAACTCCGGCGGCGCACTCGTGGATCTGAATGGCAATGTGATTGGCATCAACTCCAGTAAGATCGGCGGTTCTACCGTCGAAGGTATGGGCTACGCGATCCCGATGTCCAAGGCAGCACCGATCATCGAGGATCTGATGAATCAGTCCACCAAGGAGAAAGTTGCAGAAAAGGACAAGGGTTATCTTGGCATCAGTGGTGTTACCGTCACCAGCCAGGCATCCGCAGCATATAACATGCCGGTCGGTGTGTTCGTTGCGGAGTTCATTAAAGGTGGCGCCGCAGAGGATTCTGATCTGCAGAAGGGCGATATTATCACGAAGCTTGAAGGAACCACGATCTCTACTATGGAGGAACTTCAGAAACAGCTCCAGTACTATGCCGCTGGTCAGGAAGTCACGCTGACCGTACAGCGGGACAATGGACACGGGGAGTATTCTGAGGAGAGCGTCAAGATCAAACTGGGCGATGCCTCCACAATGAAGGATTCTGAGGATAACGACGCACAGAAGAACGACAGCCATCGAGGTGACAGTGACGATGACAGTGATCAGAAGTCGGAAGAGCAGAAGGATGCAGACGCCGACGAGGGCAGCAGCGCCGATGAGAACGATGATAGCAGCCAGGGCGATACCAAGGCGCCGGAGGAGCGGTCGGATTCTCAGGACAGCTTCGGTTTCTATGACTTCCCCTGGAACCGCTTCGGCTGGTAAGGTTACAGGTAAAACCTGCATAAGGTGAGAGTATTGATTCATCGGCGGGAGAGTGTATAACCTGCCCGAAGATAAGTTCACATCACAGATAGGAAAAACGCTTAGGGTGCAATAAACATCCTAAGCGTTTTTCACGTGGGTTGTCTGACGTTCGATCAGGTGCGGGAGAGCAGTGTAGGTTTGGATCAACATTTCCGGATTCCTGATTTTTTTCAACAGGAGGTTGCCGGCATGAACGCCGAGATTGAAAAGATCAATATCAATTATGGTAGGAGCAACTGAAATGGCTGGAGAGTAAGGATAATCATCAAATGCGATGAGTGAGATTTTGTCCGGAATGGCAATTCCTTTCTTTTCAATCGCGCGCATTGCTCCTACGGTAGTCAGGCTGTTGGTACAAATGATGCCATCCGGGATTTCCGGAGCTTCGAGAAGCCTGGAAACCGATTCATATACCGCGTTTACGTCCGACTTGTTATAGGAGATCCATTTCTCTTGGACTTCAAGTCCGATTTTGTCCATAGAACTTCTGAAACCACGGAGCCGTTCCATGAATATCTTATCGTCTTTCTGCCCGCCGATGAAGGCGATCTTCCTGCAGCCGCAGGCCACCAGATGATCTACGGCAACCCTGGAGGACAGGGCGTGATTCGTGTCAATCCAGGATAGCATACTGTCGAAATCAGGCTTGCCGATACAGATCTGGGGGAAATCATGCTGGAGCAGCAAACGCTCAATCTGCGGAGTCGTATAGAAGCTGTTGAGTATGATGCCATCTGCTATATGACTTAATATGGTTTCTTCGAAAATTTCCTTTGGCTTTTTGCCGTAAGATTCCAGGTTCAGCAGAGAGAGCTGGTAGCCCTTTCGGCTGAGCTCATGACTGACGCCACAGATAATATCGAACATATGCGGATTCTTATAAGGCAGCCCCTTATAGAAACTGTCGGCGTAGAGAATGTTCCTGCTCGATTTGCGGGCAAGGTTGGCTGCAGACGCATTTGGGACGTAGTTCAGACGTTCGATGACTTCTGATATTTTCTTCTGTGTCGCAGGCGAGATATGCCGTTTATTGTTCAGCACCTTGCTGACCGTGGCGACAGAAACCCCGGCTTCTCTGGCGATATCTTTGATGGTTACTGGCATGAAACAAGCCCTCTTGAGTGGTAAAACGATTTCTGAATTTGTGAAAAAACACAATGGATGTTTCGTTGACACCCCATGCTGTCATGCTACAATCAAGCTACATTATAGATGAAATGACATAATAATCAACTATGAAACGTTTTACTATTTCATTTCCAGAGTCAATAAAGTAAAGGAGGATTCATCATGAAAAAATATGTTGCATTCCTGCTGGCAGGCGTGCTGGGGCTGAGCTCTCTTGCAGGCTGCGGTCAGGCACAAGAGACCAACACCGCTGATGCAAATCAGGCTGGTACGGCGAGCAGCGCTGCGGTTACTGCTGCAGCTGAGACAACTGCATCGACTGCAACCTCGGAGCCTGCTGCGGAACCGGTTGACATCAAGATCTGGCATGATGGCGACGAATCCATCATGCAGACGATCGCGGATCGGGTCAACACAGAGCTGGCAGATGATCAGATTACCGTCACATTCGAGAAGAAGACGGATATGCCTAATCAGCTGAAACTCTACGGAAATGACCCGGACAATGGCCCTGATATGTATTTCTATGCACACGATGTGCTCGGCACCTTTGTAGCCATGGATATTCTGTCACCGCTCAGCGATGTGACAGATGTGGATTCTGTACTGGCAGACGCACTGCCGCTGACGGTTAAAGCGGGACAGATTGATCAGACACAATATCTGCTGCCGGTCTATTTCGAGACACTGGTGTTCATTTACAACAAGGATCTCTGGGAAGGTGAAATTCCTTCAACCACGGAAGATCTCTATGCGTATATGACAGAGCATACAGATGAAGCTGCCGGAACCTATGCAGTCGTGAATCAGCACACCAATGCGTACAATGTATCTCCCTTCATTAACGGCTTTGGCGGATATATCCTGGATGAGAATGGAAAGCCTGGTCTGAACGATCCGAAGACGATAGAAGCAGCTGAATACAACAAGAAGTTTGGACAGCTCCAGGCAGACGGAGATTATAACACAGTAACCACTCTGTTCAACGAAGGAAAAGCCGCAGCGATCATTGGTGGCCCCTGGCTGATCTCCGGAATCGAAGAGGCAGGAATCAATTACGGTATCGTTTCTCTTGCTGATATTAAGCTGCCGAACGGAAACGGGATGGCTCCGTTCTCG
The DNA here is from genome assembly GCA_900107575.1 of Lachnospiraceae bacterium NK3A20. Classification (GTDB taxonomy): domain Bacteria; phylum Bacillota; class Clostridia; order Lachnospirales; family Lachnospiraceae; genus CAG-791. The sequence goes on along the minus strand of FNQX01000006.1, from coordinate 173,147 downwards.
GGAATTCAGGGAGCAGGTGTACTGAAGACAGCACTGGCAGATAAAAAGGATGCCATTGCAAAGGTCCTCACGGCGATGGCTTCTCCGGAAGTGGGCATTGATCTTGCAGTTAAGTCAGGCTGTGCTCCCGCAAACTCAAAATCCTATGACGACGAGCAGGTTTCGGCCAATGAGATGATCTCGGCAATTCAGAAAACAGCAGAAACAGCTCAGCCTATGCCTAACATCCCGGAGATGAATGTTATGTGGACACCGGCGGAGTCCATGTTCGTTGCGATCAATAAGAATGGTGAAGATGCGACACAGGCTGCGAACGAAGCGCAGCAGGCCGCGGAACAGGCAATCGCTGATATGAAATAATTCGTAAAGGTGAGAGGGATCAACGTTGCCGAAACGCTGTCCCCTCTTTTTGGATGAGGTGCATTCGTGATGGGTAAAGCAAAAAAGATAACGCCATGGCTGTATCTTCTCCCTGCATTGCTGCTGATCGCCATTGTGATCGTTTTTCCAATTGTGTATACCGGCTATATTTCTCTGACCAATATGAGCCTGTATAACTGGGATGACTTCAAGATCATCGGTCTGGACAATTATGCAAGAGCGTTATTCAAATTCGATTCCGGCTTCCTCAGTGCGTTGCTGACCACAATTCTCTGGACAGTCATCAATATGGTGATTCAGTTGGGAGTTGGTTTTTTCATTGCTCTCGGGCTGAATGCAGAGGGACTGAAGCTGAAAAGAGTGTATAAAACACTGCTGATGGTTCCCTGGGCTATGCCGGCGTATATTTCCATCCTGCTGTGGAGGGTAGGGATGTTCAATCCCGAGTTTGGTGTCTTGAATAAGATTCTGACGCAGCTGGGATTTGCGAAGGTGGATTTTCTGGCGAACAATGTCATCGCGTTCTGTTCCTGCCTCGTTCTGAATCTGTGGATGGCTTTGCCTTTTATGATCACCACGATTGATGGCGCATTGCAGAGTGTAGATCATGATATGTACGAAGCGGCAACGCTCGACGGCGCAGGCTTCTGGACGAGGGTGCGTTACATCACGATTCCCGGCATCAGGCAGATTATTGCACCCGCAGCGGTCATGACGACCTTCATTACGTTCAAACAGTTTGACATTGTCTATCTTCTGACGCAGCAGAGGGGATACATGACCGGTGCCACGCTGAATACGGTGATTACGTATGCGCATCAGAATGCCTTCGTTTCTAACAACTATGGACTGTCCAGTGCAGTCAGTATGCTGTTGTTCGTCATTATTATCCTGTTCTCCTTCCTGACGAACAGAAGCCTTGAGGAGGTGTAGCGCATGAATAAAAAACTCATTCGGAAAAATATCAGGCTCACCATTCTCAATATGGTGTTTCTGCTCCTTTGTTTCATTACGCTGGTCCCCATTCTGTATGCGCTGAATGTCTCTTTCAGTGGACATGGATCAGCGCTGTCAGGAACGCTGTCACTGATCCCACGGAATCCGACCATTGAGAATTACAGAGCAATCCTTACGGAAGAACCGTTTGCACTGTGGCTGAAGAATTCGTTGATGCTCAGTCTGGGAGCCATCCTGTTCTCCATGGTCTGTGCGGTTCCGGCGGCCTATGCCGTGTCCAGATGGAGATTCCCCGGACGGCGCGCTACGCTCCGCCTGCTCCTCGTCCTGAATGCCTTTCCTCAGATTCTGACGATGTTCGCGCTGTTTCGTGTGCTGAAGACAGCGGGGCTTTTGAATTCTCATCTGGGATTGGTCATCATTTACGCCGGATCCATGTGTGTGTTCTCCATATGGAACATGAAAGGCTACTTCGACACAATTCCCATGGAAATTGAGGAGGCTTCCAAAGTAGATGGCGCCAACAATGCCCAGATGATCCTGCGCATTGTGCTGCCACTGGCGAAGCCTGCGATCATTGTGACCTGTCTCATGGTATTGATCACCGTTTGGAATGAGTATATCTTTGCGACAACATTCCTTCTCGACAGATCGACATACTCACTCGCGGGAGGGCTGTATCAGCTGCAATCGAATGATTACAGCCGCAGCTGGCCTATGTTCACGGCGGCTTCCGTTCTGGCATCGCTGCCGCTGCTCATTATCTTTTTCAAACTACAGAAATATATGGTTTCCGGATTGACGGCAGGTGGCGTCAAGTAATCGGAGGAACAACATACTAATTTGATTGGAGAGAAAACCTATGATCCTGCGTCAGGCAGTAACCCACATCCCGCTATCCCAATATGCCTTTGCCAACAGCGAGAGCAGTTTAACCATCCGGATTCGTACCGCAAAAGATAATCTGACAGCCTGCAGACTGTTCTATGGTGACAGAGTTTGTCCGACTGATCCTGTCATATTCTTCCCGTTGAACATGGATAAAGTGGCCTCTGACCTGTATTTCGATTACTATGAAGTCACTTTTGAGAGCCCGTATACCCGCGTGTGCTATTATTTCGAGCTGCAGGATGAGGAGGAGAGAATCTATTTGTATGCGGATATTTTCTCGAAGGAGCTTCCAGGGGAGAGGAGTGAATTCTACCAGTATCCTTTTATTCGAAGAGAAGAAATCAGCACCGTGCCTGACTGGCTGAAAAGAGCTGTAGTATACAACATTTTCCCTGACAGCTTTGCTTCCGGGCGACGCACCATCCGGGGAACGGCGTCGGAAACACCGTGGAAAAATGGGATCACGTTGAAATCCAGACTTGGCGGCACCCTGCAGGGCATTACCAGTAATCTGGATTATATTGCAGAGATGGGCTTTAACTGCATCTATCTGAATCCGATTTTCACGGCAGGGGAATACCACAAGTATGATCTGCTCGACTATAAACATGTTTCTCCTAATCTTGGAACGGATGAGGATTTCCGTGAACTCGTCTTTGAGGCACATGCCAGAGATATTCGTGTTGTGATTGACGGAGTATTCAATCATTGCAGCTGGTATTTCTTCGCTTTTGATGATGTCGTGCAAAATGGAGAAAAGTCTGCCTACAAAGACTGGTTCTATGATCTCAAATTCCCTGTCGTACGGCCTTCGGAGGGGGAGAAGCCGGAATACAGCAGCTTCGCCTATGAGAAGAAGATGCCGAAACTGAATACTTCAAATCCAGAAGTCAGAGAGTATTTCATGTCTGTGTGCAGATACTGGATTGAGGAATTCAAGGTCGATGGCTGGCGGCTCGATGTTGCTAACGAAGTCGATCGCGCATTCTGGCGATCTTTCAAACAAGCCGGGCGATCCGTAAACCCGGAGAGTATTATGATCGGCGAAATCTGGGAGAGCTCCGAGAGATGGCTGCAGGGTGATATGTTCGATTCGACCATGAATTACGATTTCAGGAAGAATTGCCGCGATTTTTTCGGAACGGAACTCATTAACGCAACAGAGTTTAATGCGCGTATTACCCAGATGAATTACAGGTATCCCACAGGCATACTGCAGGGGCAGCTCAACCTGCTGGACAGTCATGATGTGAACCGTTTCTTCTCATACTGCCGCGGTGATATACGAAGGCTCAGGCTGGCTGAAATTTTCCTGTTCACGTCGCCGGGAGCTCCGTGCGTATTCTATGGAGACGAGCTCGGAATGGATGGCAATCACGAATATACATTGCGTGGACCGATGCCGTGGCAGGATCATCATTATGATGAACGGGAATTTTTCAAAATCCTCATCACTTTACGCAAGGAAACGGACGCGCTCATCTATGGACAATACAGAGCTTTATATATGAATGAAGAGGGACTTTATATTTATCGGCGCAGCCTTGATACCTGCCGCGTTACGATAGCGATCAATGCGAGGAATCAAGCCGCCGTCCTGCCTGATGGTATACCGGATTGTCCAGCCCTTCTGTCTTCCGGCTTTGGAGATGAAAGACTGGAAGGATTCGGATATGCAATCTGGAAAGAGGAATAGATCTGAACCTGCGGTAGAGAAAACAGCAGGCCTGCCGAAACCATAATGAAAGGACACCTCCGCAGCTCATAGTACTGCGGAGGTGTCCTTTTCTGGTTCGTTAGATACCTGTTCCTGAACTTTAATTTCTATTATTCAGCCAGTTCACTGCCGGTCAGCAGCTGATAGGCTTCCTTATATTTTGCGATGGTCTTGTCGATGACATCCTGGGGCAGATTGTAGTCGCTGTCGGGATTTGCCTTGAGCCAGTCGCGGACGAACTGTTTATCGAAGCTCTTCTGGCTGCGGCCGGGCTCATAGCCTTCCACGGGCCAGAAGCGGCTGGAGTCGGGAGTGAGCATCTCGTCGGCCAGAACGACATTGCCGTTCTCGTCGAGGCCGAACTCGAACTTGGTATCCGCGATGATGATGCCCTTTGTCAGCGCGTAATCCGCGCACTTCTGATACAGGGCCAGCGTTGTATCCTTGATCTTCGTCGCGTACTCCCTACCATGGCCGGGGAACTGCTTCTCCAGGACATCAATGGACTGCTCATAGCTGATGTTCTCGTCATGGTCGCCGATCTCAGCCTTGGTGCTGGGGGTGTAGATGGGCTCAGGGAGCTTGCTGCATTCCTTCAAACCTGCCGGCAGGCGGATGCCGCAGACGGTGCCGTTCTCGGTGTAGCTCTTCCAGCCGGAGCCGGTGATATAGCCGCGGACGATGCATTCGATGGGAATCATGGTGAGTTTCTTGCACAGCATGCTGCGCCCCTCGAATTCCGGGGTCCGGAAGAATTCCGGCATGTCGTTCGTGTCGATGCTCTCCATGTGGTTCGGGATGATATCTTTCGTGTAATCGAACCAGAACTTCGACATCTGCGTCAGAACCTTGCCCTTGGAGACAACTTGGTTCTTGAGGATAACGTCGAACGCGGAGATGCGGTCGGTCGCTACCATGATCAGCTTGTCACCAATGTCGTAGATCTCGCGTACCTTGCCTTCTTTAACCGGTTTGAATTCTTCCATGTTTACCTGACTTTCCTTTCCATGCCATGAGGCGATGCTGTGGACAGCGCATATTTTCGGAAACTGCGTGTCTTATGACAAAAGCGGCTGCGCGGCGCCCGTGTTGCGGGCACCATGCGAGTGTAAACAAGATATGAAGCTCTGCTGCAGGCAGCTGTCGCGGAGGGCCCGCAGAGAGCCTGCAGCCCTAGTATAGAACGCGGCAGGCGGATATGTCATCTGCCAGTTATGACAAAATTGCACGCAGATCGTCCTGGAACTGAAGCGAAAGTTTCTTTTGAAATGGGATGCCTCACTGACACATAGTTATCCATGCAGAACATCACACAGAGCGTCACATAGAACATCATACAGAATAGATTCCATGGTAGAATGAAAACTATTCAGCACAGCAATATATTTACGTTGGCACGCCATCTTTCATATGAGTCAGGGCGAAAGCAAAGAATTGAAATGAAAAGAGCGAATATGACAATCGGCATCCTGGCCCACGTGGATGCCGGCAAGACAACCTTATCCGAGAGCATTCTCTATGCCACCGGCGCGATCCGCCGGCACGGCAGAGTCGATCATGGGGATGCCTTTCTTGACACGGATGCGCTGGAGCGCAAAAGGGGCATCACGATCTTCTCGAAGCTCGCGCGCTTCTCCCTGGACGGCCGGCAGATGACGCTGCTGGATACGCCGGGCCATGTCGATTTCTCCCCGGAGATGGAGCGCACGCTCCGCGTTCTCGACGCCGCGATTCTCGTGATCAGCGCGGCGGAGGGCGTCAATCCGCAGGTTCGGGTCCTCTGGAAGCTGCTGCAGCACTATGCGGTGCCCACCTTTATTTTCGTCAACAAGATGGACCAGATCGAAACCGGGAATCCAGAACACGATCAGTATGAGAAAGAGACCCTCGTCAGCAATATTCAGCGCGAGCTGGGGAGTGGTGTCGTGGAGTTCGGCAGGGCGCAGCTCTCCCCCGCCAACACGGAGAGTGTCGCCGTCTGCGATGAGAGGCTGATGGAGCGCATGCTGGAAGGCGGAGAGGTGACCCGCGAAGATGTGACATCCCTTGTGGAAAGTCGGCGTCTCTTCCCGCTGTATACGGGCGCGGCGCTCACCGATCGCGGCACGAGGGATCTCCTGGAAGGGATTGCCCGCTACACGAGGATGCGGCCTGCTCCGGATACGTTCGGCGCCATTGTCTACAAGGTGACGAGGGAGCAGGGCGGCGCCGGCGCAAGGCTTGTCTGGATGAAGCTGACGGGCGGCGAGATAGCCGTGCGGGATGGCATTACCGAGATCAATCACGAGAAGGCAGTCGCGCCGCCGGATGCCGATGCACCGCAGGCTGAGATGGAGTCCGATACCGTGGAAGAGAAAATATCAGGCATCCGTCTCTATTCCGGCGAGCGGTACGAAGCTGTCACCCGCGCACAGGCGGGGGAGATCGTGGCAGTGACCGGCCTTTCCGCAGCGCGGACCGGAGACGGTCTTGGCTTCGAAGAGAGCCATACGGAGGAGCTGCTCTCGCCGATCATGGCGGTCCGCGTCATCCCGGATCCCGGCACGGATAACTTCACGCTCATGAGGGCACTTCGCGGCATTGAGGAGGAAGAACCGATGCTGCACGTCCTCCTCGACGAGGACACGAAGGATGTCACGGTCGAGATCATGGGACAGGTGCAGATCCAGATCCTGCAGAACCTTTTGCAGGAACGCTACGGCCTCTCGGTAACCTTTGGTCCTGCCACCATCGTCTATAAGGAAACAATACGCAAGCCCGTCGAGGGCGTCGGACATTTCGAGCCGCTCCGTCACTACGCGGAGGTGCACCTGCTCCTGGAACCGACCGGTACGGGGAGCGGCCTCACCTTCGAGAATCGCTGTCCTCCTGGCACGCTGGATCGGAACTGGCAGAATCTCATTATGACGCATCTGCAGGAGAGAACGCACAAGGGGGTCCTGACCGGGAGCGATATCACAGACATGAAGATCTCGCTCATCGGCGGGCGTGCGTCGAAGAAACACACTGTCGGCGGCGACTTCCGCAAGGCAACCTACAGCGCCGTGCGACAGGGCCTCATGATGGCGCAGAACATTCTCCTGGAACCGGTCCTGTCATTTCGCATGGAGCTTCCGAAGGAGAACCTTGGCAGGGCACTGAATGATATCTCCGCCATGAACGGGAAGGCGGAGCCTGCTGTTTTCGCAGACGAGATGACAATTCTGGAAGGGACGGTTCCGGCATCGGAGCTATCTGACTATGCGCAGACGCTTGCGGGATACACGGGCGGGAGAGGGAGCCTCTCCGTGAACCTTAAGGATTACGAGTCCTGTCACAACGCGAAAGAGGTGCTGGATGCCAGCGCTTATGATCCGGATGTGGACAAGAGGAATCCTTCCTGGTCCGTGTTCTGTTCCCACGGCGCGGGCACGGTTGTCCTGTGGCCCTATGTTCGGCGGCACATGCACGTCGAGACCGGGTGGGAGCCAGAGCCGGATGATCCGAATGTGCGGTATCTGACGGACGATTATTACACCTTCGCGGCGAAGGAGGAAGAGGAGGCGATCCGTGATGACGGGCAGACAGAGGCGACCTCCCACGAGAGATCTGCGCGAAGGAAACCGCAGGATTTTGCCGAGAGAGCGCGCGCCTTTGAGGCGGGTGAGAAGGAGCTCATGGCGATCTTCGAGGCGACCTATGGACCGGTCCAGCCAAGACTCCACCATCCGGACAATGAGAAATATTACGGGGATGTGCCGGAAGAAAACGAGATAAAAGGCCCTGCGGGTGGCGATCCGAAATACGCGCAGAAGGCGGCAAAGGCTGCGGTCGGGGAACAGCTGCGGGAGTATCTTCTCGTCGACGGGTATAACATCATCTTCGCCTGGTCTGAGCTGCGCAAGCTGGCGGCAGGAGATATCAAGGCGGCCAGAGACCGGCTCCTGGACATCCTCTCGAACTATGCGGGATACGCGAGAGAGACCGTGATCGTTGTTTTCGACGCCTACAAGGTGCCGGGCGGCAGGGGCGAAGTCTATCATCAGAATGACATCGACGTTGTCTATACGAAGGAGGCCGAGACGGCAGACCTTTATATCGAGAAAACCGCGCACGTGCTCGGCAGGAAACACCGCGTCACGGTAGCGACGAGCGATGCGGTAGAGCAGGTGATCATTTTCGGGACGGGTGCCATCCGGCTCTCGGCGAGGGGCCTGCTCGAGCGAATTCTGATGACGGAACAGGAGATGCACGAGAAATTCATCAGCGATCAGGCGTAGACCTTGGTATACCATATGTAGATGGATGCGAGGAAAATCCGATGACAGAATGCCCCTAAAACAATTGACAGAGGAGAGAGGGCATACTACAATCTATAGTGTTAACCGGAAAAGTCAATTACAAGTTGTAGTAGACGGAATTGTCTGACGGAGAGACGTAGGTTATGTCATCGATTTTACTCGAGAATCAATATTTTGATAATGAATGTGACTTCTGCAAGGTGTACTCGGAAGAGAACCTTTTGAAGATTGAGAACATTTTCCTGAAGAACAGGATTTCCTATTTCATCAAGCCGGAGGACGATTCCCTTCTGGCAAGGCTGTTCGGCAGCGTGATGAACCGGCAGAGAATGGTGATCCGCATCAACAACCGCGATATCGAAAGGGCTGTAAGGCTTGTGGACGGCATACACGGCGTGGATGTGATCGCTGCCATGCCGCAGAGTGACTGGTGTCCGAGGGAGCACCTCGCGAGGAGACGCAAAGAGGCAGCAGGATATGACAAGAGACAGGCACAGTTACAGGACTGAGCGTGCAACTGGCGGCAGAAAGCCGGCAGAGCGCAAGGCTAAGGGCAGCAGGAAAGCCGCAGCAGATGCTGCGGCTTTTCGCGCTTCCCGGTGCCCTGCGTTCGGGCAGTGCGGCGGGTGTACCATGATCGACACCCCGATGGAAGAACAGCTGCAGGGGAAGCAGGCTTACGTCGCCGAATGCATCGGTGATTTCGGCACGGTGGATCCGATTATCCGAATGAAAAACCCGGGCAGATACCGCAATAAGGTGACGAGAGTGTTCGGACTCGACTACAAGGGACACCCCGTCTGCGGCAATTACAGGGCGAGGAGTCATGAGATTGTCCCGGTGAAGGACTGTCTCATTGAGGATCGCAGAGCAGATCACATCATACAGACCATCTTCGATCTCTTACCTTCCTTCCGGCTGCGCGTCTATGATGAGGCGAGCGGGAAGGGAATGCTGCGCGCTGTGCAGGTCCGCTGCGCTCACGCGACGGGGCAGATCATGGTGACAATGGTGACCAATGGTCCCGCCTTCCCATCCAGGAACAATTTCCTGAAGGTTCTCCTGGAGAAAGAGCCGGAGATCACGACCGTGATCCAGAACATCAATACCAGGCAGACGACCATGATCCTCGGTCCGACAGAGAAGGTGGTGTACGGCCCCGGATACATCGAGGATGTGCTCTGCGGCAGGAAATTCCGCCTCTCCTCCAGCGCGTTCTATCAGGTGAATTCGATCCAGACAGAGAAGCTCTACAACATCGCCATTGATATGGCAGGTCTGTCGGGGAAGGAGAGAGTATTCGATGCCTACTGCGGCATCGGAACGATCGGCATCTGTGCGTCAGACCGCGCAAAGGAAGTGATCAGCGTCGAGCTGAATGAGAACGCAGTCAGGGATGCGGAGCGGAATGTGAAGGAGAATGCGCTCTCCAACGTACAGGTCTATGCGGATGACGCGGGTGCCTTCATGAATGATATGGCAGCCCGCGGGGAGAGCTGCGACGTCCTGTTCATGGATCCGCCAAGATCGGGCGCGTCAGATGAGTTTCTGCAGAGTGTTCTCGCTATGGCACCGAAGAAGATTGTCTACATCTCCTGCAATCCGGAGACCTTAGGGGACAACCTCTCGATCCTCTGCGACGCCGGATACCAGATGAAAAAGGCCGTTCCCGTGGACATGTTTCCATTTACCGACGAGGTGGAGACGGTTTGCCTTTTGTCCCAACGCAAACCAGACACGACAATTGAAGTGTGATGCTGTATAACACATAATCCATCATCGCATTTTCGGAAACTTTAGATGCATAGGTCTGGAACAGATTCCCTTTTTCCGGTTTGAAGGTATGGACAGCTCTTAAAAAACCAATAGAACCCTCTTAAAAAAGGTCGTCGGATTCGATCTGAAGTCCGGAGTACTGTCTTTCAAATCCGGAAGCCAGTGCCTGCAGTGAGGGCAGCAAATGCTGCCGGGTATCACCAGGGAGATATGTGTCAGGCATAGCGGTCTCCTTCATCATAATTCGTTCATCTGAACGAAATCCCTAAACTGGATATGACGTACAGTGCTGGTGCTGAAATCAATATCGTCATTTGTGATAACGATCTTCTGACAGGAATTGTCAAGCTTTGCAAAAGCTCCGAACTCTCTCTCGTAAGCCTTCTCTTCAGCCACAGAGTAAGCGACCTGGATATAGTATTGCTTATTACCCTTATGGGCCACGAAATCTATTTCCTGGGATCCGTCGTGATATACCTGAAGACTGTAGCCCATATAAAGGAGTTCGTTGTAAACGACATTCTCAAAATTGTGGGTGAGATCGTACCGGTTGTTCATAACGCGGATGGAATTTAAAGCGACATCCTCATCGTAAACCTTGAGATAGTATTCCAGTTCGCGTTTGGATTTAGCTGAATACTTCTTTATGGTCCCTATTGCATAGGCTTCTTCCAGATAGCCGATATACTTGGTGATCGTTGTAATGGAGCAGGGGAGCCCCGCTCCTCTCATATATTTCTCTACGGATCTAGCGGAGAGAATTCTGCCGTTTGACAGGAACACAAAGTTAGCCAGCCGTTTGAAGACCTCGGTTTTCCTGATCTTATAACGGTTAATGATATCATTCAAAATAATGGTTTCATTAAGCTCATTCAGATAGATCCGCTGTCCGCTCTCGCCGCTGTATTCGATTCGCTTTGGGAAGCCACCCCAGATGATATAGTCGGTGAGAGAAATTTCTTTTCCCAGTTCTTTTCCATACTCGGCAAGTTCTCTGTACACAAACGGCCTGACCCGGAAAGGTACATATCTTCCTGAAAGTTCTTTCGTGAATTCCCTGGATAAAAGCTTGGAGTTTGAACCACTGATAAAGACAGAGCAGTTTCTGATCCGGAGAGTACGGCATGCTCCGGCCCATCCCTCAACTCTCTGAACTTCATCAAGAAATACGTAGCACAGCGATTCCTTACGATGAATGTCAACATAGTCCAGCAGCGCCATTTCATCTGGAATGGCATTTAGAACAGCAGTATCTTCGAAATCAAGGAAAATGATATTGTCTGATCTCTCTTTGATTTCCTCTAAGATCTGTTTTAAGATGACGGATTTTCCAGATCGGCGAATGCCGGTGATGACTTTGATCAGATCCCCGTCATAGAATTCCCGAATAGGCTCCATATATTTTTCACGGTTAATCATCTCATACGCCTCCTGGCAAACGGTCTAGAGTCTACTGGACATTTTGATCGATAAAGAAGTATTTGTCCAGTTCTACTGGACAATTTACCTCAAAACTGAAAAATTGTCCAGTAAAATTCGCTGCCATTGTTCCTACGACTTTATCTTACGCATATACCTGTCCCATAATCCGGTCTCAATTGCATTTTTGCAATTTTCACATCCTCTACTTCTTCCAAATTCCAAAACCGCCTTATTTTTAAGCTGAACGGTATTTTCCCCGTATAAGAAACCAGGATGAAAAATCCAAATAATCTTAAAGGAAGTTTCGGACGGGGATCATCCCGATCCTGGTAGACACGGGAGGTGCAGCTGCCATAGGGTTTGGGGAGAAACACAGCCTTAATAGAGCGGGACACGGAGACGTTCTATTTCGTGTACCATGAACGGCCTATTTCCAGAGCACAACTTGAGGAATATCCATACCGGATCTCATCCTTTGGGGGTATTTACCTAGAAAAAGCTTGAAAAATCAACATTTCTGTGGGAATTTTGCATTCTTCCGTATTAACAAAGGAAAACCGTCGGTAAACCAGATGGCACTACAGGACGTCCCGGCGGGAACTGCAGGGGCAGTTCTCCGAGCACCTTGGCCGCGGCATTTATGAGGGCATCTTTGTCAAAGAGGATTTCGGCATCCCGAATGTGAACGGTATGCGTCAGGATGTGGTGAATGCCCTGAAGAAGATCCATGTTCCGGTTCTTCGCTGGCCCGGAGGGTGTTTCGCCGATGAGTACCACTGGATGGATGGCATCGGGCCGAGGGACCAGCGCAAGAAGATGGTCAACACCAACTGGGGCGGCGTTATCGAAGACAACAGCTTCGGCACTCACGAGTATTTCGAGCTGATCTCCCAGCTGGGCTGCAAGTCCTACATCAACGGCAACGTCGGCAGCGGCAGCATCCGTGAGATGAGCGAATGGATGGAGTACATGATGTTCGCCGGCTCATCCCCGATGGCAAATCTTCGGAGAGCCAACGGGCAGGATGCGCCCTGGCATGTGGACTGGTTCGGCGCCGGCAATGAGAACTGGGGGTGCGGCGGCAACATGCGTCCTGCCTACTATGCAGACCTGTACCGCAGATACCAGTCCTTCCTGCGCCAGTACGATCCGGAGCACCCGGTGAAAAATGTTGCCTGCGGCCCCAACTCCGGCGATCAGAACTGGACGAGAAAGGTTCTGGATGCCTGCTGCGAAGGTGTAGCACCCGAACAGCACGGCCTGATGGACGGCCTCTCCCTGCATTACTACACTGTGCCGACCGGCGTGTGGAGCCACAAGGGCAGCAGCCTGGATTTCTCTGAGGAGGAGTGGTACCAGACCTTCCGGCAGACGCTTGTGATGGAGGATCTGATCCGCGCGCACAGCGCTATCATGGATCAGTATGACCCGGAGAAGCAGATCGGCATGGTTGTCGACGAGTGGGGCACCTGGTACGATGTGGAGCCCGGCACGAACCCCGGTTTCCTCTACCAGCAGAACACGACAAGAGACGCCATTGTCGCGGGTATCAACCTGAATATTTTCAATAAGCACTGCAACCGCGTGAAAATGGCCTGCATTGCACAGACCATCAACGTGCTGCTGCAGTTCTGCTGAGTTCATTCACTATAACAGATAACAGCATGCGGATCGCAGATCACAGCGATTGCTACAGAAGGACCGGAGGACAGAGATACTGCCATGCCGGTCCTTCTGCACTATGAGGAGAGAGAAAATTTCTCTTTCCTGTACTGGGCTGGAGTCATGCCGTAGATACTTTTGAAGATTTTATAGAAATGACTCCGGTTTGTAAAACCCAGATATATACCGATATCTGTAATATTGTCGCTGCTGGACTCTAACAGTCTGGCAGCTTTTTTCATGCAGAAAGTCATGCCGTAATCAAAAAGACTCAGGCCGGAATATTTCTTGCAGATCTCATTCAGATAAGCCCCCGAATAGTTCAGCTTGTTCGCCAGCTGGCTTCTGCTGATTCTGCCAGTGGATTCCGCCATGGTGTGTTCAATTTCCTCGAATAGGGCATACTCCGTGTCAGAGCCGATCTGCACAGGCGTGGTACTGAAATAATCTGACACTGAAATATACAAAAGGATTTTCTTGAGGAGCGTGAGGATCATAAAGGTGGATCCTATTCCAGGATCCAGAGTTTCATGAGTGATCTGATCGAAATAATCGTGAAGCGTCTTTGTAATTTCTTTGTTGTCTCCTAAAGGGATTAAGTCTACATAAGCTCTGTGAGTATCAGTGGCAGAGCTTGTGTTATTCCTGATAAAATTACTCATTACAGACGAAGGTCTCTCTCTCTCAACAGAGAAGAAGCTAAGCCTCAATTCATCATTCAGGCGTTGCATAAGCTCACTGGAGATTTGTAAGAATACGATCCTGAAGTCAGTATGGTACTCCTCTGTATGCATCACATTTCGGTTCAGGATACAGCAGCTTCCTTTTCGGTACAGGTGTCTCGCATTCTCAATGTTCACATAGATTTCTCCGGAAAGGACGAACATAAATTCAAAAAAATCATGTTTGTGCAGGTGAGCTCTATGGATCACTATCTGTGTTTCCTCTTTGGAGGCCTGATAGTAAAGGGCAATATCCGGTGCAATAAAGCAGTTCGAATAATAGTCATCGGGTTCATCGGATTTCATACTGGAGAATATCAGGCGGTAAGGAGTACGCAGGGTATAATTCGCAGCAACTTTTCCAGTGACCTCATTCATATCGGGAAACAAGTCCCGCGCAATTTCTGCCGGATCAGCGTTGGGAAGATTAGTTGAGTAGAACATCTCATTACTCCTCAAAGTGCGAATATGACACATGCAGGCCAATCATGCTGCATATCTGACATTTTTTATCATATTTAACGACGGTATCATCTGATTATAGGAAAAACGGAAATCATTTGCAATTGCAAAGGAGACGAGTGATGGACAGAATTTCGTTTAATGAGGGCTGGTGCTTTCGAGCTGCGGGCGGGACCTGGACCAGGATCACGCTACCTCATGATGCGCAGCTGCTGGATCCGAGAAGGGCGGATTCACCCGGCGGCGCCGGACATGGATATTTTGTCGGTAATATTTACGAGTACGAGAAAAGATTCGTGGCCCCCGCGGACTGGGAAGACAAACATATCGAAGTTCTCTTCGAGGGAATTTACAGAAATGCTGTGGTTTCTCTTAACGGAGTGAAAATTGCAGAACACCGTTACGGTTATACGGAGTTCACAGTCTGTCTGGACGATCATCTGCTATATGGACAGGAAAATGTACTGACCGTTGTTGCGGATAACTCCAAACTGCCAAACTCCAGATGGTATTCCGGTGGCGGCATTTACCGGCCGGTATCACTTCTGACAGGAGCCAGGGCACATATTAATTATCTGGGGGTGAGAATATCCACTTTACAGGTGAATCCAGCGATCATCCATGTAACAACGGACGCTTCCGAGGGAGAGATTTCTGTTGAAATCATTAAGGATAATGTGATCGTTGCCACGGCAAGCGGAGCGGAATGTGACATTGCGATAGAGAATGCACAGCTTTGGTCCGATGAGACACCGGAGCTATACAAGGCACATGTGGTGCTCGCAAAAGGCGGTGTCATACAGGATGAAACTTGCGAAAGTTTCGGGATAAGGCAGATAGAATGCTCGGTTCAGGGATTGTTCGTCAATGGCAGGAATACCCTGCTCCGTGGAGGGTGTGTGCACCATGATAACGGAATTCTGGGAGCCGCAAGCTTGCGCGAGAGCGAATTCCGAAAAGTCCGCATTCTGAAAGAGCAGGGCTTTAATGCCATTCGTTCTGCACATAATCCTGCCTCTACAGCATTGCTGGAAGCCTGTGATCACTATGGCATGTATGTCATGGATGAGACATTCGACATGTGGTATGTCAGAAAGACCAGGTATGATTATGGCTGTGATTTCAACGATTGCTGGAAAGAAGATGTCCGGGCGATGGTCGCCAGAGATTACAATCATCCATCTGTTCTCATGTACTCCATTGGCAATGAGGTTTCTGAACCCGGCAAACCGGACGGTGTAGGGCAGGGCAAAGCAATCATCGGTCTGATCAAATCACTGGATTCTTCCCGCATTGTGACGGGTGGAATGAACCTGATGATCATGACCAATTATGCAAAGGGAAAAGGCCTGTATGATCATGCGGACCAGGAAGAGAAGGCTGCCGCAAAGGCCGGAGGGCAGGAAGCAAAGAACGGCAGTCTCCTGTTCAATACCATAGCCAGTTTCATAGGTTCGGGAATGAATAAGGCAGGCAACTCAGATAAGGCGGACAGGATTACCAGTCCGATTCTGGATGCACTGGATGTGGCAGGATATAACTATGCCAGCGGAAGATATCCACTGGAAGCAACACATCACCCGGACAGAGTCGTGGTCGGCAGTGAGACCTTTCCTTATGAGATCGGCAAGAACTGGGATATGGTACGGAAATACCCTTATCTGATTGGAGATTTCATGTGGACTGCCTGGGATTATCTGGGCGAAGCTGGCCTCGGAGCATGGAGTTACACGGGCGGAGTACCCTTTAACAGGCCTTATCCATGGCTGCTGGGAGGAGCGGGCGTAATTGATATTCTCGGCAATCCGGATGCCAGCTGCGGGCTTGCCAGAGTGGTATGGGGAGCTACAGATCGACCGGTCATTGGTGTAAGACCTGTCAATCATCCGGGAGTCAGGGTTTCCAAATCAATCTGGAGAGGGACGAATGCGATCACCAGCTGGTCATGGAAAGGGTGTGATGGGAACAAGGCTTTGATCGATGTCTTTGCCAGGGCAGATCATGTTGAGCTTCTGATCAACGGCAGGTCGATCGGCAAGAAGAAAATTAAATGTTATCAGACCCTGTTCAAAATAAAATATCAGGCTGGCACAATTGAGGCGATTGCATATGATGCATCCGGTGCTGAGATCTCCAGAGAGAAGCTGACTTCGGCATCGGATGCGAAGGTAGTCATCCGGCCGGAAACAGATATCTGTCGGCCGGGGAATATCATGTACATTGACATCAATATTGAAGATGAGCAAGGCATCGTAGAGTGCAACAGCGACAGGAAGCTCTCTGTCACGGTTGAAGGCGGAGAGCTTCTGGCATTCGGCAGCGCGAATCCCTGTACGGAGGAAGCGTATCTGTCAGGCAGCTTTACGACATACTATGGCAGGGCGCTGGCAGTGGTCAGGGCTCAGGATGCGGATCGGCTTTTGATTCATGTCATGGACGGCAGCAATCAGGTACAGAAATCCATTAAGATCATCAAATAACACGTATGAGGGAGAGACAATGGAAAAGAAAGAGAAATTAAACGAGCAGGGCGTTCCTTTTGGAGCCCGTCAGAAAATGCCGCTCTGGTATGGACTTGCATGGTCCTCCAGGGGAATTTCAGCGGCAATTAATGTCATTATCCTGATGCAGATCACTTACTATTGTACAGATATTCTGGGGCTGAATGCAGCCGTCATAGGCGGATTGTTTCTGATATCAAAGGTGATCGATGCTTTTACCGATCTGGGGTTTGGTTTTATCCTTGACAGGACACATACAAGGTTTGGCAAGGCAAGACCTTATGAGTGGTTTATCGTGCTCGAATGGTTATTTACCGTATGGATGTTCAATGCACCAAAAATCGGGACAACCGGACAGTATATCTGGATTTTCATTATGTACGTTATCGTCAATGCAGTATGCGCAACGGCGCTTGGCGGGATAGATTCTGTTTATCTTGCAAGATCATTCACAACGAGCAGGAACCAGATCGCCGTTATGTCTATCAACGGATTCATCGTCATGATGACAAGTGTTGTCTTCAATATCTGGTTTCCGGGGTGGCTTGCAACTGAAGGGACAACCCAGGCTGGCTGGAGAGCACTTCTCATTCCGCTTGCGGCTGCCATGTCTGCCATTGGCATTCTCAGATTTTTTATCTGCAGGGAAATCGTAGCGGATCAGCCGCAGGATGGGAATACAACAGATGTCGGCAGCCTGTCCATTAGAGAGTCGCTGCAACTGCTTACAAAAAATAAATATTTATTTATCATTGTCGGTCTTATGTTTCTTACCTTTTTTGTGAATAATATGAATGCGGCGACCACATATTATTTCAAATATATTGTCGGAGATATTTCCCTGATGGGGAAGGTGGCGATCACTTCACTCATCGTGGTTCCGGCCCTTGCCATTTTTCCTGTTCTGTCAAATAAATTCGGTACGACGAAACTCCTTCAGGGCTGTACCTTTATCGGTGTCATCGGTCTTGTCATCCGTACAATAGGAGGCACAAATCTGGCAACAATTATTCTCGGCGGATGTCTTATGGGAATCGGAACTCTGCCCATTTCCCTGATGATCAACACCTATTTGATCGACTGTATGGATTACGGCGAATGGAAGACAGGAACACGGATCGAGGGGCTCATCGCTTCGATCGCGAATTTCGCATCCAAGGTGGGCAATGGGGGAGCGCTGGGAACCGTGGGGTTTGTCATGGGACTGGTCGGATATGAGGGACTTACAAAGGTGCAGTCACCGGAAACAAACGCTGCAATTGTATTTCTCTACAATATCCTTCCACTGATCCTTTATGTTCTCATGTTCATTCTTTCTGTCAACTATAAGATGGATCAGATCCGTCCGCAGATGGACGCTGATCTGAAGGCGAAACGAGAGATGCAGGATGGGGGAACGATCTGAGTGGAACGCTACATTTTTCCTTTTCTCTGGCTCCATGGAGAGGATGAACACAAGCTCAGGGAATACATGAATGTCATTCGGAATGCCGGCTGCCGCGCGGTCTGTCTTGAGAGCCGCCCGCATCCTGATTTCTGTGGGGATCGGTGGTGGCATGATCTTGATGTGATTCTGGATGAAGCGAAAAAGCTGGGCATGAAAATCTGGATCCTGGATGACAGCCATTTCCCGACAGGCTATGCGAATGGAGCGGCGTTGTCGGCGGATACCTGTCTTCGGCGCCAGAGCATCTATACGCATTGCTATTCCGTCAGGAAGGGACAGCGAAGCATTCATCTGAATGTGAAAAAGATCAGGAAGGAGATACCGTCAACTCTCATGAGCCGGATCGTATCTTCTTCCGACAAGGCAGCCAGACAGATCTTTGATGATGACAGATTGTTGTCTATCAGCGCCTGGATTGATGGAGAGGATAAACCGATCATTCTGAGAACAGAGGCACAGCAAACGAATCATCGCCTCAGACTGGACCTTCCCGAGAATACACGCAAGGTTTACGTGACCTTCCTTACCAGAAATGCCGGCATCCATAAATCCTACATCAATATGATGGACGAGGAATCCTGCAGATTGTTGATAGACGCGGTGTATGAGCCGCACTTCGCCCACTATGCGGAGGAGTTTGGCAAAACGATTCTGGGATTTTTCTCGGATGAACCGGAGCTTGGGAATGGGGTGTATTTCGACACCAATGTAAGGGTTGGGACGGATCATGATTTTCCCTGGAGCAGGAGCCTGGAACAGGAGCTTCGCCTGAAATTTGGTGATGATTTCCCTGCACTGCTGCCGCTTCTCTGGGACGATGGCTGTAACAAAGACCTGGCATCTTATGTCAGATACACCTATATGGATGCCGTTACAAGGCTGGTCGAGAAGAACTTCTCACAACAGATCGGAGGCTGGTGCAGGGCACACGGCGTAGAGTATATCGGTCACATGATAGAAGATAACAATGCCCATGCCAGAACCGGGAGCAGTCTCGGTCACTATTTCAGAGGGCTGTCCGGGCAAGATATGGCAGGAATTGATGATATCGGCGGACAGGTACTGCCGTTTTCGGAAGATGTACCGGCCGAGGGGATCTATAAGCTGATCGGTGGACGGGATGGTGAATTCTATCACTTTATGTTGGGCAAGCTCGCCGGATCCATGGCGTATCTCCAACCGGAGAAAATTGGCCGCGCGATGTGTGAGATATTCGGCAATTATGGATGGGGTGAGGGCCCGCGGATGGAGAAATACCTTGCGGATCACTTCATGGTGCAGGGGATCAATCACTTCGTGCCTCATGCGTTCAGCCCCAAGGCGTATCCGGACAGGGACTGCCCGCCTCATTTTTACGCGAATGGGCATAATCCGCAGTACAGAGCTTTTGGACAGGTCATTGCTTACATGAACAGGATCTGTGAGCTAATTTCCGATGGAAAGCCTGTGCTGGAAACTGCGGTTCTGTATCACGGGGATGCCGAGTGGGCCGGCGATGCGATGCTCTCCCAGAAACCATGCAGGGAACTCATGGAGCATCAAATTGACTTCCAGGTGATTCCCTGTGATGTATTCGAGGAGCCACTGAGATATCATACCTGCTACGATGGCGGTTTTTCTGTGAACGGCAACCGGTACAGACGTTTGATCATCCCTTATGCCAGGTATCTTTGCCCTTCTCTATCCAAGGCATTGGATCAGATACTCAAGGCAGGTTGCCAGCCCTATTTTATGGATGCCCTGCCGGATAGGGTAGTTGGCGGCCTGGAATTGCCTTCATGCATCCGACAGTGTCAGGTGATTTCGATTGGAGAGCTCAGCAGCCGATGCAGCAGGGATGCGGTTATCGAACCGTCCAATACCAGAATGAGAATTTTCCACTATAGGAAAAGCGCAAAGGAATTCTACTATCTGGTGAACGAAGATGATCAGCCGTATCATGGAACGGTTACGATTCCTGCCTGTGAATCACTTGCGGGGTATGATCCATGGAGGGATCAACCGGTTCGTCTCCACTATTGCAGGAAGGAAGATAAGAGTGCGGTTGAGATTCAGCTGAGGTCATCGGAGAGTCTGATTATCTTTATTGGCGAGAATACAGCAACAGAGGAATATGGCGTCTTCGAAACTGCAAAAGATCTGGAGATAACGGAAGATCTTAGTCAGGACTTCCGACTCAGCACTTGTAAGGCGGTTGACTACCCGCATTTCTCCAAGGCAAGAACAATACATCAACCGGAGGATTATGCGAGAACAGACAGGACATTCTCCGGCTATCTTGCCTATGAGAAGGTGTTCCACATGGAAAGGACTTCACAGAGAACTATCCTGGAAATCACAGATGCCGGAGAAGACGTCGAGGTCTTCCTCAATGGGAAGAGTCTGGGAATCCAGGTACTCCCACCCTTCCTGTACGATATCACAGAAGAGGTTCAGCCGGGAGATAATATACTGAGAATTGAAGTGGCAACGACGCTGGAAAGAGAGAATCGGGCGAACAGGCACAGGCAGGCACCGACAGGGCTTACTGGCAGCGTACGTCTGAGACAATCCATGTCATAGAGGAACTGATCGTAACAGTTCAGAAGTATTGGTTCTGAACTGTTACGCAGGCCGCACATGCAGATTTTGCTGCGCAAGTATTCCGCAAAGCGGAATTGCGGCCATGCCTGCTGAATGTCTACTTTGGTACGCCGGGAGAAGCAAGCCCTTGGGCTTTTGCTTCGGGCTGTGCTGAACAGATAACCTCAATCAATTGCGATGTGGATCCTCGTGCAGTCTGCGTCGCGGAATCAACAGAACAGGGAACGGCGCTTCTGCATCGTCGAGAGCATGTTAGAATCAATCATACAGGACACAGTAGATTCTTGACAGATCAGGAGATGCTATGAGACAGACAGATTTCAACAGCGGGTGGACCGTCCGCCATCTCGGAACGGATGAGACTCCCATTCCGATCACACTCCCCTATGACGCGATGCTCCGTGAGCCGCGGAATGAGCAGTCG
Source organism: Lachnospiraceae bacterium NK3A20 (assembly GCA_900107575.1). GTDB lineage: Bacteria > Bacillota > Clostridia > Lachnospirales > Lachnospiraceae > CAG-791. The sequence continues at coordinate 151,922 of FNQX01000006.1, read as the reverse complement.
GCGGGGATCCACAATATCGGCTGGTTCGAAGGGCACGACTACGAGTACCGCAAAGAACTTACACTAAAGGCGCAGGATTTGACGACAAGGAAAATCCTGCGCCTTGATGGCGTATATCATAACGCGGAGATCTGGGTGAACGGAGAGAAAGCAGCATTCCGTCCATACGGTTACATTGACATCTACGTGGATCTCACTCCGTTCCTCCGACTGGGAGTGAACGAGATCATTGTCCGGGCGAAAAACGCAGACCAGCCGAACTCACGATGGTACAGCGGGTCTGGTATTTACCGGCCGGTATACTTCTTTGAGGGGAAGGACACTTATATTCTGCCTGACGGCATTCGCGTGCGGACCATAGAGGTTGATACGGAACAGCACCGCGCACAGCTGGGCGTGACGGTACTGGCTTCTGTCGCAGGAACGGCACAGATCACGGTACGAAACCCTGCGGGAAACGCCGTCCTCTCTGCCACCGTGCCTGCCTCGCCTGTGGAGAGTGGCATTCCGGGAGACCGGATTACTGAGCCCCGGGAAACCGTTCTCACTATAGAAGAGGCGCAGTTCTGGGACGCGGATCACCCCAACCTCTACGAGATCGAGGCTGTGATCGGAGAGGATCACGTTCAGACCCTTTTCGGTATACGATCGCTTACCTGGGATACGGAGCACGGCCTTTGTGTCAACGGACGCCGGGAGATCCTGCGCGGTGCCTGCATCCATTCGGACAATCAGCTGCTCGGCGCGGAGACCTATCCGGAGGCAGAGGAGCGGCGGGTTCGTCTCCTGAAGGAAGCCGGATACAACGCGATCCGCAGCGCGCATAACCCGGCGTGCCGGTACCTCCTCGAGGCCTGTGATCGGCTGGGAATGTACGTCATGGATGAGTATACCGACATGTGGTACATCCATAAAACGAAGTATGACTATGCGAATTACATGCAGGAGTGGTACGAGCGTGACCTCACAAATCTTGTCTGGAAGGATTACACCCACCCCTGCGTGGTCATGTATTCGACCGGAAATGAAGTGGCAGAGACGGCGCAGGCCAAGGGCATCAAGCTCACAGGCCGCATGACGGACCTCCTGCACCGGTTGGACAATACGCGCCCTGTGACCTGCGGCGTGAACATCTTTTTCAATCTCCTCAGTTCCTTAGGTTTCGGCGTATACAGCGATGACAAGGCTGCCAAAGAGGCGGCAAAGGCAGATCAGAACGCACAAAAGCCTGGGAAACATAAGGCAGTCGGTTCCGAATTCTACAACAAGCTCGCCGGACTTCTCGGAGACAAAACCATGAAATTCGGCGCGACGCTCCACGGCTGCGACGTGAAGACAAGAGATGCCTTCGCAAGGCTGGATATCCCGGGCTACAACTACGCGATCACCCGCTACGTTCACGATATGAAGAAATATCCGAACCGGCTCATCGTCGGCAGTGAGACCTTCTGTAAGGATGCGTATGAGTTCATGGAACTGGCAAAACGCTATCCCCGCATCATCGGTGATTTCGTGTGGGCAGGTATGGACTATCTGGGAGAAGCGGGTATAGGCTCCTTCGAATATGAGGACTATGCGCCGAGAGACGCCAGTCCTGCCGGGTGGATCTCGGCGGGCTCCGGCAGGATTGATCTCGTTGGAAATCCCATCGGGGAAGCATATTACACGAAAGTGGCCCTGGAGAAAGAGGCGGGACCTTTTATCGCGGTCTCTCCTGTCTACCAGACCGGCTCTCATACGCCCTCTGCCTGGAAAATGTCAGACGCCATCCGCAGCTGGTCCTGGAGCGGATGTACCGGGAATCCCGCAAAGGTTGAGGTGTACAGCCGCGCGCCCATGATAGAGCTCATCTTAAATGGCAGGAGCCTGGGCTGCAGGAAGACCCGCAAGGGAGTTGCGAGATTCCGCATTGCTTATGCGGACGGCACGCTCGAGGCTGTGGCGCTGGATGAGAATAGAAGAGAGCTGGACCGAGATCGGCTCGTGACAGCGAAAGAGGAAACGAAGCTATCTCTGATCCCGGAGACGGAGTACGCCTATAAGGGACGGCTATTCTATGTGAAGCTCCAGTATACGGACGGCAATGGTATCTGGAAGCCGATGGAGAAACACCGCGTCCGCATCCATGTCGAGGGAGGCACCCTGGTCGCTGCCGGGAACGCGGCTCCCTACAATCCGGACGGCTATCTTCAGTCAGAAGTTAATACCTATTATGGCGATGCCCTTGCGATTATCCGCACCGGGGACGGGGAGAAACTTACGGTTACCGCAACAGAGATCGCCGGGCAGGATGCAGAGATTACAGGTGCCTCGACAGACCATGCCGCGGCTCTGACAGTCTGCGTCAGAGACATTGCACAAGGCTGACGCAGAGAATAAAGTGAAATCAAGACCAGTGGTCGTGTCAGGTGCGGTGGAAGCTTTCTTTCGTTCCTCGGCAGGGGAGCATCAGCAAAGCTTTGGTGCGATCTGCGGTCAATCTGCCAGAAAATTCCAAAAGGGGGGTATCAAGTGAGAAAAACAAAACTATGGTCAGGCCTTACGTCAATATCAGCGGTTGTGCTGGTAGTTGCTTTGACTGGCTACAACCTGGCCGCTGCGAATGCCAGTTACATCAACAGCGCGCTCGGGATCAGCACGACACGGGTTGTGGAGACCGGGGAGAAAGCCCAGGACACAACGTATTACAAAAGTCAGTTCGGCGCCTTTGATGATCCCAAGGCGCAGGAGAAGGCGATTGAGGCGGCTCTTTTGCAGAATGTGAATGAGATGCGGGAGGGCGCGGCGCTTCTTATGAACGAGAAGAACGCACTGCCGATGGCGACAGAAACCAAAATTTCCGTGTTCGGGCATGGCGCTGTGGATCCCGCGTATCAGGCGAACAGCGCCGGCACAAGGGTACATACAGGGGACTTTAACGCAATTGATCTTCGGACAGCACTGGAGACACAGGGCTTTGAAGTAAATGGGGAACTTTGGAACGGACTCCTTAATGGTAAAGCATCAAGAGGGGAATTAAAGAAAGACTTTGCAGGACAAATGGAAGTTGTCGGCAATGGTTCGGCGACTGGTTCAGAAGAAAACAAGGCGTTTTACGAGAAGTATCAGAAGACCTTTGGCGATTACAACGATGCTGCCATTGTCGTTCTGACGAGGGAAGGGGCAGAAGGAACTGACCTTCTGATGAAGGACAAGGACGATGAGGGTGGCTCCACTGAGCCGATCAGTTCCCTTGCACTTCATAAGAATGAGCGGGACCTCCTGGAAATGGTTCGCGATAACTTCGACAAGGTCGTGGTTTTGTTAAACAGTCCTTATCAGATGGAAGTTCATGAGATCAGGAAATATGCAGATGCAATTCTGTTCATTGGTTATCCGGGACATCAGGGCTTTACGGGAGTTGCGGAGATCCTGAGAGGTGTGGTCAATCCCTCCGGCCGGCTGGTGGATACCTATGCTACGAACTCATTATCTGCTCCGGCAGTTGTCAATTCCGGCACGGATACGCCCAAATTCTCCAATGCTGACGAGATTACGTCAACCCTTGGGGAAGACGAGAATGCCGAATATATGTCCTTCCAGGCTGAGAACATTTATCTTGGCTACCGATATTATGAGACCCGCTATGCGGATGCCGTCATGGGGCAGGGAAATGCTACTGCTGCGGTTGGCGCTCTGCCAGGTGCAGATTCCTGGAATTATGCCGATGAGGTACAGTATCCTTTCGGATACGGTTTGAGCTATACGACCTATGAGGAACATCTGGACAGTGTCGAGATCGGAGATGATCAGATCACTGCCAAAGTAACAGTCAAGAATACCGGAGATGTCGCAGGCAAACACGCAGTGCAGCTCTATGCACAGACGCCTTATGGAGACTATGAGAAGGAACATCAGGTGGAGAAATCTGCAATCGCCCTTATCGGCTTTGGCAAGACAGGGGAACTGCAGCCCGGCGATTCCGAGACTATTACCGTCACGGCAGACAAATATCTTCTGGCCAGCTACGACACAACGGCTCATGAAGGAGAGGGCGGCTACATTCTCTCGGATGGGGATTACTATCTGGCTGTCGGAAGTGATGTACACGATGCGCTGAACAACATCCTCGCTGCACAAGGCTATACAACGCAGGACGGCATGACCGCGGATGGTGACAGCACAAAGAGCTACAAGTGGGCAGAAACCTTTGATGATGAGAAATATCAGAATGGTGCAGATGGCTCGGTGGTTCAGAACCAGTTCGCTGACTGTGATCTGAATTACTGGGTAGAAGGTGCCGGCACATATCTCTCCCGCAGCGACTGGGAGAATACCTTCCCTGTAGAACAGACTACCGTAGATGCTACGAAGGATATGATGGATGTCCTGGATGGCGAGTGGTATGAGAAGCCGGAGGACGCTCCGACTTTTGATGAGGTCGCATCCAGGTTCGGTGTGGATAGTGGTTTGAATCTGGCATCCATGAAGGATGTTCCGATCACGGATACGGAAACCTGGGAACAATTCATTCACCAGCTGAAGGTGGAAGATCTGCCGAATGCGACCGCCGAGAGTTTCGAAAGCCCTGCTGTCGGTGACTTGTCTCCGTCTTTTGGAGTAGGCGACGGTTGTGATTCTAATCAGGGGAAGTATCCGATCAAAACGACTGTGAATGGAGAAGAGGTGGAGATCCCGACGACCCGCTACTGCTCGAATCCGATTCTGACCGGAACCTTTAACTACGATCTCATCGCAAATCGCGGGACGATGATGGGTGAGGACGGTATATGGTCCCATTTCATGATAAACTACTGCATCGGCAATGATTTGCACCGCACACCATTCGGAGGGCGAAACTTCGAGTACATGTCCGAGTGTCCTACAATGAACTATCTGGCAGGCGCGGCAGAGGTTGAGGCAATGCAGAAGACAGGCTGCAATGCAGCACCGAAGCATTTTGTCGGAAACGATCAGGAGTTCTACCGCGATGGGGTTGCCTGCTTCTTTAATGAACAGGCTTTCCGTGAGGGAAATCTCAGAGCCTTCGAGGGTTCTGTGCGTGTGGCAAAGTCCGGTGGCATCATGCAGTCTTATTCCAGACTCGGGCTGAAATGGAATTCCGCAAGCTTCGCTCTAAACACCCAGGTCCTGCGAAATGAATGGGGATGGACAGGGGCAATTGATACCGATGCAGCTCCGTGTTTTGACAAATATGTGGACGGCGGGTACCGAAATCACGCGGCGGAGGTACTGGCGGCAGGTACACAGGAGTGGTGTCTTGATGGCGTTGCGGGCCATGGAAACTGGGTGCTGAACAAGGCAAAGGAAACCGATGACGGACACCTTCTGAGTCTTCTTGAGAAGGCTGCGATCAGCTGGGAATATGCGATCAGCCGCTCTGTGATAACGAATGGTTACAGCTCTACCGCAGTGATCGAACATATCACTCCCTGGTGGTCCACAGCAATCCGCGCGATTGCAATCTGCGCAGGATTTCTGACGGCGTTCTTCCTCGTGATGCTCATTACATCAGGAAGAAGAACTGGGAAGGAAAACGCAAGGAAAGACTGAGGAGAAAGGAAACCTATGAAGAATAAGAGTATCGGATTTGTTTTCTCTATGATCACCTGTGCTCTTTCCGTGATCATACTCATCATGCTGCTGATGTACAGTGCAAGGGGCGGCACAGTCCGCCCGGTCGTATATGCGGCGCTTGCAGTGTCTGTCATCTGCGAGGCATCCGCACTGGCCGGAGAGAAAAGGTGGAGTGATTTCGCGAGTATATTGGGCACGGCAGCCCTGGCTTATGTGCTGATGACGGTACTGTCCGATGGAATCTGGAATATTGCGGAGTCGCTGAGCGGGATCAAAATGGTGGGAATTCCGGAACTGGCAGGGATGAATTACGCTCTCGCCGGCGTCAATGGAGTAGCCATGATCACCGCGATTATCGCAAGCTTCCTGAAAAAGTCTAAATGATAACTCCGGACAAAACAGGGAGAAAAGACAGAACAGCATAAGATACGATTTATGGGCAGGCAGCGGATTCGCGCCTGCTCATTTTTGCATTGAGTGAAGAATTTTGCCCGTTTGCAACGTTTTTCACTTGAGTTGTGCGTCTGAGAAACGATATCATCAGAGAAGATAGTTCGGAAGTGACGCCGATGCGTCCCCTCCGAACGCTCCTCGGTGACGCAAGCGTCCCCGAGGACCCGATACATGCGAAACCGCCTGCGCGGTGAATCGCTTTAGCGATTTCGCATGTGGGTGCCGCGAAGAACGCGGCACTGGGTATGAGTTGGATGCAGTTGGGGGAACATAAAAGGCTGGGGAGAGATGCATGATCAGAGTGATTATCGTAGAGGATGAGAAGGAGGAGGCGGAACGGCTCGAGGAGGCACTTCATCAATATGCGCAAAGTCATGGGACGCACTTCGAGATCACGGTTTATCACAGTGGCGTCAGAATGCTCGATTCCTATCACAATAACGCGGATCTGATCTTCATGGACATCGAACTTGACACGGAGGAAGACACCGCTGCGGGAATTAACGGGATGGATGTCGCGGTCCGTATCCGGGAAAAGGATACGAGGGTCGGGATTGTCTTTGTCACGAATATGGCGCAGATGGCGATCCGTGGATATGAGGTACAGGCGCTCGATTTCATCGTCAAGCCGGTCAGCTACTATTCGCTGGAACTGAAGCTTGGTACGCTGCTGACCCGCATCGAGAGAAGGGAAGTCATACTGGCTGTGCAGACAGGCGCATCCATCCACAAGATCAGTTCCAGGAGGCTGAGATACGTTGAAGTGGCGGGGCATGAGCTGTGCTACCACTGCGGAGACGTAACACTCCGGCAGAGATTCTCTCTGCACGCGCTGGAGAAGGAACTGGAGGGACTGCCCTTCTACCGCTGCAATAACTGCTATCTGGTCAATCTGGACTATGTGGATGGAATCGAAAACGATGACGTGATCGTTGATGGAGAACGTCTGAAAATGAGCAGGCCGCGCCGCAAGGCCTTCACGGAAACTTATGCGGCTTACCTTGGAGGCTTGTTATGACTGTCTCACAGTTCTGGGATAATATTGCGTATATCGTTCAGCTGATCTTCGCGGCGATCGCCATCGTGCTGCCGTTTCCGAAGCGGGAGCATTGGATCGTGCGCGGCCTCCTGGCCAGTGCCCTGATGATTCTGATATCGTACTATGCCAGCAGCCTTGATCTGAAGATGGGCAATGCCGCGGCTCAGATGCTGTACTGGCTTATCTTTGCCCTTGCGGTGCTCCCTTTTATGTATTTTCTACTGGACGGGTCATTGCGAAGAGCGGCCCTTCTGACGGGCTGTGCCTGTGCGGTTCAGCATATCGCTTTTGACGGATACCGTATCAGCCTGGCACTGGGACTTCCTGCGTTCGTCTATGTTATCCTTTTTGCCATAACCTATCTTCTCGCCTGGCGTTTTTTCGCTATTCCGCTGAGAAAGAGCATCGCTGTCAGAAACCCGGCGCTATCTTTCCTGCCGACGATTTCGGTCGGCGTGCTGATCTTCATTCTGAGCGTCCTCGAAATGTCGGAAACGGCGCCATTCGAGGCAACGCCGCAGTATCGTATTCTCTATCGGCTGGTAGATGCCATGTGCTGCATCTATATCCTCTGGGTTCAGATCTATCAGATGGAGAGAAGGCGATTGGAATCCGAATTGATCGGTGTGAATCAGGCCTGGGAGATGAAAAAGGAGCAGTATGAGATCAAACAGGGCATGATAGATTCCATCAATCGCAAATGCCATGACCTGCGGCACCAGATCAGGGCACTGCAGTATGAGGGACAGTCCGAGGAATTCCGAAGATACATTGACGGCCTGGAGAAGGATATCATGATCTACGATACTTCCATTGATACGGGCAACCGGGCACTTGACATCATTCTGATGGATCGGGGAATCTACTGCAAGAACCACAACATCCGCTGGTCCTGTATGATCGACGGCAGACGTCTGTCGATGATGAAGCCGGAGGACATCTACGCTGTTTTCGGCAATGTCATTGACAACGCGGTTGAGGCGGCGGAGCATGTGACGAATCCCGAGAAGAGAGAGGTCAGCCTCCGGATGATCAGCCATGGGCAGAATACGATCATCCAGGTGCAGAACTTCTATGAAGGGAAGCTGGTTTTCCATGACGGCCTTCCGAGAACGACAAAGGGCGACGAGGAACACCATGGCTTCGGTATGAAGAGTGCGCGCCACACGATCGAACAATACGGCGGCGTTCTGACCGCCGCAGTGAAAGATGACAGGTTCACGCTGCAGATCATGCTGTGAACTTGATCGGTAGAAATCCACAGAAATCAACTCATACCATGCTGCCGCGGCTCTTTTCGTATATGTACATGTACGCAGCACACAATCATTATGACGTTCTCGATCAATGAAGAGAAGACAGGAAGGAGCGCGTATGCGACTCGACAAATATCTCGCCGACATGGGTGTCGGCACCAGAAGTGACATCAAAAAGGCAATTCGCAAGAGCCGCGTCTGCGTGAATGGCAGCGTGGTCCGGGATGCCGCCTATGTGCTGGATGAGCCGGAGACTGCACAGGTGACATTCGATGGCAAGCCTGTCGCATATGAAGTTTTTGCTTACTACATGTTGAACAAGCCGGCGGGAGTTCTGTCCGCGGCGGAGGACAGGCAAGAGGCGACGGTTGTCGACCTCATCCGGCAGGGCGAAGAGTCGACGGGCATTTCCGTCAGAACAGATCTCTTTCCCGTAGGGCGCCTCGACAAGGATACGGAGGGACTGCTCCTTATCACCAACGACGGGCAGCTCTCGCACAGGCTCCTGGCGCCGAAGCATCACATTGATAAGGTCTATTATGCAAAAATAGCAGGCGTCATCACGGATCGAGATGTCCAGAGGTTTGCTGCCGGCATACGCTATGACGAGACACTGACTGCCATGCCCGCGGATATGAAGATCCTGAAGTCCCATGAGACGGAAGGCGTATCGGAGGTAGAGATTACAATCCGGGAGGGAAAGTTCCACCAGATCAGGAAGATGGTGGCGGCCCTTGGTGGGGGACGGGAAGTCCTCTACCTCAAGCGTATCTCCATGGGAAGTGTTACGCTGGATCCTGCGCTGGCGCCCGGAGAATACCGAAGACTACGCGAAGACGAGCTCGCCGCGCTGAAGGCATTCTGAGGCTTAATCGGCTGGTTGGTAAAGCTCGAAGCGCTTGCTGCTCCGGGCATAGCAAAGCAGACTTCTGACGTGCAGGCCACAGTTTTGCTCGTGGTCTGTACTGTCCCAGATTCGCCAGAAAGGAGCTGCGACAGCAGCAGGATTTCATATGCAGCACGATCTTACCAAAGGCAATATGGCAGGCATTCTGGCACGGTTCTCCGTGCCTTTTCTCTTCTCCAGTTTCCTCCAGACATTCTACGGCCTCGCGGATCTCTTCATCACCGGACAGTTCAACGGGGCAGCGGCGATCTCCGGCGTATCCGTCGGCTCCCAGGTCATGCACATGCTGACTGTGATCATCGTAGGACTGGCGACGGGGGCTCTCGTCGGCATCGGGAGAAGCGTCGGCGCAGGAGATAAGAAGAGTGTGGCGAGGACCATCGGCAACAGTGTGGTCTTGTTCCTGTGCTTTGCGACTGCCGCTACACTCCTCCTTGTCGCGGCGGCGGGCGGCATCATCCACATTCTGGATGTGCCACCGGAGGCAATCGATGAAACGAGGCGGTATCTTACGATCTGTTTCATCGGCGTGCCATTCATCACGGCCTACAATGTGATCGCGAGCATTTTCCGCGGCATGGGTGATACGAAGAGCCCGATGGTCTTCGTCGCGGTTGCGGGTGTGATCAATATCATAGGAGACTACCTTCTCATCGGCCCGCTGTCGCTGAGGGCTGCAGGTGCGGCTACCGCCACCGTGGCGAGTCAGGCTGTGAGCGTTATCATCGCTCTCTTTGCGCTCTGTCGCCGCGGCATTGGCATTCAGATCACACGGGAAGATTTCCGGCCGGATGGCAGTACACTGCACCATATCGTGGGCATCGGCCTTCCGATCGCCTGTCAGGATGGTCTCATTCAAATTTCTTTCCTTATAATCACTGCCATCGCGAACAGCCGCGGCATCGATGTGGCGGCAGCCGTCGGCATCGTGGAGAAGATCATCAGCTTCCTGTTCCTCGTGCCTTCCGCTATGCTCTCCTCGGTATCCGCCATTGCCTCGCAGAATGCGGGAGCAGGGCTGCACGAAAGGAGCCGGCAAGCGCTGAAGATCGCCATTCTGTTCTGCGTGAGTTTCGGCGCCGTCTGCTGGATCTTCTGTCAGTTTGCAGCCGCGTCAATCGTGGGGCTGTTCGTGCGCAATGATCCTTCCGTTGTGATGCTGGGAGGAGAATACCTTAGAAGCTACAGCCTGGACTGCATGATCGCGGGAATTCACTTCTGCTTCTCCGGTTTTTTCTCGGCCTATGGCAAATCTGTCTTCTCTTTCGTTCACAACATGATCTCGGTGGCGCTCGTCCGGGTGCCGGGAGCGTGGCTTGCGAGCATCCTCTTCCCTGCGACGCTGTTCCCGATGGGACTGGCCGCGCCGCTGGGGTCCCTCCTATCTGCCCTGATCTGTATTTTCCTCTATCGCAGATACCGTAGCGCCTGGGACATGGCGTGAAATTCATCCGGTTCACCAGCCAAATATCCACTTTGCTACGCTCAGAGAAGCAGGTGCTTCGGAGTGCCCTGTAGCCCCTTGCCTTGTGTGTTACAATATGTTGCCGGGCGTCATCTGTTGAGTACAGCACAGTGCACTCATACCGAGTGCTGCGTAATTTGCGGCACCCGCGAGAGGAAATCGCCTTCGCAATTACTCACATAGACGATTACTCGCGGAGGTGATTTTCGTGAATCGGGCCATCGAGCCGTTCACAGTGCCGATGACAGTTTGAAAGCCCCGGTCAGATGAAGGAGAGAGCATGGACAAAAAGGCAGTAGGCGAGATCCGCAAAATACTGATGAAGAACGACTGCAGGATCGACAAGATCACAGGCGTATTCGTAGATGAACAGGGGCAGGTGATCACCGAGCTCAAGGACACCTGGAGGGCACTGGCGGAAGAGGAAGTGGAGAAGTATTGCGAGATCTTCCGCAAGACCTTGACCGGCAAGCTCGGCAAGAATCTCTACAACATGGAGTTTCCCCTCAACGAAGAGGCGGACGGCGGCAATCAGAACATCCTGTTCCAGATCCTGGACGATCAGTTCGAGAACAGGGCGATGCTGAAGGGCTTCTTCCAGAAGATCATGGATACGGCGAAGATGCCGGGCAGGTATCTGATCCTCCTGGCCCACGGCGCCTACGACATCCCGGCGAAAACATCAGACGGGCAGGATCTTGATGACGCTTCGGAATACGTCTATTTTTTCATGGTTGGCTGTATCTGCCCCGTCGTAGAAGTCAAGGAAGGCTTATGTTTTGACGAGGAGACGCTGACCTTTGTGAACAAGCGGTCGGATCTCGGCGTGCAGATGCCGGAGGCGGGCTTCCTCTTCCCCGCGTTCAATGACAGAATGCCGGACATCCACAGTCTCCTCTGGTACGCGAAAAAAGAAGACGAGCGGCACACAGAGCTGATCGACGCGCTGATCGGCGAGAACTGTGACCGGCCGTTGACCGAGAAGGCGCAGCAGGAGGTTTTCTCTGCGGTCGTTGAGCAGACGCTGGGGCGCGACTGCAATTTCGAGAATGTCATGAGCCTGACGCAGAGCCTGGATGAGACGATTAAACAGGAGAAAGACGATCCGGAGCCCTATGAACTGGGCAAAACAGAAGTGCGGCGCCTTTTGTCCGAGAGCGGGGCAAGCCCTGACACCATCAACCGGAATTTCGAGGAAGTATTCGACGAGCAGGTTGGCGAAGGCAAGGCGTTCACCGCGGAGAATCTCGGCGGCAGGTCGACGGTGCAGATCAAGTCGCCCAGTATTAAGATCACGGCCAAGAGCGATGTGGCATCCATTATCACATCGAAGGTCATTGACGGCAGGGAGTATATCCTGATCCCGGTGCAGGATGACATTGAGCTGAACGGCATTCGCATTCTGCCGAAGCTGTCCGGCAGCAGGATGAAAGATCCCGCAGAAGAGGCATGAGCAAAGAATAGTATCTATTCCGTACAGCCTGAAGCGCTTGCAACATAAAGGAATTCTGGAATGGAGATGATAGCGGAAAGGAGACAGGAATGATCATCAATACAGGCAGCAGAACCGACATTCCCGCGTTTTTCTCCGAGTGGTTCCGGAATCGAATTCGGGAAGGGTATGTGCTGGCGCGTAACCCTCTATTCCCGGAGAAGATCTCGCGATACCGGCTCGATCCCTCCGTGGTAGATATGCTGGTCTTCTGCACGAAGAATCCGGCTCCCATGATCCCTTATCTGGAGGAACTATCGCGTTTCCGTCAGTTCTGGTTCGTGACGATTACTCCCTACGGCAGGGACATCGAACCCTGTGTGCCGGATAAGAGAGAGGTCATGCGCTCCTTCCGCGCGCTCTCAGAGAAGGTGCAGAGTCACGCTGCTCTTTATGGAGGCAGGAGTGCGGTCTCCTGGAGGTACGATCCGATTTTCATTTCGGAGAAGTACAGCGTCGACTATCACATCCGGGCTTTTGAAGAGATGGCAGGGGAGCTGGAAGGTGCAACAGATCAGGTAGTCATCAGTTTCATCGACCTCTATGCCAAGACGGTGAAGAATTTCCCTGAGGTCATGCCGGTGTCCGCGGAGGACAAGGCAAGGCTCTGCGCCGCGTTCGCAAAGATTGCGGCTTCCCACGGGATGAGGGTGCGCACCTGTCTGGAAGATCCGTCGCTGTCGGCTTACGGCGTTGATGTCGCAGGTTGTATGACGCAGGCGATTCTCGAACAGGCGGCAGGAGAGGAGATGCAGGTGCCTTCCGGGCATGAGACCAGGAAAGGCTGTCACTGCCTCCTTGGCAATGACATCGGCCAGTACAACACCTGCGGACACGGCTGCCGGTACTGCTACGCGAATTATGACACGGGGATCGTGGAACAGAACCTGCGTCTGCACGATCCATCCTCACCACTCCTTGTCGGAAGAGTGCGGCCGGAGGACGAGATCACCGACTCACCGCAGAGCTCCTGGCTGACAGGACAGCTGCGGTTGGATTTATCATGAGCGAGAACACAAAAATCCGAAGCTTACGCCTCGGATTTTTGCTTAGTCGCTGTAGCCGACCTCGAAGTGGATGATGACGGCGATGTTGCGGACGAATTCACCCTCTTTGAGATCCAGGTCTTCCTCATCGGAAACGTAGGGGAGGCCCTCCTCAGGATCATCGCCCGTCTCGACCGTGATCCACTCTCTCTCTTCCTCAATCGCGTTGTTGATAGCATCGTCCAGGTTCTCACCATGGAATACGCAGCCCTCCAGGTCCGGGAAATATCCGTCGAAGGAACCGTCCTCGTTCGGGGTGAAAACTGCGGGATAGGTAAATGTCATAGTAAACCTCCAATGTTAATCATGTCTTACAAATGATCAGCTAAGATCCGATGTTCTGTCCGGATGCGATCTGATTTTCCAAGGAAGTATAACGCAAAACAGTATATATGAAAAGATATATTGACGCGGCTTTTAACATCCTGTATTGTTACCGCAAACAAATAAGGATGGACTAACAAATGGGTTTTGATATACAGACGAATTTAAATGCGCTGACGGTGTTCCTTGCGGGCATCGTCAGCTTTTTCTCTCCCTGCGTTCTGCCGCTTCTGCCGATGTATTTCGGCTATCTCTCCGGCGGCACGAAGAGGGATGCGGACGGCACGGTTCACTATGACCGTCTCCGCGTATTCGTGAATACGATCTTCTTCGTATTCGGCATCGGCTTTGCTTTCTCTGTGCTGGGACTGGGCATGACGGCGCTCGGCAGATTCCTGCGCGGCAACACCGCTGTTTTCACGAGAGTCGGAGGCGTCCTCGTGCTGCTCTTTGGTATCTGGCAGCTCCTGTCCTGGCTGCGCGACACCGGTATTTTGCATACAGAGGAGAGTACCGTATCTTACGATGTTCCGGGCGCAAACACAGGCAGGCTGCAGATCATGGTGGCGCGCCTTCGCACGTTTCTCGCCACGGAGCGGAGGCTCCCGATTCACTTCGAGAACATTTCGATGTCACCGCTGTCGGCGTTGCTGTTCGGCTTCGTTTTCAGTTTCGCCTGGACACCATGCATCGGCCCCACGCTGTCTTCCGTCCTTGTCATGGCGGCAACGGCGGGCTCGAACATGCACGGTTTCCTCTACATCGCGCTGTATACGCTGGGCTTTGTGCTCCCCTTCCTCGCGGTGGGACTCTTCACGCAGGCGATCCTGGAGAAGCTGAAGAGGCACAGGAACATCGCAAGAATCGCGATGGCGCTCGGCGCGCTCCTGCTCATTCTCATGGGCATCGGCATGCTGACAGGCGGCGTGAACCACCTCTCCTCCTACCTCGCACAGCGCTCCGGCAGCATTGAAACGACAGAGCAGGCGGCAGGAGAGAATTCTGTGGCGTCTGCCGGTGCAGCGGATGGAAGCAGCGCGGATGGCAGTGCGGCAGCCACGACTGGACAGGCGGCATCCGCAGGCACAGAAAATGCCAGCGGCACAGATAGTAGCACTTCGACGGAATCTCCCGCCATCGGAGACGTCATCGCCTCCCACGAGGAGAATGAGGGGGAAGTAACGGTCGAGGATCCGGAGACTGCGAAGGTGCAGCTCCTGCCTGCCGTGGATTTCACCCTGCACGACCAGTACGGCGAAACGCACAGCCTCTCCGGCTACAGGGGCAAGACGGTGTTCCTGAACTTCTGGGCGACCTGGTGCAACCCCTGCGTGGCTGAGATGCCGGATATCCAGAAGCTGTATGAGGAGTTCGAATCCGGCGTGAATGCCGACGACGATCCGGACAACGATGTGGTGATCCTGGGCATCGCGGCGCCGGATTACGGCGCGGAGACGAGTGAAGAGGGGATCAAGGCCTTCCTTGAGGATCACGACATCACTTACCCTGTCCTCATGGATCCTGCGGCAGATGAGGATCTCTACCTCGATTATTACATCACGGCCTTCCCCACGACGTACATGATCGACCGGGACGGCAATGTGTTCGGCTACATCACGGGCAGCATGTCGGAGGACGTGATGCGCCAGATCATTGATCAGACACAGAAGGGCCGTGGCGGCGCAATTCATTAAGAAACCCAGTTCGAGAGATGTGCTGTGTGCAAGACCTATATGCAGATGAAGGTTCGAGCGCTGCTATCCATTCGGCATTCATGGCTCCGACAAACATGGCGGGCCGGCTCCTGTTCTGCTACAATTCCCTCATGAATTTATTGCAGCAGATCAATATCTACACGAAGCGCTATGAGAGATTCGACGGCGCCACGCTCAAAATGATCGCTATGCTCACCATGCTGGTCGACCACGCGGCGGACTGTTTCCTCTGGCGCATTCACGGGAAGCTGGGGCTGGGGCTGGCGCTGGAAGATGCACGCCTCTGGCCGCTCTATGTGACTCTGCGCGTCATTGGCAGGACGGCGTTTCCGATCTTTGCCTTTTTCATCGCGGAGGGCTATGTCCATACGAGGAGCCGCAAGTGGTATCTGACGCGCCTTTTGCTCCTTGCCGTCATCTCCCAGATCCCATATGATCTCGTGTTCAATCCGGCGCTCGACGGCGCGCGGAACGTGAATCTTCTGGCTGCCACTTACCATGGGATACAGATGAACACCGTCTTCACGCTGGCGGCGGGCCTTGCCCTCACAGCGCTTCTCGACAGCATCCTCCATGGAAAACATAAGGCGGCTCTCCAACATCGTGCAGACGCGGGCAGGCAGAGGCCACTCCGGCGGGAACTCCTGCTACGGGGCGCAGCCGCCACAATGGCTGCGGGCGCCTTCTGTTTGCTCGCAGAGGTGCTGCACTTTGATTACGGCGCGGCGGGCGTTCTGATCATTCCCGTATTCTATTTTCTCCGAAACTTGCGTATCCTTGCTATAATCGCGGGATGGATTCTCCTTCTGCCCGTCTCCAGCCTCGAACTCTATTCCGTGGGAGGATTCCTGCTCATACAATGTTATAATGGTAAGCGGGGCAAGCAGATCCAATCTTTATTCTATATTTTCTATCCGGCGCACCTGTGCCTGTTGCTGCTCTTGCGATTTATGATCGCCGGGTATTGAAAAGGGAAGGGGTAGTATGGAACTGACTTTTGTAGGAGCGGACCACGAGGTGACGGGGAGTTGTCATTATCTGCGGGTCGGGGACGAGAACATTCTTATTGACTGCGGGATGGAGCAGGGCAGGAATGTCTATGAGAACATCCCACTGCCGGTCAAACCGGAGAACATCGACTACGTTTTCGTAACTCACGCGCACATCGACCACTCCGGCATGCTGCCAAGGCTGTATCAGGACGGCTTCCGGGGACAGATCCTGTGCACCCCCGCGACGAGGGACCTGTGCGAGATCATGCTCCTTGATTCGGCGCACATCCAGATGCAGGAGGCCGAATACAACACGAAAAAGGCGCGAAGGAGAGGCACGAACGAGAATTACGACCCGATCTACACGATGGAGTCGGCGACGGCGGTGCTGAAGCTCTTCCACGCATATCCCTACGACAAGGTGTTCGATCTGTGTGAGGGCGTGAAGTTCCGCTTCACGGACGTCGGGCATCTGCTCGGCTCCGCCAGCATCGAGCTCTGGCTCACGGAGCGGGGAGAAGAGAGGAAGATTGTCTTCTCCGGCGACATCGGCAACCGAAATCAGCCGCTGCTTCGAGATCCCCGGAAAACAGAACAGGCGGACTACGTGGTTATGGAGTCGACGTACGGTGACAGGCTGCATGAAGTCACCAAAGGCGACTACGCGGCACAGCTGGCGGCAGTGATCCGGGAGACGCTCTCCCGCGGCGGGAATCTCGTGATCCCGGCCTTTGCCGTCGGCAGGACACAGGTCCTCCTCTATTTCATCAAACAGATCAAAGAGAAGAACATGCTCCCGGAGTATCCGAACTTCCCGGTCTACGTGGATTCGCCAATGGCGGTGCGCGCGACCAGCGTGTTCGAAGACAACGACATGGAGTGTTTCGACGAAGAGGCGATGGAGATGGTGCGAAACGGCATCAATCCCATCAGCTTCCGTGGCCTCCACCTGACGATCACGATGGAGGAATCTGTCGCGATCAACTATGATGAGACGCCGAAGGTCATCATCTCCGCGTCCGGCATGTGCGATGCGGGCAGGATTAAACACCACTTGAAGAACAACATCTGCAATCCCGACTCGACGATCCTCTTCGTCGGCTACCAGGCGGAAGGAACGCTCGGCAGGCGCCTCGTCGATGGCGCGGACGAGATCAAGATTTTCGGCGACCCTTATAAGGTGCGGGCGCAGATCCGTGAGATGGAGGGACTCTCCGGACACGCGGACAAGAACGGGCTCCTTGACTGGATCCGGGGCTTTACGGAGAAGCCAGGGCAGGTCTTCGTCGTTCACGGCGACGACGAGGTGGCGACATCCTTCGCCACGTGTCTCGAGGAGGAGCACGGTTTCCGGGCGATGGCGCCGTTCTCCGGAACGAAATACGATCTTCTCCGGGGCGCGTTCATCCGGACCGCCAAAGGCGTGCCTATCCACAGGGAGGGCGGCACGGAGCACAGCGTTTCCGATTCCTACACGAAGCTTCGGATCGCAGAGAAGAGACTTTCCCAGACCATCGAGGAGGCAAAGGGCATCCCGAACAAGGATCTGGATAAGTTCACGAAGGAGATCAACGATCTCTGCAGGAAATACAGGATCACACCAGTGTGAAGCCATCTGTAAAAGACACCAACCGCGGCTGGCTTTACCGCAGCACACAGTAAGGAGACCACGATTATGGGAAGAAAAGACGAACAGGACAAGAATCCCTTTGTCTGGCACCACACCGATTCCTCAACCGGCAACACCGTTGATATTGACGATGCCGGGCAGCAGGGAGGTGCAGGCAACAAAGGAGAGAAAAAAGCAGGCAGGAGCAGCAACAGGAAAATGGGCCACGGCCCGCAGAACCTCGGCGCGATGATTGGCTGGATCGCGCTCGTACTGGTCGTTCTCGTGCTGGGCTTTGGCTGTTTCTACAACGTCTCGGAGCAGGAGAACGCGGTCGTGACCATGTTCGGGAACGTTGTGAGGACCGATACCGCAGGCCTGTATTTCAAGGTGCCGCTCCTGCAGCAGGTGCACAAGGTAGACATGACAACCCACGGCACCGGCATCGGCTACATCGTGCAGGACGGGCAGAATCTCACCGATGAGGACGAGGGGATCATGATCACCTCTGATTTCAACTTCGTCGACATTGATTTCTACCTTGAGTACAAGGTGAGCGATCCTGTCGCCTATCTCTACAACTCGGAGCAGCCGGAGATGGTGTTGAAGAACATGACGCTGGCTTCGATTCGCAACGTTGTCTCGGACTACCCCGTGGATGACGTCATCACGACCGGCAAGAGCCAGATCCAGGCAGAGGTCAAGGAACGCCTCACGGCGGAGCTCGAGCGGCGCAATATCGGCCTGGTGGTCGTGAATCTCTCGGTACAGGACGCGGAGCCGCCGACCGAGGAAATCGTATCTGCATTCAAGTCCGTTGAAACGGCGAAACAGGGTGCGGACACCGCGATCAACAACGCGAATAAATACAAGTCAGAGCAGATCCCCGCGGCGGAAGCAGAGGCGGACAGGATCACGCAGAGCGCGGAGGCCGGCAAGGAAGCGAGAATCGCCGAGGCGGAAGGCCAGGCGCAGCGTTTCCACGACCTGTATGAGCAGTACAGGCTGTATCCTCTCATCACGAAGCAGAGACTTTTCTACGAGACTATGGAGGATATCCTGCCGGATCTCAAGGTGATCATCACCGACGGCAATACCGAGAAGCTCCTGCCGCTCGAACCCTTCTCTGTGGAGGAGAGTGCTGCAGGAGAGGCAGGCAGCACGGCAGGGACAGGTAATGTAACAACAGAGGGAGGTGACGAACAGTGAAGAAGGCAGCTAAAATCATAGGCATTATCCTCGCAATCGCCGCGGTGCTCGTCCTCTCCGAGGCGTTCTACACAGTGCAGGTGAAACAGTACGCGGCTGTCCGTCAGTTCGGCAAAATTGTCCGGATCGAAAAGGCACCGGGCCTCAAGCTCAAGATACCATTCGTCCAGAGCGTACAGAAGATCAGCGCGGCGACCAACCTGTACGACATTCCCAAGTCAGATGTCATCACTAAGGACAAGAAATCCATGATCGCTGATGATTACGTTCTGTGGGAGGTCACAGACCCGACAAAATATATCCAGACGCTGAACGCGATCGACGCGAGGGCACAGGAGAGGATCGAAGCCGCCGTGTATAACGCGACGAAGAACGTGATCTCCTCTCTTACGCAGGATGAGGTCATTGCCTCCCGCGGAGAGAAGCTCACCCAGATGATCACGGAAGAATCCAATTCGGACATCGGACAGTACGGCGTCACCATTATCTCGGCGCAGATCAAGTCGCTTGACCTGCCCGACGACAACAAGGAAGCCGTCTATGAGCGCATGATCTCAGAGCGTCAGAACATCGCCGCCTCCTACAAGGCGGAAGGCGACTCCAGGGCGCAGAAGATCCGCAACGACACGGATAAGCAGGTGACCGTCATGAAGGCGGAGGCGAGCAAGCAGGCGGATGTCCTCGAGGCCGAGGGTGAATCCGAGTACATGAAGATCCTGCAGGCAGCCTACGATACGAAGGACGAGGCGGACTTCTACAACTACATGCGAAGTCTCGACGCGCTCAAGAGCTCTCTTAAGGGTGAGAACAAGACGCTCATGCTGGACAAGGATTCAGAGCTGGCGAGAATCCTCTATGGAACAGGGCTCTCGGCGGCAGACACCCCTGCCCAATAAATTAATTATTAGGATATAATATCAGGGCTGCGGTTCCGGGGGAACGGCAGCTCTTGTCATGCGGCAGAACCCTGTCACGGATTTTTCGCCTGCGGATGCCGCAAACTATGTGATGTGTAATATGAGGTATGGTTATGGCAAAGATTGACGAGAATTTCATCAGTATGTGCACGGACATCATAGAGAACGGCACGACGACGGAAGGGCAGAAGGTGCGCCCGCACTGGCCTGATGGCACACCGGCCTACACGATCAAGAAATTCGGCGTGGTGACAAGGTATGACCTTTCGAAGGAGTTCCCTGTCTTAACGCTCCGTAAAACGCCGATCAAGAGCGCGCTCGATGAGCTCCTCTGGATCTGGCAGCAGAAATCCAACAACATCCACGACCTCCACTCGGGCGTCTGGGATGAGTGGGCGGACACGGAAGGTTCGATCGGCAGGGCTTACGGTTATCAGATGTCGGTGAAGAACAAATACTATGACGTGACCAAAGAGAATCTTCTGACTGCCTTCGGCGAGTTCGAGATTCCCTCGACGACCTACGATGGAGATACCCTGATCCCTTCGGATCCGGGCAACGGCGGCTCGCTGGATTTGAACGCGCAGACGGCGATTCGGCGCGCCCATGCCATCCGCGGCATCGGCGGCGCATTCTATATGGATCAGGTCGACAGGGTGCTCTACGATCTCAAGGTGAATCCGTTCAGCCGCAGGATACTCGCCTCCATCTACACGTTTCAGGATCTGCACGCGATGCACCTCTATCCCTGCGCCTACAGCATGACCTTCAACGTCACGCAGAAAAAGGGCAGCGATAAGCTGACCCTCAACGGCATTCTCAATCAGCGCTCACAGGACATCCTCGCGGCGTTTGCCTGGAACGAGTGGCAGTATGCTTGCCTCCTCGCGCTCATTGCGCAGTCGGTCGGCATGGAGGCGGGCGAGTTCGTGCACGTCGTTGCGGATGCGCACATCTATGACAGGCACGTGGACGCAGTCAAAGAGCTGATGTCCCGGACGCCGCAGCCCGCACCGAAGGTGTGGATCAATCCGGACATCCACGATTTCTATCAGTTCACGAGAGATGACGTGAAGCTGGTCGACTACAAGGTCGCGGGCGATCAGATCAGGAACATTCCGATCGCGATTTAATCGAGGAAGATATGCAACGGCGAAACAAAGTCCTGCGGCCGCCGAGAATCCCGGCTGACGGAAAGGCTTTGATATCATATAATACAGAGCCGGCACCGAAAAGGAGAAGAGCAGAATGAAAGCAATCGTAGCAGCAGACAGGAACTGGGCCATCGGCTACCAGGGAGGTCTCCTCGTGTCCATTCCGGGAGACCACCGCATGTTCCGCAAGGAAACGCTGAACAAGGTAGTGGTCTACGGCAGGAAAACGCTGGAAACCTTCCCGCTCTCCCAGCCTCTGGAGAAGCGAACGAATATCATCCTCTCCACCAACCGCTCACTCTCCGTCAAGGGTGCGGTCGTCGTCCACAGCATCGAGGAGCTGCTGGACGAGGCGAGGCAGTACGACACGGACGATGTCTATGTGATCGGCGGCGCTGCTGTTTACAGACAGATGCTGCCGTACATTGATACCGCCATCGTCACAAAGGTGGACTATGAATATCACGCGGACGTCTGGTTCCCGAACCTCGACAGAGATCCGGACTGGGTGATGGCAGGCGAGGGTGAGGAGCAGACGTATTTCGACGTGCCCTACACCTTTGTCACTTATAAGAGGAAATAACAGGAGATCGAATCACAGTGAACACAAGCTATGACGTTATCATTATCGGCGCAGGCCCCGGCGGCATTTTCTGCGCATACGAGCTCAAGGAGCAGGAGCCGAATCTGAAGGTCCTGCTCCTCGAGAAGGGCCACGCGATTGAGAAGAGGAACTGCCCCAAGAGACTGACGGGCAAATGCATGCACTGCAAGCCCTGCGCGATCACGACGGGCTTCTCCGGTGCGGGCGCCTTCTCCGACGGCAAGCTCTCGCTCTCGCCTGATGTCGGCGGTACCCTCCCCGAGATCCTGGGGTACGATGAGGCGACGAAGCTGATCCACGAGTCGGACGATATCTATCTCAAATTCGGCGCGCCCACGGATATCTGGGGCATCGGCAGGGAGAAGGAGATCCGCGACATCCGCGCGAAGGCGATCACGGCGAACCTCAAGCTCATCGAGTGCCCGATCCGGCACCTGGGCACGGAGGTCGGCTACCAGATCTATTCCCGGATGGAAGACCATCTGAAGGAAGTCGGCGTCGACATGAAGTTCGACGATCCGGTGGCCGAGATTCTCATTGAGAACAATGTCGTCTCCGGGGTGAAGACCGGCAAGGGCGAGACCTTCACGGCGCCGAAGGTCGTTGTCGCGGTCGGCCGTGACGGCGCGGAGTGGCTGGATGGTCAGTGCGAGAAGGTCGGTATCGAATCGACACCCGGCACGGTAGATATCGGCATCCGCGTGGAGGTCAGAGACGAGGTCATGCAGTACCTCAACGACAACCTCTATGAGGCGAAGCTTGTTTACCATACACCGACTTTCGACGATAAGGTGCGCACCTTCTGTACGAACCCTTC
This sequence comes from Lachnospiraceae bacterium NK3A20, assembly GCA_900107575.1. GTDB lineage: Bacteria > Bacillota > Clostridia > Lachnospirales > Lachnospiraceae > CAG-791. Next base: position 129,346 of record FNQX01000006.1, on the reverse strand, counting down.
GGGAGAAGTTGCGACCGAATACTACGACGACAACCTCGCGGTCGTGAACGGCCATGCCTACAAGGGGAAAGAGCGCAAGACACACAACACGAATTTCGCGCTCCTTGTCTCCAAGAACTTCACGAAGCCGTTCAAGACGCCCATCGAGTACGGCAAGATGATCGCGCAGCTCTCCAACATGCTCTGCGGCAATCGCATCCTCGTGCAGACCTTCGGCGACTACAAGAGAGGGCGGCGTACCACCGATGAGAGACTCTGCCGCAACAATCTGATCCCGACGCTCAAAGATGCCGTACCGGGAGACCTGTCTCTTGTTTTCCCGCACCGCATCATGCTCGACCTGGAAGAGATGATCTATGCGCTCGACAAGGTGACGCCCGGCATCGCCAGCGACGAGACACTGATGTATGGCGTCGAGGTCAAGTTCTATTCCAACAAGGTCGTGGTCAACAGGGAGTTCGAGACTTCCGTCCATGGACTCTACGCGATCGGCGACGGCGCGGGCATCACGAGAGGCCTGCAGCAGGCGTCGGCGAACGGTCTGTCCGTCGCAAGATCAATTCTCGGGGACAAAGAGGTGAGATGAGAAAAAGGCGAGGGAAGACAATTTCACACAGGGCTGCAGGGCTGGCGGTGAGCCTTGCCGCCACGGCAGCACTCCTTGCGGGCTGCGGGCAGTTCCGGATCGCGGGGCACAAGGTCGTGCTGACGACAGGGTTCCTCGGAGATGAGCTCTTCACCGTCGGGGAAGCCTCCGGCCGGGAGTCGGAGCTTCGCATCTATTACACGAATCTGCAGCGGGAATATGAGTCGACATTTGGCGAGGACATCTGGAGTCATGAGGGCAATGAAGGACTGCCCCTTGCCGTGAAGGACAACGCCCTCGCGCGGCTCGCCAAGGTGAAGGTATTAAACCTCATGGCAAAGGACGCGGAGCTCTCCCTTTCCGAAGAGGAGACGGCGAAGGCGGAACAGGCCGCGACAGACTACTATGACAGCCTCTCGGCAGAGGAGAAGACGTATTTCGCTGCGGATGAGAATGAGATCACCGCGATGTATGAGGAGTATGCGCTCGCCGGGAAAGAGTACGACACCATCATTTCTGCGGTGAGCGACGAGGTATCGGATGATGAGGCAAGGACTGTCACCTGCCAGCAGATTCTTATCCCGACTTATGAGAAAGATGCTCTCGGCAACCGTACCGATCTTGACGCTGATGGGAGGGCGGCGGCAAAGGTGCAGGCTGACGCCATCCTGGAGGAAATCCGGGACGGGATGGAGAATCTCACCGGAGTGCCGTTCGACAACTATGTCGCGAAATACAATGAGGCGGATTCGGGAGAGCTCATCGTGGCTCACGACGGGAGCGACCCCGCGCTCGAGGATGCTGCCTTCGCCCTGGATGTCGGGAAGATCAGCGGGGTCATTGAGACGAACGACGGCTACCGCATTCTCAAGTGTGTGAAGGGGTTCGATCGCGCGCAGACAGACGCGAACAAGGAGACAATACTCACGAAGCGGCGAAGCGACGCCTTCGAGACCGCCTACGACGCCTACATTAAGGATATCGACTACAATCTCGATGAGGATAAATACGCGGAGATCACGCTGGTCACAGATCCCAACATTTCTACCGACACGTTCTTCACCACCTACGAGCAATATTTCCCGGAATAGAAATTTGGGTCAATCCCACAGGAAATGGGCTTGACCCCGATTCATTGTTAGCACTCATGTAAAATGAGTGCTAATTTTGGGTTGCATTTCTGTTCTATCATGACTAGAATTATCCCTTGTGAGGTATCTCATCGGCACGGGTCCATGTTGCAGGGAGATGCATTCATGCAGTTGCGTAACCGTTCGGCCCCCTGCGGGTGAACTGTTACGACATTACGAAGCAAGGAGTGTGAATTGACAATGGCAGAAAAAGGACAGTTATCTATCAACAGCGAGAACATGTTCCCGATCATCAAAAAGTGGCTGTATTCGGATCATGACATCTTCTATCGTGAGCTGATCTCTAACGGATGTGATGCGATCACGAAGCTGAAGAAGCTGGAGCTGATGGGAGAGATTTCTCTTCCGGAAGGTTACAAGCCCAGAATTGACGTTGTACTGAATCCGGACGAGAAGACGGTCACCGTGACCGATAACGGCCTGGGCATGACGGCGGATGAGGTGAAGAAATACATCAACGACATCGCTTTCTCCGGCGCCGAAGCCTTTATGAAGAAATACAAGGACAAGGCGAACAACGATCAGATCATCGGCCATTTCGGTCTCGGTTTCTATTCCGCGTTCATGGTAGCTGACCTCGTCACGATCGACACGCTCTCCTGCCAGCCGGGCGCAACCGCGGTGCACTGGGAGTGCGACGGCTCTTCCGAGTATACGATGGAAGATGCGACACGCGGGGGCTTCGGCACGACCGTGACTCTGCACCTCTCCGACGACTGCGTGGAGTTCTCCAACTACTACAAGGCGAAGGAAGTTATCCGGAAATACTGCGGCTTCATGCCGACCGAGATTTACCTCTCCGTGAAGGATACGAAGGAGACCGAGACGATACCGGCAGCGGAGCGCCGCCCGGACGATGTCGTCATCGAAGAACTGGAGCCGTCCGACGACGAGAAGAAGGCGGCGGAGAAGGATGGCAAGGAGCCCGAGAAGAAACTCAAGATCCGTAAGAGGCCGGAACTTGTCAACGATACGCACCCTCTCTGGGAGAAGACACCGAAGGACTGCACGGACGAAGAGTACAAGGAGTTCTACCGCAAGCTGTTCAACGACTACAAGGAGCCCCTGTTCTGGATTCATCTCAACATGGACTATCCTTACAACCTGAAGGGCATCCTCTATTTCCCGAAGCTCAACCTCGAGTACGAGTCCGCGGAGGGCGTGATCAAGCTCTACAACAATCAGGTCTTCATCGCCGACAACATCAAGGAGGTTATCCCCGAGTATCTGATGCTGTTAAAGGGCGTGATCGACTGCCCGGATCTGCCGCTCAACGTATCCCGTTCCGCGCTGCAGAATGACGGCTTCGCACAGAAGATCAGTGACTACATCACGAAGAAGGTCGCGGAGAAGCTTGCCGGCATGTGCAAGACGGACCGCGAGAATTACAACAAATACTGGGATGACATCAGCCCGTTTATCAAATACGGGGTGCTGAAGGATGACAAGTTCGCGGAGAAGATGCGCGACTACATCCTCTTCAAGGATCTGGATGGCGGCTATGAGACCCTGCCGGACGCACTGAAGATCAATGTCAGCGCGGCATCGGAAGAGAGCGCGGCGACCGATGAGAACGGCAATAAGGTCGAGACTGAGGAGGAGAAGCCTTCGGAAAACAGCAAGGCCACCAGTACAGATGGTGACAAGAAGGCAGAGGAAAAGGCGGAGCCGAAGAACGAGACCATCTACTACGTCACGGATGAGCAGCAGCAGGGCCAGTACATCAGGGTCTTCCGCGATCACAAGATGCAGGCCTTCATCCTCGACCACAACATCGACGCTCCGTTCATTCAGCAGCTCGAGATGAAAAACGAAGGCATCCACTTCGTCAGAATTGATGCCGGTGTCGATGAAGTGCTGAAGAAAAAGTCCTCGAAGAAGGATGAGGAAGAGCTCAAAAAGGTACAGCCCGAGATCGAGAAGGTCGTGCGGCGCGCACTCTCGGACGATAAGCTCAAGGTGGATGTCGACAATCTGAGAGACAAGAACATCTCCTCGATCCTCAAGGTCGATGAGCAGAACCGCCGTATGCAGGATATGATGAAGATGTACGCGGCAGGCGGCATGGGCTCCATGGGCGACTTCGGCAGAGAGGGCGAGACACTCGTTCTCAACTACCGTCATCCGCTCGTGAAATACGTCCTCGCACACAAGACGACGAAGAACACGAAGCTCATCTGCGAGCAGCTCTATGATATGGCGAAGATCCAGAACGCACCTCTGTCTCCCGCCGAGATGGCAAGGTTCGTTGAGCGCACCAACGCGGTGCTGGAAGTTCTCGCAGGCAAGTCTCTCGATGAGGTCGATCCTTCCATGGAGGAACCCAGGGAGAAGCCGAAGGACGACGCCGGATCCAAGGAAGCGACGAAGGCTGCGGCAGACGAGAGCGATGCAACGCAGACAGCCGAAGGCAGTGAGTCCAAGGCCGAGTAAGACAAGAGTATCTGTACAGCTCAACCCGCAGCACGCTCTGCTCAACAGCCATGAAGTTTTGTATAGAAACTGATGGAGCGAGGTCAGTGCAAAACAAACGTTCGATATGCGCGGGTGAAAATAACAGGGATGTGTGATAAAATTTCCTCTGGAACTGTCTGGCGGTTCCGGAGGAAATTTTTATCTATTCAGAGGTATCTTCATGCTGCAGTTTCAGGAACAGAACAAGATGGGCGGGGAGAAATTCCACACCCCCAAAACGGAGCTGACATTCTCGGCTGAGTCGGTCACGCTGACTCTCGCGCCGGGTGAAGTCCGCGAAGGTACCTTTACGATTTACGGAAATTCCAATGATACGATCACGGGTTTTGTGCTGAGCTCACGCCTGTGCATGAAGTGTCTGACGACGACTTTTTCCGGCAGCAGGGACGAGATCAGCTACCGGTTCGACGGTACGCCCTTTTCGGAGGGGGATACGGTCGATGGGTATTTCCGCATCATCTCCAATCAGGACGAGTACAAGCTGCCGTTCTCTGTGAAATTCATGCGCGTTTCCATCGACTCGAGCCTTGGTCCCGTGCGCAATCTCTACCATTTCACGAACCTCGCCAGAACGAACTGGAAGGAAGCCTGTGATGTTTTCTATCATCCCGCGTTCCCGACCGTGTTCACAGCGTCGGAGAAAAAGGAAAAAGAACTGTACCGCGGGCTGTCTGCAAGGCCTTCCAACATGACCAACGTGGAGGAGTTCCTCGTTGCGATCCACAAGAAGGCTCCGGTCGAATTCATCCCGGAGAAGACGGACATCACGATCGACCTGCCGCTGCGTGAGGAGGCACTGGTCGAGGAAGTTCTGAACATCAAACGCAATGGCTGGGGATATACGAAGCTGGATGTCTATACGGAAGGGAGCTTTTTGCGCATTGCCAAACACGAGCTCGATGCGCAGGATTTCCGCGAGGGCAGCTGCGACCTTGCCTTTGGCATCGACCCTGAGGGGCTGCATGCCGGCGTCAATCTGGGACGGCTCATCCTGCGTGCGCCTTTTAAGGAAATATCTATTCAGATCACCGTGCGCTATTGCGCGAGCACTGCACTTCGCACCATTCACCACAGGGAGCAGAAGAGGATCATCAGCAGCATGATGTGCGCCTTCGAAGACTTCCGCGCGAAGAAGCTCTCCGGGCGCGAGTTCACGGACAGTGTGAGCAGCAGTATCCGCAAGCTCTACGACATCGACCGGAACAATACTTACGTTCCCCTCTATAAGATTCACTATCTCCTGACGGCGCACAAAAATGACGACGCCTTATTTGAGTTGCAGAATTTCAACCGGAAGCTCTCGGGAGACATCGGAAATCTGCCGATGTTCTCCATCGCGCAGTACGATCTGGAGGATGACGTTGCCTACAGCTACCGCATGTACCTCACGATCCTGTGCTGCGAACAGACGGGGGAAGATCCGATCTATGTGAACAGCGTGACCAATGACGCACTGCGCGAGCTCGAGGACCGCAGCAAGAGAAATCCCGACAACTTCTGGATTCTCTGGCTCCTTCTGTATGCAACCGGCGCCATTCAGGAGAGGCCTGCCAGCGCGTGGCTGGAGCTCAGAGACCAGTTCGATCTGGGAACGAGAAGCCCCATTCTGTATCTCGAAGCCTACGCGCTCATCCAGTCCAACCCTGCCATCATGCGGGAGCTGGGTGAATTTGAGCAGCAGACGCTCCTCTATGCGGCGAAACACGGGATCCTCACCTACACCGTGATGACGCAGGTCAACTATCTCGCGCAGCGGGAGAAGAGCTTCTCCCGGAAGACCCTGCGCATCCTGGTGCGCGGCTATGAGGAAGAGGGACTGGCGGCGACGAAAGAAGAGACTCTCGCCAGCATCTGTACGATCCTCATCCGCGGCAATGAGACGGATTCCCGATATTTCCCCTGGTATCAGAAGGGGGTAGACGCGCAGTTATCCATCACGCGCCTTTTTGATTACTACATGATGTCGATGCCGGATGACTATGAGGGGGAAATTCCCCAGATGGTCATTATGTATTTCGCCTACCAGAGCAGCCTTCCCTACGGGAGGAAAGCATACCTCTACCGGTATCTGTCGGAGCACCGGGATCAGTATGCGGAAGTTTACGAACAGTATCGGCAGCAGATGGACCAGTTCACGGAGACTGCCCTCCTGCAGCACAGGATGGACAAAGACCTTGCCTTTCTGTATGAGCATTACCTTACGGATGGCAGGGCGCTGACCTCGGAGATCGCGAATGCGGCGACGTCTGTTATTTTCACCGTGAAGTTGACCGTGACCAATCCGAACGTCCACCGCGTCGTGGTCCTCTACGAGCGCTGCCGGGAGGAACAGTATTACCCGATCACGAACGGCACCTGCTATCTTCCGATCTATGGGAGCGATGTGCAGCTCTTCTTCGAGGACGATGCAGGGAACCGCTACGCGTCCAGCGTGGACTATGAGATCAGCCGCATGATGGATGAGAAGAAGCTCTCCGAAATCCTGATGGCGTACGATACTTCGAGCAGCGGATTCGATCTGTACCTGTCCGGCCTGGCGGGACAGGAGGCGATGACGGAGCAGGGGGCGGCAAGGCTTCGCCGGCTCACGGATTCGAGCGAGCTGGTGGACGAGGTGCGACAGCAGCTGCAGATGAAGCTCCTCCACTATTACCACGACCGCGACGACGACAGGGAGCTCGACGAATATCTCCTGTCGATGGAACCGGACCGGCTGGATGCCGAGGCGAGAGCGGAGGTGATCCAGTACATGGCGATTCGCGGGCTCAACGACAAGGCCCTCGCCTGGCTGGAACAGTTCGGTGCGTTCGGCGTCGACGGCTCGGCGCTCATGCGGCTGTGTTCGCGCATCCTGTACGACGAGCACATCGCGGATGATCCTGCTTTCTCCGAGATCGTGCACGAGTGTTTCCTGAAGGGCAAATATGACGAGAGCCTTCTCGCCTATATGGGCGCCTATTTCGACGGACTCACCTCGGAGCTCGAGGAGATCCGAAAGGCCTGCGAAGGGTTCGGAACGGACGACTATGTTCTCTGCCGCAGGATGCTGATCCAGATTCTCTTCACCGGCGTGCAGCTGTCATCAAGGGAGGAGATCATTGATCACTATATGGCGGGCGGCGCGGATCAGGAGCTCCTCTCCAACGCCGTGGCGCAGAGCGCGCACTTCTATTTCACCGGCGACGGGCAGATGAGCCGGCAGCAGTTCGATCTCATCGCGGCGTATGGCAGAGAGGGCGTTCCGATCGTCGACATCTGCCGCATTGCCTGGCTGAAGGACCGTGCGGAAAGATCCGGAGAGATCGCGGACACGGAGCTGGAGGTGACAAGGCTGTTCCTGCAGGATCTTCTCGCGGAAGGGATCATTTTCCCGTTCTTTCGTCAGTTCATCGGCGTCATGCCGGAGCTGCAGGCGTACGCGGACGAGACGCTCGTGGAATACCATGCGAAGCATTACATTTCCGGCGCGCACATTCTCTATCACTATGCGATGGAGAAAAACGGCACGCGGGATAAATACGCGGCGCGCGAGATGAAGGAGATGTACGAGGGGGTCTATGTGACCGGCTTCCTGCTGTTCTTCGGCGAGCAGATGCACTATTACATCACGGACGATGCCGCAGAGAAGAACGTGGTCGAGAGCGGAACGATCGGGCAGGATGCCCGGATCCCGGAAGAGAGCGACGACCGCTTCGGCATGATCAACCGCATTTCCATGCTGGCGGCGCTCGGCAGGGATGAGGAAGCGCTGGAGAGGATCAGCAACTACTCCCACAGAGCATACCTTGTGAAGAGCATTTTCGAGGAATACGCTGCCGGAGAGGATGGAGTACATTAATGTTATTCGACAAAGCACCTGAAACTCCGCAGGGGAGATTCTTCGTCGGCTTCGACCTTCGGGATGACTACTGCCAGATTTCCTATATGGAGAATCCGGGCAGGCGCCCGCCGAAGGAACCGGCGACCTTCTCGCTCCTGCCGGGTCAGGAGAAATTCGATATCCCGACGGCAATTGCCAAGGCGGCCCGCGTGAATCACTGGTCCTGCGGCCTGGATGCACAGAGGGCGGCTGCCGACGGGAGCAGCACTTACATTCCGAAGCTCTTATCCCTCGCCCTGGAGGGGCAGCTGGTACGGATTGAGGACAGTGAGTATGAGCCGACGGCACTCCTCGCCCTCTTCGTGAACCGCTGTCTTGCCCTCATCAGCACGGTCGTGCCGACGTCCGAGATCAGCGCGATCATGTTCACGGCGCGGCAGATGAATGAGAAGATGATCGGCATTCTCGAGAATGTGAAGCAGAGGCTGAATCTTGCCTGTGATGTCTTCTATGAAGGCTATGCGAATTCCTTCTACAATTTCCTCCTCATGCAGGCGGACACGGTGCGGGAGCCGGGATCCATTCTGTGCGAGTACACGAAGGACGGCCCGCTGCGTATCTCGAAGATGCGATACAATCTGCGCGTGCGGCCGCATGTCGCCTACCGGGAGGAACAGGTCATTCCCGGGCTCTACTCGGAGGACGCGGACGGGAGGGACAGCGAGTTCCTGAAGATCATCACGGATGCGATCGGGAGGGACCGGTTCTCGTCGGTGTATCTTATCGGCAACGGGTTCGACGGCAAGTGGATGAAGCGCTCGATCCTGTTCCTGTGCAAGGGCAGGCGCGCGTTCATCGGCAACAATCTCTACAGCAAGGGCGCGGGTTACGGCGCCTACTGCAAGATCTGCAATCCGGAGATTGCGCAGGATTACTATTTCCTGGACAGCAACCGGCTGAAGGCGAATATCGGCATCCGCGGCCTGCAAAAGGGCAGTACGGTGCTGCACTCAATTCTCGACGCCGGTGTCAACTGGTATGAGGCGGCCGCGGAGGACGATGTGATCCTGGAGGACGGCAATGAGGTTCATTTAACGCTGACGCCTCTCACCGGCGGTCAGTCGAAGGATTTCCTGATCCGCCTCGATGGTCTTCCGATGCGGGAGGGCAGGACGACGAGGATCCGGATGCATTTCTCGATGTCGGCGCCGGACAAGGTGAAGCTTTTCCTGGAGGACATGGGTTTTGGCGAGATTTTCCCATCGAGCGGCCTTCGCTGGGAGCAGACGATTACGATCGACTGAAGGCCGGGGTTCATGGATGGGGCGCAGCGGAACCGGGAAACTTCGAGGCACATGTCGGAGACGCGAACGGCGGTCATAACCGGAAAAGCCGGTTATAGCCGCTATCCATGTGTCCGACATGTGACTCCAGCCTGCCTGACATCCGGCGCCCCGGGTAGTCCCACGGGTGCCCCTTCACGGCTGAATGCCATAGAGCCGCCCGATCTGTAGTAGGAGAATTTATGAGTCGTGTGATCATCGCGACGGGTAAGCTCGCAAAGAAGCCTTACCACATCGCTAAAATCGAACGGAATATTTACTCGATCGAGGAGCTGTGCTACTCGCTCGTACAGAGCGCGCAGTTCCTGGATACGGACATCATGGATCCGGAGCTGGTCGCGTGGATTGGCACGGATCTGGGATTGCCGGAGCTGTCAAAGAAGCTCAACACCTACCTTGGCAAAGAGAGGGCGCTGTCGGATTTTGTGTCCACCATCCTTGACTTTGCGGGGTATGTTTCGCAGGACAAACAGATCCGCACGAGGCAGATCGTATCTTCCGGCGTCGGCATGGAGCCGTTCGAGAAGAGGGCGAAGAGGGCCGGTTACATGGCGGAGAACGGTCAATCCTACCAGGCGCTGAACGAGTACGAGTCCATCCTCGATGATCTGCCGGAACCGGAGAGGCAGATGCGCGCGGATGTGTGCCGCAGAATCGGCAGGATCTACACCGACCTGTTCCGTTTTCGTGCGGCAGCCGATGCGTTCAAGAAGGCTTACGATATTTCCGGGAGCTCTTCGGTTTATCTGGAGTATCTGGCGGCCATTCGGTTCGGGCTGTCGGATGCGGAGTATGTCGCGTTCATTTCGGAGCATCCGGAGAGCTACAACGCGTCTCTGGAGCTGGAGAAGAGGGTGAGAGAGGCCAATGCCCGTTACGCGGAATCGGATGACAAGGTATCGGTCGATCAGCTGATGCGCTACCGGGATCTGGGTCAGGAAACCAATTATGAAATTGCCCTGCATCAAACCATCCAGGATATGAAGGATGGTTATCGCAGAGCAAAACAGCCGGCATTTTAATGCCGGCTGTTGTTGTACAAGGACAATATTAAACGTTGATCTGAGCGGTGACGCCCAGAAGGTCTCGGTTCTCATTGAGCATGGGGCGGATGACGGTGGAAAGATACCGCTCCACCTGGTGAGGAGCCGCGCCGACGAAGAGTTTCGGATCAATGTATTTGTTGAGCTCTTCTCTTGTCATGTGGAACATGGGATCTGCGGCAATGAGGTCGAGCAGGTCGTTGTCTCTGCCTTCTTCCTTGACGTGCTGACCGGCGATCATGGAGAGTTCTCTGATCTTCTCGTGATAATCCTGGCGGTTGCCTCCCATTTTCACTTCATCCATCATGATGCCTTCGGTTGCCATGAAGGGCAGCTCAGCGCGCAGATGCTTTTCGATGACCTTGGGATAAACCTTGAGGCCGTCCGTGACATTCAGGCAAAGATCCAGGACGCCGTCGATTGCAAGGAACCCTTCGGGGATGGAGAGGCGCTTGTTCGCGGAGTCATCGAGGGTGCGCTCCATCCACTGTGTGCCGGCTGTGACTTCGCCGTTGATGACATCGGCCATCACGTATCTGGAGAGGGAGCAGATTCTCTCGCTTCTCATCGGGTTCCGCTTGTAGGCCATGGCAGAGGAGCCGATCTGTGTTTTCTCAAATGGCTCTTCCACTTCCTTGAGGTGCTGCAGCAGGCGGATGTCGGTCGCCATTTTCATGGAGGAGGAGGCAATGCCCGCGAGGGTGTTCAGTACGAAGGTGTCAACTTTTCTGGAATAGGTCTGGCCGGAGACGGGGTAGCAGGAGTCAAAGCCCATCTTCTCTGCGATCATGGGATCGAGCTGGTCCACCTTGTCAAGGTCGCCGTTGAACAGTTCCACGAAGGAGGCCTGTGTGCCGGTCGTGCCCTTGGAACCCAGGAGGCGGAGCTGACCAATCGTGTGGTTCACCTCATCGAGATCGAGCATGAATTCGTTGATCCACAGCGTCGCTCTCTTGCCAACTGTTGTCGGCTGCGCGGGCTGGAAATGTGTGAAGCCGAGGGTCGGCTGATCTTTGTATTCCTCAGCGAATTTCGCGAGGGTGGCAATGACGTTGACGAGCTTCTTCTTCACGAGGCGGAGCGCATCTCTCATGATGATGATGTCTGTGTTATCGCCGACGTAGCAGGATGTCGCGCCCAGGTGGATGATGCCGGCTGCCTTCGGACACTGCTGACCGTATGCGTAAACGTGGCTCATGACGTCATGACGGACAACCTTCTCCCTCGCCTCGGCGACATCGTAATTGATGTCATCGGCGTGTGCCTTGAGCTCCTCAATCTGCTCATCTGTAATATCCAGGCCGAGCTCCTTCTCTGTTTCCGCAAGGGCGATCCAGAGCTGCCGCCAGGTTCGGAATTTCTTGTCCGGAGAGAAAATATATTGCATCTCTTTGCTCGCGTATCTGGTGGAAAGCGGGCTTACATACTTGTCATGATCTGCCATCCTTAGCCTCCTCATGCACCTGCCATGGCGACAGGCGGCACCTGTAGTATGATTTAGTTTTGAGTGGAAGCGGCACAGCCGCAAACCGCTATCAGTATACATGAATCGGGCAGAAATGGCGAATGGTATGGATGTTTGACGCTGTTTGCATGGTTGCATACAATGAATATACACAGCAGCAATCGAAGGAGGATGAGATGAAGAGAGATCCGGACGGGTACGATGCCAAGACTGGACTTCCGAAGGATAAGAGTTATCTCGAGAAGGGACTGCCTCCCTATCTGGACGAGTCACTGGCTGCGATGAAGAAATCATGGGCCATTGAAGATGCCGGAGGCACGGATATCCACTGGGACCTTTACTGGTGTGAACTGAATGCCGACATCAACAGCGCGGAAGTCGACCAGAGCATATCCCCGGAGCAGGCAGAATATCTTCGCCGCGAGTATTTACGAATGGAGAATGACCTATGATAGATTTTACGAGTATGCCCACCCGCAAGAAGGCTTACGCCGGCGCGAACGGCGGCAAGATTGCCATCATATATCAGGGCGAGCAGTATATGCTCAAGTTCCCTCCTCACCCGAGCAGGAACAGGGAAATGAGCTATACGAACAGCTGCATCTCAGAATATATCGGTTCGCACATTTTTGAAATCATTGGCATTCCGGTGCAGGAAACGATACTCGGGACCTATCGCGTGAACGGAAAGAGCCAGGTTGTGGTAGCATGCAAGGATTTCACCACCTACGACACTGTGCTGCAGGATTTTGCATCGCTGAAGAATACACTGGTGGATTCCGCTCTCCGGTATTCGGCAGGACGGCAGGAAAATCCGGTACTATGACTTTATTTCCTCCCTGCAATACAGTGACTGCAATGCTGCTCTCAAACGGATTCTGCCAAGAATTGATATGGATAAGATCGATGCGCTGATCAATGAGACACCTGCGATCACGGACCTGCAAAAGACCTTTTACAAGACTATGCTCACCGTGCGCAAGGAGAGGATATTGGATAAGTCCATGGAACTGCTGCGGGAAAAGGAACGGAATCAGGACTGACAAATCCACCCGAACGGAGACTGCCCTTCCCACAGAACATTAGCACATCTTATGTATTATATCAGAAATATTGATTTTACTTATGCTATGCATAGCCGTATGATTAGCTCTGGTGCGTGGGGTGTTCCCTCCGCACAGATGAATTCAAACGTTACAGGCCGGGTATCTGTTCAGTACAGCCCGAAGCAAAAGCCCAAGGGCTTGCTGCTGAGGGCGTACCAAAATAGATATTCAGCAGGCAGGCCGCACTTTTGCGCAGCAAAATCTGCATGTGCGGCCTGCGTAACAGTTCAGAAACGATAGTTCTGAACTGTCAACATAGGTGGCTGGCAAAGGCGCGTCGATCGCTGCCTTCTGCGGTCATCAACCTTTCAGGAGGGTACGAGAATGGTTAAGGCAGTTGTAGGCGCGAACTGGGGCGACGAGGGCAAAGGAAAAATAACAGATACCCTGGCAGATTCTGCGGATATTGTCATTCGTTTCCAGGGCGGCGCGAACGCGGGCCACACGATCAAAAATGAGTATGGCAAGTTCGCACTGCACACGATCCCGTCTGGTGTTTTCCACCAGAACATCATGAACATCATGGGCGCCGGTGTGGCGCTGGATATCGAGAAGTTCATGTCGGAGCTGCAGGCGATCACGGACGCGGGCGTTCCCACTCCGCAGATCATGATCTCTGACAGAGCGCAGGTCATGATGCCTTACCATGTCGAGCTCGATACGCTGCGCGAGGCAAAGCTTGCGGGCAAGTCCTATGGTTCCACGAAGTCTGGTATTTCCCCGTTCTATGCGGACAAGTACGCGAAGATCGGCTGGGAGGTCAATGAGTTCTTCCAGGACGACGATGTCCTGACAGAGAAGATCAACACGATTGCGGATGAGAAGGATGTCCTGCTGACGCAGTATTACAACGCGGCCCCGATCGACCGGGAAGGGCTCCTTGCCTGGATCAAAAAGGTGAGGGAAGAGGTCAGGCCTTACGTCGGCGACGTTTCCCTGTATCTCTTCAATGCGCTGCGGGAGAAGAAGACGGTCCTGCTAGAGGGGCAGCTGGGCACCATGAAGGATCCCGACAACGGCATCTATCCCATGGTGACTTCCTCGTCGCCGCTTGCGGCATTCGGCGCGGTATCCTGCGGCATCGCGCCGTACGAGATTCAGCAGATCGTGGTCGTTTCCAAGGCCTATTCTTCCGCGGTAGGCGCGGGTGAATTCGTTTCCGAGGTGTTCGGCGATGAGGCCAAGACGCTGCGCAATCACGGCGGCGACGGCGGCGAGTACGGCGCGACGACCGGCCGCCCCAGAAGAGTTGGCTGGTACGACTGCGTTGCGAGCCGCTATGGCTGCCGTGTGCAGGGAGCGACGGACGTTGCGTTCACGGTGCTGGATGACCTCGGCTATCTCGACGAGATTCCGGTGTGTGTTGCTTACGAGCTCGACGGGGAAGAGATCAAAGACTTCCCTGTAACGAAGGATCTCAAGAGATGCAAGCCGGTTTACCGGACCATGAAGGGCTGGAAGTGCGACATCCGCGGCATCCGCAAGTTCGAGGATCTGCCGCAGGAAGCACAGGATTACGTGAACTTCATCGAGCAGCAGATCGGCTTCCCGATCACGATGGTCACGAACGGGCCTTCCCGCGAGGACATCATCTACCGCAAGTCTCCTCTTGCGAAGTGAGACTAGCGCTGTGGTTTGTCAGGGTCTTCCCTGACATGCCCTATGCGGTGGAAAGTTCAGGGCGAGATTCTACAGAACCGCACTGCCGAAACAACGGGAAGTTTATATGGTGTAAAAACAGCAGGCTGGCCGCGCATGGTCGAATGTCGGGCGCAGAGTTGCGCAATAGTGTGAAATGAAATATTCTAAAGGGACAGTTGGCAGTGCTGCGGCTGTCCCTTTTACCGTGGTAGCGGAGCGACCAAAGATGCTGGATGACCAAAGGCGCAGAGTGGTCGAAGACGCTATCAAGGTCACGCCGGAGCGCTGTGGAAAGGATCGCGGATGGATCTTAATCTGGAATATTTCAGAGATTTTGTGACTGTCGCGAAGACGGGGTCTCTTACGGCAGCGGCGAGGGAGCTCTCGGTGTCCCAGCCCGCTGTCAGCCAGAAGATTCACGAGATGGAAGCGGTGCTCCGTGTAACGCTCTTTGAGAGGACGGCGCGGGGCGTGCGTCTCACGAACGAGGGGGAGCTGTTATACGGCTACGCTGCGCGCGGAATTGAGCAGATCGAGACCGGAGAGAAGAAACTCTCGCAGATGCTCAGTCTCGATATCGGAGAGCTGCACATCGGCGCGAGCGACATGACGCTGCATTTCTATCTCCTGCCTTACCTTGAGAAATACCACGAGCAGCATCCCGGGATCAAGATGTCGATCACGAACGCACCAACGCCCGAGACGATTGAACTGCTGCAGCAGAGCAGCATTGACTTCGGCGTGGTGTCAGGTCCTTTGGATGAACTCCTGCAGAGTCTGCCGGGCGCGGAAGCGATTCCTGTCCGGAAGATCCGCGACATTTTTGTCGCGGGGGCGAAATACGAGGCACTGCGGCACAAGGTGCTGAGGTGGCAGGATTTGGAAGAGCTGCCTCTTATTTTCCTCGAAGAGAAGACGTCATCGCGCAGATTCCTCGACCGTTTCATGCAGGAGCAGGGCGTGGTTCTGCAGCCGGAATTCGAGCTCGCGACTTCGGATATGATCGTGCAGTTCGCGGCGCGGAACCTGGGGATTGGCTGCGTTGTCGGGGATTTTGCGAAGGAGTATCTGGATCGGGGCGAGCTGTTCGAGCTCTCCTTCGAGGAAGAGATTCCGGAGAGAGAATTCTACATCATCATTAACCGTGACGACTATCTGCCGGCGGCGGCGAAGGGGCTGTTGGACCTCATTCGCGGTGACCTTGCGGCAGGAGCTGGAGGTGAACATGAGTAAGATCACGACCGTAATTTTCGATATCGGCGGCGTGCTGACGGACTACACGGCCGAGCGGTATTTTCTGAACAGGGGGTATTCTCCCGAGAAGGCGCATGCGCTGTGGAAGGCGACGATGGCGTCACCGTTCTGGAATGAATATGACCGCGGAATCTTCTCGACGGAGCAGGTGACGGAGCTGTTCTGCCGCGCGACACCGGAGCTCGCAGCTGAGATCCCGGAGAGTCTGGGAGACGGGAAGGGACTGGTGCTCCGCAAGGACACGGCGATCCCGTGGATCCGAAGCCTTAAGGAGAGAGGACTGCGCGTTCTCTATCTTTCCAATTTCTCGGAAATGGCGATGAAGAGCTGTCAGGATGCGATGGATTTCCTGCCGGAGACGGACGGCGGCATCCTCTCGTACAAAGATCAGGTGATCAAGCCGGATCCTGCGATCTACAAGCTGCTCATCAGCCGCTACGATCTGGACCCGCGCGCGTGCGTTTTCATCGACGACACGCTGGCGAATCTGCCGATGGCGGAGCATTTCGGCATCCATACGATCCTGTATCGGGATCAGCAGCAGGCAGAGCGCGACCTGGATCAGCTGTTGGAATCGTGAGAAGACGGGGTGTGAGTTGACCGGACGCCTTCCTCCATTTCTCTGCGCGCCTCTTCGTTGGAGTGCAGCAGGTCGACGCTTGCGATGGTGTGTTTTTTCGTGAAATACCCGATGGCGTAGATGAGGATCCAGGCAAAGATCGGCACGGCGATGGTCATGCCGAGGCAGAAACGGAAGAGGTCTCCCGCACCGGGTGAAGACAGGAGAGCAGCGATGAGAGTGACCACGTACATGCCGACCAGGAGTACGATCGCAATCCACGCAACGACGCGCTTTGCGGTCCACTTGCTGGCGGTATCTTTCTGGTTGTTATTCTTTGCTGACATGGCGATCCTCTCGTTTCATTCATTGTAATGAAGCTCTTTTTCAGTCTATCATAAGGTACACAGGGCTACAATCGGTGGAAGGCTTCGAAATTTTGCGATGAAATACAACTATTCGAAGTGACCTCACATTTGTAGCAACGTGGATTTGTCATTATAACGGGCCAATAGCGATTCCGGGAAATTTCAGTACCACGATTTCGCAAGCTGTTCGGGCTAATATGAGCTTCCAACAAATTCAGTCCCACATTTCATTCAGTATATCGGGCCAATAGCAGGTTCTGAGAAATTTCGTCACCATTTAATCATCATTCAGCCGGGGATTTTTGGTGACTGAAATTTCTGCATCCTGCTATTGACCCGATATTATACTGCCAGGGTGGGACTGAATTTCCTGTAAAGAGCTATTAGCCCGACATGCCAGGAAAACGATGGGACTGAAATTTCTGTATCCTGCTATTGACCCGAACCCATTGAGTATAGGTAGCGCATAGTCAGCCGTGAGCCAGTAGCGGCCCACTTGGATGTGTTGTCTGGTAGACGGAAGAGAGATTCTACAGGTGACAGAGACGGGGAGAAAGGGATATTATCAGTTTAGCGGCAAAATAGTGGCGCAGGCAGGAGAGCAGTATGTGTGGAATTGCAGGCTTAGTGAATTTCGGGTCCAGGACCCGTGACAATATGGAGCGCATGAAGGAGCGCATGATCCACAGGGGACCGGATGCCGAAGGGACCTGGCTCTCGGAGGATGGAAGGGTGTGCTTCGGACACAGAAGGCTCTCCATCATGGATCCCACGCCTGCCGGGGCACAGCCGATGCTGTCCCACTCCGGGCGCAGTGTCATGGTATTCAATGGAGAAATCTATGACTACACCATTCTGCGTGACAAGCTGATCGCGGACGGCAAGTGTACCGCCTTCCGCGGCACCTGCGATTCAGAGGTGCTGCTCGAAGCCATCGAAGCGTACGGCATGGAAGAGACGCTCTCCGAGGTCAAGGGCATGTTCGCGATTGCGGTCTATGATACGGAAGAGAAGACACTCACCCTGACCCGCGACCGCATTGGAGAAAAGCCTCTCTACTACGGCTTTGTGCGTGCGGGAGAAGGCGCGGAAGAAGGGGAGAAGGCCTTCGCCTTTGCCTCGGACGTCGGGTGCCTGCGCGTGCTGGAGGGATTTGACAACCGGATCAACACGGGCGTTCTGGATATCTATTTCACTCACGGTTATATCCCTGCACCGTATTCTATTTATGAAGGAATCTCGAAACTGGAGCCGGGGACGATCCTCACGATCCGCGCACCGTTCGGCGAAGCCGACATCACGCAGAAGACCTACTGGTCCATCCGCAACGTCGCGGCTCGCGGGCAGAAGAATCTCTTCACCGGGACGAGAGAAGAGGCTGCCGATGAGCTGGAACGTCTCCTTCGGGCGTCGATCCGTGGTCAGATGGTAGCGGATGTGCCGCTCGGCGCGTTCCTCTCCGCGGGAATTGACTCTTCGACGATTGTCGCGCTCATGCAGGCAGAATCCGCGAATAAGGTGAGGTCCTTCACGATCGGGATGGAAGAGAAGGGTTACAACGAGGCAGTCTATGCCAAAGAGATCGCCCACCATCTCGGAACGGACCATACGGAGTTGTATATCACGGAACAGGACGCAAGGAATGTCGTGCCGCTCCTGCCGCGCATGTTCTCGGAGCCTTTTGCGGACTCTTCGCAGATCCCGACCTACCTTGTCTCGAAGATGACCAGGGAACACGTGACGGTCTCCCTCTCGGGGGACGCCGGAGACGAGCTGTTCGCGGGCTACACGGATTACGCTTCGGTCTCCCGGATCTGGGGGAAGCTGCGCCGTGTACCGAAACCGCTGCGCAGGCCGGCGAGCAGCCTTGTCCTGCACTCGCCCCTCGCGCGAAAGGACATCTACCGGATCAAGGGGAAGCTCCTCGGCGCCTCCAGCCCCGAAGAGATCTACCGCCTCTCCTATGAGACGGACCCACTAACCTTCCGTATCGCGAAGGATCACCCGAACCTTCCCTATGCCTACACCGAGGTCGGTGTGGATGAGACCGGTGAAGTGGCGCACGATGTCATGCTGATGGATCTTCGGATGTACCATCCGGACGACATCCTCGTCAAGGTGGACCGCACCGCGATGGCGGTATCTCTCGAGACGAGAGTGCCGATGCTGGACAAGGATGTCGTGGAGTTCGCCTGGACCCTGCCCATTGATTACCTAAGGGACGGGGAGAATGGCAAGCTGGTACTGAAGGATGTCCTCTACCGCTATGTGCCGAAAGAGATGATGGACCGCCCGAAGAAGGGATTCTCCATTCCGATTGAAAAGTGGCTGAAATCCCCCGAGCTGCGCGGCTGGGCGGAAGATCTGCTGAATGAGAACCGGCTCCGGGAGGAAGGCGTCCTCGATCCTGCTGTTGTCCGAAAGATCTGGGATGATTTCATTAAGAGAGATATCTGGCGCATTCAGATCTGGTACATCCTGATGTTCCAGGCATGGATGGCCGAAGAGTATAGATAATCTTTATATTTGCGCGATATTGATAAAAAGATTATAGTCGATGGCGGTGAATTGTGAGAGAGTACTATGTGTTGTCATAGTACTCTCTTTCTTGATGCACAGGGTTATCTCCGGCATCAGGTGTGCTACCAGGGGATGGAGAAGAATGGAGATTTTCAAATTCGGCTGGAAGTTCTGGAAACGCAATCTGTTCTGGGATATCACCAACAAGATTCTGAGTATCCTGGCGCTAGGGGCGGAGCTGCTGCTCCCACTCCTCACGGCAATGATCATTGACTACGTCATCGGCTCGAACGACCCGTCTGGATACCGGGGGATCTTCCGTTTCCTCTTATCGGGCAGATATGGCGAAGTGCACACCCTGCGGCTCTTCACTTCGATCAGTATCGTCTTCGTGATCCTTCTCGCCGCGCGCATCGTCCTCATCTATGTCAGAAATGTCATGAACCAGGTCATCGGCCTCAACATGGAGACAGACCTTCGCATGGCAACCTTCCGCAAACTCATGGAGCTCGATTCCGAGACGCTCTCCGGATTCAACGCGGGCGAACTCCTGACAACGCTCAACTCCGACACGATCATGTTCAAGGAGCTCTTTGGCAGGATTATCCCGAATCTCTTCGACGCGGTTGTCGTGCTCCTTTTGACGAGCGTCATCCTCGCGAGGATCAATCCCTGCCTTTTGATCATACCCGTGCTCGTGGCTCCTGTTTTCTCTGCGGCGCTGCTGCATTTCCGCAAAGTTGCCCACACCAACTACGTGAACATCCGTGCCGAGAATTCCAACATGAGTCTCACGGTCCAGGAAAACATCGAGGCCGTCCGGCTCGTTCGTTCCTTCACCAACGAGGAACTGGAGAAGCAGAAGTTCAACCGGGCGAATGAGAAGCTGCAGAACGCCTATATCAGTCAGGTTGAGCTCTCCGCGACGTTTGAAGCCATTTTCTCGACGATACGCCAGATTGCCTACATCGGGAGTGTCGCGCTGTGCGCCGTGCTGTGTATGCGCGGCTACCTGCTCGTCGGTTCCCTCTCTGCCGTCGCTTCCTACATCCTGACGATCATGGGCTTCATTTCCCAGCTCAACAACATGGTCTTCCAGATGCAGCAGCAGCTCGTCTCTGGTCAGAAGATGTACCGCTTCCTGAACACGAACTCGAAGACGCCCAGCGGCACGAAGAAGGTCGATAAGACGCACAAGATCCACATCGAGATTGAGGACGGATCGCTCGTTCTCGATCATAAACAGGTGCTGAAACACGTGAATCTCGATATCCCGTTCGGGAAACACGTCGGCATCGTCGGCGGCACGGGGAGCGGCAAGAGTGTGCTCCTGGAGTCGCTCGTCCGCATCCACGACCTCACCGGAGGGCGGATCCTCATGAATGGCAAAGACATCCGGGAGTACGACCTCGAGTCCCTCAGGGGAGAGTTCTCCTATGTCTTTCAGGATGTGTTCCTCTTCTCCAACACCATTGACTCCAACATCGCCTACGCCGATCCCGACACGCCGAGGAAACAGGTCATCGAGGCGGCGAAACACGCGCAGGCCGACACCTTCATCAATGATCTCGAGGAAGGGTATGAAACGATCGTGGGAGAGAGGGGACTTGGTATTTCCGGCGGACAGAAACAGCGCGTCGCCATCGCGAGAGCGCTTCTCAAGAACGCGCCGGTGCTCGTTCTCGACGATTCGACTTCCGCGCTGGACGTCGACACGGAGAAACGGCTGTTATCCGATATCCATGAGAACTATCCGGACAGGACGGTCCTCATTTCCGCGCACCGGCTCAGCTCCGTCGTCGACTGCGACGAGATCCTCTACATGCAGGACGGCGCGGTGATCGAGCGCGGCACCTTTGAAGAGCTGATGCGGCAAAACGGCCGCTTTGCCGCGGTTTACAACATCCAGAAGGCACAGGCGACGAGCGCTCTCGACGTGGACCGGCTGCTGCGGCTGCACGATGACGAATCGGCAGGGCAACAGGCAGGCAAGGATGCCAATGAGGCAGCAATGGAAAAGGCTGCAGGCTGCGACCCGCTGCCGACAGCGGTCGATGATCATGCGGGGACAGGGACAAAAGCGGTCGTGACAGCCAAAGGGGCAGCCGGGAAGGAGGCAGAGTAATGGCACAGCGGAATACCTACTTCCAGGATGAGCAGGTCGAGAGGAAGATTGATATCCGGCAGTTCGGGCGCGTCACGAAATACGTGCGCCCCTACCGCGGCCTGTTTATTTTCGTTTTCCTTCTGATGATCTTCTCGTCAGTCGCGAGTATGATCATGCCGATCCTTCTGCGCAGCATCATCGACACGGCGGTGCCGGACGAGAACTTCCGCGTGCTGTTCTACTGCATTGCCGGCATGGCGGGACTCTCCGCGCTCGAGATCATCGTCACCTACATTCATCAGAAATACATGGGCATCATGGGACACAAGATCATCGCCACGATCCGCCAGGATGCCTTCTACAAATTGCAGCAGCTGCCGTTTGACTATTTCGACGCAAGGCCGGCGGGCAAGATTGTCGTCCGCGTCACGGACTACGTCAACAATCTCGCGAACTTTTTCACCGACTATGTGTTGAAGCTGTTGATCTATGGTGTGAAGATCATCGCGGCAACGATCTTCATGCTCTCCCTAAGTCCCAGGCTCACGCTGATTGTTTTCGCGGCAGTCGCGCCGATGATGGTACTCATCATGCTGCTGCGTGCCCATGTGCGCAAACTCTTCGTGAAACTGCGCGCGAAGAACTCGAACCGTACGGCATTTCTCGTGGAATCCATCATGGGCGAGAAAGTCGTGAAGAACTACGACCGCATCGAACGGAATGAAGAGATCTATTCGCAGATCCACAATGAGAGCCTGAACATGTGGCTGCGAATCGTGAAACGCAACGAGATGAACAGCCCGATTGTCATGGCCTTCTGGAATGCGGGGTCTCTTGCGCTCTACGGCCTTTCGATGGCGATGATCCTGGGCGGGAATGCCACGATGACAGCCGGCATCGTCGTTGCCTTCACTTCCTATATGTCCCAGTTCTCGGATCCGCTGCGCCAGATCGCGACGATCATTCAGCAGCTGGCACAGGTTTCCGCCGATCTTGAGCAGGTCTTCGACATGATCGACCAGCCGGTCTCCATCGGCAACGGCGAGAACGCGGTGGAGCTCAAGGATGTCAGGGGGCAGGTTGACTTCAACGATGTCACCTTCGCCTACGAGGAAGGCCTCAATATCCTGGAACACTTCGACCTGCACGTTGCGCCGGGAGAGAAGGTCGCGCTCGTAGGCCCCACCGGCGCCGGCAAGACGACGGTCATCAACATGCTGACGAGATTCTATGACGTGCAGCAGGGCTCTGTGTGCATCGACGGCGTGGATGTGCGGAACGCCACGCTCGATTCGCTGCGACGCGAGGTCGGCGTGCTGATGCAGGACCCTTTTATTTTCAAGGGCTCCGTTCTGGAAAACATCAGGTACGGCCGATTGGATGCGACCGACGAGGAGTGCATTGACGCCGCGAGGAAGATCTTCGCGGACCATTTCATTTCACAGCTGCCGTACGGTTACAACACGCAGCTGCCGGAGCGGGGCCAGGGGCTCTCAGCGGGAGAGAAGCAGCTGCTCTCGTTCGCGCGCATCGTGCTGAAGGATCCATCCGTCGTCATCCTCGACGAGGCGACCTCGGCCATCGACACCGAGACCGAGATCCTCATTCAGAAGGCACTGGATGTGCTGCTCGAGGGCAAGACAGCCTTCATGGTGGCGCACCGGCTCTCGACAATCCGCGGCGCTGACCGTATCCTGTACATCGCGAACCGCAACATCGCGGAGTCCGGCACACACGAGGAGCTCATGGCGAAGAAGGGCCTGTACTATCACCTCAATATGATGCTGTAGGCCTGATGTTGTCAGCTAAAATTCTGCTTGACACCACTCCGGCCGAATGTTATCGTATCTGAGTACCCGGGTGTCCGGGTATGACATTAAGCAGAGTTACCACTCTCACCTGACGGCAGAAGCCAGTCAGCGTACATGAATCTTTATTCTCGGTTGAGAACAGAGTTTATGACAGTGGCAGCAATGCGTCACTGTCTTTTTTCTTGTTATTAGGGAGGGCACTACAATTAATAACAGAAACAGCAATCGACACGAAACACCGATTAACGACCAGATCCGCGACAGAGAAGTGCGTGTTGTGGGCGCTGCCGGCGACCAGCTGGGTATCATGTCCATTCAGGATGCCAGGAGGGCTGCCGAGGAGGCCGGACTCGACCTTGTCCTGATCGCGGCGCAGGCGAAACCGCCCGTGTGCAAGATCATCGACTATGGCAAGTTCCGCTATGAGCAGCTTCGCCGCGATAAAGAGACCAGGAAGAAACAGCACGTCACTGAGATCAAGGAGATCCGTATGTCGCCGAATATCGATGAGAACGATCTCAGCACCAAGGCTGGCGCTGCGAGAAAGTTCCTCGAGAGAGGCGACCGCGTTAAGGTGACACTTCGTTTCAGAGGACGTGAGATGGCACACATGGGTGCCAGCGTACACATCCTCACTGATTTCGCTAACTCCCTGCAGGATATCGCAGTGGTCGACAAGGCGCCCAAGGTAGAGGGTAGGACCATGTCCCTGTTCCTTGTGCAGAAGAAGTAACTATTACACTCAGGAGGTAATCATTATGCCCGCAATGAAGACAAACAAATCCGCAGCTAAGCGTTTCAAGCTCAGCGGAAACGGAAAACTGATTCGCTTTAAGGCCAACAAGAGCCACATCCTCACCAAGAAGACGACAAAGAGAAAGAGAAATCTTCGTAAGCCTACCGTTGCAGATCAGACCGTAGTTAAGAATATGAAGAAGATCATGCCTTACCTTTAATAGGCAGGCTGACTTTGTTCGAGTTGAATTTGGAGGATAGATAACATGGCAAGAATCAAAGGCGCATTAAATGCCAAGAAGAAGCATAACAGAGTTCTGAAGCTCGCCAAGGGTTACAGAGGAGCGAGATCGAAGCAGTACAGGATCGCGAAGCAGTCCGTTATGAGAGCGCTCAACTCTGCATTCGGCGGCAGAAAGCTCAGAAAAAGAGATATGAGATCCCTCTGGATCTCCCGTATCAACGCGGCTGCAAGACTCAATGACATTTCCTACAGCCAGCTGATGCACGGCCTTAAGGTCGCAGGCGTTGACATCAACCGCAAGATGCTCGCTGACCTTGCAGTAACTGACGCAGAGGGCTTCGCTTCCCTTGCAAAGCTCGCAAAGGAAAAGGTTGCGCAGTAAGTCATTTCCCTGCGTTCCGGCAGCAGACAGAATCGAATCTTAACAATTAAGGAGGATCGATCGACGGTCCTCCTTCTTCTTTACACAGGCATTTTACTATAGTACAGTGATAAATAACTAAATCAGA
The DNA here is from genome assembly GCA_900107575.1 of Lachnospiraceae bacterium NK3A20. GTDB lineage: Bacteria > Bacillota > Clostridia > Lachnospirales > Lachnospiraceae > CAG-791. Next base: position 104,609 of record FNQX01000006.1, on the reverse strand, counting down.
GAAGCTGCCACGCACGGGCGCGAAAATATAAGGCGAGTCGACAGTGCAGCGGCAGCAGAGACGGTTGTGAGTGGTGGTACCATATCGCTTCGATCGTGATTCACAGCGAGACAGAGGGCTCGTGGAAATGAGGAGATTATGAGGAAAAGATTCCTGACGATAATGATGACGGGCATGATGGCGGCATCCCTGGCTGCGTGCGGCAGCACAGCAGATGCTCCGGCAGAAAATCCGGCAGATGTGACAAGTGCTGCGGACAAGGCCACGGCGGCAGGTGAAACAGACACCGCGGCAGATGCAGGTACGGAAGCCGCGACAGGTGACGCTGCGGACAGTGATGTCGCTTACATCAAGGAGAAGGGAACGCTCATCGTCGGCATCACCGATTTCGAGCCGATGGATTACAAGGATGACAGTGGCAACTGGATCGGTTTCGATGCGGATCTGGCTTCGAAGATTGCGGAAGATCTCGGTGTAGAGGTACAGTTCCAGGAGATCGACTGGGACAACAAGATCCTGGAACTCGATGGCAAGACGATTGACGTTGTCTGGAACGGCATGACGCTCACGGATGAGGTGAAGAAGTCCATGGAGTGCACGAACGCTTATCTGAACAACGCGCAGGTTGTCGTTCTGCCTGCGGACAAGGCGGACCAGTATCCGGATGCCGCAGCGCTGAAGGATCTCTCCTTCGCCGTGGAGGCGGGTTCCGCAGGCGAGGCCGCGGCAGAGGAGAACGGGTTCAACTACACCGCGCTGCAGGCGCAGTCTGATACGCTCATGGAGGTGCAGGCCGGCACGTCCGACGCTTCGATTATCGACCTTCTGATGGCGGGCGCCATGATCGGGGAGGGTACTTCCTATCCGGAGCTGACGCACACCGTGGAGCTTACAACGGAAGAGTACGGCATCGGCTGCCGCAAGGGCTCCGACCTTGCGGCCTACATCAATGATGAACTCGTTAAACTCTATCAGGATGGCACGACGCAGGAGATCGCGGAGAAATACGGCGTGCAGGAAGCGCTGGTAGCACAATAGGAGAAGCGAATTTCACCATGTTTGTATCAGTCACACTATCGCTCCTCCAGGGCTTCTGGGGGACGTTCAAACTCTTTTCGCTGACCCTGGTGTTCGCGCTGCCGCTCGGCCTGCTCATCAGCCTTGGCTCCATGAGCAGGCTGCGGGTGGTGTCCTACCCCCTGAAGTTCCTGATCTGGGTGATCCGGGGAACGCCGCTCCTTTTGCAGCTTCTCATTTTCTATTACGGGCCGGGGATCCTCTTCGGCACGAATATCTGGGGCTCCGGTGACGCGGGCAGATTCATCGCCGCCCTGGTATCCTTCGTGATCAATTACGCCTGCTATTTTTCCGAAATCTATCGAGGCGGCATCCAGTCGATTCCGGTGGGGCAGTATGAGGCGGGCTACGTTCTGGGCATGTCGAAGGGCGAGATCTTCCGCAAGGTTGTGCTGCTGCAGGTGATCAAACGCATCGTGCCGCCCATGGCGAACGAGATCATCACGCTCGTCAAAGACACGTCGCTCGCGCGCGTCATCGCCGTTTACGAGATCATCTGGAACGGACAGAAATTCATCAAGTCCGAGGGTATCATCTGGCCGCTGTTCTACACGGGCGTGTTCTATCTGGTATTCTCCGGCCTTCTGACGGTTCTGTTCGACAGGCTCGAGAAGAAGCTCGACTATTTCCGCTGACAGGAGCAGGGTATGCCAATTCTGGAAGTCAATAACATCAGAAAAAGCTTCGGCAGCACCGAAGTATTAAAAGATATTTCCTTTTCCATGGAAGAGGGGCAGGCGGTCTCGATTATCGGCTCGTCGGGCTCCGGCAAGACGACGCTGCTCCGGTGTCTCAATTTTCTCGAGACGCCGGATGCCGGTACGATCACGGTTCGCGGAGAGAAGCTTTTCGATACGGCGGATGCCGCGGGCAGGAGTGATGCCAGGATTGCGGAGAACCGGCTGCATTTCGGGCTGGTTTTCCAGCAGTTCAATCTCTTCCCGCAGTACACGGCGCTGCAGAATGTCATGCTGGCGCCGCAGCTCGCCGCGCAGAAAGCGAAAATACCAGACGACGGCAGCATTCTGGCGAAAGCCCGGCGTCTTCTGGATGAGATGGGGCTCTCCGACAGGATGAACAACTATCCACACCAGCTCTCCGGCGGACAGCAGCAGAGGGTCGCGATCGCGAGAGCTCTTGCGCTCTCGCCGGACATTCTCTGTTTCGACGAACCGACGAGCGCGCTCGACCCGGAGCTGACGGGAGAAGTGCTGAAGGTCATCCGCGCACTGGCGGACAACAACACGACGATGATTATCGTAACGCATGAGATGAGCTTTGCGAGAGACGTCTCGGACAAGGTGATCTTCATGGACCAGGGCGTGATCGCGGAGCAGGGAACTCCCGCGGAAATCTTCGGCGATCCGAAGGAGGAGAGGACGAAGCGGTTCCTTGCGAGCTATACGCGCGGCGCGATGTAACGCAGATGCTTCCCGTCCAAACGGTCATCGGTGACGAGGGCGTCGCCAGATGACCACAAAATATGCGACACCTGGCATCATGGGAAAACAGGTTGCGGATTGCGGCTCTCAAGACTATGCTAGGAATGATAGCGGGGGGCGGTTCCAACTGCCCCGGAATAACACGAGAACAGGGGTAGAGTTATGGCAGCAGCAAAGTACGCATTCGGTATTGATCTTGGCGGGACGACGATTAAACATGGTCTGTTCTCGGCCGATGGAGAGCTGATCGAGAAGTGGGAGATCCCTACGAGGAGCGAGGAGAATGGCAAGAATGTCATTCCGGATATCGCTGCCTCCATTACAGCGAAGCTCAAAGAGAAGAAGATCAGCACGAAAGATGTCATCGGTATCGGCATTGACGTGCCGGGACCAGTATTGGAGAACGGCATTGTGAATCAGTGCGTCAACCTCGGCTGGGGCGTCACGGACGTTGCGGCTGAACTGTCCGGGCTCCTCGACGGTATCCGTGTGGAAGCCTGCAATGACGCCAACGCGGCAGCACTCGGCGAGCAGTGGAAAGGCGGCGGCCAGGGATATCAGAACGCCGTTATGGTGACCCTGGGAACCGGTGTCGGCGGTGGTATCATTCTGAACGGCAGGATTCTTCCCGGCGCGAACGGCGCGGGCGGCGAGATCGGTCACATCAAGGTCAGAGACGACGAGGAAGACTACTGCGGCTGCGGCAAGAAAGGCTGCCTTGAGCAGTACACCTCAGCCAACGGCATCACCCGGATGGCCCACAAATATCTGGATAAGACGAAAAAGAAAACCCTGCTGGTCAATGATGACAAGCTCTCTTCCAAGAAGATTTTCGACGCCGCAAAGGCGGGCGATGAGGTATCGCTGGCAATAATTGATGATTTCGGCAAAACACTGGGGGAGGCGCTGGCGGGTATCGCCGCTGTGATCGACCCTGAGGTCTTTGTCATCGGCGGCGGTGTATCCAAGGCAGGCAAGATCGTGCTGGATGTCATCCAGAAATACTACAAGCCGGCTGCCTTCCACGCGTGCCGGAACGTGGTGTTCAAGCTCGCGGAGCTGGGCAATGACGCGGGTATGTACGGCGCGGTGAAGATGGTACTGTAAAATAGAAAGACTTCCGGGGGATGCAAGATCCCTGCGGAAGTCTTTTATGTTTATGCGATAAGGCAGGAGAGCGGATGAGGAGTTTGCTCAGGCACTGATTCAATCTTATGAGTTTGTCTGATGCTGTCCCAGGTACGCGTCGCGGAGCGTGACATACAACTCCATGTTGGTTTGCGCGCGGTAGGGGGTGACATAGAAGATACCCACCACGCCGAAGGTGAGGGCGCTCAGGATATCCCAGCCAAGGAAGGAGAGGTCGAGGATGAAGGTGCCCAGCTTGTTTCCGTCCATCATGGCGCGGGAGAGGCGGAAGGCTTCACTGGTCTCCATTTCGGGCGACTCCGCGAGGATGTAAGGCACCAGGCGGTAGCTGTAGGTCTTGACGATCCCGGGGATCACGAAAAGCATGAACCATAGCACAAGGTACAGCCAGCGGAGGAAGATCGCCTTTACGACGTTCAGATACGAGTGGTTGAAGGGGTGTACGATCTCGGCGAGGGAAGCGTCGCCTACCGCCCTGTTGACGATGAACCAGCGCTGACTGCCCACCTCCAGGGGACCGAACAGGAACACAGAGATTGCGATCCGGATCGCGTCACCGTAAACAGTCACAATGCCTGCCATGATCGCGATGGCGGCAAAGACCGGACCGTAAGTTCCAATGGAGATGGACCGGAAGATTCGATCCAGGGAGCCATTCTCGCCCTCTGTGATATATTGCAGTGTTACACCGCTGCCAATGCCGATGCCGGCGTCGGTGATGTGTTCGATCCAGCGCAGGATGGCGCCAATACCTGCCACGCTGATAAACAGTACGAGGGCCACGAAGACACTCTTCCAGTAGCAGCGGGAGAGTGATGCCTTCGCGCGATTTTTCAATTCAGCACGATTCCACATATAGTACCTCTTTTCTGCAGGGGTGAGTTCGGATTGTGCTCCGAACGGTAATGAACAGATATGTTTCAGACAATATTTTACAATATAATCAGGTTCGCGCAATGCGTTTCACCCGGGCGAGCGCATAGTCTGCCGGCCGGTAGAGGATGAGGCAGATGAAAAAATTGCTCACGCAGTGGATGATGTCGTAGGGAATGCCCGCAATCCACCAGGTGATCATCATCACCGGGCCACCGATGACAAGATAGACAATAGAACACAGGAAGCCGAATGACAGTCCATAGACCGCGGAGAGGATGCTGTAGATAAGATGCCAGGATTCCTTTGTCTTCTCACGCCTGTGCAGCCAGTCCACGGTGAGGACGAGCAGCGGCCACAGGTAGAGGTACATGATGACCCAGGAGTGCGGTCCCCAGTACACGGTCTCCAGTGCGGTGAAGGCGAAGGCGGCGATGAGTGTCTTCTTCCCGTAAGCCCTCGTGAACATGATGAAGAGGAAGGTGATGAGTTCGACGTTCGGAACGCCGTCGAGGAGGCGCTTCGACACCTCGAGGATCGCGACCATCATGCCGAGGATGGCGATGTCATGAACAGGACCATGATAGAGGCCTTTGCTTCCATCAAGATCGCGTCCGCCGCCGAGTCCGTGGCTGCCATCTTGCTCGAGGCCACGATCATGGCCTTCCTCGTCAAAAGGGCGCGGTGTCATCTCATTGCTCACCCGTCGTGTAAACGAGCTGGTAATCGTCTCCGTCAGCTACCGGCTGGGAGTCTGCGCCATACTGGCCGTAGTCACCGTTTACCATGATGGACCAGTATGCGCCGTCCTTGTCATAGTCGGCAGTCAGGCCATTGACGGTGTTGATATACAGACCGTAGTCGCCATCTGTTCCCTCGTAGGAGAAATCCCCTTCTGCCTGCAGTTCATCCATGATGCCGGAGAGAAATTCCGCATCGGTTCTGCCTTCATAGGACTTTGTCTCACCTTGATCGTTCACGACTTCCAGTGTATAGGTCTTGGCGCCTGTTGACGCCTTCGGGCCGAAATTCTGGTAGACGCCGAAATAGAGGATGAGTATGGTGGCGATGATGACAGCAATGGCGATGATGAGTTTGATTCTCTTTTTCATGTGACGTGAACTCCCTTCTGACTTAAATATAATGGATCGCAACGATCCGGTGACCGGTCTCGAAAATCTTCGAGTTTCTTCACGCTGAATAGTTAGATTATAGCTGGGACAGGAGAAATTCTCCATACCTGCTGCGACAGGATAGACAGATAAAAGAAAAGCGAAATCACCTTCCGGCGATTCCGCTTGATCGGAGTGACTGGGTTCGAACCAGCGGCCTCCACGTCCCTAACGTGGCGCGCTACCAACTGCGCTACACCCCGAGAACCTGTGCAATGATTACATTACAATTGCAATGCTCACAGCGCTGCTCCCGCAGCGCAAGAGTCATTATATGAGATGACTTTCTAAATTGCAAGCACTTTTTTGTGTACAGAACCGTTGACTCCGTACTATCATAGTATCAGTGCAGGTTCGCCTGGAGCGCTGGCTCCCGGGCGTAGCTGAGACGGTATTGCATTGACAGGCAGGACGGCCCGGTATCCGCAGCCGCCCGGGAAGGATGACGTGTGAAAAGAAAAAGCCTTGTGTGGGTTCTGGCTCTTGTTTATGCAGCGATGGCGGGATTGTGCGTGTATCTGAATCTCTTCTCAAGACAGAGGGACGGCCTTGCGAACCTCATTGTCAACGTGGTGATGTTCGTGATCGTCGGCATCATCTTCCTCAAATGTGAGTTCAACAGCTTCCGTCCGACGGATCGGATGATCCGCGATCTGGACAAAGCGACGGATCAGATTCGGACGGATGCAGCGAATGCCAAATCCTATCTCTGGGAACAGTATCGGAAGGATCATACCGAGCTGTTCGCGGAAGCGACTCTGCAGCGAGAATACGGTGACTTCCGCCGCGAGATGGGCCGCATTGGTACTATGAAAAACGCCAGCTACAACTGCGATATTGAAGACTATATCAACAGTGACCTGACCGACGCCGCGATCCACCGGAACATGTTAAACCAGGTCCCCGGCGCTATGACAGGCCTTGGAATTCTCGGTACATTCATCGGCCTCTCACTGGGACTCCAGGGCTTCAATATCGGTTCCACACAGGAGATTACGGACAGCATTTCACCCCTGATGGACGGCATCAAGGTCGCCTTCCACACCTCCATCTACGGCATGATCTTCTCCCTTGTCTTCAATTACGTTTACAAGAGGAAGCTGGACAATGCAGAGAGCGCAGTGGAAGACTTCCTGTCCGCGTTCCGCAAATATGTTCTGCCCGATACGATGACGGACGGGATCAACCGCCTCATGGAGATCGAACAGCAGCAGAATGAGGCGATCCATGCTCTCGCGGACACGGTCGGTGTGCAGCTGTCGGATGGGCTTTCGAAGATGCTGGAGCCGCAGTTCGATCGGTTCGACAAGACGCTGGAGAAGTTCGGGAACGTGGCAACACAGAACCAGCTGGATGCTCTGAATCGTGTCGTCGCGGCCTTTATTGAGGAAATGAACAAGTCGCTCGGCGGTTCGTTCAATAAATTGTCGGAAGCGATCACCAATGCGTACCTCCTGCAGCGGAACACGGCGAACCAGATGACGGAGATCCTGGACCGCACAGGCAGCGCTACGGCGAATCTGCAGGAGATTGACCGGCAGACAGCATCGATCATCAACGCGCTGAATATTTACACCTCGAACGTAGAGTCGGCACAGGCTGAGATCGAGCGGGGCGCCGAGGCGGTTCGGCGCCAGGCGGATGACAACGGACAGTTCCTCACAGATCTCAATGCCTCAAGGCTACAGCTGAACGCGACGGCGGAGGCGCTGGGCGCAAGGCTGCAGACGCAGGCAGATCTGTTGCAGCAGCTGCGCGGTACGGTCATCCAGATGCCGGAGCGGGTGCAGGATACCTTCCATGTGATCGACCGGAATCTCGTCGATGTCGAGACGCACCTCTACAACACCGTGGCCCAGATCAAGAGCTCTACCGATGCGGTGCCGGTCATGGTGCAGGACGCGTACAGCGGGATCGGGGCTGCCTTTGAGCGGGCGGCTGACGCGGTGGAGAATCTGGCGGATACGCTGGATCGCATGGCAGCAGATCCGCTCTCTACGGAAGGAGGCGGCGGTCGCAGATGAGGATGAGAAGACGCCACAGGAAACAGGATGAGGAGACCACCTACTGGCTCTCCTATTCGGATATGATGGCAGGCCTGCTCCTCACCTTCGTTCTGATCATCGCGCTCACTTCGCTGCACGCGAGTGTCCGCTACGATCAGAAACAGGAGGAGCTCTCTGCGAAGACGGCAGCACTCGACGATGAGAAGACGACAGTTCTCGCGCAGCAGGCGATCCTGGATAAACAGGCAGCTGCCCTCTCGGATCAGGCGGAGAAACTCAAGGCGCAGGCCGACCAGCTGGCGACCCAGGAGTCTGTCGTCGACGAACAGAAGGCCGCGCTCTCCGCGCAGCAGCAACAGCTCGCCGCACAGCATGAGCTCCTCGATCAGCTGCAGGCCGCAATGGCCGCGCAGCAGGAGCAGCTGGACAACATCATCGGTGTCCGGCAGGATCTCATTCAGGCACTGAAAAAGGAGTTCGAGGATTCGGATCTCTCAATTGAGGTCGACGAGAAGACAGGCGCAATCGCGATGGACAGCAGTGTCCTCTTCGAGCTGAACAAGTCAGAGCTCAAGGATTCCGGCAAAGAATTTCTGGATGCCTTCCTGCCGCGCTATGTCAGCATTCTCCTCGCGCCGGAATATCGCGACTACGTTTCCGAGATCATGATCGAGGGTCACACGGACACGCAGGGCACCTATCTGTTCAATTTGAGTCTCTCACAGGAGAGGGCTTACTCCGTGGCGGAGTACTGCCTCTCGGATACGAATAACGTACTGACCAAAGAGCAGAAATCGGCGCTCGAGGGGGTACTGGCCGCCGATGGCAGGTCGTACTCGAGTCCGGTGCTGGATGAGGACGGGGAAGTGGATGCGGACGCGTCGAGGCGTGTCGAGATTCTCTTCCGTCTGAAGGATGAAGAGATGATCCGCAAGATGGTGGAGATCCTGAACTCCGAAGCGAAGGAAGAAGAGGAGTGAGGACAGGCGCCAGCAAGCAACGACAACATAATGGGGGGACAACATGCAGTACGGATATTTCGATGAGAAGAATCGTGAGTATGTCATCACGCGCCCGGACACGCCGGAGCCATGGGCGAACTATCTGGGGAGTCCGGAGTACGGTGCGATCATTTCGAATAACGCGGGTGGCTACAGTTTCGTCAAGAGCGGTGCCGACGGCCGCATTCTCCGCTATATTTTCAACAGCATGGACGAGCCGGGGCGTTACATCTATCTGCGCGACAACGAGTCGCGGGATTTCTGGTCGGCATCCTGGCTGCCGGTGCAGAAGAGCCTGTCGGAATACCGTGTGGAGGTCCGCCACGGCCTCGGCTATACGATGATGAAGGCGGACTACGCGGGTATTGAGTCGCAGGTCACCTACTACGTGCCGAAGGGGCAGACCTACGAGGTGTGGCATGCAATTGTCACCAACCGTTCCGACCGGCCGCGCGACCTTACTGTGACCGGCTTTGCGGAGCTCACGAACAGTGACAACTATGAGCAGGATCTTGTCAACATGCAGTACAGCCGCTTCATCTCCACAACGGAGTTGATCGGCAATGTCGTTCTGGAGAAAATAGAAGGCAACCTCGAAGGCTTGCGGCCTGGCGAGACGCTCAATGACAGCGTCGCGAAGTATCGGTTCTTCGCGCAGTCGGGGCAGCCTGTCTCTTCCTGGTGCGGAGACAAGTTCGCTTTCCTCGGCAGGTGGAACGGCTATGGGAAGCCGCAGGGTGTCGTGGATGGCGACCTCGGGAATACCGAAGGCTACAATGAGTATCCCTGCGGCGCGATCTCTGCGACCATCCGGCTGGAACCTCATGAATCGAAAATGATCACCTATACGCTGGGCCGCCACAACGCCGAAGAGGCGGCGGCAATTCAGGCCCGCTATGAGAATCCAAATGTCGTAAGATCGGAAGTGCAGGAGCTCAAAGACTACTGGTGCGAAAAACTGGACGGCTTCCGGGTGCACACGCCGGATCCGGATTTCGACGCGATGGTCAACACCTGGAACGCGTACAACTGTTTCATCACCTTCACCTGGTCGAGAGCCGCTTCCTTTCTCTATTGCGGACAGAGAAACGGCTACGGCTACCGCGATACGGTACAGGACATTCAGGGCATTCTGCACCTGGTGCCGGACATGGCGAAGAAGGAGCTCATGCTCATGATCTCCGGTCAGCTCTCCTCCGGCGGAGGTCTCCCTCTTGTGACCTACCGGCATCAGCCGGGGCATGAGAGACTGCCGGAAGGCGTGGAGTACCGCGCGGACGATGCCCTCTGGCTTTTCCCCACGGTATATAAATATATCGCGGAGTCCGGCAACCTTGCCTTCCTCGCAGAAGTCATCCCGTACGCGGATGAGGGAGAGGATACCGTTTACCGGCATCTGTGCCGGGCAATTCAGTTCTCGGAAGACCATATGGGACCGCACGGCATGCCGGCAGGGCTCTCCGCCGACTGGAACGACTGTCTGCGCCTCGGTGCTCTGGGAGAGTCGACCTTTGTCGCCTTCCAGTATTACTGGGCACTGCAGCTCCTCTCGGAATTCGCGGGCGAGATGCAGGATGAGGATGAGCTGGCATTGTTGAAAGAGCTTCGGGACAGGGAGCGGCAGGCCATCGCGGACAACTGCTGGGATGAGGACAGGTTCGTCCGGGGCTTCCGTGAGGACGGGGCCTCGATTGGAGGAAGAACCGACCCGGAGGCCAATATGTGGCTGAATCCCCAGAGCTGGTCGATCATCTCACACCTTGCGACAGAGGAACAGGCAGAGACTGCGATGGAGACGGTCCATGACAGACTGAACACCGCCTACGGCGCCGTGCTGATGGATCCTCCGTACCACGCTGCGATTTTCCCCGGCGCGATTGCAGACATCTACAATCCGGGAGTGAAGGAGAATGCCGGCATCTTCTCGCAGACGCAGGGGTGGCTGATCCTCGCGGAGGCACTCCTCGGGGACGGAGAGAGAGCCTACGAATACTGGGCAGAGAATGCACCGTCGAAACAGAATGACAGGGCAGAGATACGAAGACTCGAGCCTTATGTTTACGGGCAGTTCACGGAAGGAAAGGCATCGCGGCACTTCGGCAGGAGCCAGGTGCACTGGCTGACCGGAACCGCGTCCACCATGATGGTCGGCGTCGTCGAGGGCATCCTGGGTATGCGGCCGGACCTCCACGGGCTGCGCATCGCGCCGGCGATTCCTCAGGACTGGCCGGGGCTGGAGATCGAGCGGGACTGGCGAGGACACAGACTGCACATCATTATCGAGAACCCGGAGCATCGGATGTCCGGCTGTACGAGAGTTATCTGCAACGGGGAGGTGCTGCAAGGCAACTATATTCCGGAGAGCAGGCTGAAACTCGAGAACGCCATCCGCTTCGTAATGTAGCCGCCAAAACCCTACTATCCCGATTCCAATCTGTGCAATCTGTCCATTGCCTGCGAAATTTGCGGGGTGTAGGATAGCAGACGATTTGACAGGGATGTGTTAAAATATTGCTTTAGTCCTGTGATTTTCTGAAAGTAAGGAAGGATTGACAGGAAACGCGGCGGTAAACCCGTAACCCCGGCGCGGTCAGTGGACGGGACAGGTACATGGGCAGAAGATTAAAGACAATTTTGATAGCGGCTGTTGCGGCCCTGTGTGTGGGACTTGTGGTCATCGCGATGACGATCCTGAGCAAGGGGAGCAGCACCGATGCATTTGGCAGTACCATAGAGAAGATCGGACCGAAAGAGGCCGCCTACGCGGACGGCACGATGACCGTTTCCGAAGTGGAGAACGTTGCGGAGGCAGCGACGGAGAGCCCCGCAGATGAGACGGCAGAGTCGCAGAAAGAGGCCGAAGAGCTTTTTGAGAAGATCCAGAACGAGACGATCACGCTGCAGCTTGCGGACAGCATTTCGGATACGATTTCTGCAGATACGATTTCTTCCTGGACGAGTCTGGATGGCACGACGGTGTCTGTCGACGAGGGGAAGGTGGCGGACTATGTGGCTTCGCTCGCCTCGCAGTACGATACCTGGGGCAAACAGATCAGCGTGACTACGCACAGTGGGCAGAAGATTTCTCTCGGTGCGGTCAACTACGGCTGGAAACTCAGCAAAGACACGACGGCTTCCGATCTGCGCACGGCGATTCTCGCCGGAGAGGGCGGCACGGTCAAGGCGACCTGGGCCTCCCGTGAAGCAGTCATGGGCACGGACGGCGTCGGCGGAACATATATTGAGGCTGACCTGGACGAGCAGCATTTGTATGTGTATAAGGACGGCGCGGTCGTGATCTCTTCCGACCTCGTATCCGGCAGAGCGATTGAGAACTGGAGCACACCGAACGGTGTCTTTGAGATCGTCGGTATGCAGAAAGATGCCACCCTAAAGGGCGAAGACTATGAGACACCGGTATCCTACTGGATGCCGTTCTACCTCGGCTGGGGCTTCCACGACGCCAGCTGGAGAAGCTCGTTCGGCAAGGACATCTATGTATCGAACGGCTCCCACGGCTGCTGCAACCTGCCGCCTGCCGTGGCAGGAGAGCTGTTCCGCATTGCTTATCCCGGAATGCCGGTTATCGTGCACGGCGGCATGAGCAAGTCACAGGCGGTAACCTATCTCGCATCGAAGAAGGCGGAGAGTGATGAGCCGAAGCCGGAGGATGCGGCAGAGGCTGACAGCCAGAGCGCCGAGGCAGCGGCAGCAGCCCAGGCGGCAGCGGAGAACTCCGCAGTAGTTGCGGCGGTACAGCAGGCAGCGGCAGCTTCCGGTTTCGCAGTAGACGAGCAGCAGTCCGCGATCATTTCTCAGGCGGTTGCGAACTACATGGCAGTTGGCATGACTTCCGATCAGGCGGCGGCACAGGTATTCGCGGACCTGCAGGCACAGGCAACAGCCGTGCAGCAGGCGGCAGCGGCACAGGCAGCAGCTCCCGCACAGCCGGCAGCTTCAGATCCTGCGGCAGCGCAGCCGGCGTCCCCGGATCCCGCGGCAGCACAGCCAGCCCCCGCACAGCCGGCAGCACCGGATCCCGCTGCGGCACAGCCGCCCGCGACAGATTCCGCAGCGGCAGCACCGCAGGCATAGATGCAGCACATTACGTCTATATTACGATTTCACTGGAGTATGCGTCCCCGATTTTCCGCCAGGCGAATGAGACGGCGATAATTTAAAAGAGATGAGAAAAGGAGCAGCCCGTCGGGGCTGCTCCTTTTTGAAAATGAAGATTTTCTATTCAGTCTAGATTTTCTATTCTGTATTCAGTATGAACAGAAGCGCTTACGCTTACTATTATTCTACGCTTACTCTCACTCAAGGTAGTCGCGGAGCTTCTTCGATCTCGAAGGATGACGGAGCTTCCGGAGGGCCTTTGCCTCAATCTGTCGAATACGCTCACGGGTGACGCCGAACTTCACGCCAACCTCTTCGAGCGTCCGCGCCTTGCCGTCTGCGAGGCCGAAGCGCAGGATCAGAACATCGCGTTCCCGCTCGGTCAGAGAGTTCATGCACTCGACGAGCTGTCCCTTGAGGTTGCCGAAGGTTGCGGCGTCCGCAGGGCTGATGCTGTTCTCATCGGAGATGAAATCCCCGATCTGGGAATCATCTTCATCACCGACCGGCGTATCGAGGGATACGGGGGTAACGGCGACCTGCTGGATCTCGGAGACCTTGTCGGCGGTGATGCCCATCTCCTTGGCGATCTCATCGGCTGTAGGCTCTCGCCCCAGCTCTGTGGTCAGGTTCCTCGTGATGCGGATGAGCTTGTTGATCGTCTCCACCATGTGGACGGGGATACGTATCGTTCTGGCCTGGTCGGCGATGGCTCTTGTGATCGCCTGGCGAATCCACCATGTAGCGTAGGTGGAGAACTTGAATCCGCGGCGGTAGTCGAACTTGTCCACTGCCTTCATGAGGCCGAGGTTGCCCTCCTGGATGAGATCCAGGAAGCTCATGCCCCTGCCGACATATTTCTTCGCAATGGAAACGACGAGTCGGAGGTTGGATTCCGCGAGAAAATTGCGTGCGTCCTTGCCGTCCGTGATCATCTCTTTAATGTCTTCCGGACTCTTGCCAAGGAAGGCATCCTTCTTCTCTTCGTAGTAGTCTCCCAGGTGCAGTCCGTCAAGGGCAGCCTTGAGATTCTCTTCGTTGATATCCGTGATGCCGGAATCCAGGAAGGACTGGGCGACTTCACTGTTCTCAATGCGGTTTGCTACCGCAATCTCTTCGTCCGCGGTCAAAAGCTTCACCCGGCCGATCTCCTTGAGATACATACGGATGGGATCTTCGGTGTTGACGTAGTCGCTGGCATCCTCTTCGGTATTGTCAGTGCTGTCCTTCTCATCTTCTTCGATCTGGCGCAGTTCTTCTCTGGAGGCATCGTCCTCCTCGTCGCCCTCGTCGTAGATGGAGACATTGTCATCACTTGCGGTATCGTCCATGTCGAGGATATCGATTTCTTTGCTCTCGAGGTAGGCGGTCACCTGGTCCATCTGCTCCTCGTTGAGGTAATAGGGAGAGACCGCCGCATTGACCTCATCGCGGGTTAAAGTGCCGTGGTTCTTCTTGCCCTGTGCCAGGAGAGAGGAGAGGATCCTCGCGAAATCATCCGCGCTCAGGGTGTGCGCATCGGCGTCGTCTGTAGTTTCCGCGGCAGCAGGCGTGGTGGCCTCCTTCACGGCTCTGGCAGTTTTCTTAGAAGAGCGGGAAGCAGTTTTCTTCTTCGCCGTCGTTACCTTTTCTTCTTCGGCAGGCATGGTCATATCCATGACCTCTTCTGCACTTTGTTCAGTTGTTATTCTGGGTTTTGCCATTCTGTTGTCCGTCTCTGATTCTCCAGATCTGATAAATAATCATACTGCGACAAGTTCAGTATTATAAAGAAGTTTTTGTCAAAAATCAAGATGGCACGCGCAATTTACTCGGGTTTGCGGTTGTCAAGGCACCATGCGATCTGCGATAATAAATTCGGCAGTAACGCCGATGCGTTCCTGCCGAATTGTCCTCGGTGACGCAAGCGTCCCGAGGACCCGATGCACGAGAAATCGCCTTCGCGAATTTCTCATGCGGATGCCGCGAAATATGCGGCATTTGGATAAATCCGGCAGTAACGCCGATGTGTTCCTGCCGAATTGTCCTCGGTGACGCAAGCGTCCCGAGGACCCGATACAGCCGAAACCGCCTTCGCGGATTTCGGCTGCGAGTGCCGCAAAATACGCGGCATTTGGATAAATCCGGCAGTAACGTCGATGCGTTCCAATTCAGTATGGGGTTATGACATAGATGAAACACGGTATTGGTAAATCAATTCTTATCTTCGGCATTGCCGCGGCGGCGTTCTTCACCGTTCTGCCGGGGCGTCAGGTAGCGGATCCGGCGGTGCTGGAGGTACAGGCGGCAGGAGATGGGACGCAGCTCCTCTCTCCTGAGAATCTGACTGTCCTCGGGAACGTGATCGGCGCGGTCGAGAACGGCGGACAGATCTACGGAAGGAAAGAATACGCCGCCTACGTGCCCGCGTTCCATGCGAGCGATGCAGAGTACACCTGCACGCTCGGCTGGTGCTCCTGCTACGGGCAGAACGCACACGATCTCATCCAGCTGATCTATCAGAGCGACCCGCAGGGCTTTGCAAAGACAGATCCGGACGGCATCATTCTGCAGCGCCTTGCAACAGATTGGGTGGCGGAGCAGTGGAATCCGAACGAGGAAGAGAAGGCGATCCTGTTGAGCCTTATCACGTCTCCCATCGGGCAGCAGTGCCAGGATCAGATGTTCTACCGGCTCATCACGGACTACCTTACCGAGTGCAACGCGCTCTATGGTATCACAGATCCCAAGGCGCTCATGATGTACAGTGAGATTGAGCTCCTCGGTGGGAGCGCGGCGGCACAGCGCGTCTTCAACCGGTGCGACGGCGACTATAGCGTCATGACGATCCTCAACGCCCTGTTCCAGGATTTCGACGGCAACATGGACGGGAATCTGGTCGGCTCTCCGAAATACTGGCAGAGACACCTTGTCTGCGCTACCTACATCAACCAGTTCGCGCAATAATAGACAACTTCATACAGACACTGGGATTTGGAGAAGGGATGTTATGAGAATAGTATTGGAGCACCTGACAAAGAAATTTCCCAACCGCGACAAGAAGATCCATGAGGATGTGGTTGCGGTAGATGATTTCACGTTCGAGATTCCGGACGGGAAACTGGTGAGCCTTTTGGGCCCCTCCGGCTGCGGCAAGTCGACGACACTCAACATGATCTGCGGCCTGGAGAAACCGACCGGCGGGAAAATCTATTTCGGTGAAGACGATGTAACAGACCTTCCGCCCGAGAACCGCGGCGTCGGCATGGTGTTCCAGAGCTATGCGCTGTATCCGCATCTGACGGTGCGCGGCAACATTCTCTTCCCCCTTCAGAATCTCAAGGGGAAGGATAAGCTCTCCAAAGAGGAGATGAATCGCCGCGCGGATGAGGCGGCGAAGCTCGTGCAGATCACCGAACTGATGGACCGGAAGCCTTCCGAAATGTCAGGCGGTCAGCAGCAGAGAGTCGCGATTGCGCGCGCTCTCGTCCGCATGCCGAAGGTCCTTCTCCTCGATGAGCCGCTCTCCAACCTGGACGCCAGACTCCGCCTCCAGACAAGAGAGGAGATCCGGAGAATACAGAAGGAGACGAAGATCACGACTATTTTCGTGACCCATGACCAGGAAGAGGCCATGAGTATCTCCGATATGATGGTCGTCATGCAGGCGGGCGTTCTGCAGCAGATTGGCAAACCGCAGGAGATCTACGACGATCCCTGCAACCTCTTCGTTGCGAAATTCCTCGGCACGCCGCCCATCAATGTCTTCGAGGGCAGAGTGGAGAACGGGTGGCTTGTCATCGGCAGTGACAGGATCCTGCACATCCGGGGCGTAGAGGACCGCGAAGTCTATGTCGGCATCCGCCCCGAAGCCTTCGTGCCCGACGAGGAGCACGGCCCCCTTGTCTGCGACCTCAAGAGCGTTGAGGTCATGGGAAGAGATACGAGCGTGGTATCGACTCACGCCGGGATACAGGGTCTTTGTGTCCGCGCCATCATCCCGAGCGATGCCATCGCGGATCCCAATGGGGATGGAAAGGTGCGCTTCTCGTTAAAACCGAAGAAGGTCCACATCTTTGATAAAGAGAGCGAAGCGCGCATTCCGTTCGAACTCGCCTGAAGGGAGATGAGAGTATGGATAAGAAGAGCATGAAGGGCTGGCTCTACCTTCTGCCGGCTGCGGTATTCCTGATCGCCTTCCTGGTCTATCCGCTGATCGATGTTGTCGTCTATTCTTTCGAGGAGGGCTACAACTTCGCCTCCCAGTCCTATTCCGGGCACGGTCTCTACAACTTCTCCTACGTCCTGCACGATCCGTATTTCCTGCAGGCAGTGAAGAACACGTTCCTCATCGTGATCATCACTGTGCCGCTCTCGACGGGGCTGGCGCTTCTGATCTCTCTGGGACTCAATGCCATCCGGCCATTAAAGGAACTCTACCAGACCATCTATTTCCTGCCGTATGTGACGAACACGCTGGCGGTCGGCCTCGTATTCATGATCCTTTTCAAGAAAACGCCGTATTCCGACGGCTTCGTCAATATGCTGATCGGCGCCTTCGGCGGCAGCGGAGTGGACTTCATCGAGGGCCCGTACTGGGCGAAGATGTTCGTCATGTGTGTCTACACGATCTGGATTGTCCTGCCGTTCAAGATCCTGATCCTGACCAGCGCCCTTGCCTCTGTCGATCCTGTGCTGTACAAGGCGGCGAAAGTCGACGGCACCACGCCGTTTCGCACCTTCTGGAAGATCACGCTTCCCATGATCAGTCCCATGATTTCCTACCTTGTAATCACGGGTTTCATTGGTGCATTCAAGGCTTACGCAGATGAGGTCGCGATCTTCGGAACGAACCTTAACGCCGCGGGCATGAACACGATCGTCGGCTATGTTTACGACATGCTCTACGGCGATTCCGGCGGTTACCCTTCCTACGCGTCGGCAGCCGCACTGATCCTGTTCGCGATCGTCTTCACGATCACGGTCATCAATCTCCTGTTCGAGGGCAATGCTTCCATTGCGAATCAGGGGTAATGCGGCAGGGAGTCTTACTGGAGTGAATATGAAGACTTACGCTGAGATAGAGGCCGCGGCAAAGCGGCGACAGAGAATCAAAACAACCATCATCTACATCCTCCTGACCATCTGGGCGATCGTCGTCCTCTTTCCGTTCTACTGGATGATACTCACCAGCATCAAGAGTTATTCCGCTTACAACTCCGAATACATTCCGAAGCTGTACACGGCTGCTCCCACGGCGCAGAATTACCGGGACGCATTCACGCAGGTACCGCTCGCGGGATATTTCCTCAACACGGTGATCTTCACCGTGATCACGACGGCCATCATGCTGATCGTGACGGTGCTGGCGGCCTACGCCTTCGCAAGGCTGCGCTTCTGGGGGCGAGAGCTCATGTTCACGCTGCTTCTCTCCCTCATGATGATCCCGAACGAACTCGTCGTCATCACGAATTTCGTCACGATCACGAACGCGGGACTGCGTAATACCTTCGCGGGTCTCATCCTGCCGAGTGTGACGTCGGTTTTCTATATCTATCTGCTCAAGGAGAATTTCCAGCAGGTGCCGGAGGAGCTGTACAAGGCGGCAAAGGTCGACGGGACATCGGATCTCAAATATCTGTTCCGGGTTCTCATCCCGATCTGCCGGCCGACGATCATCACGATCACGATTCTCAAGGTTATTGAGTGCTGGAATTCCTACGTCTGGCCAAGACTCATCACCGACGACCGGTCCTATTTCCTGGTATCCAACGGTATCCAGGAGATCAGGGAGAACGGCTTTGGCAGGGAGAACATCCCGGCAATGATGGCGGCGGTCGTTGTCATCTCGGTGCCGCTCATTGTCCTGTTCCTCATCTTCCACAAGAAGATCATGGCGGGCGTATCCAGAGGAGGTACCAAGGGATGAGAATGCATAAGATCATGGGGCGGGCTGTGGCGGCCATGCTTGCGACCATCCTGCCTCTTGTGGGGCTGACAGGCTGCCACGGCGCGGCGACAAGATCAGACTTTGCGGTGCCTGATGTTTTCTCTGACGACGAAGAGATCGAGCTCACCTTCTGGGCGAAGAATGACACGAACAAAACGCAGACCGCGATCTACCAAAAGGCGATCACAGATTTCGAGGCGCTGTATCCGAATGTGACCGTGAATATGCGGCTGTACACGGATTACGGCAAGATTTACAACGACGTCATCACGAACATTTCGACCGGGACGACGCCGAACGTGTGCATCACTTACCCGGACCACATCGCAACCTACCTGACGGGGTCCAATGTGGTCGTGCCGATGGACGAGCTGATGGCGGATCCGGAGTACGGCCTGGGCGGGAGCGCGCTGCGGTTCGACTCCCCAAAGAAAAGCGAAATCGTCCCGCAGTTTCTTAAGGAATGCTCCCTTTCGGGGCACACGTACGCCCTGCCCTACATGAGATCGACCGAGGCGCTCTACATCAATGAGGACTATGTGGAGGCGCTCGGCTACGAGATCCCGGACGTGCCGACCTGGGATTGGATATGGGAGGTTTCCGAGGCTGCGACAGAGAAAAAAGCAGACGGGACCTACGCATTGAACGGCCAGAAGGTCATGATCCCGTTCATCTACAAGTCCACGGACAACATGATGATCCAGTACCTGGCACAGAGCGGCGCGGGGTATTCCACAGCGGACGGCGGGATTGAGATCTTCAACGATACGACGTCAGAGTTCCTTCAAACCATTGCGGCGCACACGGCGACGGGAGCGTTCTCGACGTTCGCGATCTCCGGGTATCCTGCGAATTTCCTCGATGCGGGACAGTGCGTCTTCGCCGTTGATTCGACGGCCGGCGCGACCTGGATGGGTGCGAAGGCGCCGCTCTCCGACATCTCGGCCGACCAGAGAGTGGATTTCAAGACGGCGGTACGCTGCGTTCCGCAGGTGGATGCGGAGAATCCCCGCATGATCTCACAGGGGCCGTCTGTCTGTATTTTCAACAAAGAGGACCCGCAGGTCGTAATGGCCTCCTGGCTGTTCGCACAGTTCCTCTTAACGAATGATGTCCAGACCGCGTACGCGGAAACAGAAGGCTACCTTCCGGTGACAACCAAGGCGCAGGAGTCGGAGAAATACAGGACGTACCTTGCGGCGGCAGGAGAGGATGAGAGTGCGCACTATGACGTCAAGATCGCGGCGTCGAAGCTCCTCCTTGCCAACACGCAGCACACGTTCACAACGCCGGTGTTCAACGGCTCGACTTCGCTGCGGAATGCGGCGGGGCAGCTGATCGAGGACGTCGTCAAGAGTACGAGGAGGAAACAGGCAGTCGATGAGGCTTTCCTTACGAAAGAGTACAGTCAGGTGACCAGTCTCTACCGACTTAATCAGATCAGTTCCGCTGCAGCGAAGAACGCGGCAGAGAGCGCGAAGAATGAGGCGAGGGACCTCGGCCCCCTTCCCGGAACCGCGAAGGCAATCCTCATTCTCCTGGGGCTGTCCTGGGTATTCATCGCTGCGGTATACGGCGCGCGCAGGCTGCGTGGGAAGAAACGATAGCCAAAACTTTTTTACTTTTCGTGCAATACGGTTATAATGGTTGTGTTCAAGGGCATCCTGTCTGGGAACCAGACAGAGAAGAGGAGATTATTATGAAAAAACTGATGGCAATCGCACTGGCCGGCGTGACCGCGCTGTCCATGGCAGGCTGTGCATCCGGCGCTGGAGATGGTGCTACTGCTGCAGTGAGTGAGGCAGCTGCGGCGGCAACAGAGGCTGGCGATGCGGCAGAGACACTGGCTACGGACGCTGCGGAAGCGGCGACGGAAGCTGCACAGGCCGCAGCAACGGCGACGACAGAAGCGGTATCCGATGTGCTGCCCTATCCTGCGACAACACTCGACGCCGAGCCTGTGAGCTACGCTGACTATGCAGCGGCGGAGACTGACTCCCAGGTTGTGATCGACACCTATGTACAGGCCAAGCAGGGCTGGTGGGAGGATTCCGATAACGGCGGACTCGGCACGGCAACCCTGTACACACAGACGGAAGAGGGCGGATATTTCATCTACAACATCCATATGCCCGAAGAGGACTACGACAAGCTTACCGAAGGCGCGGAGCTGAAGGTCAGAGGCTACAAGTCCGAGTGGGAAGGCGAGATCGAGATCACGGACGTTGACGCGTACGAGATCGGGGACGGCAGCTGGGTGGCAGAACCCACCGATGTCACGGCAGAGCTCGGCAAGGACACCCTTGCGGAGTATCAGAACCAGAAGGTTTCCTTCAAGGACCTTGTGGTCGCTCCTGCGCAGGAAGGGAGCGACGCCGCGTTCCTCTACAACTACGACGGCTCCGGTTCCGAGGGAGATGATCTGTATTTCAACGTAACCACGGCGGAGGATCCCGACACCATCTATACCTTCACGGTAGAGTCTTATCTCTGCGGCTCCGACACCGATGTCTACAAGGCGGTTGAGGGTCTGAAAGTCGGCGACACCATCGACGCGGAAGGCTTCCTGTACTGGTACGAGGGCGCACAGCCGCACGTGACCAATGTCACAGTGAAGTAATATTGGTTTAGCTTAATTGCATGTTTTCTTCACTGGTCTGCCGCAGCAGAGTGTCACCTGCGCGGCGCGCCGGAGAAGAGGTAAGGCCTGCCGGCGTGATCCGACAGGTCTTTTGTTGGGAGTAAGGAATGTCATACAACAACGCATCTGACAACACACCAAAGAGGAGTTCCTTCTCGGGAAAACTTGGTTTCGTCCTCTCCGCCGCGGGAGCGTCGGTAGGACTTGGCAACATCTGGAGGTTCCCGTACCTCGCGGCCAAATACGGCGGCGGTATCTTCCTCCTCGTCTACATTATCCTGGCACTGACCTTCGGCTACACGATGATCATCGCCGAGACAGCCATCGGCAGAATGACACAGAAGAGCCCCGTCGGCGCCTACACACATTTCGGCAGCAAGGCCTGGATGAAGATCGGTGGCTGGATCAATGCCGTGATCCCGATTCTCATCGTTCCATACTATTCCGTAATCGGCGGCTGGGTCATGAAATATCTCTGGGAGTACATCCGGGGGAACGCGAAGTTCCTTGCACAGGATGAGATGTTCAGTGGCTTCATCGCGAGCGGAAAGTCTCCGGAGGCCTGGTTTCTTATTTTCTCCATGGCAACGCTGGTCATCATCTTCATGGGTGTACAGAGCGGTATTGAGAGGGTGTCCAGATTCATGATGCCCATCCTCGTCGTGCTCGCCCTCATTGTCTGCATCTATTCGATGACAAGGCCGGGAGCAGGAGCAGGCATCGCGTATTTCCTCATTCCCGACCCGTCCCGCTTCTCGTGGATGACCGTCGTCGCAGCCATGGGGCAGATGTTCTATTCGCTCTCCATCGCCATGGGCATCCTCGTGACCTTCGGTTCTTATATGAAGAAAGACGTCGCGATCGAAGGCTCCACGAGACAGGTGGAATTCTTTGATACGATGATCGCGGTGATGGCGGGTCTCATGATCATCCCGGCGGTGTTCGCCTTCCACGGCGCGGACGCGGGAGAGGCCCTGCAGGCGGGACCTTCCCTCATGTTCATCACGATGCCGAAGATTTTCAATTCCATGGGCTTCGGCAACGTCATTGGCGCGGTATTCTTCCTCCTCGTTCTCTTCGCGGCGCTGACCTCGTCGATCGCCCTCGCAGAGAGCGCAGTGTCGACGTTCGAGGATCAGTTCCACTGGTCGAGACACAAGGTGATGATCATCATCGGCATTGTCATGATCACACTCGGTTCTCTGTCGGCGCTGGGATACGGCCCCCTTGCCTCTGTGAAGATCATCGGGATGCAGTTCCTGGATTTCTTCGATTTCATCACGAACTCCGTCATGATGCCGATTGCGGCCTTTGCGACCTGCATACTCGTCGTCTTCGTGATCGGACGGGAGAAGATCGCGGCAGAGGTGGAGCGGGAAGGCAACACATTCCACAGGAAGAAGATCTTCAACTTCATGGTGAAGTGGCTGTGCCCCATTTTCGTTCTCATCATTCTCGCCTCGTCTGTTGCGAGCGCCTTTGGATGGATCAAAATGTAAGGCCGGCGGTGGAACCACTCGCATCAGGTCAAATTCATAAGGGATTCGTAGAGCAGTTCTGCAGCAGTGATAATTTCTCTCGGTATGACAGAAAAATGTAAATATATATTATAAAAGTGAAAGCCGCCTTTGGCGGCTTTTTGTTATCCTAGAAAAAGAATTATAGAATGTATTCCTTGGTAAGGAGAATGATTATGGCGTTAGTGCAGTTCTATTTTGAGAGCAAGTTCTTAAGCGGCAACACAATGGTTGATGTCATTGTTCCGGACTGCCCGAGAAGGCTGACAGCGGAAGAATTCTATCGCAGCGGCAAAAAATATCCTGTGCTCTGGCTTTTGCATGGAACCTTTGGGGATGCGACGGACTGGCAGCGCAGGACCAATATTGAATTATATGCCTGCGAGCGCGATGTAATGGTTGTCATGCCGTCGGCGCTCAACAGCAATTATTCCAACTGGCCGAACATGATGCTGGGATACAACATGTACGATTTTCTCATCAAAGAGCTTATGCCGATTATCTATGGCTGGTTTCCCGCTTCTGACAAGCGCGAGGACAACTTCATTGCCGGCCTTTCCATGGGCGGACGCGGCACAATGAAGTTTGCGGTCAATTTCCCGGAGAAGTTTGCAGCAGCGGCTGTTCTCTCCGCGTCTCCGCAGGACTGGTCCGGTATGAAGCCGGGCTCTCCTGATCTGATGCTTGATACCAATAATGCGCGGCTTGCTGCTTCCATTGCCAACGCGGGCGGCCTGGAAAAATACAAGGCTTCCGAGGAGAACATCTGGCGGATTATTGATGAGAAGGCCGATAAGGGAGTTTTGCCGCGGCTTTTATTCGGCTGCGGGACCGAGGACAAGATGATCTACGGGAATCTACAGAAGTTTGAGAAGCATGCAAAGGACCTTGGCCTTGAAGCAGATTTTTTCTACGGTGAGGGATATCGGCATGAATGGCGCTTCTGGGATTTAGGGATCCAGAAGGCTCTTGATTTCTTCGGCTTAAAACCGACGGGTGACAGTGTATTTTAATGGGACTTTCTTAAGGAAGGAGAACTGATAGATGAATCCGTATGTATTTGAACTAGAAAAGCCGGTTATCGCAACAAAATTTGGAAAAGTCCGCGGAGTGACCTATGGCGGCTGTAACATCTTCATGGGATTACCGTACGCAAAGGCAAAAAGATTTGAGATGCCGGAGGAGCTGGAGCCTTGGGAGGGAGTAAAGGACTGCTTCAGGCACGGCCCGATTGCACCGCAGATCAATAAGGTCGTTCCCTTTGCCGTGTACCGCGGCCTGCATCTGCTGCAGCGCGAGGGAGAGGATTGTCAGAACCTCAATATCTGGGCGCCGGTTACGAAGAACAACCGGAAGATGCCTGTCTTTGTGTGGATCCACGGCGGCGGATATTTCGCGGGCAACGCGCTTGAGGAGTATTCTTTTGAGGGCCTGCATCTGGCAAATTACGGCGGTATTGTCTTTGTCTCCATCAATCACAGACTCAACGTCCTGGGACATTTGAATTTGGATGAGTACGGAGATAGGTTTGCTTATTCCGCGAATGCCGGCATCGCAGATCTTGTTATGGCCCTGAAATGGATTCACGAGAATATTGCAGCCTTTGGAGGCGATCCCGACAATGTGACGCTCTGCGGCCATTCCGGAGGAGGCGGCAAAATCCAGTGCCTCTACAACGTGGAGGAGGCCGCTCCGTATTTTCAGCGGGGAGCTTGCCTCTCCGGCGCTATGGGCGACCGCGATGAAGGGGCGAAGGAGAGAAGTCATGCCTTTGCTGACCAGGTCGTGACAGAGCTCGGTCTGACTAGGGAAACGATCGGCCGGATCCAGGAAGTACCCTACGATCAGTTGGCGGATGCCTGCCGAAAAGCGGACAAAAAGCTTCACTTCGGGCCGATGATTTTCTCGCCGGTCAAGGATGATTTCTTCCGCGGCAACCCTCTTTCCGTGGGCTTTATGCCCTGGTCTGCCGATAAGCCTATGATCTTCGGTTCAACCCTCGGGGAGTTCCCGATTGTGGATCTGACCGAGGAGAAGAAGGAGACGATGTCTCAGGATGATAGGCTTGCCTACGTAAAGGCCCGCTTTGCAGGCCATGGCGATGAGATGGTTGAACTGTTCAGAAAAGCGTACCCTGATCACGACATTCTGGATCTTGCGTATGCGGACTGCCGCGTTCGTATTCCTACCGTACAAACGGCGTTGACGCATGCGAAAAACGGCAAAAATAACACCTATGTTTTCAATGTCGCATATGATGCGCTGGAAGACGGCAGAATTCCGCTCTGGCACGGAGGAGAGGTCTGCTATATTTTCCGCAATCAGGACAGAGTTTACGCTCTGAATGAGGCTGTCTATGGCAATATGCTGGAAGACATCTTCAGTAACCTTATGCTGAATTTTGCACGGACGGGAGACCCCAACAACCGTTTCCTTCCTGAGTGGAAGCCGATGACAGCGGAATACAGGAACACGATGGTCATTGACCGCACGCAGGCCTGCCGTGAGGCATATGACGAGGAACTGGTGAAGAAAATCGAGGCCTATGGTCCGAAGTTCACGTTCAGTATCGGTTTATAAAGGGCAGCACAGGAGCAGGTTATGCAAAATAAACTGGAGTTAAGAGCGGGAACTCCGAACGATGCGACAAGAGAATATCTGCCGGAGGAAATTTATGGCAGCGACATGGTCATCAATGAGGCGGGAAACAACTCTATCCCATGGAATCCCCGCCTGAAGAAGTGCCAGGAGGCTTTGGTCACGGAAGGTGAGCTGGATACCTGGTACGAATATGTTCCTGAGAGCTATGACGGAACAAAGGATGTACCTCTGGTGGTCGGCCTTCACGGCGGCCTCATGACCGGCTGGGGTCATTCCACGTATACGTCGTGGACTATGGTGGCCGACCGGGAAGGATTGATCTGCTTATTTCCGGATGCTGAGCAGGGACGCGTCTGGGCCGTGGAGAAGATCTTTGATGACGATGATGGAGGAGACCGGATATTCACGCCGAAAGTCCCGAAGGACAAGAAGGATAATCACGATCTGAATATGCTTTTGGCACTGATCCGGCGCATGCAGGAAAAGTACAGAATTGATCCCGGCCGCATCTTCATGCAGGGTATGTCCATGGGCAACCTCATGACGCACATGTTCACCCGCTATTATGGAAATATTCTCGCGGGAGCGGCGGGATCGGCCTGCTCATCGTACGCAAATGTCCTCTTTGATGAGAACTACAATATTATGAATGAAGCCGGCCCGGTTGCCGTATGGCAGACCAGGCCGGAAAACAATGGCGTTCCGTCTTTTGCCGACAAAGCGGATGAATCGCGGGTCAACCGTTACAATCGCTGGTATTGGCTTAAGATTAACGGATGTGACACGATTCCTCAAATTCATATCGACGGAGAAGATAACTACGCTTTTTACAAAGGAAAATATGCAGATCAGGTTTTCCTCGATGTAAAGAACCGCGACCATGGACAGACACTGGATGAGGCGTTTCTGTACTGGGATTATTTTTTCTCAGGCCTTCGAAAGAATCCGGACGGAACCATTACTCAGTCAAAGACAAATCTGCCGCGGCAGGGCGATGCCTATGCGGCGGCCTTCGCCGAAGGGGCCGATCTTGTTTGGTGGAAAAACAAACCGCAGAAACTGTCAACAGCGCCGGTTCTTTGGCAGAAGCTCAAGTATCACGGACTAAATGGGGGACAGCTTGTCAGAGGAGAGTACCTCTGTGTTCCCGTCTCGTTCCTGGCAGAGATGGCGAGCGGGGAATACATTCCCTCAGAGGATACACTGACGGCAGAGATCAAACTGCCTGATGGGAGAAGACTGCAGTTTGCGAGAGGCTCCATCGGGTGTCTGATAGGAGACAAACTGCGCAGTATGTCGTGTGAAGCTCTCCATCGAAACGGGGAGCTGTTGGTCTCTGCCGAATGGTTTGCTGAGGCCGTTCTTAATCTGACAGTGACAAAGTGTAATGGAGTGGTCTATATCACGGATCATTTTGCTGTACTCTCCAGTTTCATGGCGGATCTGATCCGTGATCTGCTGACGGAGCAGGCCGACCCTGCCTCTTATGACAGGCTGATGAGAGAAGACGTGAAGAGAATTGAGAGAAGTTGAGAAAAAGGGAGGTTACAGGTAATGGGTAAAGTATTTTTGCGCCCTGGCACGCCGGATGATGACAATCGCACGTATCTTCCGGAGGAGATTATCGGCACGGATATTGTCGTCAATGAGAACGGCAATAATTCACAGTCCTGGCCGAAGAGGCTGAAGAAGTGTGAAGGGGTCGTGTGTGACGGCGTGAAGAACGTGTGGTATGAATATGTTCCGAAAAGCTATGACGGGACGAAGCTGGTGCCGCTCGTAGTTTCTCTTCACGGGGGGCTGATGACCGGCTGGGGGCAGGCTATCTACACATCATGGACGATGGTGGCGGACCGCGAGGGCTTCATTTGTGTTTTCCCGGATGCGACGGAGATGATGTTCTGGTCGGTCGAGGGAATTTATGAGTCCGGCGGCCCGACGGTGCTTGACGGCAAGCAGGTTCCCCACCCGCTAAAGGATTACAGAGAGAACCACGACCTGAATTTTGTCCGCATGCTGATTGATCTGACAGAGGAAAAGTACAACATCGACAAGTCGCGGATCTTCATGCAGGGCATGTCCATGGGCAATATGATGACAGCGCAGTTCTCCCGCTATTACGGCAATATTCTTGCCGGAGCGGCCGGAGCAGGAGCCACGACCTGGGGGTTTGCTCTGTTTAACAAGGACGGCAGTGTCAGAAACAAGGGCGGCGCTCTCCCGGTGTGGCAGTCCCGCCCGGAGAACAACGGCTTCGGTATGGGGGACTACGAGGATCAGTGCGCCACTTTTAACACCAACCGCTGGTACTGGATGAAAATCAATGAGTGTGATCCACTTCCGCAGATCAGCATTGTCGGCGAAGACAATTTCGCTTTCTTTAAAGGCAAGAAGGCGGATCTGGTATATCTTGACATCAAGAACAGAGATCACGGCCAGACCCTGGATGAAGCTTTTCTCTACTGGGATTACTTCTTCTCAGGACTAAGGCGCGGCGAGGATGGCAGCGTTATCCAGACAGAGCCCAATATTCCAAGAAAAGGAGACGCCTTTGCGGCTGCTTTCACGGCTGGCGTGCCGAGAGTGTTCTTCCATAATCAGTTAAAGCCGCTCAGTCAGGCTCCGATAAAGTGGCAGAAGCTTAAGTATCACGGCCTGAATGGCGGTCAGAAGGTGCGCGGCGAGTATACAATGGTGCCGGTACAGTTCCTCGCAGAGATGGCAGGCGGCAGGTATATCTCTTCCGAGGATACACTGACCGCCAAGGTAGAGCTTCCGGATGGCAGAGTTCTCCAGTTTGCGAGAGGGTCTATCGGATGCCTGGTGGACGATAAGCTCAGGAGCATGTACTGCGAGGCCCTGCATCGCAACGGAGAGCTGCTGGTTTCGGCCGAGTGGTTTGCAAAGTACATCCTGAATTTGAGGACCTCAGAGTGCAACGGCGTCCTCTATATCACCGATCACTGGGCTGAGCTTTCCTACTATGTGGCCGATCTTCTGAAGTCCATTTTGAAGGACCAGTACCACGAGGCAGATTATGAGAAACTTGTAAAGGATACGGTAAAGATTCCGGAAGGTTGGGAGGATTAAAATGAACACAATCAAGTTAAGAGCCGGTACACCGGACGATGACAATCGCGATTACTTGCCGGAGGAGATCAAAGGAAGCGACATTGTTGTCAATGAAAACGGCAACAATTCCCAGCCATACCCAAAGCGGCTGCAGGAGTTTCACGGTGAGCTTGTAAAGGGTCAGGAAAACACCTGGTATGAGTACGTCCCCCAAAAATATGACGGCTCCAAGCCTGTACCTCTGATCGTTTCCAACCACGGCGGCCTGATGAACGGCTGGGGACAGTGCATCTATTCCAGCTGGTCCCTTGTAGCTGACAGAGAGGGTTTCATCGTGGTCTATCCGACCTCTACAAACCCGGGTTTCTGGCAGATTGCCATGCCTGAGGACGATCACGGCGGAGATGTTATCGACGGCAGACCGGTTCCGAAGCCGGAAAGAGATATGTCCAAAAATCCGGATATGCAGTTCCTCCGGAAGCTCATCGAGCACATGGAAGAAAAGTATAATATCGACAAGGGCCGGATCTTCATGCAGGGCATGTCCATGGGAAACATGATGACAAGTCAGTTCGCCCATTACTATGGATATCTGCTGGCAGGCGCTGCAGGTTCCGCAGGCGCAGGGCCGCTGGGCGTTGTGTTTGATAAAGACGGCAATCTTATCAATGAGGGCGGCCCGCTTGCCATCTGGCAGACCCGACCTGAAAACAATGGATTCGGCGTCCGCACACATTTTAAGGAAGCGGAGCTGGACAAGTACAACCGTTTCTACTGGATGAAGATAAATGAATGCGATCCGATCCCGGAAATCAGCATAGTAGGTGAGGATAATTTTGCCTTTTACAAGGGGAAGAAAGCAGATCTGGTTTATCTGGATGTTAAAAACCGCGACCACGGGCAGACTCTGGACGAGGCCTTTCTCTTCTGGGATTATCTCTTCTCAGGAACGCGCCGCGAGGCAAACGGAAGCATTACACATGGAGAGACGAGAATCCCCCGTAAGGGCGATGCATGCGCGGCGGCTTTTGAGCCAGGTGTCGCGAAGGTCTGGTGGCACAATAAGGTGCAGGCTCTGTCACAGGCTCCGTTAAAGTGGCAGAAGCTCAAGTATCACGGCCTGAATGGCGGTCAAAAGGTCCGCGGTGAATACACCATGGTTCCCGTGAAGTTTCTCGCAGAGATGGCGGGCGGCGAATATGTTCCGTCGGAGGATACGCTCACGGCGGAGATCCGTCTTCCGGACGGCAGAGTTTGCCAGTTTGCAAGAGGCTCCATCGGCTGCCTGATCGATGATGATCTGAGAAGCATGTACTGTGAGGCTCTGCACAGAGAAGGCGAACTTCTGGTATCCGTGGAGTGGTTTGCAAGGTATGTTTTAGGGCTTCAGGTATCCATCTGCAATGATATCGTCTATGTGACGGATCACTGGGCAGAGCTTTCTTATATCTGTGCTGATCTGATCAAGGATATCTTCAGCGGGTTCACCCTGCCGGACGACTTCACTCACTTGGAGCACATCAAGTTCTTCGGCGATCCGGAAAAGGCTAACGACTGAGGAAAAGGAGGTGACAGCCCATATGGCTGAGAAAATGATACTCCGCGCGGGAACGCCGGATGATGACAACCGGGATTATCTGCCGGAGGAAATTCTGGGAACGGATATCGTTGTCAATGAGAATGGGAACAATTCACACCCCTGGTCACCAAAGTTAAAAGAGTTTCATGACACTCTGGATGGATTTGAGGGGACGTGGTATGAGTATGTGCCGGAGAGCTATGATCCCGCCAAAAAGGTGCCGCTTGTCATCAGTCTTCACGGCGGTGTCATGACCGGCTGGGGGCAGTTTGCATATTCCAGCTGGTCAATGCTTGCGGATAAGGAGGGCTTCATTGTCGCCTATCCGAATGCCCATGCAAACCGCTTCTGGGCGATGCTCAACAATCCGGATTACGATGCTTTCTTTAAGGGAAAGTCAATCGGTGAGTTCACGATCCCGAAGTTTCCGGAAAAGATAGAAGATGACTATGACGCACAGTTTCTGAATGCGTTGATCACACATCTCTCAAAAAAATACAATATTGACACCGATCGTATATTCATGCAGGGAATGTCCAACGGCTGCGGGATGACGAATCTCTTCGCAAGATTCTTTGGCGGCCGGCTGGCGGGCGCTGCCTGCTCGGCTGGTCCCGGGAGCATCAAGTGGCTGGTGGATGAAAAAGGCGGGCTGATTAACGCCGGCGGTCCTCTTGATATGTGGGAATCCCATCCTGAATTTAATGGATCTTTGGGAATGACAACGGCTAAACAGGAGACGCAGAATGTCCGTGAGAGCCGCTATTACTGGCTTAAGATCAACGAGTGCGCCCCTGTGCCGCAGATCGCCATAGACGGCGAAGACAATTACGCGTTCTTTAGCGGGAAAAAGGCAGATTATACCTTCCTCGACATTAAGAACCGCGACCACGGGCAGACGCTGGATGAGGCTTTTTTGTACTGGGATTACTTCTTCGCGAATGCAAAGCGCAATAGCAAGGGCGGCGTGGATACAGGAGAGACCTCAATTCCCCGCAAGGGAGACGCCAATGCAGCCGCCTTTGAGCCGGGAGTTGCTAAGGTATGGTGGCACAATCAGGTGAAGGAGCTGTCTCAGGCGCCTCTTAAATGGCAGAAGCTCAAGTATCACGGCCTGAACGGCGGGCAGAAGGTTCGCGGTGAATATACCATGGTCCCTGCCAAATTTCTCGCAGAGATGGCGGGCGGAGAATATCTTTCTTCTAAAGACACACTGACGGCGGAAATCCGCCTGCCGGATGGCAGGACCTGCCAGTTTGCAAGAGGTTCTATCGGCTGTCTTATTGATGACAGCCTCCGCAGCATGTATTGTGAGGCGTTGCATCGGAATGGAGAACTGCTCGTTTCCGTGGAGTGGTTTGTCAAGTGTATCCTCAATATGCAGACCAGTTGGTGCAATGACGTTCTGTATGTCACGGATCACTTCGCAGAGCTGTCCTTCTTTATGGCGGATCTGATCAAGTGTTTGTTTAAAGACAGAGTATTGCCTGCTGACTGGCATGAACTTGGGAAGAATCTGGGAGAAAACTCTCCGGAAAAAGACTGAATCGGAATAGAAGTGTATCATAAAAAGCCGGCATGAAATTCCGCTAAATAGGGGGATTTCATACCGGCTTACTTTCATACCGCGTAAACTCACAGAAGAGTTTTCAAAAAATCTGTCAGCTCGGCAGCCATCTTCTGATGGGTGGACATAGAGGGGTGGCCGGAGGCTCCGATACCGTCCATGGGGTGCATGGGGCGGAACTTAAAAGTGTACACTTTTGAATCCTCTGTTTCCTTGCGATACTGGGCGACGGCCTCCAGAATCCGGTCATACAGATAGTAGTTCATAGAGCCTAAGGCGCAGACGATGATGGTATCCGGACCATTGCAGCCGCGCACCTTCTTTAAAAAGCTCAGATACTTGCCGGCAAAGTTTTCCTCGTCCTTTGTATCAGGCGAGAAGAGAGTTGCGAAAGCATCATTTGTGCCGAGATTGATCACGACGAAATCATTGTGGTGTGCCTTGAAATCCCAGAGCTCACAAGTTTCTCTTGTGTAATGACCTGATTTAACCTGGCCCGGCATATCGGTATAGGCGTAAATATCTTCCATGACATATTCCGCCGGCCAGCCGTCGTGATGGACAGCCGTGATGCCGGAGACCGAAATCAGGCTGGTCTCCATATCCAGTGCGGCGCCAGTCCGCATGGAATAGGCCATCCAGCTGTTCTCTTCATCAGAATAGAAACCGCGCGCAGGATCAAGGCTTTCATTGCCGTACCCGCAGGTGATGGAATCGCCGACGACCTCCAGCCGCTTCTTTTTGGGGACCTGTGCCTGCTCGAACTTCCCCTCGGCATGGAATTCCTGGATACCTAAGA
This sequence comes from Lachnospiraceae bacterium NK3A20, assembly GCA_900107575.1. Taxonomy (GTDB): domain Bacteria; phylum Bacillota; class Clostridia; order Lachnospirales; family Lachnospiraceae; genus CAG-791. Next base: position 72,065 of record FNQX01000006.1, on the reverse strand, counting down.
AGCTCTTAGTATTCTCTGTGATCTTGATCAGGCGGAAACGATGTGCCTGCACATCATCACTGCGATAGAGAAGCCAGCTCTCGTGAGGACCGGAGACCTGAAAGGTTCGGATGGGCTGCGGCATGTCGTCGAGGAATACACCAATGATCGGCCACGTGGCGCGCTTGGGCGTTTTCTCATCGTACGGCGGCGGCCCCTCAAGTTCATTTCCGTTGTCCGCACAGAAGAGGGCGGACAAAAAGGTGCCCGTAAAGGTGAATTCCACACCAGAAGCAGACCAGTTGAAGCGGTACTGACCGGAAACTGAGTCCGTCCAGGTGCGCCCGTGGGGAACCATGTACGTCTGAAAGTCGTCAAGTAAAATTTTTTCCATGGTGAGTCCTTTCTATAATTAACCGTTCAGATGGGCTTATGATAGTTTTTTGCAGGAGAAAATGCTTTAAGAAATATAACCGGAATTGTCAAGTTTCTGCTGTATGTAGCTATGAGTGCGAGAGCGCGGCGCAATTCGCAAGCATGCTTGTAATTCCTGATCGTGCTATAATTGATACAAAATTACCGAAAGCAGGGGAACTGTTTTGTGCAATACGACTATTTTGTGACGTGGGGGAGAGGATTTCTGCATGGAAAGAGTGAAAACGAAGTCTCTTAAGGACAGACTGTCTTTTTATTTTGTCCTGATACTGCTGGCTGCTGTTTTTAGTTTTGCGTTCTTTGGAGCGTTCTCCGTCTGGATTTATGAGAAAGAGCTGTCCTATTGCGACGAGAAGACGTTGGATCTGTATGCAAACTCCTTTGGGTACACACTGAATGAGATGGAGGATTTTCTGCAGACAACGACAACCAATAATATCTATGTCAAGTCACTGACGCTCAAGGGGGGTATCAGTGCTGATAAGAAGCTTGAGGCGGAATATTTGACCCAGAAGCTGATCCAGAATGAGATCAGTGATTCGGCAGCCATCTGTTATTTCAGTGATGACAAACGTGAATTTTATTACCGGACCGGAGCAAATTTTCTGGCCGGGCTGTTGGGAAATGACTTGAGAAATTTCATGGAACAATTCTCACAGGGTATTCTTTCTACGGACACCGAAAGTTATGGGAACTGGAACCTTTATGAGGGAAGAGACCGCGAATTGCTGGTCAATATCTATCGCAGCGGCGATCTCTATATGGCGGCCATGGTGGATTTGAAGTCGTATGTGGACCGCTTTTCTGACCAGGACAAGGGATATGTATTCTATGATCAGGACCGGATACTGGCATCATCCGAGGGACTGGATCTGCAAAAATCAGGCGTGGAGAGAGTATTTCACAAAGCAGAGTCTGCAAGTTCGGGTGATCCGGGCCAGTGGCAGAGAAGAATCGACGGGAATATTGTTCAGTCGCGCTATCTGCCTGATTTTGGCATTGGCCTCTGCATTGTTTCCCGAATGGTAGATGTCTGGAAACTGTCTTCGGCGGCGTTCATTCTTCTGCTATTCATTGTCGTTGCCATGATCGTATTTTTTATGCTTGTCTATGGGTATATAAAACGGACGGCCGTTTATCCACTGGAGCAAATCTCCGAACTTTCTACCCGGATGAGTGAGAGCGGAAAGAAAATGCGTCAGGAGCCGCTGGCTGAGGCAAAACCCGTGGTTCATTTGGACATTACGGGGGCGGACGGCATTCGTGAGTACGTTATGATCAGTAAAGCGCTAAATGATCTGGTGGATCAGAAGATTGAACTAGAGCTGGAGAATGAGGCCAGGCAGAGGGAGAAAGATCAGGCGCTGCTCCAGTACTTTCAGTTGCAGACCAGATCACATTTTTTCCTGAACTGCCTCAAGAGCCTCTACAACATGTCCAATGCCGGAGAAATAGAGAAGATGAAAATGATGATCATGGGCTTTTCCAATCATCTGCGCTATATCTTCCGGGATAATCTCAAGTTGATTCCGCTGAGGGACGAGATTGCCGAGGTGAATGATTATCAGAGCATCATTCAGCTGGACAGTACCCGACCGATCCTTCTGGATATGGACATACCGGGCGAGGCTTTGGATTGTCTGGTTCCACCGCTGCTCATCCAGACTTTCCTCGAGAATTCCTACAAGTATAGCAATATGAAAAAAGGGATGCTTTGTTTCCGGGTTCAGGTGGAGATCAGCGATGCAGCGGATCGCAAATATCTGCATCTTAAGATGTCAGACAATGGAAGCGGTTACAGCGATGAGATCCTAAAAACGCTGGAGGACGACTCGGAGGAGTACCAGCAGTATCATGTGGGAATTACCAACCTGAAACGCCGAATGAAACTGATTTACGGGAAGACATGTCAGACGGCTTTCTTTAATTTACCCGGATCCGGAGCCTGCTCTGTTTTTTATATCCCGATACGTGACAAGGAGAATGGAAAATGAATAAAGACTGCATCCGTCTGATGTTTGTAGATGATCAGAAGAATGTGCGGGAGGGCTTTGCGGCCGGGGTCCATTTTGAAGATTGCGGCATAACAGAGTTCAGGATGGCTGCCAGTGGAGAAGAAGCGATAAAGACCATGGAGCATTTCTCCGCGGATATTCTGTTCATGGACATAGAAATGCCCGGTATGAGTGGACTCGAACTAAATCGCCTTGTACAGAAGAAATATCCGGATATGGTCAGGGTAATGATTACCAGCCATGCGAGCTTTGATGACGCGCAGGAGAGTGTGAAGTATGGATGTTTCGATTATCTGCTGCAACCTGCGGAACCGGAGGTTATCGAGGAATGCTTAAAGCGGGCGGTTCAATTCATACAGAAGCGCGCACGGGAAAGAAAGCTGTTGCAGTATGCCTCACTGGTTCGGCAGAATGAATATGAGATTATGAATCACACGGTCCTGAATTTATTCTCACGCCGTGAGGAGGACAGGGCCTCATCTCTGGAGCTGCTGCACCGGTTCGGCATTTTTCTGGAGCCTTCCAGCATGGTGAGGCTTCTGTACGTTGTGAGTGATGATTTTAGCAAAGCGGACAAGGATCCGTTTACCGAAAAAGAGATTTGGGATATGATCGATCAGTCCTTAGAGGAAGTGAAGATCGGTTACCCCTTGGAAAAATTGTTCACAGTCAATCGTTATCGGGAATTTGTTCTCTTGTTTTTTAACAGCGATGGAAAAGATGTCGATTTGAGTCAACCCCTAACCCACTCGTTTTATGAGTCGCTTAAAGTTAAGATGAGTCCGATGAAAATCTCTGTTTACGCAGGCGGGCAGTCCACCCTTCAGGATGTCAGAGAACAGGTCCATGAGGTGATGAACGCGATCGAAGAGAACATAACGCACGAATCTAGGTGCCTCCTTCTGGGCGGGGGCACGCAGGCGCAGGAGGTGAGGATCACCGATCTTTCCGAAAGCGTAAAGCGATGGGAAAAGTTGATCGCATCAGGGCAGAAAAAAATTCTGGAGAATGAAATCGAAGCCTATATTGCCAGAATAGTCGATAAGAGCACCTCAAAATTCAAGGATTTGTGCGAATTGCATCAGCAGCTGACGCATGTTTTCCTGTTGTATTTCTATCAGAATGATACAGATACATCGGATCTGTTCACCAGTGATTACACCTATCAGGAATATATGGACAGCTTCAAGGATGTGGAATCGCTGCGAAAGGGCGTTCACTTTATGCTCTCGACCGTAGACCGTGTGGAGATAAAGAATACAGATGTCGGGGACGTGGAGCGCGCGAAGCAGTACATTGTGGATAATCTTTCGCTGCCTGTGACAGTAAAGGATGTGGCCGACCATGTACATCTGAGCCCGGAGTACTTCACCAAGCTGTTTAAAAAGGAGACGGGGCAGAACATCAAGGAGTACATCATCTTGTCTAAGCTGGAGGCCGCCAAGGAGATGCTGGCGCATACAAATATTTCAGTCAGCCTCATCTCAATTGAACTGGGGTACACGAACTTCTCGCATTTCTCGCAGGTTTTTAAGAAATTTGAGGGAGTGACGCCCAGCGAATACAGGGCAAGGGTAAAGGAAGAAAAGTAAATTGTAAAGATGATACTGCCGGAGGCCCCTGGGGCTGCCGGCAATTCTGCAACTATCATATTTTTGTCGCGGTGTTCTCGTAGATCAGGAAATTATCTGACCGGTTTAAACGCAGCTTTTTTGTCGTCAGTTTCAGGCCGCCCTGACCATCAAAGGAGAAGATTAAGACTGTCTGAAACCAGCCGTTTAACCAACGAATGTTGAATTCCAGCGTCGCGGCGTCTGTCATGCGGGCGCAGGCGGCGTAATTTCCCAGGTTCGGGTATGGGCAGGAGTTTGCCTTTTCTCTTTTCCAGTTCCCGTCCCACGAGGCTTTTAGAACATCGTCCCCGAAGCGGATCTCCGGCCCTGTCTCACTGGCAGATAAGGTGATGAAGGAAATGGGAATGTCAAGTTCTGGTTCCCGAAAGATCCTGAACAGATCGCCGACACCCGGAGGAGAGGCGGCAAACCAGGGGTCAAAGTGCCCGTCCTGAATAGCATAGGTACCGGCAAGTTCGACTGGGAAGGGGATTGAATTTGGGGCTTCAGCAGGGACATGAACCTCTCTCTCAACTTCGCGAAGCTTTAGAAGATTTTCAGGTGCTTCCGGCAACGGTTCATCTGCAATTTTCCCCAGCAGATAGTCGTAGAGAACGTCTAGAGTCATCTGGGGGCCGTCCGGAGAATAAGCTCCCTCGTGGACGGCAACGACGAGATCTTTCTCGGGCCAGATCAAGCCATACTGTCCCTGACCGCCGTCAAAACGGTACACACCGGGCAGGGAGCACTTCCAGAGCTGATATCCATAGCCTTGAAGGCCGTCTTTGTGTTCCGGCGCAAAGAAAGTATCTACTTTAACAGAGAGTGCGTTGGAGACAAAGTCTTGAGCCAAAATCTGCTCTCCATTCCAACATCCGCCGGAACAATAGAGCATAGCGAGCCTGAGATTATCTTCCGTCTTGGCAAAGGTTCCAGGTTCAGCGTTGATTCCCATTCCACGGAAAGAGAGCCAGGTGAAGTTTTCCGGGGCGATACCGATTTTTTCAAAAAGTCTGGGGGTCAGATACTCCTTCAGATTCATGCCGGTACGCTTTTTGATAATCGCTCCCAGCATGCAGGAGCCAGTGGAGTTGTATAGAAACCGAGTTCCAGGTTCGTATACAACCTCTGCTGCCAGATAATTTTTTACGAAGTTTCCTTCCATAGACGGCATTTTTGCCATGCCGTTTGTCATGGTCAGGACATGCTCTATGGTGATTTTCTTCATGCGAGGAGACGGGGTAATACCGTATCCTCTGATCTCATCTTCAAATATATCGACGATTTTGTCGCTACGTTTCAGATAACCCTCGTGCTCAGCGATGCCTATGGCTGTTGCGGTGTAGCTTTTGCCGAAGGAGTGATTGACATGCACGAGCTCCGGCGAGTAGGGAGTCCACCAGCACTCTGCAAAGACTTTGCCGTGTCTGGCGGCTATGAAGCTGTTCATATCAGTCTCGGGATGCTGCAGAGCCTGGATGCACGCAGTCACATCGAGGCTGGAAAAACCAGCTTCCTCTGGCGTGCAGCGGGGCAAAGGCACTTCTTTTTTCATTTTGATCCTTTTATGAAAATTTTTTGCTGATAAAAAATGGTGGAGACGTCAAGTCTCCGCCACGGAATTCTTCTTACTGACTGACAGGCAGTTTACCTTACTTGCTTGCGAGCCACTTATCGAGCTGAGACTGCTTTTCAGCGATGATATCGTCGATGCCGGCATCGTGCAGAGCCTGCTGGAAAGCAGGAAGTGTATCATCAATATCAGCTTCGCCGTTGATCAGAGGCAGATAGTACTGGGCGCAGACGTTAGCGCAGGCTGTGATCTGATCGGCGACAGGGGTGGAATCGAATACAAAACCAAGAGCAAGTGAAGGCTTAGCTTCAGAGTTGGTCTTCATCATCTGATCCCACATATCCTCCGGCTGATAATACCAAGGACGGCATTCTGAAGTGTTCGGAAGAGAGTAGGAAGCACCTATACCGGTCCAACCGTTGTTTTGATTGTTCTCACCTTCAGGGAATTCAAGCTTTCCATCTGCATTGAGCACATAGTTTTTACCTTCCACACCGTTGCCATAGATATCGTCTAAGCGAGAATCTGTATAGAGAGCGGCGAGGACATTCATGGCAGCTTCTTTGTTCGTAGAGAAGCTTGTGATGTGCCACAGATAGGTCTGAATATTGGAGGTCGTGATGAGACGTTCTCCATAGTTGTGACCGACTACGTCTCCACCATACTGCTGTTGAATGTTTGCCTCATAAACCCACTCTTCATCACTCCAGCAATACCCGGGAGATCCAGAAGTGATACCGTTCTGCACGGACATCAGCGTAGGAAGAGTATTGCTCATAGGATCCGGACTGATCAGACCATTTTCGGACCAGGTCTTGACATTTTTCATGAAGTTCATAAAGTAATCGGACTCATAGTAGTTTTCGACCTTGGTGCTATTCAGAGGATCGGTCAGAACGCCGAGAAATGTATTGTTGTCACCCAGGGTATCAATGTCCTTGGGGATATAATAGGTCTCGGTAGCCCCCGGAATGTAGTAATGATCCGGGTTGACTTTCTTCATAGCTAGCATGGCATCTGTGACATCATCCAGAGTGTTGACCTTGGACCAGTCGATATTGGCAGAATCGGAATCGGCCTTTGTGGTGAAATAAAATTCAGGACTGGACCATGGCCCTAGGGTAGGAAGTGCATATAATTTGCCATCGACCTTGCAGGCTTCCAAGACCTCCGGATTGTCTTTGAAAAGATCCAGAACTTCAGGATGAGTTTTTAAGAGATCGTCCAATTCAGCGATTTGCCCATTGGACTTTAAGGTATTCAACGGGAGATACCAGAACGATGAAAAGATGTCCAGAGGCTCCTTGTTTCCTCCGGTCAGGAGAAGATTCATCTGCGAGGTCATATCGGAGAAGTCAATGCCGACCAGATCGACTTCGGCGTGAGCTTCCTCACGCAGGATCTTGTTCATTTCCTCTTCTACAGCCTCCTCATCCTCAATCGGGAAGATGTGGCTGTAGGCCATACGCACGACAGGATAATCGTCGTCCTGCCCACCGCTTAAAGTTCCAGTTTCGTCAGAGCTTGCAGAACCTGATTCCTTAACCGGTGGCTGCCCACCGGAGTTGGCACCACAGCCCGCTAAGAAGGAAGCGCTCAAAATTCCTGTAAGAGCAACTGCTACTAATTTCTTCATGTACCCTCCTTTATAGTCGCCGCACCGTGCGGCGTGCCATTACATATATTAGCTATAAGATAGCGGATTGTGCAAAGACACTTCTGCTAGTTTTCTAACTCAATTTGTCAGTTTTCTGATGTGATTTTTATCTTTTTTGCGAGTGGATCCGCACTCAGAGTTGGAAAAGATTTGTAACAATTCCGGGCAGAAAACTGATAGCAGGTAAAAAGTCTCTTCTGCTAACATCAAAACAACGTAGAGGCGTTTTGTTTTTGCAGAAGAACAAACTCGCACATTATTGTAAGGAGGGTAATATGAATTCTAATGCAGATAGGAAAAAGGCGCGCTTCAAGCGATATCTGCCACTATACCTGATGCTCATTCCCGGAGTTGTATATCTTATAATAAACAACTATATTCCCATGGTAGGATTGCTAATTGCCTTCAAAAAGGTCGATTATTCCGTAGGAATTCTTAAGAGTCCATGGGTGGGGCTTAGCAATTTTAAGTATCTGTTCAGCAATGGGGATGCCCTGATAGCGATTCGAAATACTATTCTTTACAATTTGGTATTCATCGTGCTAGGCAATCTGCTGGCGATCGTTGTTGCCATTAGCCTTGACTGCATTCGCAATAATTTTTTCAAACGATTCAGTCAGATCATTATTCTGATCCCGTACCTGCTCTCTACAACGATTGTGGGTTATATCGTACTGGCATTCCTGAATCCCTCTACGGGCTTCATGAACAATACGATCCTTCCGATGTTCGGTATCATGGATAAGATCAAGTGGTACAACGAGCCGAAGTACTGGCCGGTAATCATTCCGATCGTACAGCTGTGGATGAGTTTCGGATACAGCTCCATTATTTACTTTTCAACAGTTATCGGTATAGACAAGACCTACTATGAGGCAGCTGTCATGGATGGAGCTACGGTATGGCAGCAGATCAAGTTCATCACGATGCCTATGCTCAAGACGACGATCATTATGCTGGTGCTTCTGGCAGTTGGCCGTATCGCTTTCTCTGATTTCGGTCTTTTCTATCAGATTCCTCAGCACAGCGGTCTTCTGTACTCCACGACACAGACTATTGATACCTTCGTTTACCGGGCTCTTCTGGAGTTGAATGATGTCGGCCGTTCTTCTGCGGCAGGCTTCCTGCAGTCTATCGTTGGATTTATTCTGGTATTTACTTCAAATATGGTTGTACGCAAGCTGGATTCAGACAGCGCACTGTTCTGATATTAAGAGGAGAAAGACATGATTAACAATAGCAAATCGGCAAAGATTATCACCTATGCGATCATGATCATCCTCGTGGCCGCATGTGTTATCCCTTTTTGGCTTCTGATCGCCAGCTCATTCACGGATGAGAATTATATTGTGCAGCATGGGTACAGCCTGCTTCCGAAAGAATTCAGCTTAAATGCTTACAGATATCTTGGAACGGCGGCTGCATCTATCGGCAGGGCATATCTGATGAGCATCCTTTATGCCGTGATCGGTGTAACGGCGAATCTGATCCTTACGGTATTGTTCGCGTATCCACTTTCCAGAAAAGATCTCCCGGGTCGCAATGGGATCGCTTTCTTTCTGTTCTTTACGATGCTCTTCAACGGCGGTCTGGTTCCCACATACATGGTATACACGAACCTGCTTGGCTTAAAGGATACGATCTGGGGCATGATCATTCCGTATCTGCTCATGAATCCTTTCTATGTAATCATGATGAGGACCTACATAAACACCAGTATTCCTGAAGAGGTTATGGAGGCTTCCCGCGTAGATGGCGCTACTGAGACACAGACCCTTGTCAAGATTACTCTGCCCATGTGCAAGCCTATTCTCGCCACGATCGGCCTCATGGTCCTTATCGGGTACTGGAACAACTGGACGAATGGAATTTATTTCCTGCAGCAACGCTCGGATCTCTTTGGCATTCAAAATTACCTGAACGCGGTCATCAATCAGACGGTGTTCCTGCAGAATCACGCTTCAAGCTCCATGGCTGTTGGTTTTAAGGTCCCTACGCAGGGCGTGCGCATGGCCATCGCTGTCATTGCCGTAATTCCGCTTCTCGTTCTCTATCCTTTCTTCCAGAAGTACTTTGTAAAGGGTATCACGCTGGGTTCTGTCAAGGGTTAAAGATGCGCGCGTGGATAAAGTAGAGTTTTGAAAGGAGAGAGGCTCCATGGCTTACTTGAGGATCGACTACGATTCTGAGGCGATGTTGGAAAAAACAGGGGTGTCGGTTATCATCCCTGAGAACAAGTGGGGATATTCTCTGGCGGATCGTCCGGCAGACTATAAATATCCTGTCGTGTGGCTCTTATGCGGCGGCGGTTTTGACTACACAGACTGGCAGCGCTATTCGGCTGTAGAGCTGTTTGCAGCGCAGCACGGTGTGGTCATTGTGATGCCTGGCATCTCTTATGCTGCCTACTGCGATACCGCAGAAGGAGATTATAAGTACTGGACACAGATTTCAAGGGAGCTTCCGGAGTATTTGCGGAAGCTCCTCCCTTTGTCTGAAAAAAGAGAGGATAACTTCGTCGCGGGGTTCTCTATGGGCGGCTACGGGGCGTTTAAATGGGCGATGCAGGCGCCGCAGATGTTCGCGGCGTGCGGTACCTTTGCCGGACCGATTGGCATTATTCCCCGCCAGCCGATACCGTCAGATGAGAGGCTTGGTCAGCCCTGTGTGAGGGACGATTTCTGCGAACCTCAGTTCCGCACGCTTTGGGCGTCGATTGGTTCTGCTGCCAAGCGTCGCAACACACCGGATGACAATCTGTATATGCTGGAACAGCATTTAAAGAAGAAAAGGGATCTGCCGAAATTCTATATTGCGATTGGCTCGGAGGACCCGACCCATGATGAAGGGTATGCGGTGATGGATCAAATGCGGGACATGGGGCTGGAATTTAAAGATATCCGGGATCATGGGGGCCACGACTGGGAATACTGCAACCGCCATATCGAGGATTTTTTGAACTGGATACCACTGGGGAAAACGTACAAAATGGAGGTGCAGTGATGGCCGTGATCGAGTTAAATGCATTGTCGACGGCTCTCTATGGAAGTTTCGGAGCGACGGTGCTGGCACCTGAAAATTCTTCGCTTGAAGTGGGAAAGCTGTATTCTTCTTTGTATCTGCTGCATGATCTCGGCGGCGATGACACCGATGTCAGGGATTTGCCTTTTCTGCAGCGTCTGGCAGATGAGCAGAAAGTCTTCGTGATTGCTCCCGCCATTCATCATTCTTTTGCCATGGATCTGCCGTGGGGTGGCGAATACGGAAGATTTGTCGGAGAGGAGCTTCCGGGAATCATGCGCCACATTTTCCCTTTGAGCGCAAAAAGTCAGTATATTGGTGGCACCGGTTGGGGTGCGTATGGCGCTCTGATGCAGTGCATAACATATCCCGACGCATTTGCTGGTGCAGTTCTTATCAATGGACAATTTGACGTGGCAAGGCTTTGTCAGGATTCTTTGAGTGGGGTAGGAAAGCGGATCACGCCTAAAATGCTGGAGCCATATTTCTCACCTCTGACAGAGGCTGCGGAAAGCGACCGGCAGATCATTGACAAAGCTCTTGAGTTAAAGACGTGGGTATACATGGGATGCAGCAGCCCGGATGCCGCTGAGGAAATGGCGCGGATGGCGGGCTCCGTTGGCTGCGCAGTTACAGAAGGTAAGACCCAGGAGGAACTTTTTTTGAAGGCGTTTCAGAATCTTTAAGTTTAAGCAGTTATTTTATTTGGGAGGTGATCGGATATGGAAGCAAATTTTGATAAAGCCCTTGTCATGTCAGAAAATGGCCTTCTTCAGGGGACGGTTGAACAGGGACTGAAGGTGTTCAGGGGAATCCCCTATGCTATGGCACCGGTGGGGGAAAGAAGATTTAAGGCACCGCAGCCGCATGGAAACTGGCGGGGGATTCGGAGCACCAAACATTTCGGGCCTGCCTGTGTTCAGGATACCGGTAATTTTGATGAGCAAAGGATGCCCATATACTCCCAGTATGAAGAGGACTGCCTGTACTTAAATATATGGACCAATGCGGTAGAGCAGAACGAGAAACGGCCGGTTTTTGTCTGGGTTCACGGCGGTGGCATGACAGCTGGTAGCGGCAGTGAGCCTATGGTCTGGGGTGAAAATCTTACCCGAAGCACAGGTGCTGTCACAGTTTCCATCAATTACCGCCTGAATGTTTTTTCCTTTTTTACAACGCCACAGCTGGACGCAGAGGGCGGAGGAAAATTCAGCGGCAACTATGGCCTGCTCGACATTATTGAGGCTGTGAAGTGGATCAAGAGAAATATCGCGGCTTTTGGCGGAGATCCTGACAATATTACGCTTGCCGGACAATCAGGCGGGGCAGCGGGCAACGGGCTGCTCATGGCGTCACCTCTGATGAAGGGGCTGATCCGCAGGATGTGCATTGACAGCGGCCCGATCTTTTGGGGCATGATGCAGCCGGCACCCAAGGAACAGAGGCAGGAAGCAAGCCTAAGGCTCATGAAGGATCTGAATTGCCATACGATTGAAGAACTACGCAGGAAAGATGCCTGGGAGCTCTTTGATGCTGCCTGCGTAATCGGTATCCGCGAATTCAACATCTTTACAGATGGCTATGTGGTTCCACGGAATGTACATGAAATGTATGAAAATGGGAATTTCAACAACTTTGACCTGATGATCGGCAGTTGTTCTCAGGAGATCCCGGCCGCGCGCGGAAAGGGCGTGACTAGAGAACAGTTTGAAACTTACCTGAACCACTGTTTCCCTGGTCATGTGGAGGATATGATCCGCTGGTACGGAGCGGAGGATCTGACGGATTACGAAAAGATATGCTCTACCATCAATTCCGATCTGATGGCGGTGGGAGCTGTCAAAATGGGACAGCTCTGCGCTAAACGGGGTCAGACCTGCTATGTGTGGCTGAACACCAAGGAAACAGAGGATGCCAGAGGTGCAAAGATGGGGTGCCCGCACTGCGGCGAGATGCCCTACTTGTTTGGCAAAATCAACTGCGGCGGTGCTCAGCCCTATGATCCCTATTCATGGAATGACAAGGATTACGCTTTCAGTCATCTGATTCAGGGGTACTGGTATGGCTTTATGAAGGATGGCAACCCCAATAGTAAGGGATGTCCGGAGTGGAGAAAGTACGAGAAAGATTTCGATATCTGTGTGCTCGGCAATGAGACGGGGATGCTGCCAGAGGACAGGTACGCCCGTTATCGCTTTTTTGAAGAGCTTCTGGAGACGCATGTTGGAGAAGCCGCGAGTGTTTACTGGTACAAGTGAGGAGAATTGCAAAATGAGCAAAATTCAGAATGATTGCCTCTATTGGCCAGGCGGCAGAAAAAAGGCCATGACATTGAGCTACGATGACGGTATCACTCAGGATATCCGCCTGATCAAGCTGTTTGACACCTACAGGGTCAAGGGAACTTTCAATTTAAATCCGCGTCTGTTTGGTGCAGCGGGCAAGGTAAGTCTACACGGAAAGACCATCAATCACATTAAGAACAAGCCGGAGGAAATTCCGGAGATCTATAAAAATTACGAGATCGCCGGCCATGGTGAGTGGCATACTTCCATGTCGACCATGGATACGGCGCGCTGTGCCAATGAGATCCTCAACTGTCGAAGAGATCTGGAAGGCCTTCTTGGCAGAACGATAACGGGGTTTGCCTATGCCTTTGGTGTGACCTCTCCCAAGGTCCGAGAGGCCCTGAAAACCTCCGGGGTGCGATATGCGCGAACCATCACGTCGACGGGAAAGTTTGACATTCCTCATGATTTTCTGATGTGGGATCCGACCTGTCACCACGACGATGAGAAGCTTTTTGACTATGCCGATCAGTTTTTGAGCGATAAGCCGTATTTAAATTTTGAGACGCCGGTCAAGCTTTTTTACGTCTGGGGACATGCCTATGAGTTTGATATCAATGAAAACTGGGACTGGATGGAGAAGTTCCTTCAAAAGGTAAGCGGCCATGAGGATGTGTGGTATGCCACCAATGGAGAGATCGAGCGGTATGTTCGCGCGTACCGTGAGCTGGTATTCACGGTGGATGGGAAGTACGTCTACAATCCGTCCGCGATTGATGTGACGTTAGGCGGCATGTTCTCGGACAGCATCACGGTGGCAAAGGCCGGAGAGACGGTTCGCATGGCTCCCCCTACGGATATGTAAGGTACACGCGTCCTTGAAAAACATGGTTGACAACGGAGGAAGGAATGAAAAAGATTGAGAATAAGTGCATGCTGATTACGTATCCAGACTCACTTGGAAAAGATTTAAAAGAACTGGACAGAGTGCTGGCGACCTATTTTCAAGGAGCGATCGGCGGTCTGCATGTGCTCCCATTTTATCCTTCCTCGGGCGACAGAGGCTTTGCCGTCATTACGTACGATAAAGTTGAGCCGGCTTTCGGTACCTGGGAGGATATTGACCGCCTGGCGGATAAGTACTATATGATGGCAGATTTTATGCTAAATCATGTGTCCATCCGAAGCGAAGAATTCCAGGATTACATGAAAAAGGGAGACGCCTCTCCCTTTAAGGACATGTTTATTGACTGGCACAAATTCTGGGGCGGAGAACCCTCGGAGGCGGACTATAGCTTAATGCTGAAGCGAAGCATGGAACCCTACAAGAACTTTAAGAGAGAGGATGGCGTGACCGTTCGCCTGTGGAAGACCTTTTTCTCTGAGCAGATTGATGTGGATCCGTTTTCAGCGGTGACGCAGGAGTATTACGACAGAAATTTGAAGCGGATCGCTTCTCATGTGCCCCTGATCCGCTTCGATGCTTTTGCTTACTGCTCCAAAAAGGCGGGGACATCCTGTTTCTTTGAGGAGCCGGAGATCTGGAAAATTCTGAATATTGGGATGAAGCCTCTTAGAGAAACAGGAACCGAAATGCTGCCGGAGATCCATGATCATTATCAGTATCAGCTGAAGATGGCAGAGAAAGGATACTGGGTCTACGACTTTGCCCTGCCCATGCTTCTTTTACATTCTCTGGAGACGGGGCGCACGGATCGGTTGAAACATTGGCTCGATATCTGCCCACGCAAGCAGTTTACGACGCTGGATACACATGACGGGATCGGTGTTGTGGATGTCGAAGGGCTTATGAGCGATGACGAGATTGATGCCGTCTGCGCCAGGGTAGAAGAGTACAGGGGCGAGGCGAAGCGCTATGACAAGTTCCCGAGCACGGTTGTCGTCAATGGAAAGAAGCAGCGCTATCAGCTTTCCAGCACCTACTTTGATGCCTGCGGCAGTGACGAAAGAGCATATCTGCTGGCAAGAGCGGTGCAGCTTTTTGCGCCCGGAATTCCCCAGATCTATTATGTTGGCCTGCTGGCGGGGAGCAATGATCTGGAGGCACTCCGCCGGGGCGAGGAGAGAAGAAGTGTGAACCGCCACCGGTACAAGGAAGATGAACTCCGCGAGGCCTGCGGCCGCGAGGTTGTCAGGAATTTACTCACTTTGATGCGCTACCGCAACGAATCGCCGGCCTTTGACGGTGAGTTTGCGGCGGAAGAAGGACCAGAAGAAGGCGAACTTACAATTACCAGAATGGACGAAAATGTCAAGGCAGTTCTAAAAGCAAATTTCAAGACTAAAAATTTTGTCATCACCGAAGAAAAGGGAGCGGGTGATAAAAAAGTGATTTTCAGGCAGTGACCGCAGGAAGGAGAGAAAAGAGATGAAAGAAAAGAAGATAGTGCTGTTCACATATATTGGGGATTATGGACAGATGGTGGAGAGGATTAAGATCTCTCCTTTTGAGGGGCAGGTACAGCCAGGAGACATAAAGTGCGAGAATGTTTTTACAGATGTGAGCACGATCATTCCCTCCAAGGGCGTCCTCAAGGCTGTCACAGAGAAGGATGAACTGACCCTTTACTGTGACCCGTTTCTTTACCGGACGGACTTCTGCATCAGCGGCGCTAAATTTTCAGTCACCAAGGATACGGCCACAAGAATGATTGTGAAGGATGCGGATCTTTTTGAGGCAAAGGTAGAGGACGGCGTTGTTTATCGTCTTTTCTCTCCTGAGACTTCCTCTCCCCGTCCTCTGATTTTATTCTGCCACGGGGGCGGTGAGTGCGGCTCGGACAACCTTCTGCAGCTGACGGGGACACTGGGCGCCATTAAGCTCGCAAAGCGCTTCCCTGATATGTATGTCATGGCGCCGCAGGCTCCGGACTTCGGCATGAGCATGGAGGAGGCCTTCGCGAAAATGCAGTCGCACGGGGATACGTTCAAGGTTCAGATTGGAGCGGATACGGATACGCAGGCCGATGACCGCGGCTGGAACCGGGATTACTGCGCAAAGGTCTGTGGCCTGATCCGGAAGATGATTCAGGCCGGGAAGGTAGACGGCAATCGCGTCTATGTCATCGGCATGAGCATGGGTGGCGCCGGAACGATCAACATGGTCTCGACGGATCCGGAGCTGTTTGCCGCCGCAGCGCCCATTTGTCCCAGCATGAATGGCGACTCCTATCCTCTGCTTGCCAATTGGCCGGAGGGAGTTCCTGTTTTTATTACGACGGCTTATATTGATCATTCCATGAGCCGCCATGCATATATCCTGAAAGCGTGTTCAAAGCTCTGGGCAGAAGGTCGAAAGGATGTGCGTTTTGATATCTACACCCAGGAAGAACTTGAGGCCTACGGCATCGTGGCGGATCCCAGACTGTCTACAAGAGAAGTTCTTGCGGCCAATCACAATTCTTGGGTCTTGACGCTTCACAACGAACACGGCGTGTTGGACTGGATGATTGCACAGCACAAAAACTGAACCGGGAGGACAAATCATGAATTTTACAAGGCTTGAGGAATATCTGGGGACTCTGGAAAAGACGTACGGAGTTCACGGCCTCGATATCAAGATTATGCGGGGACATGAGACCCTGTGGCGCCACATGGAGGGCCACAGGGATTATGAGCGGAAGCTGCCTGTTACGGACAAGGATCTCTACAATATCTACTCCGCATCTAAAGTTGTTCTGGCGACGGCGGCGATGCAGCTGGTGGAACAGGGAAAAATCCAGCTGGATGATGAACTGGAAAAGTACCTGCCGGAATTCTCTCAAATGTCGGTGGTCGACCATTTTGAACTCGGCAAATGCCCGATGCAGATGCCGGATAAGAACACACCGGTTCATCCGGCAAAGAATAAGATCCTGATCCGCCAACTGCTCTCCATGACCAGCGGAATGTCCTATGATGTCGCTTCCGAGTGGATCAGTGACAAAGTAAAAGAGACAAAGGGAGAAGCTGCAACTCTGGAAATGATGCCTGCTCTGGCGCAAATGCCGCTTCTTTTCGAACCGGGAGAACACTATTCTTACGCGCTGGGACATGATGTTATGGCGGCAGTCATTGAAGTTGTCACTGGCATGACCTATGGGGAATATTTGAAGAAAAATATCTTTGAACCGCTGGATATGCATGATATTTGGCTGCAGGAGCCGGAGGGCGCAAAGGACAGCCTGTCAGCACAATATGCTTTTGATATGAAGACCAACACCACCCATCCGGACACGTCTATGGTTTATCGCTTTACGAAAAACTATGAGTGTGGTGGCGCGGGGATTTGCACGACGGTAGATGATTACGAGAAGCTTTTGGAGGCGCTGGCCAACGATGGAATTGGTGGTACGGGTGCCAGAATCCTGAAACCGGATACGATAAAGCTTATGAGTACAAATCAGCTGACCAGTGTGCAGCTTCCGGACTTTCAGATGGGATGGAAGACGGAATACGGGTATGCACTTGGTGTCCGCACGCTGATTGACAATGCAAAGACACTGGTTCCTATCGGGGAATTCGGCTGGGACGGCGCCGCAGGAGCCTACGCCCTTATCGACCCGCTCAACCATATCAGCATCACCTATGCCCAGGAAGTCCTTGGCATGCTACCGGTTTACATGACGGTGCATCCAAAAATCCGCGATCTGACATATGAAGGTATTTTCAAGGACTGACTATGAGTTACATGAGATTTAATTTCAGGAGTCAGACTCTTGGCCATTATGTGGATGTTTCCGTCTGCTTTCCAACAGATGAATACAGCTATTACCCACAGGGTGAGATGCTGAAATTTGCCTATGACGAAAGAAAAAGGAGAGCCTATCATCCGGGAATGAAGCTGCAGACGGTCTATCTCATTCACGGCGGCGGAGATGATGATACTTTGGTCTACCGCTATTCCAATGCGGAGAGGTATGCCAGAGAAAATAATGTTATGCTGGTCACTCCTAACATCGCCAATTCTTTTGGAATTGATACGCAGTATGGCGTTTATTACCAGACGTTCCTCTCCGAGGAATTGCCGGTTGTCATCCAATCTTTGTTCTGTTCTTCGCCTGCACGAGAGGACAACTTCATTATCGGGTATGCTATGGGAGGAAATGTTGCTCTGGGAACGGCTATTCTACATCCGGAAAAATTTGCGGAGTGCGTGGATATTTCCGGCGGCATAGGAATGACACTGGATACGGAGACGCTGCAAGCGGAGCTTTCCGGCAGCTTTTTCAGGGAACATTTTCCTCTGTACAATACGTCTTTTGGAGAGGCAGCAAAGATAGACGGCTCCGCGTATGATCTGTTCACAGCGGCTAAAAGGTCAGTGACAGAGGGGAGCACGCTTTGCCCCTTGCATTTGATTGTGGGCAGTAAGGAATTCATTCGCGAGAGAGTTGAGAATGACGCGAGAATTCTAGAGGAGTTGGGCTATCCTTCTGATCTGCGTGTCAAGGAAGGATATGATCACGATTTCATTCTTTGGGACGAGGCTATCCGGTACAGCTTGGATAAGCTTCTACCGTTGAAACGCTTTTCAGACAAGCCTTAAGAGTCCGCATTGAGTACAGGAGACATGTACTCCTTGACAAAATAGAAAGAGTACTTTTGAGATGGAAAAACAAAAGAAAATAAATCTATGGACCGGAACATTTCTGTTGCTTATCGTCGTCAATTTGATGAACGGTCTTGCGGGTATGATGACGGTACCACTGGTTGCCAAGTATGCACTAGCAATCAGTGGAGATCTGACGACAGCTTCTACGGTTGCTGGTCTGATGTCTTTGGTGAGCCTTGTGATCTGCCCGTTTTCCGGGGTGATTACAGACAGGGCTAACCGGAAGAAGCTGATTGTCATCAGTAGTGCTGGCTACGGAATAGCGCTTTTTCTGCATGCATTTGCGACAACAATCCCTGTTTTGATTGTATTGCGGCTCTTGACAGGCATATTTTTCTCCATGATCAGCGTCTGCATGGTTGCCTTTTCGTCCAGCTTTGTCCCAAGGGAACGCATGGGAGAGGGACTTGGATACATTGCCCTTGCCCAGATCTTAGCGCAGGCTTTGGGCCCTGGCATTGGACTTAAGCTGGTGGATGTATTTGGATATCCAATGACATTTATTTCGGCCGGTGCATCTGCAATTATCTGCATGTTGGTCGTTTTAGTCCTTCCTTACAGCTATGAGAAAAAGGAAGGGCCTGCCAAGAGAATCACAATTCATGATATTTTCGCGGTTGAATTCCTGGATTTTATGCTTATCGCAGCTCTGTTCAGTGCGGGTAATGGTATGGTCAGCACATATCTGGCCATTTTGGCGGATGAGAGAGGTGTTGCCAATATCGCTCTGTTCTTCACCCTCTATTCGGCGGTTATGGTGGTGCTCAGACCATTGACAGGAAGGCTTCTGGACAAGAAGGGAATCTACTTCATTATGATTCCTTCCATCATTTCAGCGGCTCTTGGCATGGCTCTCATCGGCGTTGGCTTTTCCCTTGGTATGATGCTGGCCGCTTCTGTGTTTAAGGCTTTTGGACAGGGATCAGGTTCTCCGTCAATGCAGGCAGATGCCATCAAAAGGCTTGATAAGACAAAATCAGGTATTGCTGCCAGCACTATTCTGCTGGGTCAAAATGCAGGTAATGCCGTAGGTCCGATCGCCGGAAGCTTCTTTGTCAAATCTTTAGGCTACGAGAAAATGTTTGTCGGTTTTGGCATCATTATTGCCGTGTTCGGATTGATCATTCTTTACATACATTATTACCTGGATCGCAGGAGGCAGAAACGTGTTGCACAGGCACAGTAAAGTGATTTGAAAGAGGGAATCAATATGGAAGGAAAAGTGATAATACGCGCCGGCCATCCGGACGATGCGAACCGGGAATATCTTCCGGAAAAGTGCAAGACGACCGATACGGTTGTCAATGAAAACGGCAATAATTCTATCGTCATGCCGGAAAGATTGCAGGAACATCATGGTGTGATCTGCGATGGCCTGGAGGATGAGTGGTACGTGTACGTGCCGGAATCCTACGATGGAAGTCATCCGGTACCTCTGATCATCGGCCTGCACGGAGGATTGATGACGGGGTGGGGGCATGCGATCTATACGTCCTGGTGTCTGGTCGCAGATAGAGAGGGGTTTATCTGCCTTTTCCCCAATGCCCATGAGAAGAGAATGTGGCCGGTAGAGGGAATCAGCGAGACCTTTGATGCGTCCAAGGCTCCTGATCTCCCGGTTGTCCTGCCGCCGGCAGATATTAAGGACAATCACGACAACAACATGATCCTCGGCCTTATTCAAAGAATGGAGCAGGATTATAACATCGATAAGGGCCGCATCTTTATGCAAGGGATGTCCATGGGGAACCTCATGACGAGCCAATTTGCGAGATCCTGCGGTAAGTTTCTTGCCGGGTGCGCCGGCAGCGGCGGCCCGTCAGAGCCTTTCGTCATTTTCAATCGGGACGGCAGCGTCAAGAACCTCGCGGGAGCTCTGGATGTGTGGCAGTCCCGCCCGGAGAAGAACGGTCTCCCGCCGGGGAAGATTTACGATGAATTCGAGATCACTAAAGTAAATCGCTTTTACTGGATGAAGATTAACGAATGTGATCCGGTGCCGCAGATCAGTATCCGGGGCGAGGATAATTTTGCTTTTTACAAGGGCAAAAAGGCTGATCTTGTCTTCCTTGATATTAAAAACAGAGATCATGGTCAGACTCTGGATGAGGCTTTCCTCTATTGGGATTACTTGTTCTCCGGAGCCAGAAGAAATGAGGACGGAACTATCAGCAATGGTCCCACCAGAATACCAAGAACAGGCGACAAATTCGCTCTCTGTGTCTCAGATGGCTATGCAAACGCATTGCTGAATAATGAAGTGGTTGATATGAAGGCGCCTGCCTGCTGGTGGCAGAAGCTGAAATATCATGGCCTAAATGGAGGGCAGATTGTCCGCGGCGAGTACCTGTGCGTTCCGCTGTCCCTCCTTGCGAAGACCTTTGGAGCCGAGTACAGCTCTGAGGACAGCAACAGGGTCGTCAAGCTGACATTAAAGGATGGCAGACACCTTCAATTTGCCGAGGGGAGCATCCTCTGCAACATAGACAACGATCCACGGCAGATGTTCTGTGAAGCTCTGTACAGAGAAGGAGAACTGCTGGTTTCTATCGAATGGTTCGCCGGATACATCATGAACTGCCAGTATTCTGTCTGCGACAAGATGGTGTATGTGACAGATCACCATGCGGTTCTTTCCGCTCTTATGGTGGATCTCATCCGCGATCTGTTCGCGGGAAAGCCGTATCAGGACCCGAAAAGCTTTGAGAGTGTTACCGTTCAACCTCCGATGATTCGGGATTGGAATTAAATTGAGGTGAGTCGTTGCAGCTTGTTATCTGTCAGTTTATGGCCTCATTTCTTTAGGAGCGGATCCATGGATAATAAAGATCTTATCATTGAACAGTATGCCCGGCAGATCACTGAGCTTACACTATGGTTAAGAGCCTTACTGATTCCAATGCCGCTCTTGCTGAAACCATCAAACAGCTCCAGGAAACTATAAAGGAACTACAGTGGCAGATGAACCAGAATTCGCAGAACAGCTCCAACCCGCCATTCTGCAATGGCTTTAACAAACTTTGATAAAACTCAAGGCATTAGTCTGCCTGTTTTCGAGAGATTTCGGCGTTCCTTTTGACAACAATCAAGTGGAACTCGATGTTCGCATTGTCAAGCCGAAAAACAAGGCGGCAGGCTGCATCCGAACAGAAAGCGGGGCCCAGGATTAGCTTAACGTTATGTCATACATCAATACGGGCAGGATACATGATGTCAGTGCCTATGAGGCATTAACGGCTGCATTCGCCGGAAATGCCGAGAGTATATTGCAGTGAACCCTAGGGGTTATGAACAGATACAAACGACGAAGATTTTGTAGAGCGAGGGTAAAAGTTTATCCCCGTAAGTCCGAAAAATGACAAGGACTTACGGGGTTTTTTAAAATCAGATATTTATCGCATCTGTTACAAAATCAAAAGTTCAGATCAAAAATACAAAAGCGGTCAACTTACGAATATAGTACGATGAACATATAAAATTGTACTTAACGTAGGAGGAAAAAAATGATCATACGGGAAATTTTGAAACTTATTAAAAATTATTATCCAGATCTTGGGCCTGATTACCGGGGATGTGACGGTGTCAAGATTGGATCTGTTGATAAGATATGCACGGGGGTTGCCACAGCTCTTGTGCCTACGGTAGATGTGATCCGGGATGCATACAGCGCAGGATGTAATCTGTTGATCGTACATGAGCCGTTGAACTATGCATCGTTGGATCAACCGGGATGGAATAGAGATTTCAGCTGCAGTGTTTATGAGCAAAAAGTGAAGATGATCCGCGACTTTGACATGACAATCGTGAGAGACCATGATCATATGCACAGTCATAAACCTGACTCGATTTTTACCGGTGTCATGCGCTACATGGGATTGGAACCCTATTATGATCCGGATGATGAATCAGTTCCCATGGGATTTATTTTTAATATCCCTGAAATTACAGTCCGCGATTTTGCAGAAAAAACGGTGAAGAAGCTTCATATGAATGGGATGCGATATGTGGGAAGAGATGATGCGGTTATTCGGAAAATTGCATTCGTTTTTCATCTTTTTCCCCCGGAGAAGCCGGAGCCGGATACAGACGGAATGCTTCGCGATTATGGGGATCTCGTTATTCGCGCTATGGAACATGGTGTGGATGCCATTATTCCGGGAGAACTCATTGAATGGACGACGCTGTCATATATTGTAGATGCAATGGAAGAAGGGAAAAATTTAGCCCTGTTTAATCCGGGACATTTCAATTGGGAAGAACTGGGTATGCGGTTTTCTGCTGATTATATCGGAAATTTATTGAAGGATAGAGTGCAGGTCACCTATATCCCCCGAAGAGATCACTGGAAATATGTATGAAAATTTTGATTGTAGACGATGATCCTAATACGATTCAGATGATAGAAGACTCAATTCCATGGAATAACTATGGAATTGATGAGGTATATCATGCGTATCAGGGCGTGATGGGAATGGAAATAGTGACAGGATCACATCCGGAAATCATCATAAGTGATATTGAAATGCCCCAGATGGGCGGTATGAAATTTCTGGAAAAAGTCGCAGGCGAATATGACGAAATGCCGGAGTTCATCATTCTCACCTGTCATGAGGATTTTTCCTATTATCGCACAGCAATTCATTATGGTGTAACGGAGTATCTGCTGAAACCATTTCGCCAGGATGAGCTCGCCGCGGTTCTTTCGAAAGCGGTTGCCAGAATTCTGCGCAAGAATCGGGAAGGAGCGTTACGAAGGGATATTGAGAGCAGAGAAGCACTGCTTGCTGCCAATCAGGATATCCTGATTCAGTCTTTTCTTACAGGGCTTTTTTCCATGGGTATTACAGGAGAGCGAAGCTATCTGCGCCACGTAGTGCAGGATCGGCGGATTCCGTTTGATGTCGATGTTTCCTATTATCTTCTTTATGTAGGAACCGCTATTGATGCTTCCAGTAAGAAAAACATCTCAGAATCCGAATACTATTTCATTTTCGGGAATATTGCAAGCGAGGTTCTGAGTGACCGCGTTAATTACCCTGCATTGGTTCGGCATACTCTTCGCCCCTATTATCTCCTTGTTCTGGCGATACCGGAAAATTCTATTACGCAGGATGAACTGGTCCGGCGCTGTAACCATCTGGGGGATACTGCCCGCCAATATCTGGATGTTAATCTTACCTGTCTGATAGCGGATCACTGCCGGGTAGAGAAATTCGGAGAGATTGCCGGGCAGATGGATGAGGCATATTTGCAAAAGGGAACTCTTCAGGCGGAAACGCTTTTCCTGCATGACGAGATAGAACGCATTCAGTCGCATGAAGTTATTTTGGATCAGGATAAGATTGCGAAACTGATCAGAGACAGGAAAAGCACAGAATTGATTCTGAATATCAGAGAAGTTATGAAGGAAATGAGGGAAGCGTCCCTTATGGATCACCCTCATATGCTGGTACTTCAGAATGATCTTGCTCAGGTATTTTACAGCTACTTGTACCAAAATCATATTCAGGCTTACCAGGTCTTTCAAGATGAGATTTCCCGGAAACTGATGGAAACAGCACCATATTCGGTTGCCGGGATGATTCGCTTCGTGAGTTATCTGTATGACTCGACGATTCATCAGATCGATCAGATCAGACAGTCGGATACGGTAGTTGAAAAAGCTCGGAAATTTATCGAGCACCATTATAGGGAAAAAATAGGACGGGAAGAAATTGCCGCCAGTGTTTATCTCGCACCGAACTATCTGTCTAAAATATTCAGAGAGAGGACTGGATATTCTCTGCGCGAATATATTAATCAGTGCCGGGTGGAAGAGGCCAAACATCAGATGAGTATAACCAACCGTACTCTGACGGACATTGCCATGGATGTAGGCTTTGACAACATTCCTTATTTTTCTACTGTATTCAAGAAACTTACCGGTATGACTCCCGCTTCCTGGAGAACAAAGGTACATGAATGAATATTACAAAAAAACATTCTCTTCGCCGCATTATTTTAAGAAGTCAATTAATCACACTTTGCTTTGTCATAGCTGCAGTATCGGTCAGCAATTTAATTCTATACCGTAATTTGTTCGAACATGCAGCAAATCAGCGAGACGTCATGATCCGGACAGAGCTGCGCAATACGGAGAATGAAATGGAACGGATCCGTTGGCAGCTGGACAAGCTGACAAGTGAGGCTGCCGATCCGGCGATACAGCAAATCGGAAGCACATATCCCTACTTTGCTGTTCAAAGCCTTCATCAATACCTGCTGACATCAGATCAGAATGCGCAATATTTTGTACTGCTGCCAAATGGAATATTACTGAAAAACACACAAAATTCACGGAATCATGTCTTTATTTCCAGCATGGAGCGATTTTTGTTTTTTGATCTTCTCAGGTCCAATCCGGACCGGTATTCGGCTCCGATAGCGCAGGCAGCCTGGAGATTTATCGCTCTGAATGGAAAAACCTGGCTGGTTCTTGTCTATCAGTATAACGGAGTATACACAGGAGCAGTGCTGCGTGCAGAGGTAATATTTGCGAATCTTATCAGAGAGCTTACAGAACTGGGCGGCAGCTGTACTATTACAGATGAGGCCGGTGAAACATATCATTCCGGATTCGCGTCTGGTACAGGTAATCTCCCGCTTTCTGTCATGACGTTTGCGGGAACGCTTTCACTTGACGGCAGCACGCAGGTTAAGCTGCTTGCGGGATTCATCAATGGAGTGGTCCCGATTACGCTGATATTATCCATTATTACAGTTATAGTTATTTTGTTTACCGACCACAGGGTGAATCGTCTGGTGGTAGAGCCGTTGAATCAGCTTGCTGTTTCTATTGATGATCTGCAGAAGGACCCACAGCATATGCGGCTTGAGGAAAATGCTCCTGTCTATGAACTTGCCAAGGTTGAGCATACACTCAATTATCTGTTGGAAGATGTTGTTTCCACGCGTCTCCAGCTGATGGATCGACAAATGAAGGAACAAAAAGACCAGCTGCGCAGTCTGAGGGCACAGCTGCGATCTCATTTTTATCTTAATGCGATCATGACGGTGAGCAATATGACATATCAGAACCGGAATGAAGATATCCGTGAGTACCTTGATCTGCTTTCCAGGCATATGCGCTACATGATGAGGATACATACGGATACGGTCGAACTGGGAGAGGAGTTAGAACATGTCGATCATTATGTATCAATGCAGAATATCCGTTTCCCGGACTCTGTCGTTTTAGTGGAAGACTGTCCTGAAGATTGTCTTCATATAAGGATACCACACCTTTATCTTTATACTATTGTGGAAAACGCATTCAAACATGCCATGAGTTTAGAGAATACGTTGCTCCTGATGATCACATGCAGAAAAACAAACACAACAGAATGGCATGGATGTTCCATTGTGATAGAGGATAACGGACAAGGTTTTACGGAAGAATTCCTAAGGGATTTTAATAACGATCAGGATGGAAGTGAAAATGAAACCGGCCATATCGGACTGAGAAATATCCGGCAGAGTCTCTGGCTGAGGTACCATAGGCGGGACCTCATCGTTCTTTCGAATGCGATACCGCAGGGAGCAAAAGTGGAACTGAAAATACCGGACACAATTCTCTGAACTTACAAATTTAGAAATCTGAAGCACTTTTTTGAATGAGATGACTTTCAGTGTCTTCTATACTAAACCCAGTTGGACTGGCAGGAGCGCCGGTGCCTGTTTATATGGAGGACATTATTATGAATAAGAAAGTAATCTCAACTTTGCTTGCTGCTGCATCTGTTATTACTTTGATAGGCTGTGGTTCGTCAACAACTGCAAAAACAGACGAGACCGCGGCAGAGAATTCCACTGTACAGACGACGGAAGCTGCGGCTAAAGCAGCCTCTTCAGGAGAAGGATCCGTTGTCACTTTCTCTTATCCTACACTTGTCGTTACGCCGACACCGGAAGGAGTAGCGCCGGTAGAGGATGCGCTGAACGACTATCTGAAATCAATTGGGAAAAACTATACGGTTGATCTTAACCCTATTGACGGAAATAATTACCCTACCCAGACCGACATGGCGATCATGTCTAATGAAAATGTGGGAATCTACTGCCCTCTGGCAGGCCTTTCCAATGCGGTTTCGAGCAATAAACTTTTGCCTTTGGATGACTATCTCGGGGCAGAACTAAAGCCTGTTGTCGATCTCGAAGGAGACCAGATGCTCCGGAGCGGGAAGGTAGACGGCATTACATATGCGATGCCCTGCTATAAAGGCTATATCCTCTATTATTATTGGGTTGTCGATAAGGACATCTTTGATGCAACGGGTTTTGCCGGGAATGATATTACTGATATCCGCAGTTTGACACCGATATTAGAGAAAATACATGAACAGAATCCCGACATCGCTGCCATTGCGCCGACTCTGGGACTGAACGGCACCGGGAACAATTACTGCCAGCTTCCGACCATGGGAGATCCTGACGACTATAAAGTCACGGATCTTGGATCTTTCCTTGGCCTTATTGTTGAGGGTGACAGCACCAAAGTCGAGAATATGTACGAGACGCAGTACTTCAAGGAAGCCTGTGAACTGGCTTATGACTGGAATCAGAAGGGACTGACGATCAAGGACGCATCTGTCACAACCGATACGCCTACGGATACGCAGCAGGCAGGGAGAGCGGCGTCCAATATTATCGGCTATGGTAATTCAGCGGAATCTGTTGCCGCATTTACCGATAATACTTACGCATTCCCGATTTCAAAGACCATGATGGCATCCAATTCACTGGTCTGGGGCATTGCCTCCAACTGCTCCAATCCCAGGGAATCCGCTGATTTCCTGAGTCTTCTCTACACTGATGAGCAGGTGATCAATTATATCATTTACGGCACAGAGGGCGATGACTATGTAGTCACGGGGGAGGAAAACGGGATCAAGACGATCGCTTATCCGGAAGGACAGGATATGAACAGCGTACCCTATACTGCCCAGCTTTCCTGCGGTATTCTCGGAAATCAGTTTATCATGTATGCCATCGAGGGTGGCACTTCGCCCGCCGATATTTCCTTTATGAAGGAAAACATGGATAAAGCCGTTTACAGTCCCGTCTTTGGATACCAGATTGATGTCACGCCTGTATCTACACAGGCAAGTGCGATTTCTAATGCCGCTAATCAGTATACAGGCGGTCTTCTCTGCGGTGAGCTCGATCCAAAGACATATATCCCACAGCTGATTGATGCAGTGAACGCAGCAGGCATGCAGGATGTCATTGCTGTGGCACAGGATCAGCTGGATGCATGGAAGACAGAGCAGTAAACATACATTTTTACCTTCCGGATACCTGCGGGAAACCGCAGGTATCTTACATCAGGAAAGAATGTGTGTTTAGAAAGGGACAATATTATGAGGCAAGCAAAAGGCGTAAGGAAGGGACGCGGCAGAATTAATTATTTACCGCTCTTGCTGATGATGGCTCCTGGCCTGATCTATCTGATTATCAATAATTATCTGCCGATCTTTGGTATAACGATTGCATTCAAACAGTTGGATTATACAAAAGGTATCCTTGGAAGTCCCTGGGTCGGATTGAAAAACTTTGAATTTCTCTTTAAAACAAAGGACGCCTTTATCATGATTCGCAACACCCTTTGTTACAATCTTGTTTTTATTTTTGTCGGACTTGTTCTGAACCTTGCCATCGCGATTATGATGACGGAAATCGGCAGGCTGAAAATAGCAAAATTTATACAGCCGGCGATTTGTTTCCCGGCCATGGTTTCTATTATCATCGTTGCATATCTCGTCTACGCGTTTTTGAGCTCAGACGGATTCATCAATAATTCTGTTCTTAAGGGCAATGAGATCAGCTGGTATCAAAGCCCGCAGTACTGGCCGGTTATTCTCACAATCGTAAACTTTTGGAAAAATACCGGATACGGGGCCATCATTTATATCGCCTCCATCGCGGGCATAGATAAAAGCCTCTATGAAGCAGCAAAGCTTGATGGTGCCACAAAGATGCAGCAGATCTTTAAAATCACACTTCCGATTATCAGACCAATGATCATTCTGATGCTGCTGATGAGTATCGGCAGGATTTTCAGCTCTGACTTCGGTCTGTTTCTTCAGGTCCCCATGGACTCCGGCGTGCTGTATCCGGTCACACAAACGATAGACACTTATGTTTACAGATCTCTGATGGTTCTCAATAACGTAGGAATGTCCTCTGCGGCCAGTACATTCCAGTCTGTTCTGGGATTTATCTTAGTCCTTGGTTCAAATCTTCTCGTTCGGAAATTTGATTCGGAAAGTGCATTGTTCTAAGGAGGATGCAATGAAACATAATCATAATTCTGAGACAAGGTTTCGTACAGTCTGCCTGATCATATTACTTATTTTTACGGTTCTCTGCCTTGCTCCGTTTGTTCTGATGTTCAGCGCTTCCATTACGGAGGAAGACGCCCTTATCAAGGATGGCTATCGTTTTTTTCCATCTCAGATCAGCTTCGCGACCTATGCTTTTCTTTGGGCTAAGAGAGAAACCATCGGGCGTTCTTACCTGATGTCTATCATTGTAACCGGACTGGGAACACTGACCAGCGTCATCATCACTTCTATGCTGGCTTACCCATTGGCAAGAAGGGACTTTAAATGGAGAAATGCCTTTGCATTCATTATTTTCTTTACCATGATGTTCAATGGCGGCATGACGGCATCCTATATTATCTGGACGAGATATTTCCATATTAAAGATACCTTTTGGGCCTTGCTCATTCCAAACTTATTAATGAATGGAATGAATGTGTTGATGGTACGAAATTATTACCAATCAAGCATACCGGATTCCATATTGGAGGCGGCAAGGGTGGATGGCGCGTCTGAAATGATGATTTATCGCAGAATCATTCTGCCTTTATCTACCCCTGTTCTGATCACAATTTCTTTGTTCACAGGAATGGCTTACTGGAATGATTGGACCAATGGACTTTATTACATTACGAATCAAAAATTGTTCACTATTAATGTTTATCTTAACAATCTAATGAAGAATATTCAGCTTCTTGCATCTCAGTCCAGCCTGACGGAAGGCGCAAATCTCGCCGGACTTGACCTGCCGGCGGTTGGCGCGAGAATGGCGATCGCGATGATAGCGGTTCTTCCGGTTATGCTCATCTTTCCTTTTATTCAGGGACAGCTGATCAAGGGTGTGGTTATCGGCGGCGTCAAGGGATAAAAAATTCAAGGCTGCATGATAGATCTGTCCATAGAAAGTGATTAAAGATGACATCGGTGAATAATAAAGTTACAACATTCCTGGAGGGCTTCGGGAAGCTTGTTATACTCAGTATACTCTGGATACTTTGCTGCCTTCCGGTCATTACCCTCATACCTTCTGCAGCGGCACTGTATTACACCGTGGTAAAGTGTGTGCGGCGGGATACCGGAAATCTTCTGAGGGAATATTTTTACTGCTTTAAAGAGAATATGAGACAGGGAATAGTAATTGATCTCATTGTTCTGCCGCTTGCGTATGTGTACTGGTTTATCTCAGAGTTTATTCATTATGTTGGACCTGGATCGCTTCTGGGGCATATTTACATTACGTTTCTTATTGTCTCTATATCAATGACGATACTGATTCTTTTTTATTTACTCCCGGTAATTACCCGATTCAAGGTTACTCTTTTGGACGGAGTACGTATCGCGCTAGTACTGGCATTCCAGAATTTACCGACTCTGATACCTCTTTTCATTACAGGAGTCTGCCTGATGGTTTTGATTTATTTAATTCCGGGGACTGTATTTTTTATTCCTGGAAGCTTTGCCTATCTGATGTCTTTTTCTGTAGAGAAAGCATTGAAAAAATTCCTTGTTTCAAATGCAGATGATCCAAAACAGTATGAACATATGTGGTTTATGGATCAGGATGAAAAAGAGAATATTCATTTCAAGGATTATTTTCGATCCGGCAATAGAAAGTAAGGGCTTTTAAAATGCACGAAATACAAAAGGTAAGATTGGAAAATGGCATTACACTTGCCTATCGTGAGTATGGGACAGGAGATAAATATATCCTGTCTACACAGAATTTCTACTTCAAAGACTGTTATGAGGCGATGCTGGGGAAGGAACCATATGACTACCATGTTTTTCTGATCTTTATGAGAGGCTATGGAGAATCAGACCATATTTTTGACTCTGAACCCAGGCCGTATACCAGAATATGGGGAGAGGACTTAGTACTCTTTGCAAAAGCCATGGGAATAGAATCGTTCTATTATACAGGAGTTTCTCATGGGAATTTTGCCGGATGGTATCTGGCGTTTCATCATCCGGAACTCATCCGCGCTTTTGCATGCTGTGACGGTATAGCGAAATTTGTAAAAAAGCCGCAAGGTGTTATTCCTCATGCAGGAAAAGAGGCGGACTGGGATCATGTGGCAGGAGACAGAGAAGCATTATCACGGATTGCCTGGAATGAAACCTGGCCCACAGATGATCCGAGACGCCTTGCCAGACGCCGGCAGAACAGGGAAGAGCATTTGGAAATTCTGATGCACCGGAAAAAGGAGGAATTTCTTCTTCGGAATACAGATATGAGCTGTTCTGATGCAGAGACGGAAGAAGAGTTTTTGGAGGATATATCAAAAATTCCTTTTCCTGTTCTATTTTGGGAGGGTGCTCTTGACCCCCTTGCGACTGTGGAAGAAGCATTAAAGCTCTGTCATAGAATTCCGGGCGCAATACTTCTGACTTATCAGCAGCTCGGACATGGCGGAGCGGATGAATGCCCGGAACTTGCGGCAAGGGATTGTGACCGTTTCTTTCATGACGTGAAAGGAAGAATTCTTTAAAACCTGTAGGAGTGGAGACTGGGAGATTCAGAAAGTGAGGACCCGGTCGAAAGATGCAGCAGTCGCCCTGATGCAGCGGTCATATGTTATGGGGCATTTTCGGAAATTACCAATATTCATCCTATATGGCTTAATGAAATTTTACAGGAGAACTAAGATGGACCACAATGATGAAATTTTAAACCTACAGTTCAAAATGACTGACAAAGGACGCATAGATAGAATCGGTGATCTTTATACGACCTATAACCCTTCCGTAGATATTGAAGCGCTCCGTCAGAAGGGCTACCTTTTGGCAGTAGAGAAAATGATGGAGCCGGTTACGATGAGCTTTGATGATCATGATCCAAAGGTAATTGCATACTGGGCAAAGCTGGGCATGGTCAAGGAGTTTCATGGAGAAAACGTTCCCATGAGCTGGAGCGAATACGAGTGTAAAACAGGCTTTCACTGGGAGGATACAAATAACGACGGTCCGCAGAATCTGCATAAACAATGGACTTCCTTCGTCCCGGTGTCTGCGTTTCAGGAGGAGAACAGGGAAAGACGATATCCTACGGTGATCGTACTCCATGGCGGGTTTAATCCAAAGAGCATTATAGATGGGTGGGGCTTTCCGCAGGAAGCGGCCAAAAGAGAATGGATCGTTCTGGCTCCGTCTTTGGAACTATCAGATCTGGTTGAAGAAATGCTGATACAGGCAGAGGAACTATATCCTGTTGACCCGGAACGGGTTTATATCACAGGTTTTTCATATGGCGGTTTCATGTCGGATCGAAATGCATTGGAGAGACCGGAGCTTTTTGCGGCAGCGGGGCCGTGCGGTGCTCCGATCGGGTGTAATGACCTGCGGCAGATGGCTCATTCTCCAGAACCGATGAGGCCATTTGATGAAAAAAAATCTGCTCACGGTCGCAGAATTACTATGCCGGTCATGAACTGTTATGGAAACCTGGACGGGAATCGCTTCCCTATATTTGACAGCGGGAGAAATGCGGACGGACCCGTACATTATCAACCGGAAGAACTTGTCAATGGGATCAATTTCTGGTGTGAGGTGAATGACGCTGAACCTGTCTCTTTGAAAGAGGTAATGGAGTTGCGGAACAGGGCTGATGTTTCAGCGGAGGAACAGCATATCGGTATCCCGCTGGCATCGGACTGTCATAGGACAATTGTGGCAGATGGAATTACCAATTATATCGGCGATATCAGATCTCGGGATGGAGTGGTTCGTATGCGGATCATGTGTGAAATGAATATGCCGCATTGGCCTGCACCGGAAATGATCAGACAACTTTACGATTTTTTCGAACCGTTTTCCCGAAGAAATGGAGAGAGCTATTACAATCCGGTAAGATCACATACACTGTCAAAATGAGGAGGGCACTTTAATTATGTTTCAGAGAACAGAATTTGAACGTACTACCCCGGAGAGCGTCGGCATTCATTCCGAGACAATTGAATGGCTTCTTGACCAGCTGGAAAGCGGTTTCACGGAGCCTCACGGGCTCATGATTATGCGGCATGGCAAAATCTGCGCAGAAGGATGGTGGAATCCGTTTGCACCGGGGATTCGTCATGGATTGCAGTCGCATTCTAAAACTTATGCCGCTACAGCCGTTGGCATAGCGTATACCGAAGGTATTCTTAAACTCGACGAAAAGATCATTGATATTTTTCCGGAGTTCGCACCGGTTAATCCTTCCGAAAATCTGAAGAAACTGACAGTTCATCATGTCTTATCCATGGGCTGTGGTATGGATTCCATGCCTAAGCCCACCAAAGACTGGATACGTGATTTTCTGGCAATTCCTGTCGATCATGAGCCGGGAACCACTTATATGTATAACAGCACTGGATCGACGCTTCTGGGCGCAATTGTCCGCAAGAAGACCGGGCTGGGATTGCAGGAATATTTGAAGCCGCGACTTTTCGATAAAATTGGCATCGACTGTGACAATCATAAGTGGATGTGTATGCCGGATGGTCTCGAGGTCGGTGGCGGCGGGCTTTTCGCGACGACAGAAGACAATCTCCGTCTGATGAAATTGTACGCAGATGGTGGCGTCTGGGCCGGAGAACGCATTCTGGCAGAAGATTATGTAAAGAGGGCGACAACCTGCCAGAATCCATCTGCCACGGAGTCCATCAACAATCCTGAGGCAGCTGATAACTTTGTGGGATATGGTTATCAAATATGGATGTGCCGGCCGAGGGGAGTTTACCGCGCTGACGGGGCAATGGGTCAGTTTACTATTGTGGTGCCTGATCTTGATATGATCATTGCCATTACGGAAAATGCTTCGGGAGCACACTGGGCTCAAAAGACTCTGGATGTCATGTGGGAATTCCTGAACAGAATCACCGATAACGTGAAAGAGAACGAGAGTGCGGCAGCACACTTGAAGAACCGCATGAGCAGACTCTCACTCCCACGTGTTCCATATTCACCCTTTTCTCCCATTGTTCCTGATATTCAGGATCGGACATGGAGAATATCAGACGGATTTCTGAGCTTTGAAAATTATCTGGGTGAAGTCTTCATGGGTGGGAAGGAAATGCCTGCAGGAATTGACAGTCTACGATTCCACTTTGAATCAGATCATATAGTTCTTACGATCTGTACAGCCGGGAAGGAAGACGATCTGCTGATTGCCATGGATGGCGGCCGCGCATGTAACTGCCTTCACAGCATGATCAATGAAACTTTGCTCTCTGCCTCATGGAAAGATGACAGCACACTGGAACTGAAAGTGCGGTGGATTGAAACATGCAATGAGGAGAACTATTCATTTCATTTTGAAGGGGGCGAACTGACGATCAGTCATGAAACCGTGTTTTTCGGTGCAGCAAAGACAACTGTAGTTACGGCTGAAAGGGTATAAGGTGAAGTTATTTATCCCTGATGGGGAATTTTATAAAAAGGCGATGGGAATAACACTGCCGATAGCTGCACAGCAGCTGATCACAGTAGGGGTCAATATGCTGGATACCATCATGGTTGGTGCAGTAGGAGAACAGTCTCTCTCCGCGGTCTCCCTGGCGAATCAGTTTATTACGGTATTTACCATGCTGTGTATGGGGATTGGAATGGGTGCATCCGTTCTGGTGTCCAGATACTATGGCATGAAGGAGCAGGAGTCTTTAAAAAAGACAGTTGTCATCATGCTTCGCCTTGTTATGGCATTTGCCCTGACCTTCTGCATTATCACATTGTTTGTCCCTGACAGCATCATGCGGATCTACACAACAGAGGAGCCGCTGATCACACGGGGAATACACTACCTGCGATGGAGCTGGTTTACCTATTTTATTTCTGGACTTTCCATCACCTGCGCTATCGTGCTGCGGTGTGTGGATCAGGTCCGCATACCGCTTTACGCATCCATTTCCGCTTTTCTTTTGAATCTCGGGGCGAATTATATTTTTATTTTTGGTAAATTTGGTGCTCCGAGGATGGAGGAGGCAGGAGCGGCATTGGGAACCTTGATCGCTCGGTTTGTTGAAATGGGCATTATCCTGGGTTTTATGCTCCTCAAGGATCAAAATCTGCATATACGTTTCCGGGATTTTTTCGTAAAGACAAGAGATCTCTGGAAAGAATATGTGCGAATCAGCATACCGGTACTTATCAGCGATGGAATATTTGCAATTGGCAGCAATTCAGTCACTATGATTATTGGCCGGCTGGGGTCCAAAATGGTTGCAGCCAATGCGATTACTCTGGTCACACAGCAGCTCAGCTCTGTTATGACTTCAGGAATGTCGCAGGCCGGTGCGATTGTAACGGGTGTGACATTGGGTAACGGCAGCAGAGACAAGGCCCAGGAGCAGGGCTATGCTTTTCTTGGTCTTGGACTTCTTTTTGGAACCATTGCTGCGGCTGTGATTCTGCTCATCAGCCACCCCATGATTGCGGCATATAATATATCGGAAGAAACTGCGGATATTGCGGCTCAACTGATGCGAGCCATCAGCATTATAGTCATATTCCAATCCTCGAACAGCATTATGACCAAGGGAGTTCTTCGTGGGGGAGGAGACACCAGAATGCTCATGGCGGCTGATAACATATTCCAATGGGTGCTGGCTCTTCCGCTTGGGATGCTGGCGGGATTTGTTTTACATTTGCCTGCCTTTTGGATTTATATCTGCCTGAAGTCCGATCAGATTGCCAAGGCGATCTGGTGTGTTTTCAGATTAAAAAGCGGCAAGTGGATCAAGAAAATCAGAACAGTGAAAGAGGTTGCATCATGCGGTTAAATAATAAAATTATGCTCATTACATATCCGGATTCCATGGGGAAGAACTTACGGGATCTGCGGAGAATTCTTCCCAGATATTTTGATGGTGCGGTCGGCGGACTTCATATCCTGCCATTCTTTCCGTCTTCTGGAGACCGTGGATTTGCCCCGGTTGACTATACAAAAGTCGATCCGACATTTGGCACCTGGGAGGATATTGAGGCACTTTCGAAAAAATATTACCTGATGATGGACTATATGATCAATCATATTTCAGCTCACAGCAGCTATTATCAGGATTTTTTAAGCCACAAGGATCAATCAAAATGGAAGGATCTTTTCATCCGTTATAAGAATTTCTGGGACAATGGAGAACCAACCAGGGAACAGGTAGATGTTATCTACAAAAGAAAGCCGCGCGCGCCGTATGTCTGGGCGAATTTTGCAGATGGAAGCAGAGAAAAAGTATGGTGCACTTTTGGAGAGGAACAGATCGATCTCAACTTGCATTCTGAGACAACGTGGTCGTTTACAAGGGACAATATAGAGGAAATGTGCCGTCACGGGGCCTCTTTGATCCGGCTGGATGCGTTCGCCTATGCGACTAAGAAAGCCGGGACCAGCTGTTTTTTTGTAGAGCCTGACGTATGGAAGATGCTGAAACGCGCCTCGGATATCGTACAGCCGTATGGAGCCAGAATCCTTCCGGAAATCCATGAACACTATTCCATGCCTTTGCGTATTTCGGAGAAGGGCTACTATGTATACGACTTTGCGCTCCCGATGCTCCTTCTGAACGCTCTTTATTATGGGCAGGCAAGATTCCTTAAGCATTGGCTGGAAATATGTCCCAGACACCAGTTCACAACATTGGATACACACGATGGAATCGGTGTAGTAGATGTCAGAGATTTGCTTCCACCGGATGAAATAGAACGGACCAAAGAAGATATTTTCCGTTTCGGAGCGAATGTCAAAAAGATATATAACACAGAGGCATACAACAATCTTGATGTCTATCAGGTGAATTGTACTTTCTATTCAGCACTGGGAGACAACGATGACGCTTATCTTCTGGCAAGAGCTGTTCAGTTTTTTGCTCCTGGTATTCCTCAGGTCTATTATGTGGGGATGCTGGCTGGACGCAATGATCTGACTTTGCTGGAAGAGACGAAAGAAGGGCGGAACATCAATCGTCATTATTACTCAGAATCTGAGATCGCAACGCAGACGCAGCGTCCGGTAGTTAAGAAACTTCTGACCATGATGCGATTACGGAATGAGTGCAGGGCATTCGATGGAGCCTTTATTCTGCAATCCTGTGATGAGGACAAAATTGATATCCTCAGAGAGTATGAGGGAACGACAGCAGAACTGCAGGGAGATTTTCGAAATCGTACATTCCGGATTTTGATCAATGGAGAGCCATGGACACTATAGTCCATATTTCTTTCTGAAAGAATACGTGGGAGGGAGACTGTTATGGAACCGATCAGAACTGTACAAACCCTGACTTTCAACAGGGGAATCCTTACCGTCATGGACATTGCTCAGCATGATATTTATATCTATGCGCCCAATAATAATATGGAGACGGATATTATCAATTATGGTTTTTCTGCACCGCTATTATTGGTTTTTGGGCAAAAAGCGTTCACTAAAGCCGAAGCTTCTGATTATGCAGAGCAAAGCGGGCTTGCCAAAATAGCAGCGGAGAACGGCGGCACAGTAATTTTTGTGAATCCTGAGAGAGGCAAAAACTGGGATGAGGAAGGTTATGGTATCTACGAAGAGGTGTTAGGCAAAACCCGACTTTCACAGCGGGGCTTTTCTCATGGTATCTTGTACGATCGAAAGATTGCCCATGATCCTTTTGAGGCGGAATACCTCAAAAAGCTTGATCCGGATCCGGAATATTTTATTTTTGGCAGTACGGTAGCACTATACGTATACGCAAATGGCGCAGGTGCGGACTATATCGCCAGAAACTATCTGAAAAGCGTGAAAGGGCAGAGCTATATGGGAGACCTTGGAGAGGGAGACCTTACCATGACTGCAGCAACTCTGGAAAATCTTTCAAGTGAACCCATTGTTGATACCCGTGATATCCGTATCGTTTCTATTTCCAATTCTGAACAGATCAATGGCGTATTACAGAAAAGCTGTGATCATGTAGTAATTTGTGACCAACTGGATGTTGTTTCGCAATACGATGCTTTTATAGGTGATTATAAGAGATGGAAGGGCAGAGTTATGACAGCTTCTAATTACCGCAAGGAAGGTATCGTGATGGAACCCGGCAGATGCATGGTAAAGACATCGGTTGATAACAAATCTGCTGATGCTGCCAGGCCAGAGCATGAAGCAGGATATGTACTGTTCTATGATAAGGATACGAATTTCTCTGATCCGGCTGATCCTCGGCCATTGCTTCTGTGCTTCCATGGGGGCGGTGATTCTGCAGTTGCAACAGCAATGATAGGCATGTGGCCTGAAATCGCGAAAAAAAACCGATTTATTCTCTGCGCAATCGAAATGCATATGAGTGTTACTGCGGCAGAAACCATGCAGGTTGTAAAGATGCTCCAGAACCGTTTTGCAATTGATCCCACGAGGATCTATGCGACCGGGTTTTCAATGGGAGGAATTAAGAGCTGGGATTTCTTTCAGGAATACCCTTCAGTTTTTGCGGCAGTAGCTCCGATGGGAGCTACCGTTGAGCCGGGAGAAAACAGCCAATTCGAAACGTCGGCGAGAACAAATGACAGCATCCCGGTTCCTGTTTTCTATACTGGAGGAGAGAGCTCTCCGCTGGCGGAGCTTCCGTGTCAGGCAGAGAAGTGCGTTCACCGGATCAACGACCTTTTCAAGGTCAACAGAGTTTCCCACCCATATCATATTTCATTTGAGAATAAAGATTCCTGGCAAGAGGCTTTTTACGGGGTACATGGCGACATTGAGAAAACCTTTGAAGATACAGATTATCCGGACAGCCTGACCACCGTTCGATATTTCAGGAGTGATGACGGGAATATCTATACGGCGCTGGCGTCCATTAGTCACCATATGCATGAGATCCGGCCGAATACATGCCGCATAGCCTGGAATTTTATCAGGCAGTTTCGCAGAATGCCGGACGGGTCTGTCTGGATAGATGATTAGCATCATTGAGGGACAGGTGATGGTAAAGGATATGCAGACGATAGAAAAAGAACAGCTGGCGAGGCTTCATTGGCATGGCAGAACCTGCTATGACGAAGAGGAAGGGAATGTCTATTTTGACTGGACATGCTGCAGTTTTGAATGCCGCTTTAAGGGGACCGTACTGCTTGCAGGTTTTCACATGATTCCGGGAAAGACGCAGGTGAAGGTTCCCTCTAAGGATCCCATGCAAATGGAACTGGCTGATATTGATGATTATCCTTGGATGGCGGTTTTTGTGGATGGGGAGGAACAGCCACGGTATACATTTGATATCCGGCAGAAAAATCAGGATTACATTCTTTGGTCTGGCAAATGCGCAGAAGAACATACAATACGGGTAATGAAGCTCAGTGAAGCTCAGTTTTCGAGCATTGCGTTACACAGTCTTTCCACAGATGGTGACTTTCTCAAGGCGCCGGAATGTCACAGACAACAAATAGAGTTCATTGGCGATTCTATTACCTGTGGTTTTGGAAATATGTCAACAGAGGCAGACCGGTTGTTTTTCAATAATGAAGAGAATGGGTGGCTTGCTTATGGTTCGGTGGCAGCAAGAGAACTTGGGATGGAACCTGCTTTCGTATGTTATTCCGGCATTTCCATACGGCATCATGAGGTTATGGCGAAATATGGCATTCTGGATTTATATGAATATGCAGACAGGGGACTTCAGGATGCCAAGGGACAGGAACCTGAAAAATGGAATTTCAGTCTTCGGCAATCTTCGATAGTTGTCATCAATCTTGGCACGAATGACAGAAATGCTGTTGCATGGAGTGAAGGAACCTATACCGAAGCAGATTTTCGAAAGGATTATGAGAAGTTAATCGGTATTGTTCGTGACTGCAATCCTGATGCACTCATTATCTGTGCATTAGGTTCCATGGATTATTATCTTTTTGACAGTATTGCCGCAGTAGTTGATCAATACAAAATGAATAACAAGGATAGTAAAATTACGACTTTCAAGTTCACATCCATGATGAATATAGGAGCGGACGTGGGCGGCTGCATGCATCCATCCAAATTCAAACATGCCGGGATGGGGCGGGAACTGGCGGAATTTATCAAAAAAATCAGAGAATGACGAGGAAACTTTTATATGTCACTGATACATTTCAATTATTATTCAGAATGCTTATCAAAGATTACAGATTTCTATGTCGTGGCACCGGATGACATGAATGAGATGATGAAAAAGGGAAACGCATCTTATGAACGCCCGGCGAAGCTTCTCATCCTGCTGCATGGTTATTCCGGAAATGCTGCGGACTGGCTGACTGGAAGCCCGATTCGCGAACTCGCCGGCAAATATAATCTGGTTGTCGCTATGCCTGCCGGGGATAACAGCTTCTATACTGATGCAGCTCATACGGGAGGAAAATACTGCACCTTTATTGGGCAGGAACTCGTTCAATATTTGCGGAGAATGTTTTCTCTTCCAGATAGAAGTGAAGACACTTTTATCGGAGGTTATTCCATGGGGGGATATGGTGCTATTCATATTGCATTAGCATTCCCGGAGACTTTTTCCAAGGTGATTGGCTTGTCGAATGCTCTGATTGTAGAGGGACTCTCAAGTATTGAAGAGGGAAATCCTGTTGCAAACAGAGCATATTATGAGGCTTGTTTTGGAGATTTGAATAAGGCGGCAATGACAATGGCAAATCCTAAACTGCAGCTGGAACAGCTACAGAAAGCGGGACAGGAAGTACCATCATTTTTCCTTGCCTGTGGAACAGAAGATTTTCTGTATACTGCCAACCGTGATTTTGCCGCATGGGTGCAAGAGAAAAAAGTGGACATGGAGTACCATGAATCCCATGGCATACATAACTGGGCATTTTGGGACAGTCAGCTCGAACCTGCTCTGCAGTGGCTGCTCAGGTAACCCTGCTATCTTACAAAATCAAAAGTCGAAGAGCGTTTATTAGAAGAACAGCTGTCAGCATTTCTTATACTTGCAGTATGGAAAGGCCGTATTCGGTATTGCCTTATATGATTGAGGGAGGTTTATGATGAAAAGAAAAAGACTGACAACAGCCGTGCTGGCAGCAATACTTGCCGGTTCCATGGTGGCCTGCGGGTCTCAAGGTGCGGAGATGACTGCTAAAAATGATACGGAGTCTGAAAACGTGCAAGAGGCGGCAGCAGCTTCAGAGACGTCAGGAACGGCGAAAGATGCCATATGGAACAGCATTTCCAAGGTGACATTGTACTATCCCGTCTATTTTAATATGCCCAGTGATGCCGGCATTGCCAGCGTAGAAGCTGAACTGAATAAGTATCTCGAACCGAAAGCAGGGGTGGATATAGAATTGCATCCGCTTGATATGTTCCAATATACGGATCAGATTAACCTGGTGCTTTCCAGCGGAGATCAGGTCGATATTTTTATGCCGATGGCCGGACTTTCTACTTATGTCAGTAAGGGTCAGATTATTCCGATGGATGACTATGTGGATGAGATCAAACCGGCTATGGATCTCATGGGTAGGGATTTCATGAAATCCTCCTATGTTAATGGTTCCCTGTATTCTCTTCCTGTATATAAAGCAAATACTTTCCAATGGTATTTCATGTGCCGCAAGGATCTTGCGGCTGAAGCGGGATTCGATCTTACTAAGGTTGACAGCATTGATGATCTCGAACCGCTCCTTACGGCTGTTCATGAAAAGCATCCGGACATTTATGCTCTTTGTCCTACCAATCCTAATGATTTCCAACTGATTAATTCTGCCGATGGTCCGGAATTTGATAATGATGTCGATTATCTTGGCGATAATCCTGATACTTGTACAGGAGCGGTCATCGGCGATACAGACAAGGTAGAGAATTTTTACGCTTCCGAGGAGTACAAGGCAATGGTGAAAAGAGCCTATGACTGGAATCAGAAAGGACTTCTGATGCCGGAAGCCTCGGTATCCCCTGATATTGCATCGGATCTGATTGCATCTGGAAGAGGGTTTGGTTCCATTATCGGGTATGGCTATCCCATGAATGAAGAAATGGCGAATAATGGCAATTATGGTGATTATGAGATGACCTGGGCGGAATGCGGAACGGATCTGATGCAGAGTTCTGCGTTCAATAATCAGTTTTCTATCGGATATACCTCTGCAGACCCTGCAGCCGCCGCAAGATTGATGAACCTTCTCTGGACTGATGAGTATGTTGTCAATACCATTATCTATGGCTTGGAAGGTGAGGATTATATCCTTCCGGATAATTTTGATCCGCTTGATGATATGCCCGAATATCCGGAAGGAATTACAGCAGAGACAGCACCCTATCAGGCGAGAGTTTCCTGTGGATGTTTTGGCAACAATTTCCTGATGTATGGATTCGGTGGTGCCGTTAAGGATTTTGGCATGGATCTGATTAACAACTCGAAAAAATCTAAATATCTGGGGTTTCTTTATGATGGATCTGATTGCAAAACAGAGATCACAGCTGTCAACAATGTGATTAAGCAGTATTATATCGGACTTGCCTGTGGAGAGATGAATCCGGAAGAAACGCTGGATCAGTTCAATGCCGATTTGAAGGCTGCGGGAATTGATGCCATTATTGAGGATAAGCAGTCACAGTTAGATGCATGGCTTGCACAGCATTGAGGTATCAGTCAATATAAATTAGTGATAGCCATTCCTGAGATCTCTTCCTGGTATACAGTCAGGAAGAGATCTCTATATGGAACAGAGGAGAATCCATGAAATCCAGGAAGAATAAATACAGTTTGAAAAAGGATCTTCCTTTTTTGGCATTGATGCTTCCGGCATTAATTTATCTGTTCATTAATAATTACATGCCAATGTTTGGTATTTTTATTGCGTTCAAAAACATCAACTATCAGAAAGGAATTTTCCGCAGTGATTGGGCTGGGCTGAAAAACTTCGAATTTTTGTTTCGAACCAAGGATGCTTTCATCATGCTGCGGAATACTCTCGGATATAATGTGTTGTTCATTTTTCTGGGGATTATTTTATCTGTTACACTTGCAATCCTGATGAATGAAATCGGAAAAACAGTGCTGGCGAAAATAGTACAGCCGATTATTATTTTTCCAAATATGATCTCAATGGTCATTGTCGCATATATCGTTTTTGCCTTTCTGAATTCTCAAACCGGATTTATAGATAAGACTATTCTTCACAATGCTCCCATCTCCTGGTATTCAGATCCCAGATATTGGCCGGCTATACTGACAATTGTCAATATCTGGAAAGGAACAGGATATGGATCGATCATTTATATGGCGAGCATTGCCGGCATCGACGGTGAACTGTTTGAGGCTGCCAGAGTTGATGGAGCGACACGGTGGCAGCAGATTACTCACATTACTCTGCCCTTGCTGAAACCGACGATTGTCATCATGGTTCTGATGTCTATTTCCAGAATTTTTAATTCTGATTTTGGACTGTTTTATCAGGTGCCGATGAACTCCGGCGCATTGTATGACACAACGCAGACCATCGATACCTATGTTTATCGGGCTTTGATGGAGTTGAGCGATATAGGGATGTCCTCGGCAGCCAGTGTATTTCAATCAATTGTCGGCTTTGTCCTTGTTATTACAGCGAATAAGATAGTAGCAAAAGTAGATGGGGAAAATAAACTGTTCTGACAGAGAAAGTTTGTGAGGAAATATGAAAAATAAAAAAAGAGGGAATGAAAAAGCTTTCTTTATCGGAGCCAGTATCGTTGTAATTATTTTTGCCGTCTTCTGTGCCTTGCCGATCATACTGGTGATTTCTGCTTCGCTTACAGATGAAAAAGCATTGGTTGCGGAAGGATATCAGTTTCTGCCATCGAAGTTTTCACTTGCTTCCTACGCTTATTTATGGCGGCAGAGAGCTATGATAGGTAAGGCCTATCTGATATCTGTCATAGTAACATTTATAGGTACGAGTATTGGAGTACTGGCAACTTCAATGTGTGCCTATCCTCTTTCCAGGAGCACATTCAGATGGAGAAATCTGTTTACCTTTTTGATCTTTTTCACCATGCTGTTTAATGGTGGCGTTGTAAGCTCATATATGGTATGGACTCAGATTTTTCACATCAAAAATACGATTTGGGCACTGATTTTTCCCAATTATCTGGTCGGTGCTTTTAACATTATTCTGGTAAAAAATTACTATCAGAACAATATACCTGTATCCCTGGTGGAGGCAGCTAAACTTGATGGGGCAACAGAAGGACAGATTTTCCAGAAGGTCATGCTCCCTCTGTCAAAACCAGTTATTGTGACAATCACGATGTTCAGTGGACTGGCGTATTGGAATGATTGGACCAATGGCCTGTACTATATTAACAAAAAGGAACTTTTCTCTGTACAATTGATGCTGAATGAAATTCAGCAGAATGTCATGCTGCTTCGTACAGCAAATGATAGATTAGGCGCGACCGCTGTCAATGCCGCGGATATTCCAAGCAACGGGGTTCGAATGGCCATTGCGATTATAGCCCTTTTGCCTATTATGATCATCTTTCCATTGATTCAAAAGGAACTGATCAAGGGGGTTGTGATTGGTGCGGTCAAGGGATGAATTAAGCCTGTCGGCGCCGCCAGGCAGAATTTGTGATATGCTGCCATTGCCTGTGTCGACAGGTATTTTGTTTGAGCAAGAGCTATTTTTTCGTATGACTTTTGATAATTTAGGCTGGACAGGGCCGCGTTATGATGACTACACAAGCGTATGCTACTGG
The DNA here is from genome assembly GCA_900107575.1 of Lachnospiraceae bacterium NK3A20. Lineage (GTDB taxonomy): Bacteria > Bacillota > Clostridia > Lachnospirales > Lachnospiraceae > CAG-791. The sequence continues at coordinate 27,857 of FNQX01000006.1, read as the reverse complement.
TATCAGGATAAACCGGATGGTCTGTGAACAAATTTTCCCCAAGGCTGATTATTCCTACGGAATAATCAGCCTTGGTAAGTTCCAACAAACATATCAAACGACAGATATAAAATTTTATATATAAAATTAACAATTCTGTAAGCGGTTACACTGTGAAAAACGTAGAAGTGGTATGTCAATCGATTGACTGAAATATATCAGAATGCTATATTTTGGTTAGTTTCTTGAAGATGCCTTAGTCGAGACATCACAAAGGGGTGTGTCAACGCGACACATGGGCAACAGCCCGAAGGAGAGGTCATTATGAAAATGAAGAGAATTGGTGCAATACTGATGGCTGCAGCAATGGCGGCAACCGTGCTGGCAGGCTGTGGAAGCTCATCCGATGAGCCGGCAGTTGAGAACGGCTCCGGATCTGCTGCAGCGCCCGAAGCTGCAGACGGCGACGTCTCCATTACGATCTTCAACTCCAAGATGGAGATTCAGGATCAGATGGAGGCAATGGCTGAGACTTATTCGAAGGAGAAGGGCGTCGAGGTCGAGGTTTACTATTCCAACGATACGGTCGCACAGCATCTGGCAACGAAGTACGCTTCCAATGATCCTTACACCATTTCCATGGTAGACGCGAAGGATATCTACAGTCTGGCTGCCGATCATGCAGTCGATCTCTCCGATCAGGAATGGGTTGGCAACACCACACAGGCGATCTCCATTGATGGCAAGGTCTATGGCTTCCCTGTATGCGTGGAGGCAAGAGGCATCATCTACAACGCTGACGCGATCAAGAACATTACCGGCAAGGATTTCGATCCTGCTTCCGTTGCAACGCTCGATGACTTCAAGGCACTCATCGATGAGCTCAAGGCAGGCGGTATGGAGACCCCGGTCGGAGTCATGAAGGAAGACTGGTCCCTTGCGGGTCATTACCTGCCGCAGGTATATGAGGAGCAGGATGACACAGATGCCTTCATCCAGGGATTGCATGACGGCACGGTGGATCTCTTGAGCGATCCGAAGTTCACGGCACTCATGGACACCTTCGATGTACTGAAGGACAACAACTACGCGAAGGATTCCGCGATCTCCGCAGAACGTGAAGTGACAGAGCAGAAGCTGGCAGAGGGCGAGATCGCCTTCATGTTCGGCGGCAACTGGGACTGGTCCGTACTCAACCAGTATGACTATTCCGAGAACATGGGCATGATGCCGGTTCCCGAGAACATGGATGACGGTGCCAACGAAAAGCTCGTCGGCGGCGGCTCCAAGTATTTCTTCATCGACAATGCGGATTCAATCTCTGACGCACAGAGACAGGCAGCGAAGGACTTCCTCGTATGGCTGGCAGACGATCCGGAAGGTCAGGCTTTCGTCGTCAATGACTGCGCTCTGGTTCCTGCATACACCAACAATACACTCGAGGTTTCCGATCCTCTGGGCAAGTCTGTCAAGGCTTTCGCTGATGCAGGCAACCTGATCGGCAACTACAACTATCTTCCCGATGACCACTACTCCGTACTCGGCGCCGCGTTCCAGAAATACCTCGCAGGCGAGACAGACAGAGCAGGCCTTGCAGGAGAGATCCAGGATTACTGGAAGGGCGTCACACTCGCTGAGCACTGATGCCTCGTAATGCAACAGCTGATGTTTCGCATTGAGCCGGGGGTTCACAATGAAACGAACTACTATGAAATATAAGGTCTCGCAGTTTCTGATGTTCGCGGGACCTGCGGCAATCCTGTTCTGCGCCGTTGTGCTGATCCCGTTCGTCTATGGCTTCTATCTGACATTCACGAGCTGGGACGGCATCGCGCGGAGCAAGCCGTTTGTTGCCTTTGCCAACTATGCAGCGGCATTCCAGGATGGTGATTACTGGGTGGCGCTGGGACGCACAGCGATCTACACGGTGATCTCTGTTGTTCTGGTCAACATCGTAGCCTTCCTTCTGGCTTACCTTGTGACCAGCGGCGTCAAGGGCCAGAACTTCTTCCGTGCAGGCTTCTTCATTCCGAACCTGATCGGCGGTATCGTTCTGGGCTACGTCTGGAAGTTTGTGTTTAACCGGGCATTTGTCGCGATCGGCAGTGCTCTCAGCGGCGGCAACGTCGCATCTCCCCTGTCCACGACAGGAGGTGCGATGTTCTGCCTGATTCTCGTCACGGTATGGCAGTACGCAGGTTACATGATGCTGATCTACGTCGCAGGTTTCATGAGCGTATCGGCTGACCTCAAGGAGGCCGCTCTCATTGATGGCGCGACCGGCTGGCAGGCGATGAAAAATGTCACGATCCCTCTCATGAGATCCTCCTTCGTTACCTGCATTTTCCTGTCCATCACCAGATGCTTCGTCATCTACGATGTCAACCTGTCACTGACCAAGGGCGAACCTTTCAACTCCAGTGTCATGGCTGCCATGCACGTTTACAACCAGGCATTCGTCTACAAGAACTACGGCGAAGGCCAGGCGGAAGCTCTGATCCTGTTCGTGATCTGCGCGGTCGTAGGTATCACACAGGTTATGATCGGCAAGAGAGGGGAGGTTGAAGCGTAATGAACGAAAGTGAACAGGCAAGAAAACGCAAGAAAACCCTGCATATTATCTTCATCATTATCCTCATTATTCTGTTCATACTGTTTATCTTCCCGTTCCTGCTCGTCGTGATCAACGTATTCAAGACGAAGGCAGACATCACGACTAACCCGCTGGCCCTTGTCGGCAAGCACGGCTTCACGGGCAAGAATTTCCCGAAGGCCATGGACAAGATGGATTTCTGGAAGGTATTCGGTAACTCGGCGATCATCACCATTTCCTCGACGATCCTGACGATCCTGGTATCTGCGATGGCGGCATTCGTCATCGTCCGCAACAACTGGAAGGCCTGCACGATCCTGTTCTCACTGATGGTCGCCTCCATGGTCATTCCTTTCCAGGTGCTGATGGTGCCAATCGTTTCGGTCTATGGCGGCATCTTCAATATCTTGAACCACAGGTGGACGCTGATCCTCATGCACACCGGTTTCTCGGTATCAATGGCAACCTTCATGTTCCACGGTGCCATTCACACGAACATACCGCTGGGCCTCGAGGAAGCGGCGGAGATCGACGGCTGTACCAGATGGCAGACATTCTGGAAGATCGTCTTCCCTCTGCTCTCGCCCACAATCGCGACAGTCACAATCATCGACGCGATGGCATTCTGGAACGACTACCTGTTACCGTCACTGGTTCTGGGACGTAAGGAACTGTACACGATCCCGATCGCGACGCAGATGTTCTACGGTACCTACTCGACGGATATCGGACTCATCATGGCGGCACTGCTCCTGGCAATGCTACCGATTCTGATCCTGTATCTGTTCCTGCAGAAATATATCGTGGCAGGCGTAACGAGCGGCGCAGTGAAGGGATGATTGAATCCCGCGGGGCAGCTGTGTCAAGAATATAATTTTTATAGGGTGTAGCATCGTATATTCAGCGGCTGCGGCAAAGAAATCACTGTGATGAGATTCATGGTATACTCTGTTGCGGCCGCTGATGCTGTCTTTTCGTACCTGTCGTTTGTGGGAAACGACAATCGGACAGCAGTGAAAGAGATCAGGTGAAAACAACAGGCGAGAGGAAACTTATGACAGACAGGCAGATGACGACAATGACACTGACCGCAGAGAGAACATACCTGGCAGTTCCTGTCTATCTCTACGATGAGTCGATGGACAGGACAGAGCGTGTGAGGTTCGACCACCTGAGACTGTTCTATGTGAAGGATGCATCAGGCAGGATAATCTTCCGTTTCGTCACATCCTGGAAAGAGGATATGACGAAGGATCCTGACTATGTCTCCTGCCTGAATATCGGGGCGTGGAGGGGACAGCGTCTGACCATCGAGACGGAACAGCCGAAGGCGTTCCTCGACCATATCGCGCAGACGGATCATCAGGTGTATTCCTATGCCGCTCTTAAGGGAGAAGAAGATACGGGGGCCGAAGATCCGGCACGACCGCAGCTCCACTATACCGCTCCGGTTGGCTGGATCAACGATCCCAATGGGCTCGTGTACCAGAACGGCGTCTGGCACCTGTTCTACCAGCACAATCCCATGAACGTCGAGTGGGCCAACATGAGCTGGGGACACGCGGTATCGGACGATCTTCTGCATTTTCACTATGTCGATGACATCATGTTCCCGGATGACAACGGCGCCATGTTCTCGGGGTGCGGGCTGGTGAATGAGAGAGGATGCTTCGGTCTGCCGAAGGATGCCCTGCTCTTTTTCTACACGGCGTCGCAGGACCCGACAAGGCTCGTTCCCGGCGTCGTCAATACGCAGCGCCTGGCATTTTCCACGGACAATGGCAAAACGATACAGAAATTCGAGGGCTGGCACCTGCCGAATCTTGGCGGAGACAACAGGGACCCCAAGATCTTCTGGCATGAGGAGACAAAGAGCTATGTGATGGTTCTCTTCCTCCAAGGCAAGTCGTTCGCGATTCTTCGCTCTGCGGATCTGGAAGAGTGGGAGATCACACAGAAGATGGACTACGATCCCATGTGGGAGTGCCCGGATCTCGTGCGCCTTCGCGCGGATGATGGAGGAGAGAAATGGGCCTTCCTCTCGGCGGATGGCTACTACTACCTGGGAAGCTTCGATGGGTATGTCTTCACGCCGGAAACGGGGCTCCTCCATCTCTTTGAGGGAGAAGAGAAGCTCCCTTATGCGGGCCAGACCTACTCCAATACGGACGAGCGTGTGATCCAGATCGCCTGGCTCAGAATCCCGAATCGCGGTACGAACTATACCGGTACGCTCTCCCTTCCAAGAGAGCTCTCTCTGGGAAGAGATGAGACGGGCTACTATATCCGCCAGAGCTTCGCGGCAGAAGCCCTGCCGTATGAGGAGAAGCTTCCGGACGGCTCGGTGCGAATCCGGGACAGCTATATTCAAGAGACAATCTCACCGGAGGGCAGATACTGCACGGTGCGACTGATCTGAGAAACGGTGGACGATGGAGGTTTCACCGCAGATCAGAGACAGGAGACAGAGAGATGGCAACCATGAAAGACGTCGCGGAGAGAGCGGGGGTGGCGGTGGAAACCGTATCCCGCGTGCTCAACAACCGCGGCTACATCAGTGAGAAAACAAGGCGCAAGGTATACGATGCGATGGACGAGCTCAGCTACTCGCCCAATATCGTGGCGCGCGGCCTCTCGAAAAAGGACATGAACAGCATCGCCATTGTCGTGCCGCACGTGGTCCATCCGTATTTCGCGAAGGTGATCTCGCGGCTCGAGAAGGAGTGCACGAAACGACACTATACCCTGTTCCTGTACAATTCCAGCGGCGATTCCGAGAAGGAGAGCAACGTCCTCGCCCTGTGCCAGAACAGCTTCGCAACTGGCGTCGTCCTGTTCTCCAGCGATATCAATCCCTCCGCACTGAAGAAGTTCCACATCCCGATCATCACTGTCGAGCGCTATATTGAGGGCGGCACGAGCACGGTCATGGTGGACAACGAGCTGGGCGGGGAACTTGCGGCGCAGCACCTGGTAGAGAGAGGCTGCCGCAACATCCTCTTCCTTGGCACGAACCTTACGAGCGACATGCCGGGGGACAACAGGGAGAAGGGCTTTGTCGGCGCCGCGGCGAAGGCGGGCGTTACGTGCAGCATTTACCGTGGGAGTGAGAATGATTTCGACTCGATGGAATATTACGCGTTCATCCAGCGTGCCCTCAGCGAGAACCCGGACGTCGACGGCATCTTCGCAACCTCGGACCTTGTCGCGGCGAAAGTCATCCAGGTGTGCAGCAGGATCGGCAAGTCCATTCCGGGCGATATCAAACTGATCGGGTTCGACGATGTCGAGCTCGCACGGCTGACCAATCCGACGCTGACGACCATCCACCAGCCGCTGCAGGAGATGGCAGCAAAGGTCCTGGATCTGATTGAGGACGCGAGAGCAGGCCGCGCTGTGCCGGAGCGGACGATCATGCCGGTCAGCCTCGTAGAGCGGGAGTCGACGCAGGACGGAATCAAAATTTGCCACTAAAAATATAGACAGAATGCACAAATGATCTATTGAAAAATATACCGACACCGGTCTATAATACTTCATTGGATAGCAAAAGCGATGAAGGCGTTGTGCAAACTGCCTCACACCGCAAAATCAAAGGAGGGTACTATTATGAAGAAGCAATTAGCAGTCCTGTTGGCTGCTGCGATGACCGGCACGTTACTGGCAGGTTGTGGCGGCGGCGCATCCGACACCACAACGACCGGTGCAACTGAGGCGACAGCAGCGACCTCTGCGGCAACCGAAGCGGCAGCGACGACCGAAGCGGCAGCACCGGCAGCAGAGGGCGGCGAAGTCGCCAATGCAGATAAGCCCCTTGTCTGGTACAACAAGCAGCCGTCGAACTCGACGACCGGCGAACTGGACATGAACGCTCTGTCCTTCAATGACAAGACCTATTACGTAGGTTTCGATGCGAACCAGGGCGCAGAGCTGCAGGGCCAGATGGTCGCGGATTATGTCAAGGCACACATTGATGAGATCGACCGCAACGGCGATGGCATTATCGGCTATGTGCTGGCGATCGGCGATGTAGGACACAACGATTCCATCGCGCGTACCCGTGGCGTTCGTGCCGCACTTGGCACCGGCATTGAGAAGGACGGCAACATTGATCCCACACCGGCCGGCACCAATACTGACGGTTCCGCGACGGTAGTACAGGATGGCAAGATTGACGGCGTGGATCTGACAATCCGTGAGCTCGCTTCCCAGGAGATGAAGAACTCCGCAGGAGCTACCTGGGATGCCGCTACCGCAGGCAACGCGATCGGCACCTGGTCCGCTTCTTTCGGTGATCAGATTGATGTCGTTGTTTCCAACAACGATGGCATGGGCATGGCAATGTTCAATGCCTGGTCTCAGTCGAATAAGGTTCCGACCTTCGGATATGATGCGAACAGCGACGCAGTTGCGGCCATCGCGAACGGCTACGGCGGAACGATCTCCCAGCACGCTGATGTACAGGCTTACCTGACACTGCGTGTACTCCGCAACGGTCTGGACAACGTAGACATTGATAGCGGTATCGGCACCGCGGATGATGCAGGGAACGTACTGAGCAGCGATGTATATAAATACGAGGAGTCCGAGCGTTCCTACTACGCATTGAACGTAGCGGTAACTGCAGACAACTACCAGGATTTCCTGGATTCTACGGTTCCTTACGCACCGGTTGCCAACCAGCTCGATGCATCCGCACATCCGGAGAAGAAGGTATGGCTGGATATCTATAACGCAGCAGATAACTTCCTTGGCTCCACTTACCAGCCTCTGCTCGAGAACTATGATGATCTCCTGAACCTGAACGTCGAGTATATCGGCGGTGACGGTCAGACCGAGTCCAACATCACAAACCGTCTCGGCAATCCTGATGAGTACGATGCATTCGCGATCAACATGGTGAAGACAGATAACGCGGCTTCCTATACCGCACTTCTGGCACAGTAAGTTCATCTTCAGCAAGTTCAGGCGCATCAGGCGCTCTTCCTGATGCCCCGTCTTTTTTTGAGAGGGGAACTGCCGGGAGGCCTTTTGTTTGCCGCCAGGGCAGCGATGAAACAGCAATACAGTTACAGGGGCAGATTATGGTAGAAATGACAGAGAATAACAGGGCACAGACAGGTGCCATCCCGCCCGGGGAGAAGATGGGGACTAAGGATGACGTCATCCTCTCCATCCGCGGCATGTGCAAGTCGTTCGGTCGTAACCGCGTTCTCGATCACATCAACATGAATGTGAAACGGGGCACGATTATGGGTCTGATGGGGGAGAACGGCGCGGGCAAGTCCACGATGATGAAATGTCTGTTCGGCACCTATCAGAAGGACGAGGGACAAATCTTTCTGGATGGCAAAGAGGTCAGTTTCGCGGGACCGAAGGACGCGCTGGAGAACGGCATCGCCATGGTTCATCAGGAACTGAACCAGTGCCTCGAGAGAAGCGTGGTGGACAACCTCTTCCTCGGCCGCTATCCGGTCAATTCCATGGGAATCATTGATGAAGGGCGGATGCGCAAGGAGGCGGCAGAGCTGTTCCGCGGCCTTGGCATTACCGTCAATCTGACACAGCCGATGCGTCAGATGTCCGTTTCGAAACGCCAGATGTGCGAGATCGCCAAAGCCATTTCCTATCATTCGAAGATCATCGTGCTGGATGAGCCCACCTCCTCCCTGACCGTACCGGAAGTGGAGAAGCTCTTCGACATGATGCGCAAGCTCAAGGCACAGGGGATTTCCCTGATCTATATTTCCCACAAGATGGACGAGGTGTTCGAGATCTGCGATGAGGTTTCCGTCCTGCGTGACGGCAACCTGGTCATGACCAAGGCGACCAGGGACACGAACATGAACGAGCTGATCGCGGCCATGGTCGGAAGATCTCTGGACAACCGTTTCCCGCCGGTCGACAACACGCCGGGAGAGACCATTCTCTCCATCCAGCATCTGTCCACGAAATTCGAGCCACACCTTCGGGACATCACCTTCGATGTGCAGGAAGGTGAGATTTTCGGCCTCTACGGACTGGTCGGCGCGGGCCGCACAGAGCTTCTGGAGACGATATTCGGCGTTCGGACGAGGGCGTCCGGGCGGGTGTATTACAACAAGCGCCTCATGAACTTCCAGAACTCGGGCGAAGCCATGGAACACGGCTTTGCGATGATCACGGAGGAGAGAAAGGCGAACGGCCTCTTCCTCAAAGGTGACCTGACCTTCAACACGACAATCGCCAATCTGAAACATTATCAGAACGGTCCCGCGCTCTCTGAGGACAAGATGATACGTGCGACGTCCAAAGAGATCAATGTCATGCACACCAAGTGCATGGGGCCGGACGATATGATCACGGCGCTCTCCGGCGGCAATCAGCAGAAGGTCATCTTCGGCAAATGGCTGGAGCGTGACCCCAAAATCTTCCTGATGGATGAGCCAACCAGAGGCATCGACGTCGGCGCCAAGTACGAGATCTATGAGCTGATTATAGAGATGGCGAAGCAGGGCAAGACGATCATTGTGGTATCTTCTGAGATGCCGGAGATCCTGGGGATCACGAACCGGATCGGCGTCATGTCGAACGGAAGGCTGTCCGGTATCGTGAATACGAAGGATACGAATCAGGAAGAATTGTTGCGGCTCAGTGCACAGTACCTGTAGGGGGAGGAAACAGACAATGACAGACACCAGGATACTATCGGCGCAGGATGAAGAGAGTCTTCGCAGGCCGATTGACGAGTACATTGGCAAGATCCAGGAGCAGCTCGATGAGCTGCGGCAGGATGGAACCGAGAAGGTCCGCCGGCTGAGGAATCACATCGAACTCATCAAGGCGGATAAGAACTATACGAAGGAAGAGCGGGCAGAGGCGATCCGCAAAGATGAGACAGCTCTTGCCGCGGCAAAGGAAGTCGAGGCGAAGAACAAAGGAAAGGTTGAGAGCCTCATCGCGGATGGCGAGAACTATCTCAAAGAGCATTTCGGCGAATATTTCCATCCGGTAGAGGAGAGCTGTGCCGCGGAGAAGGCACAGGCGCAGCAGCAGTACGAACAGAAACTTGCGGAGCTGAAAAAGGAGCACGAGAAGATCATCTCTGAACTCACCGACAGGAAAGAGATCAAGGATGAGAACTACGTCTACAGGAACCGCCAGTTCGACGCCAGGATGAGTCTGGACAACGAGCTGCAGAGGATCAAGGATCGCAGACATGAGGCATTCGCCTACCGCTACCATCTGATTGATCTTCTCAGGATGTCGAAGTTCACGTTCGCAGAGAACCGCGCACAGTCCTGGGAGAACTATAAGTACACCTTCAACCGCAAACAGTTCCTGTTGAAGAATGGCCTGTACATCGTCATCATCCTGATCTTCATTTTCCTGTGCATCATCACACCGGTGCTGAAGGGTACACAGCTGTTCACGGTAGCGAACATCCTGAATATTTTCCAGCAGGCATCGCCGCGTATGTTCCTCGCGCTCGGCGTAGCGGGACTGATCCTCCTCACCGGTACGGATCTTTCCGTCGGCCGTATGGTTGGCATGGGCATGGTCACCGCGACCATCATCATGCACCAGGGGATCAATACCGGCAGCGTGTTCGGGCATATCTTTGATTTTACGGCTCTGCCGATCCTCGTGCGGGCCATCCTCGCCCTGTTGTGCTGCATTATATTCAGCACCTGCTTCACCTCGATTGCAGGCTTCTTCACCGCGAAGTTCAAGATGCATCCCTTCATTTCGACCATGTCGAACATGCTGATCATTTTCGGTCTCGTTACCTACGCGACAAAGGGCGTGTCGTTCGGCGCCATTGAACCCGGCATACCTGCTATTTTCATTCCCAAGATCGGCAAGTTCCCGACGATCATCATCTGGGCTGTTGCGGCAATCGCGATCGTATGGTTCATCTGGAACAAGACGAGATTCGGCAAGAATCTCTACGCTGTCGGCGGCAACCCGGAGGCTGCAGCGGCATCCGGTATCTCCGTATTCAAAGTCACCATGGGCGCCTTCATCATGGCGGGCATCCTCTATGGCTTCGGCTCGTGGCTCGAGTGTATGCGAATGGTCGGCTCCGGCTCCGCGGCTTATGGGCAGGGCTGGGACATGGATGCGATCGCGGCCTGCGTGGTCGGCGGCGTTTCCTTCACCGGTGGTATCGGACGAATCTCCGGCGTGGTCGTCGGCGTGCTGATCTTCACGGCACTGACCTATTCGCTGACCATCCTCGGCATCGACACGAACCTGCAGTTCGTGTTCGAGGGCATCATCATCCTCACTGCAGTCACACTCGATTGCCTCAAATACGTCCAGAAGAAGTAAGTGGGCGCGCTTTTGCAGAAAATAACATTTGTGTTATGGCTGCGGATGTGGTATAGTTTCGTGAGTCTATCGATGAAATGATATGTTGCGCTGATCAGGCATTCCTGGTCAGTGCATTTTTATGCAGGAGAATGAATGAAATTTACTGAACTTACGTTAAACAAGCCGATTCAGGATGCCGTCAAAAAGGCAGGCTACATGGACGCATCCCCGATCCAGGAGCAGGCAATCCCTGCCATGATGGAAGGCAGGGACATGATCGCCTGCGCGCAGACCGGAACCGGCAAGACGGCGGCTTTCGCGCTGCCCATCCTGGAGAAGCTCTCATCCGAGGAGAAGCCGGAATTCACTGTGATCCGTGCGCTCATCCTCACACCGACGAGAGAACTCGCGATCCAGAACTTCGACAACTTCAAAAAATATGGAAGGTATCTGAAGCTCCGCTGCGGCTGCATTTACGGCGGCGCGAAGGAGAATCCGCAGATCGTATCGGTCAAACAGGGCTGCGACATTCTGGTCGCGACACCCGGAAGGCTCATTGACTTCATGGATCGCGGTATTGTGGACCTGTCCAACGTGGAAGTGTTCGTGCTGGACGAGGCAGACCGTATGCTGGACATGGGATTCATCCACGACATCTACAAGATCGTGCCAAAGATGACGCGCGCGCATCAGAGCGTCATGTTCTCCGCGACGATGCCCAAAGAGATCGAACAGCTCGCAAGAGAGTTGCTGCAGGATCCCGTCTCAATCAAGGTCGCACCGACGACCACAGCTGCAGAGACCGTGGACCAGAAGCTGATCTTCACCGCGAAGGAGAACAAGAAGCTGATCCTCGCAAGGTACCTTACGGATCCCGAGGTCATCAAGTCCATCGTCTTCACCAGAACGAAACACGGTGCCGATCATCTGGTCAGAGACCTGAAGAAGCTGGGTATCGCCGCCGTGGTCATCCACGGAGACAGGACGCAGGGTCAGAGACAGAATGCCCTGGAACAGTTCCGCGCGGGCAAGGCAAGTGTCCTCGTCGCGACCGACGTTGCGGCAAGAGGCATCGACATCCCGAGCATCAGCCATGTTTTCAATTACGAGCTGCCGAATGAACCCGAATCCTACATCCACAGGATCGGACGCGCGGGCAGAGCCGGTGAGAGCGGTATCGCGATCACACTCTGCTGCGCCGATGAGCTTGGGCTGCTCCACGACATCGAGAAGATGATGAAGCTCGAGATCCCGACCATCGAGGATGAGTATTCCATCGAGTTGCAGCGCTCGAACAAGGGTGGCAGGGCAGTTTCCGGCAAGGGGCGCAACGGCAGAACCAGCCAGGGCCGCGGCGGCAGAACCGCACAGGGAAGATCTACCCGCGGCAGGAGTGTTGAGGGCGGCAGAAGAAACCCTGTGGGCAGAGGTACCAGTGGCAGAACCGATAGAGGCGCTGAGGAAAGAGTCGCCGGTGGACGGGGGCAGAGAGGCTCCGAGGCTCGACGGAACAGGGCCACAGCAGATGGCAGCAATCTTAGCACGACAGCGGCTGAGCGTACAGGCACGGACAGCAGACGGTCTGATCGCAGGAATAGCAGCCGGACTGGAGAATATACTGGCAGACGCTCCGAGCGCGGTGAGACGAGATCTGATCGCGGTTCCAGGAGTGCCGGCAGAAGCGGCAGGTCGAATGACCGCAGATCCTCCGGGAGGCATTCCGGCAGGTTCTCCCGCATGAATGAGCGGCCGGACAATGACGCGATCCACACGAGAAGTGTCGCAGAGGCCTTCTCCTATTGGGACAGGGAGTAAAGGAAAGATATAGCTTCACCGAGGCGCCTGAGACCGTCAACTTCTAACTGATACAAGGGACGCATCGGCGTCTCTTCTGAACTTTATTCTCCATGAATCCGGTCTGCGTACAGGCTGAACCGGTAATCGGTGAGATAATCGGACAGCGCATCCTTCGGGACATAAATATCGGCATTCGAGCCCTCGAGCATTTCGGTACCTACCGAGATGTCCGAGGGCTTTTGGCTGTCAAAATGAATTCTCGACAGTTCCGGATACTGCCGGAAGAAGCCATCCGGAAGGAAAATGATAGAGGCTGGAACAGTGATCTCTGTAACGGCGCCTGAGGCATTCCGGGTGTAGGCAAGCGCTGCTGCAAGTTCCGCGGCGGACAGGTGGCTGTCCTCCCCCGGGAGCGCGGGAGCGGCGGGGACGGTAATGTTCGTTGCGCTCGTATCGGCAAGCCTTGCCTTGATCATGCGGATCAGATTCTTCGTATATAGCGTACGACCCGCATGGTTCAGGTGGTAATTCGTGTCGTAGAACCATTCGGGGTCCAGGATGGAGTTCTTCGGATCACCGACGACGGGGAGGGTCAGGCGCTCTGACAGTGCGGCAGCATACGAATCCGCTGCCCCGGGATCCGCTATCGCGAGACGGTTCGCGGGTGCGAAAGCATACCAGAGCGCCGCGCCCTTGCCCGCGGCGATTCTGGCGGAGCGATTGAGGAAATCTGTAAACTCATCGTCAGGATAAGCTGCGTCATAGTGGATGAGGAAGTTCGCGTCATAATATCCTCTCATGACATTGTGATCTGCCCCGGCGTAGTCGAGGTCTCCGCGCGCATTGAAGGAAGCTTTCTGGTAGACACCCTTAGGATCCGGCGCACTGCCCGTCAGATCATAACGGATTTTGTGATATGCGAACAGAGGGAGAGCCTCAAGGAGCGCCTTCTTCTCCTCCCCGGAGAGACCCTTCTCCGGGCGCGCCTTCCATTGACCGTCTGCGGCCTCGAGGAAGAGGCCGGCGTCGAAATTCATTGACAATGTCTGCGTATTCTGCTCCGGAAGGAAGATCAGAATATCTCCCGGTTCGGCGTACTCCAGCGCCGTCTCGAGCATCATCCTGCTGCCCATGGCGGCGTACAGGCCGTAGTTGATCACCCGGTACGCCGGAAGTTCCTCTTCCATCACGGCAGTATCCACCCCGAAGGCCGCGCTGCTGCCTCCCACGATGATGATCTTCCTGCCGTTTGCCTCGGACAGCAGTCGCATTTTCTCCGGGAACTCCGCGAGATAGGTCCTTCCATACTGCGGCGGAATGACGAAGGCCCCCAGGAGCACGAGGAGGGGGAACAGGATAAGACTTGTGACTGCGAGGAGGAACTGGAACCGATTTCTGCTCATAGTCCCTCCTCCAGCGCACGCTTCAGATCGCGGATCACGCGCTCTGTGCGGATCTGCACGCCCTCCGTGGAGAGATGATTGTCCGTGCCGTAGAACAGCCTTCCGGGGTAGAGAGAATCCTCAATGGAAGAGATCACGGGAACGCTCAAATGATCGCGGAAGTGCTGATCCAGCGCGGCAATTGCCTCCTTCGTGCTGGCCTTTGACAGCGCGAGGCGGTTCCTGGGTGCGTAGGTGAAGAAGACCCGGACACCTCTGTCCGTGAATCTTGTGAACTCCTCATTCGCGGGTGCGAGGAAGTAATCTTCCGGGTAGGAATTCACTGTGTAGTCGAGAGGAAGGCCATAGACGGGGGCGTCGGAGTCCGCGTTCGCCCGGTACACGATGTAGTCGCCGTTCTCGTTGTAGCTGGGCTGCGTCACAGGGTTGCCATCCTCGTCGTAATCCTTTGCGCTGATACCGTATTGGAGCGCGGGGAGTGCCCTGCGGATAGAGAGAAACTGCGAAAAGGCATTGAATACGTTCTGATAGCGTCTCAGGTCGAGCCTTGCAAGGAGCGAATAATTCCCCTCGATCATGTTGTAGAACTTGTCGTCGAAGGAGGCACTCGTGCAGAACTGGCGCTTTGCGGCGTCGAACTCCGGCGAGTCCAGGAGAATGTCGCCGCGGCGCAGGCAGGGGAGGATGAGGTCGAGCTGCGGCAGGGCATTCGTGTAGGCGAAGACGCCCATGTTGGCGACGGCGGTTCCGGGGAAGGCTGCCTCGATTGCCTTGCTGTCGTAGCCAAAGCGGGTGGAAGAGCCGGAGAAGAGGACGAGCAGGCGGTCGATGTCCCACACATCACGCCGCGCTGCCTGTTCCATGAGGTAATCCATCTTGTCGGGGAAGGTGTCGTAATAGGTGCCGCTGTAGCGTGGCGCGGTGGCTGCACCGATGTACAGGTGCGCCAGTTTCCCGCAGTCTGAGAAGGCGCGGTCGGAAATTCTCTCGATGCTGTCATACAGGAACAGACGCTCCAGATCGGCGCGCAGGAAGGCGTCGTCGTGAATGTTGCGGATAGAAGCGGGCAGGATTACGGCTTTGTAGGGAGCATTCTCAAATGCCTTTGCGGCGATGGTGGTGACAGGTTTCCCGTCAATGGCGGCTGGAATCGTCAGCACGGGAGTGGCGGCAGGATCTGCCGTGCAGCCCGTGATCGCAACGCCTTCGCCTTTGCCTCCGCTTCCGCCTTCGCCTGTTCCTCCATCCGATTCCGTCTCGAAGTATCTGCTATCCGTCCACTCGGACCAGACAGCGTAGAGGGTGAGTCCCTCAGCATCGGCTGTTGCCTTGATCCGGCTCCCGGGAAGCGCGAAGTGATCGAGGCCATCCTGGAAAATATCAGTGCTGCCGGGAGCATTCGTGCTCCAGCCCAGGAGCGTTCTCCCCTCTGGCGGATTGACTTCTAAGAGGCCTGGCGTGTTGATGCGAAGGTGGGAAGGCCTCCGGTAAATGATATGGGCGGATGAAACGGCATTCATGAAAGGTTCGTTTTTGGGGGTCGCGGCGACGTTGGAATCCCTGGGAACACTGGAATCATTGGGATCACTGCCTGTGTCCGCATCTAACACGAGCCGGAGCGGAATGCCCTGCTGCTCCATGGAAAGAGAGATGGCGGTGTCATAGTTGACGGACCTGAGGGTGAGTAGGGTTCCGGCGCCGGAAGGGGGAGAGGAGAGCTCGTAGTCTCCCGTGTAATCGCAGGCGGTTACGACCTGTCCCTCCTTCGGCAGGATGAGGAAGCTGACATCCCCGCCGCGTGCAATCGTCTTTGCGGGGGCTGAAACCGTGTAAGAGGCGGAATCTTCCACCACGACCGATACTTCATTCAGAGAAGCGGCAGAAACGTCGTTCAGAGGAGTGGCAGAAACTGCATTCAGATTTGCGGCAGAATCATCGTTCAGAGCTGCAGTAGAAACCTCGTTCAGCTCTGTGGCGGAAGGCAGGGCACCATCCGGAGCTGCCGCGCAGCCCGCGATCGTGAGCACGAGCAACAGTGCGGCAGAGAGCACAACAAAAGATACAGCAAACGGCGCTGCGCTATCCTGCATAGTTTTAAGGCCGGAGTAGCCTTTTCTGTTCCCGGAATTTCGTTTCATAAACTCATTGTACCAACGGCGGCGCCAGGACGCGATACGTTTACGCTCGTAAAGCTACAGTTTGCGCCATGGCTGGCCATTTATTGCAGGCAAGTGGTTAAATATTGATATCAGATTTGTGATCATCACAAGGGAAAGAGAGGCAGTTATGAGCAACACAAAGTCGGATTTCTGGAGATCCCCGCTGGGCTCTTCCTTCATTAAGTCGGATGACGTCAGGCTTCCTGAGATTCTGTTCGGCTATCTTGTTGGCCCTTTCGGAGCGCTTCTCAGCTCCGGCATCTTCACCAGCATCCTGCAGAACTATTTCACCGATGTTCTGAAGCTGGATCTGCGCTTTCTGACTGTCCTGCAGCTGGTGTCCACGATACTCATCGTCATCGCGAACCTCGTTGTCGGCCAGCTGATCGAGCGCACGAAGGCCCTCGCGGGCAAGGCCAGACCCTGGATCCTGCTCTCAGCGCTGACGCTCTCAATTGCCAGTGTCCTGATGTTCATCGTTCCCTTTGAGGGCATTGCGAAGTTCGTCTGGATCGCCATTGCGTACAACCTCTACTACGCGGTTGCTTACCCGATCTACAATACCGCCAACTCCACCCTGGTGCCGGTATCGACCCGCAACTCCCAGCAGAGAGGTACCCTCGCTTCCATGACCAACATTGCTGGCCTTGGTACGATGGGCGCCGGCTCCATGGTATTCCCGATCCTCGTCTCCTTCGCGCTGAAGGACAATCAGGGACTTTGGTTCCTGACCATGCTAGTAGTCGCGATCTTCACCGCACTCACAGTTTTCCTCCAGTTCAAGTTCACGAGAGAGCGTGTTACGGAAGAGAGTTTCGGCAGGGAGACCACGGGAGAAGAGAAGAAGAGCGTATCCCTGAAGGAGCAGCTGAACGCGGTCACCTCCGAGAAATACTGGTGGATCATCTTTGCCTTCTATCTGCTGTTCCAGTTCTCCGGCGCCTTCAAGAACGGCTCCATGTCCTATTTCTGCAAATGGGTCATTGACAACAGTTTCTTCGGCAGCGCGGACGCCTGGGGTGCGTCACAGTCACTGCTCGCGATCCTCGGCGCGGTTCCGATGGCAATCGCTGCTGTATTCGTCGCTCCCCTCTGCAACAAATTCTCGAAGAGAGCCGTCACCTTCGTCGGCATGATCATCGGCGTTGCCGGCGGCGTGATCGCGGGCCTCTCCGGTTCCAACATCATCGGCATCGCCATCGGCGTCGCACTCAAGTGTCTCGGCTCGTCCCCTGCCTGCTACATGATCCTCGCCATGCTGGCGGATGTCATCGACCACATTGAATTCCGCAGCGGCATCCGCACCGACGGACTCACGATGTCGATTTACTCTTCCCTCATGGTGGCAGCGACCCCTATCTGCAACGCAATCTTCTCCGCGATGCTGAATACTGCGGGCTATGATCAGAACGCCATCGTTGGCGAGACCATGCAGAGCGCCGCGGCCAGGTCCACGATCTCCATCAGCTATATCTGGATTGAGACCGTCTGCTACGCCATCTGCGCGGTCCTCATCCTGATCTGGGGCGTAGAGAAGAACCTGCCGGCAGAGCAGAAGGCGATCAGGGAGCGCAACGCAAACTAACGTGCTGCCTTTGGAAAACAGCAGGCTCCCGATAAGATTGGGAGCATAGCAGCAAGGATTCACAGAGGTAGGTAACATGCTGAAAATTTCCAGATTTACCATTGAAGGTCGGGACAATGGCTGCATCACCGACGAGTGCCACCCCCACTTCTCCTATGCACTGGAGAGCGATGCGAAGAATGTGAAGATTCAGGCGGCGAGCCTTCGCATCGGCGACTGGATCGGGGATGCGAAGGAGCAGATCCGCATCCCGTATGACGGGCCTGCGCTTCCTCCGTACAGCGAATTCGACGCGGAATTGAACGTCACCCTGGACAACGGCGAGAGCGCGAACGCGGCGCTCCACTTCGAGACGGGCAGGCAGGACTCTCCCTGGGAGGGCCAGTGGATCAGTGATCCGGACTACCATTTCACGGAGAAACATGTTTCCCCGAAGCCGATGATCTTCCAAAGGCGGATCACGCCCCGGGCCGCAGTGAAGAGGGCCCGCATCTATGCCACGGCCCTTGGCATCTATGACATTTATCTTGACAAAGAGAGGGTGGGGAATCGCTTCTTCGCCCCCGGCTTCACCTCCTACCGGACGAATCTCATGTACCAGACCTACGATGTTACCAAGATGTTGACCGGTGGGCAGGGAACGGTGCTCTCGGTCATCGTCGCCGGCGGCTGGGCGGTCGGCTCCTTTGTTTTCACCAGAGTGAACCGGCAGGCGGCAGATCGGCAGGCGCTCCTTCTCGAGATCAGAATCGACTATGAGGACGGCACCCATGAGGTTATTGGTTCGGATCCTTCCTTCGAAGTCAGTGAGGACGGCCCTGTCCGGATGGCGGATCTCTACGACGGTGAGACCTTTGAGGCTGGACGCGAGCCAGGGGACTATCACCCTGCGGCAGTCGAGAAGCTGCGCGTGCATCCGGGGATCGTCGCGGACTACGGCGACCCCGTCACCACGCATGAGAGGTTCGATCCCGTCAGCGTGACCGACGGCCCGGAGGAGAGCCTGATCTTTGATTTTGGTCAGAATTTCGCGGGCGTCGTGGAGCTGGGGATCAGAGGGGCAGCACAGGGACAAGAGATCTGTGTGCGCCACGCAGAGATTTTAAATCGCGACGGCTCCCTCAACACGAGCTTCCTTCGTAGTGCGAAGGCAACCATCATCTACCTTTGCAGTGAGGGAGATCAGACCTTCCTGCCGACGCTCACCTACATGGGTTTTCGCTATATCGAGGTGAAGGTCAACGGCATGAGCCGCGATGAAATCCGGGAGAAGATTCACCCTGTGGGTGTTGCGCTGTACTCAGATCTGCACAGAACGGGGGACTTCTCCTGCAGCAACGAACTGATCAACCGGCTGCAGCAGAACATTGTCTGGAGCACGAAATCAAACTTCGTCGACATTCCGACCGACTGCCCGCAGCGCGACGAGCGCATGGGCTGGACGGGCGACATCAATGTTTTCTCTCCGACCGCGGCGTTCAATTACGATTGCGACCGGTTCCTCTCGAAGTGGCTGAGGGATGTGAAGGCGGAGCAGCTGCCGACAGGCGGCATCCCGAACACGGTTCCGGTGAACGGTTACCAGTTCCCGGCGACGATGCCGAAGATGTGCATCGACTGGTGGGGCGATGCCTGCGTCAATGTTCCCTGGCAGCTCTACCTTTCGGGCGGCAACCGGCAGATCCTCGAGGAAATGTATCCCGTCATGACGAAGTACGTGAAGGCCTGCAGTAGGTGGGCGAAGCTCTTCTCCTTCGGCAGGCACCGCTACATCTGGAATACACCGGCGACGCTTCATTTCGGTGACTGGGTCGCGCCGGATGTCCCGAAAATGCAGCAGTGGCAGCAGAGAGCGAAATGGACGGCGACGGCCAGCATCTATGTCACTGCCAGTATTACGGCGAAGGCAGCCGGTGTGCTGGGGAAGGCGGAGGATGCGAAGTTCTTCCGGAATCTTGCGGAGCAAACAGCAGACGCCTACGGCAGCATTCTGATGGATGGCCAGGGGAAGCTCTCCGAAGAGTTCCAGACGGGGTACGTTCTCCCACTTTATTTCGGCATGCTGCGGGGGGAGGCGAAACAGAACGCGCTGGATCATCTGGTAGCGCTGATCGAGAAGAACGATTACTGCATCGGCACGGGCTTCCCCGGAACGCCCTACATCCTCTTCGCCCTCGCGGACAACGGCCGCGCGGATGTGGCGATGAAGATGCTCCTCAACACGAAGTGTCCCAGCTGGCTGTACGAGGTCGCATCCGGCGGTACCACGATCTGGGAGCGCTGGGACGGACTGGATGAGAACGGCGAATGCCCGATCGGTGACGACGGCACGGGCCTGATGATTTCCTACAACCACTATGCCAGCGGTGCCATCGGTGATTTCCTGTACCGGAGACTTGCGGGGCTGGAGAAGACGGCTCCGGCCTTCCAGAGCTTCCGCATCAAACCGCTCATAACGGGAGACATTACGGGGGCAAGGGCAAGACTTGAGACTCCCTACGGCGTGGCAGAGAGTGACTGGAAGATAGACGGCGGGCAATTCACGCTGCACTTTACGGTTCCCGTTGGAACGACCTGCGAGGTGGTGCTGCCATCCGGCAGATCGAGAGTCTATGGAAGCGGCGTCTATGAGACAACAGAGCCGCTGAAGGTATGAATGGCCGGCCTTCTGATATTTTCCGAAGGATTGGCTTTTCAATATAAGAAGTCAGAATGATTTGGAGGTTATGTATGAGCAAGAGAGCAGTATGGCGAGGGGTATCCGCTGTGGGTGCTACGTTCCTCGCGCTGTCCGTATCGGCGCAGGCGGTCGTGAATGACCACAGAACCGATATCGACAAGTTCCTGGGAACGAGCAGCACCAGGGTGGTTACGGACGGCGAGGTGGACACTTCCGACATGTATACCTATCAGTCGGATTACAAGACCACCACGGAGCTGGTACAGTCGATCCAGGATCTCGGCGAGAGAATGGAAGAGGAGGGTGCGGTTCTGCTCAAAAACGACGGCGCGCTGCCGCTCTCCGCAGATGAAACTAAGAAGGTCACACTCCTTGGCTTCTCCAGCTACTACCCGATCCAGGGCGGCGACATGGGCTCCTCCCTCACACCGAACGAAGGGACCGATGCGGATACCGTGGATCTTGTCGGGGCGCTGACGGCGAAGGGCTACAAGATCAATCCCGATATGCAGAAGATCTACCAGTCTTTAGAGAGCACCTTCTCGACAGAAGTGGAGACCTGGGGCGGTACGACGACCTATACGCACATCACGGCGCCGAAGATCGGCGGTGTCTTCACGAGCAAGGAGCCTTCGCAGGCTGCGCTGGATGGCGCGGACAAGGGCTGGAAGGACAGCACGAAGGATTACAATACGATCATCGTCACCATTGCGAGAAGTGCGTCGGAGAATGCGAACTACACGCCGGGAGAAGCCGGGGTGGATCCCTCGCAGGATCTCCATCAGACGGATCCCCTGGGACTCTCGGACGATGAGCGGGATCTGATCAGTACCGCGGCTTCCCTTGCGGATGAGAACGGCGGCAAGCTGGTTGTCCTCCTCAATAACGCGAGCGCGATGGAAGTGCAGGAGATCGAGGACAATGAGGGCGTGGATGCGATTCTCCAGATCGGCCTGCCCGGTGGCTACGGTTTCTTAGGCGTTGCGGATCTGCTCTCCGGTGCGGCGAACCCGTCCGGGCACCTTACGGATACCTACGCGGTGAAGGCGAGCCTTTCCCCTGCGGCGCAGAACTACGGCGATCTTCGCTGGGCGAACGCGAATGATGAGCTCTCCATCAATGACGCGCTGGTCGAGGCAGAGGGCATCTACAACGGCTACAAATACTATGAGACCAGATACGCGGACACGGTTCTCGGACAGGGCAACGCGGACGCGGAGGTTAGCTCCACGGGCGGTGCGTGGAACTATGACAACGAGGTGACCTACACTTTCGGCTATGGCCTTTCCTACACGACCTTTGAGCAGACGCTGGATTCTCTGGATGTCGACCGCGAGGGCCGCAAGGTAACGGCGAAGGTGACGGTGAAGAATACCGGCGATGTCGCGGGCAAGGATGCGGTGCAGCTCTACGTCTCCCTTCCCTACACCGATCATGACAGAGAGCATGGCGTGGAGAAATCCGCGATCCAGCTGCTCGACTATGGCAAGACCTCCGTACTGGACCCCGGAGCATCGGAGACAGTTACGATCGAAGCGGACATGGACTACATGGCTTCCTGGGATTCCGAAGAGGACAACGCAACTGGTACGAAGGGCACCTACATCCTCGATGAGGGTGACTACTATTTCACCGTCGGCAACGGCGCACACGAGGCTGTGAACAACGTCCTCGCGGCGCAGGGAGCGGACGTCGAAGGCAACGCGGACCAGGTAAAATCCTGGAATCTCTCCGACCTCGACAACACGACCTTCGCGAATACGAAGAACGGCACCGCGGTAGAGAATCAGCTCGCGGATATGGACCTCAACTACTGGATGCCCGACACGGTCACCTATCTTACGAGAAACGACTGGGAAGGCACGTTCCCGAAGACGTATGAGAATCTGACGGCAACGGATGAGATGCTGGAGAACCTCGACAACGATATCTATGAGATCGGAGCGAACGGAGATCCTTCCACCATCACCTGGGGCGCGGACAACGGCCTGACCCTTGCAAACTTAAAGGGTGTTACCGACAGGGACGATGCGAACTGGGATGCGCTGATCGACGAGATGACGCTCGACGAAGCGATGATCCGGACCGGTTTCGGCGGCACGTCCACGAAGCCTGTGGAGAGCATCTCTTCTCCCGAGACCATCCAGAATGATGGACCGAACGGTATCTACAGCTATCCGCTTAGTCAGTACGCCAACACCGACACTGCCTCCGGCGATCCCTGCGCTATCAGCGCGGATGATAAAAACGCAGGCTACAAGGCAGGCGTTATGACCAATGAGACGGTCATCGCACAGACCTTCAACAAGGATCTGGCGCACGAGTACGGACAGGTGATGGGCAACTATTCCCTGTGGTCCAATCTGACCATCTGGTGGGGCATCGGCACAAACATCCACAGACTCCCGTACAATGCGCGTAACCACGAGTATTATTCCGAGGATCCGGTACTCTCTTCCTTCCAGGGTGCTGAGACCGTTAAGGGAGCCCAGCAGTACGGCGTCATTGCGGCGTCGAAACACCTTGCCTTCAACGACACGGAAGTGAACCGTACCGGCGTATCCGTATTCATGACGGAGCAGCAGGCCCGCGAGAATGAGCTGCGCGCGACGCAGGCTACCATCGAGGACGGGAAGGCGCTTGGCGTCATGACGGCATTCAACCGCGTCGGCGTCACCGCTTCCAACGCACACAAAGGACTTCTCGTGAACATTCTTCACAAGGAGTGGGGTTTCTACGGACTGATCTCCGAGGACTTCATCATGGATCCTGTCTACACGCACTTAAAGGAAGCCGTGCAGAACGGCGTCACCATGATGTGCAACACCGGCGACAACACCATCGAGGCGGTGAGCGCATATTACACCTACTGGACCAAGGATGCCGTCGCGAAAGATGCCGGCCTTCAAGAGTCCCTCAAGGATGATATGAAACAGCAGTTCTACGCAATCGCGAACTCCAATGCCATGGATGGAATTGTCGCATCCTCTCACCTGGAGGCGGTCAGAACCTGGTATGACAATCTGGTCACCGGTATGGAGGTTGTCTTCGGACTTCTCGCACTTGTCGGCCTTTGCATGATGTTCCGGTCCGGCAGGAAGCAGGATAACGCGTAAGGAAAAGGAGCGAACAGCTATGAAGAATAAATCTGGAGTGGTAACAACCTGCCTCACCCTGCTCCTTGCAGTCGCAGGACTCATCGCATATTTCGTGAATGCCAGAACGGCATTCTTCGCAAACCTTGGCATTGATCCACTGATCGTAGGGCTCACTGTCGTCAGCATCCTGGCACTTGTCTGCTGGTTCCTCGCAGGCGGCAGGAACCGGATCGCCGACGTACTCCCCATCATCGCGCCGGCCTGCCTTATGGCGGCGGCAGTCGTCCTCCTCAACAGCAGGATTAACGGCATCGCATCCATCATGACCTTCACCAACAACGCGCAGAACATGGCGGACCTTGGCTCCGGCATCGCGGCGATCGCGGCGCTGTTCCTTTCGGCCGTTGTGGGCATGATCAACGGATTCGCGGATATCCGCAAGTAATGCAAGTAATACTGCTGTGCCATACGCCCGGAGCAGCGTTTGCTCCGGGCGGTACGAAGTAAATATATAGAGTATCTGTTTAGTACAGCCCGAAGCTCTTGCTTATCTTGGCGTACCAAAGTAGATATTCAGCAGACAGATCAGTCCCGGGCCACCGGCTCCGCCATAGAGCGGGAGGTGGCCCGGGATATTTTTTGCGCGATAGACTGGAGAATAGATCGATTTGACAATTTGCGAATAATTTGCAATTCCTATTGACCTCTGGCAGGACCTATGTATAATGACCGTTGTGCGCTAATTGCGAATGAATCGCAAATCTTTGAGATGAGTGCTGAATATTTGCAGCAGAACACGGTAAGGACCCGGTATGACGAGGGAATATAAATCGAAGTATAAGGCCTGGATGCAGGCGTTCTTCCGGGACAATCCGGACAGGCGCTACTCGGCGCAGGAGGTTTTTGGCAGGATGTCAGAGAGCGGGATGAAGATCAATCTCGCCACGGTGTATCGGAACCTTGAGCGGCTGTGTGACGATGAGTTCCTGCAGGGGCAGAAGCTTCCGGAGGAAGAGGAGATGTACTACCGCTTCCTGCAGCCGGGTATGGGCTGCACGGAGCACCTGCACCTGTACTGCGCCAAGTGCGGCAAAGTGATTCACCTGAACTGCGAGTTCATGGATGAGATCTCTCACCATCTGATGAAGGAACATGGCTTTTCCATTGACTGCGGCGAATCCATGCTGGTAGGTCTCTGCAGGGAATGCAGAGCGGCGACGGAGCGTCTGAAGATGCGCCCTGCGACATAAAGAAAGGTAGACTGATATGGCTGAAATGTTATTGGACGCACTCCTGGATGCGGTGATTGACACGGTGAAACTCATCCCGTTCCTGTTCGTGACTTACCTTGTCATGGAGTGGCTGGAGAGGAAAACAGAAGAGAAATCCGAACAGATGCTGGGGAGGGTCGGGCGCTTCGGTCCCATCTTCGGTGGTATTGTCGGCATCGTGCCGCAGTGCGGCTTCTCGGCTTCCGCTTCGAGCCTGTACGCGGGCGGCGTCATCTCCGTCGGAACGCTCCTCGCCGTATTCCTGTCCACTTCGGATGAGATGCTCCCGATCTTCATTTCCGAACAGGTGGCGATCCCGACGATGCTGAAGATCCTGCTCTCCAAGGCGGTGATCGGCGTCGCGTCGGGCCTTGCCCTGGATTTCTTCCTGCGCTTTACGAAGTACAGATACAAGACGGAGAAGCGAATTCAGGATCTGTGCGAAGATGAGCACTGCGGCTGCGGTGAAGGCGGGGAAGAGGGCGGTATCTTCCGCTCCGCACTCGTTCACACGCTGCACATCACGGTTTTTGTTTTCCTGATCACCCTGGTGCTGACGGTGCTCGTCGAGGGCTTCGGGCACGACGCGATCGCGGGGCTTCTCACCAACCGACCGATTGTCGGCGTTCTCCTCTCGGCGCTCATCGGTCTCATTCCGAACTGTGCGGCTTCCATCATGATCACGCAGCTCTACCTGGACGGCATCCTGGGTGCGGGTCAGATGATGGCAGGGCTTCTCGTCGGCGCGGGCGTCGGTCTCCTTGTACTGTTCCGTACGAACGAGCGGCATGAGAGTGAGAACGTGAAGATCACCCTGATCCTGTACGCCATCGGCGTTTTCTGGGGACTTCTCATCGAGGCGCTGGGGATCGTATTCTAAGCTTTGCGGGTGCCGCGAAACGTATTACTTTGGAAGTGGCTCTGGGGCAGCCCTTCCAAGTGGTCATCGGTGATGTGAAATATGCAGCACCGGGAATAAGTTGATATGATAGACAGAAAGAAAAGTTACGGAACATTTCAAATGAACAATGGACGGGGAGTCAATAACAGGCGCCATCCGCCAAAGTGGCTCATCCTGCTCCTGTCGATCCTCCTCCTCGTGATCGTCACGGTGATCTTCCTTGGCATCGGCTATGTCAGGGATTACTATCACGCGGATCCTGCTGCCTTTGGATACCTCGAGAACGGGGCAGCTCTTCCGGAGGACGTGGAGGTGTCAAGCCTTGCAGAGCACGGCATTACCGAGGCAGAGGGGCTGTATTTCGACGGGCCGGGAGATCGGGATGCGCTCGTGTTCTATCCGGGCGCCAAAGTGGAGTATACTGCCTATGCTCCCCTCCTTGGTCAGATCGCGGAGGAGGGCCTGGATTGTTTTCTCATCAAGATGCCGTTAAACCTCGCCTTCACGGGAAGGGAAGCGGCGGCCTACGTCATGAATTCGGAAGAGTTCATGGACCGGTACGAGGGCTGGTACGTGGGAGGACATTCGCTCGGCGGCGCCATGGCAGGCGACTGGGCGGGGGCGAACCTGCAGGATGAGAGCTTGAAGGGTGTGATCTTCCTCGCGGCTTACCCCACAAGAGACCTTACGCGGGATGATTTCCGCGTGCTCACGATCTATGGAGACAGCGACGGGGTCTTGCAGGTCGACAAGGTAGAGAGCGGGCAGCAGTACCTGCCGGAGGATCATAAGACGATCGTCATTGAGGGCGGCAACCACGCGCAGTTCGCGGACTACGGCAGACAACAGGGCGACGGGGAAGCCACGATCCCGAGGCAGGAACAGCAGGCGCAGACAGCAGAAGATATTCTGGAGTACGTGTACCCGGCAGGCAGAGAGGATGAATGATATGAGAATCGCAGTTCCTTATTACAGCGGATATGTTTTCCAGCACTTCGGAAGGAGTACGGAATTCAAGATTTACGAGGTGGATGAGAAGGGACAGATCACAGCGAGCAGAGTAGTTGAGACCGATGGCAAGACGCACGGCATGCTGGCGCAGTGGCTCGCGGATCAGGGCGTTGACACGGTCCTCTGCGGCGGCATCGGACAGGGAATGCAGGAGAATCTGGCTTCCCGCGGGATCAGCTACTACGGCGGCGTCACCGGCGCATGCGATCAGGCGGTCGAAGCCTTCCTCTCCGGGGAGCTTTTGTACCTCGAGAACCCCGGCTGCGCGGATGAGGCTACCAGGGAGGGCACTCCTCGGAAGGAAGCTGATTCCACGGGAGAGAACAATCCCGGAGGAAAGGATGACGGCGGCTTCCGCATGCCGATCCTGTTCTGACAATTACAGGCGGAAAAACAGCTTGCAAAACCTGCAGGCCTGCAGTAACATTAGTGCAACAAATTGATATCGCTTTAAACCGTTGAAGCGGATATAACGTGTGAAGAGGATCTTACAGAGAGCCGGTGATGATGGGAATCCGGCAGAACACCGTCACGCAAATGGACCGCTGAGGGCATGGGGAAAACCGCAAGGTGAGTATTCCGTGACGTCACACGCACGTAACGCGTGAGGAATATGTTGGTATTCCGCAGAGTGCGCAGGGGTTCATTCCCTGCGAATCAAGGTGGCACCGCGATGGAGAGTGATCCAGCGCCCTTGACAGAAGGTAAGAGTTCTGTCGAGGGCGCTTTTTATGACTTTGGCTTAAGCCTGCTGAGCTTGTGGTGAGGTTGCGAAGCAAACGAACCCTTGCGAAGCATAAATCCACCCGCTATGCGGGTGAGAGTAAAAAGTTATACAAATAAATCACCTTTCCATATAATAGAGGTGCTCAAGCCACTATTAAGAAAGGAAAGGTGATTTTATGCCGAAGGCTAATAGTTCTGCACATACCAGGTGGTTATGCAAATACCACATCGTCTTCACTCCGAAGTATAGACGGAAAATAATCTACAATCAATATAAGAAGGATTTGGCGGAAATACTGCACGATCTTTGTTCTTATAAAGGAGTAGAGATCATAGAAGGTCATCTGATGCCCGACCAT
>FNQX01000021.1 GCA_900107575.1 Lachnospiraceae bacterium NK3A20 | reverse complement strand
GTTGCAGTGGGCCCCGCGCAGGCGGGGGTGATCCTAAAAAAAGAGGAGTTCCCCAGCCTCTAATGGCCAAGGCCCCCTCTCAATCTCATAATAAGCATGGAGCAAGGGAATAGCAAGAGACAGGGAGACACAAGAAATTAAGAAAAGGGCTATAATGGGATTCATGTCAACGGTATTACGTTTTGAGAATGGCCCTTGCCAGAATGAGCATCGGACAGGAGCAGCCGTGAATTAGGATCGCAAAGCCGATTGTTAAGTGTATTCCGGATAACAGGAAGGCGCTCGACTATTTCGAACAGCATGCCGCAGACGGGGGAACGGAGAGGGAGCGTAGTATTATCGCCGATTTCCCGATCATCTATATTCATAACTTAAACGCCGATCGCGTGAAGCGGGTGTACAATGCGCGCGGCAATCCGCAGAAGGACTACTATCCGGCGGGAGAGCTTGATACCATTTTCAATAAGATCTGGAGTGAGCTGCGCCGATATGACGGTACTTTGTTCCCTACAGTCAGTAAGATCCGGGATTCTGCTGTTTTCAAGGCATCTCCCCTGCACAAGCTGACCAGTGACCAGGAACATGCCAAGGAGCTTATCCTGGAGAAGGTGAACGAGGCGCTTCGAAGGAATGAGACGCACCAGCTGATCTTCATTTCGGGAGAAGCGGGGACCGGCAAAACGGTGCTCAACAGCAGCACATTCTATGAACTGTATTGCAGGGCGGAAGAGGAGAATCGCAGCATCAGTTGTTATCTTCTCGTCAACCACGATGAGCAGATTACGGTCTATGAACAGATCGCGGACAAGCTCGGCCTGCCTGAGAGATATGGGAAAATAGTCAGCAAGCCGACCACATTTATCAACGCGCATACACCTGATTCTCCGGTTGATGTTGCTTTCGTTGACGAGGCGCATCTTCTGCTCACGCAGGGCAAACAGTCTTATCGCGGCAACAATCAGCTGCAGGATATTATTGGCCGGGCGAGGGTTACGGTCGTGATGTTCGACGAGCATCAGATCCTCAACACGGAGGAGTTCTGGGAGAGGCAGATCCTCGACAGATACCGGAACATGGCAAGAGCTGCGGACTGTTATATCACGCTGACAGAACAGCTGCGGATGCACTGAAGGCAGCGGCGAAATCAGATGATATGTAATAGCTGACAGGCTGGCATGGGTCCGATGCAGGATTAAATGAGAGACTCCCGGTTGCGATCACAGGTTAGAAGAGAGACATTTATGATAAGACAGGAAAGACTGGATAAGACAATGGAACAGCTGGAAGCGCAGGGGCTGTCGCAGATGATGATCTGCGACCCTAACGCCGTATTCTATCTCACTGGCAAGTGGATTCATCCCGGAGAGAGGTTCCTGGGCCTGCTTCTTCAGAAGGGGGAGATGCCCGTTCTGTTCGTCAATGAGCTGTTCACTTTCGAGGAAGAGCTCGGCGTGAAGAAGGTCTACTATTCGGACGCGGACGATCTGCTGCCGATTTGGAAGCGGGAGATCAGAGGGGACGAGACGCTGGGAATTGACAAGGTCATGGCGGCGAAGTTCCTGCTGCAGATGATGGAAGGTGGCGCAGCCAGGGGGTATCGCAACGGCTCTCCTGCAATTGACGCGGCAAGATCCATCAAGGATGCGGCGGAGATCGAACTCATGAGGGAATCCTCCCGCATCAATGATCTGTGTATGGAGGACTTCAAACGCCTGATCCGGCCAAACGTCACGGAACTGGAAGTGGCGGAGCAGATGCTGGCTATCTATAAAAGTCACGGAGCGGAAGGCTATTCCTTCGATCCGATTGTTGCTTTCGGCAGGAATGCCGCCGATCCGCACCACATGCCGGACAACACCGTGCTGAAAGAGGGAGATACGGTGCTCTTTGATGTCGGCGGAAGGTATCACGACTACTGCTCCGATATGACGAGAACGTTTTTCTACAAGGCAGAGCCTTCTTCCCTGCAGAAGGAAATCTACAACCTTGTCCGCAGAGCCAACGAAGAGGCGGAGGCAATGCTGCGGCCCGGTATCCCCATCTCTTCGGTAGACAAGAAGGCCAGGGATATCATCACCGAGGGAGGGTACGGTCCGTATTTCACCCACAGGCTGGGACACTTCATCGGCATTGAAGATCATGAGTACGGCGACGTGTCACAGATGAATTCGAACCTGGAAGAGGCGGGCATCATCCATTCCGTGGAGCCTGGTATTTACTACATGGAAGGCGGTGTCGGCGTGAGGATCGAAGATCTCGTCCTCATCACGCCCGACGGACACGAGGTCCTGAACCACTACAGTCACGAGATCGAAATCATCGAATAGAAATAGATGCAGAGAAGAGAATGTCCGACGCCGGAATAGTGGTGCCGGGCATTCTGCTATTTTCGCATTAAAGAGAGCAGGGACCTGCTGCGGAAGAAGAGAAGCGCCATGCCCATGAGGGCGGAGACGCCGACGAGTATCTGCACGGGATAGAGGAGCAGCGCTTCCTCCGGGATCAGCATGGCGAGGATCGTGGCGGCGCCTGCAGGCGGCAGGTAGAGGCCGAAGATGTAGATAATGATCAGCATCAGTACGGATGCGGTGAAGGCGGCCAGCGTGAGGGGCAGCCCCAGCCGGACACACAATAGCATCCGGGAAGAGGCACCCGCGAGAGCGCACATGGTGATGAGCAGGATGACGGAGACCGGCTTTTTCCTTGCTTTGCCGCCGCGGTTGGTGAATTCGGTGAACGCAACGAGGAGCGGCGGCGCGATCACGAAGGTCCAACGGACATAGAGCGCCGCGAAGGCGAGGGCACTGACGCATACGATGCGGAGGATCACGTCGATCCATGTCTGCACGCCAGGACGCGGGATGGGCTTGAATTTCTCCCGCTCACGGAAACCGAATCCCTGCAACAGATGACGCAGGAATACGATGAGGAAGGTCAGGATGATGGCAGACAGCGGGTAGACAAGAGACCTTGTCTGCAGGATGACCGGCAGGACGATCGCCGATACGAGAGGGGCGAAGCTGGTGCCGGAATACACATAGATGACCTGCGCGGCCGCGAATGCGATACAGACCTGCACATAGAGCGGCAGGGGCAGGAACCGGACGATGGCGACGCCCATGCAGGCGCAGACACCGATGAGTATGAGAATCCGGCGGCTGTTCGTCATCCAGGTTCTGCGCGGAGAGAGGAGATAGCCGGTTGCGATGGCTGCGATTTCGGGGAAGATGATCTCGCGCTCCCCCAGTCGTTCCGCGGCGGCGACCATCAGCAAGATGACGAGAACGGTGAGCGCCGGCGGCAGTGCCCGGGTAAGGAACTTTGGTTTGTCTTCATTTGCAGTGAGCATACGATATCATTTCAACACAGACTTTCGTGTATGAACATCCCCCTGGTCGTTGATATGGAACTGCTACCGATACTAGAATACTACTAATTCAGAATACTGGGGGATATTTACAACGCTTTTACATAATTTTGAACTAATTGTGAATGAGACGAGATGTATAACAACAGCTTCATAACTGCAGCACAAAATGCTATATTAAATGCAGAAAGGTGGTGTTACTCATGGCGAATAAAACGGCAAATGTCAATGCGCGTGTTGAAGAAGACATCAAGAGAGAGGCAGAGGGGATCCTATCGGCTATGGGGATTCCGGCATCCGTTGGAATTAATATGTTCTACCGACAGGTGATTCATTGTCATGGGCTTCCTTTTCGACGACCCTATGTACCGCAAGACGGCTTCCGTGCGCTGAACCAGATGACCAAAGAGGAATTTGATTCCAGAATGGCAGCAGGGCTGGCAGATGCTAAAGCGGGGAGAGGAATGCCTGTAGACGAGGCGTTTGATAAACTTGCAGCAGGGCTGAAGGAGGCAGAAATCGTCAATGGATGAATATAATGTCATCGTGACTGATCATGCCTTTTATGCCATGGCAGCAATCAGAGACTATATTGCTCTTGAATGAACTGTCCAATCCGACTGCTGCAGCAACTCATTTAAGATTGTTTCGTGCAGAAATTAAAACGTTCTCCGTTACTCCGAAAAGGAATAAACGGATAGAAGAGCAACCCTGGCATGATGAGGGTGTCCGGAAGACCAGAGTCAGGAATTACTATATTTACTACTGGGTTGCAGAGGATGAGCACGCTGTATATGTGACGGATATAATCTATGTAGGCAGTGATCAGGTGAAACGGCTTGAACAGATGCCTCTAAAGTGAAAAGTCCTCGGTTTGAATGCAGATGCTGGTGGTAAGAATCCGTTCGACCTTAAATTCCGTTCTGTGTGCAAGACAAAATGATGCTGATTTTGTCTTACGCGCAGAACAACTATGATAAAAATTAAACTTGAAATTAATAAAATTAAGTTTATTATTGATGTATAGGTAAGATGTTAAATCCATTCAGGAGGAATCACGATGAGCGGAGATGTCATCCCCCTCTGGATCTCGAAGCTGGAAGAGGAAGACCTGGAGTTTATCAGGAATTTCGTGCTGGCTTCCGGTTCATTGAAAGAAATGGCGAGGGAATATGGCGTGAGCTATCCGACCATACGGCTTCGGTTGGACAGACTGATCCAGACAATTCAGATCAACAATGAGAACAAACAGGATGCCTACATATCCCTCGTGAAACAGCTCGCCCTGGATGACAAGATTGATTATCCAACCGCGAAAATGCTGATTGCAGGATACAGAGAATCCATCAAAGGGGTAAGTCAACAGGAGGCAGCAAATGGTGATGCACTATGACCAGGATGCTTATCTGCAGAAGATTGATGCTGTGATCGCACAGGGACCGTACAGCGACAACTGGGAGTCGCTCTCTGCGCACGAGACGCCGCGCTGGTTCAGGGACGATAAGTTGGGTATCTTCATCCACTGGGGCGCGTACAGCGTACCGGCGTTTGGCAACGAATGGTATTCCCGGCAGATGTATGTGAGGGGGACGCCGGAATATGATCACCACATTGCGACCTACGGCCCGCAGAAGGACTTCGGCTACAAGGATTTCATTCCGATGTTCCGGGGAGAGCACTTCGATGCTGCCAGATGGATCTCGTTATTCAAAACAGCAGGCGCGAGGTTCGTTGTGCCTGTTGCGGAGCACCATGACGGCTTCCAGATGTACCGGAGCGCGCTGTCCCACTGGAATGCTTACGAGATGGGGCCGAAGAGGGATGTGCTGGGTGAGCTCACGCAGGAGATGGAACGGCAGGGCCTCGTGAACGGGGCGAGCTCACACAGAATCGAGCACTGGTTCTTCCAGGGACAGGGCAGGGAATTCGAATCCGATATTCCGGGGAATGATCAGCCAGGGGATCTCTACTGGCCTTCTGTCCACATGGAGAACAATGACAAGAGCGACTCCTTCGAGGAACCGCAGCCTGACGAGGCGTTCCTCAATGACTGGCTGATCCGCACGGTTGAGATCATCGACCGGTACCGCCCGAAGGAGCTGTATTTCGACTGGTGGATTCACGTTGCGGCGGCGAGACCGTATCTGCAGAAGCTCGCAGCGTACTATTACAACCGCGCGGCAGAGTGGGGAGAAGAGGTGCTCATCTGCTATAAGCACGACTCCTTCATGTTCGGCACCGCGGTTCCGGATGTGGAGAGGGGGCAGTACGCGGATATCTGCGCTTACCCGTGGGAGAGCGACACTGCGATCGGCAAGAATTCCTGGGGCTATACCAGGGACAATGAGTACAAAAAATACTGGAGCATCCTCTGCGATTTTGTCGACACGATCAGCAAGAACGGCACCATGCTGCTGAATGTCGGCCCGAAGCCGGACGGTACCTTCACGGAGGAGGATACGAGAGTGCTCGAAGAGATCGGTGACTGGATGAGAACGAATGCGGAGGCGGTCTACGGGAGCAGACCGTGGAAGATATTCGGCGAAGGCCCGACGAGAGAACAGGAAGGCCAGTTCACGGACCGGAATGACAAGATTTATACGGCAGAAGATTTCCGCTTCGTCGTGAACCACGGCAGGATCTATGCAGCCGCGATGCGCTTCCCTGAGAGTGGAGACATCACAATCCGTTCCCTGGCAGCGGGGAGGTCGGACGCAAAGCCGGATTTTGCGGGCATCGTCGCATCCGTGCGCGCACTGGGATATGAAGAGAAACCAGTCTGGGAACAGAAGCCGGAGGGCCTTGTGATCCATGCACCGTTCGTCCATTCGGATGCGCCGGTATTCTTCGCGGTCTCGGTCCGGTAATAAGGGCAGCAGGCATTATATCGCATCCAGCCGTGAGAACACGGCTGTCGGTTCATGAGTTTTGCTGTACAGAATAGATAAAAAAGCCATGGCGCAGCCGTACATGTACGGACTGCGCCATGAACCATATCTGGCATATGGACAGCAGTACTCTGGGTGCTTGCTGTGTAATAACGTCACTGCTTCGTGCCGTGAAACTCAGTCGACTTAATTCCGCGAGGTTCAGTCGACTCTTAAGATGAGTCCGAGGACGTTCTTCGCAGCCTTTTCCAACTGTGCCCGGTTGATGAGACCGTTGTCATAGGCGGCCTGCAGGCGCTCCGGGAGTCCCGTTGCCATCTTGATGTCGTTGCCTGCGATCACTTCCTTGTAGTGTTCCGCCTTGTTCCACCAGTCGGTCATCACGACGCCGTCAAAGCCCCACTCCTGTCGGAGGATGCCGTCGATGAGATCCTTGTTCTCGGATGCTCTGTGGCCGTTGATGATGTTGTAGCTGGTCATGATGCTCCAGGGGTGCGCTTCCTTCACGATGATCTCGAACTGTTTCAGATAAATCTCGCGGATGGCGCGTTCGGAGGCTCTCGAATCCGAGTCGCGACGGTTGGTCTCTTTATCGTTCAGCGCGAAGTGTTTCACCGCAGCGGCGACATTGTTCGACTGGATACCACGGACCAT
This sequence comes from Lachnospiraceae bacterium NK3A20, assembly GCA_900107575.1. Lineage (GTDB taxonomy): Bacteria > Bacillota > Clostridia > Lachnospirales > Lachnospiraceae > CAG-791. The sequence continues at coordinate 60,686 of FNQX01000021.1, read as the reverse complement.
GGCGGCTGCCTGTCTGCCGGCGAGGAGCGGATCTTCGGAATAGTACTCGAAGTTCCTGCCGCAGCGCGGGCTCCTGTGAATGTTGACTGCAGGCGTCAGCCACACGCATATATTATTCTCCTTGACTTCTTCACCGCCGGCACGGCCGACCGCGTACGTGGTGTCGGGATCCCAGGTGCAGGCAAGGAGCGTAGCGCACGGGAATGCCGTGGTGGTCACGCCGGTTTCCTTATTGACGCGAAGGCCTGCGGGGCCGTCAGCCGTCATGATGTTCGGGATGCCATACTCACTCACATTGCCGAAACCAAAGGTGTTGGCAACGCCGGTGTTGGGCTGACCGCCGAGAAGGTGAATGAGGATTTCCACAGGGAGCTTAGAAATGAATTCGTCGAGCTCCATCTTGCCTGTCGCGACATCGGATAATTGCGGCAGCGCGGGCTTGCCGAAACGCATGCGGCGATCTTCCGCACGAACTGCGGGAGCATGGCCGGCAGCAGCGTCCGGATTCCAGTCACCCAGAGCAGTCTCATTGGGATCGTTCGTCTTGCCAAGGGAGAGATTCTCGTAGCTTCCGTCAGCGCGCAGGCGCATGGGGAGCTCTGTCGGCGACATGCGGGATACGAGGCGCAGGACGGTAAGATTCTCTTCGATGGTATAGGTGAAGGGGCTCTCTTCGCCGTCACGGATGCTGGTGCCGATGAAGAAATGATAGTCTCCCTTTTCCAGAACGTAAGAAGACTTGCGCACGCGCCCGATATCGTCGTAGCTCGCAAGGCTGTTCAGCCGCACGTCGATGGTGATGAACTGGGAATCACCGGGCGATAAGAGTCTGGTCTTCTGATAGCCCGCGAGGACTTTCGAGGGCTTGCCCAGCTGTCCCTGCGGCGCCTCGGCGTAAATCTGGACAACCTCGCGTCCTGCACAGGAGCCGACGTTGGTGACCTGGGTCAGGAAGGTGATGACCTCTTCCGTCTGCGGCGCCTCGGGGTCTTCGGCACCGGTCGGGACTTCCTTCACGGATGCGGAGATCTGTGTGAGGCGGAACTTCGTATAGGAGAGGCCATAACCGAAGGGGTAGTTGACCTTCTCTGCCGCGCCGGGAATCGTCTCGAAATAGCGGTAGCCGACATAGATGTCCTCGGTGTAGTTGACGAAGCTGGCGGACTCGTGGAAGCCAGCGGTCGAGGGATAGTCCTCGAGCTCTCTGGCAAAGGTGTCGGACAGCTTCCCGGAAGGGTTGCCGTGGCCCATGATGAGCTCTGCCGCGGCGGTACCGCCTTCCATGCCGCCCTGCCATGCCATGAGGACAGCCTGGATCATGTCATTGTTCTTGAACCAGGTGGAATCCACCATGCCGCCGACGTTCATGACGACGATGACTTTGGAGAAATTCGCCTGAACCTTGTTGACCATTGCCTCCTCTTCGGGAGTCAGGTAGAAGTCGCTCTTCGGGAAGATCGAATCCTGCAAATCCATGAATTTGCGGTCAGAATCCCAGGCAGCTTCCGGCGCGCCCATGGAGGACTTGCGGTCCCACCCTTCGCCGGAGAAACGGCTGATGGAGATTACGGCGGTGTCGGTGTAGGCGGCTGCTTCCCAGACGAGCTCATTAGAAATCTCAGGCTCGCGGATCAGTCCCGGCTCGCCTCCCTTTGCGTAAGCGTCCCTTACGTAATCGCGGTAGAAATCTGCCGTGCCCTCGAAGACGGAGACCTCATCCGAGAGAGAGCAGAAGCCGTCGTAGATGTTGTGAATGTAGGGTACGGTGACATCCCCGGAGCCGCCGCCTCCCTTAACATAGTCGAACGTGCCCTTTCCGAAGAGCGCGACTCTGGCGCCCTTTGCAAGAGGCAGCACGCCGCCTTTGTTCTTCATGAGTACCATGCCTTCCTTCGCGGCATCTTTCGAGAGCGCGATGTGCGCAGGCGATGCGGTGACCTTCGGCTTCCCCTCATACAGCGGAAGATTCGGCTGGTACAGTGACCTCGTCCATTTGTTCATTTTCCTTTCCTCCCCAACATAGATGCATCTGTTCAGCACAGATATTCTATAAGTTTTGCGTACAAAGCTATCATCGCACAGCAGGCCCTCCGAATGCAATGAGGCGGGCTGCGAAAATTCTGTTACTCCTTGCGCGAAGGAGCAAATCGCGGATAATAGAGGAAGCGCCATTCTGGCGAACAGGGAATAAAGGAAAAGGATAGTTAACTATGGACATTACCGCAGTCATTACGAAGGAGCTGCAGCTCAAGGACTGGCAGAGCGCTGCCGTCATCAAACTCATCGACGAGGGAAACACGATCCCTTTTATCGCAAGATATCGTAAGGAGCAGCACGGCAACATGAACGACGAGCAGCTGCGCGCCTTCGATGAGAGGCTGCGTTATCTGAGAGGCCTTGAGGAGAGAAAGTCTGCCGTTCTGCTGTCGATCAAGGAGCAGGGGAAACTCACGAATGAGCTGCGCGCAGCGATTGACGCTGCGATGACGCAGACTGCCGTCGAGGATCTCTATCGCCCGTATAAACAGAAGCGGAGGACCCGTGCGATGATCGCGAAGGAGAAGGGCCTGGAGCCCCTCGCGGCGTACATTCTCTCCGAGAACGCGAGGCGCCCGGTTACGGAAGAGGCCGCGAAGTATGTGAGCGCCAAGGAGGAGGTTCCTGATGTCGATACCGCGATCCGGATGGCGGAGGACATCATCGCGGAGTCGGTGTCGGACAATGCGGATTTCCGTGCGTGGATTCGCGACATCACGGTGAAGGAAGGCCTGTTATTTTCCGAAAAGGCGAAGACCAGAGCGTCGAAAGGGAAAACAACAGGCGAGCCCGTGAATAAGAAGCTCGCCGAAAGGGAAGAGGTGTACCGGAACTATTACGAGTTCTCCGAGCGGATCGGGAAGATCCCGGGGCATCGGATTCTCGCGATTAACCGCGGGGAGAAGGAGAAATTCCTCTCAGTACACATTGAGGCACCGGAAGAGAAGATCATAGACCACCTCTATAAAAGTCTCAATTCCCGGAAAGCGGCGGAGCAGCCGCGGCAGAAGGAGGTGCACTCCTTTGCGGATCTTCGTGCCCTCTCTTCCGCACAGAAACCGAGAATTGTCTTCAAGGAGAATCCCGTGACCGCGCCTTACATCAGGGCGGCGGTGACGGACGGCTATCAGCGCCTCATCAAACCTTCGATTGAAACGGAGATCCGTGGAGACCTCACGGACAAGGCGGAGGACGGCGCAATCAAGGTGTTCGCTTCCAATCTCGAACAGCTCCTCATGCAGGCGCCGATCGGCGGGAAAGTCGTCCTCGGCTGGGATCCTGCTTTCCGCACGGGCTGCAAGCTCGCCGTCGTCGACGAGACCGGCAAAGTCCTGGATACGACGGTCATTTACCCGACGGAGCCGCAGAACAAGGTGAAGGAAGCCATGGCCGTCCTCGAGAAGCTCTGCCTCCAATATCATGTGAGCCTCATCTCCTGCGGCAACGGCACGGCGTCCCGTGAGTCAGAGCAGGTGATCGCAGATTTCATCCACGAGTCGAAACTGCCGATCCAGTACGTCATCACGAACGAGGCCGGCGCTTCGGTCTATTCCGCGAGCAAGCTCGCGACGGAGGAATTCCCGAATTTCGACGTCGGACAGCGGAGTGCGGCGTCGATCGCAAGAAGAGTGCAGGATCCTCTGGCGGAGCTCGTCAAGATTGATCCCCGCTCCATCGGCGTCGGGCAGTACCAGCATGACATGAATCAGACGAAACTCGGTGATACCTTAACCGGCGTTGTTGAGGACTGCGTGAACAATGTCGGTGTCGACGCCAACACGGCCTCCGCGGCGCTCCTGTCCTATATTTCCGGGATCTCAAAGACGATTGCGAAGAACATCGTGCAGTACCGCGAGGAGAACGGCAGATTCCGCACGAGGCGCGATTTCCTGAAGGTCAAAGGCCTGGGGCCGAAGGCTTATGAGCAGTGTGCCGGCTTCCTTCGAATCCGCGGCGGAGAAGAGCCTCTCGACATGACTGCGGTGCACCCGGAGAGTTACGACGCGGCAAGGAACCTCCTGAAAGAGCTGGGATACACGAAGAGCGACGTTGCGGAAGGAAAGACTTCTGATATCGAGAAGAGAATCCAGAGCGCCGGCGCGGGCGGGAATAAAGGTACCAAGGCTGTCATGCAGAGGCTGTCCTCTGACACCGGCCTTGGCGAGTACACGCTGCAGGATATCATCACAGAGCTGGAGAAGCCCGGCCGCGATCCCCGCGACGAGGTGCAGGGACCGGTGCTGCGCAAGGATGTTCTGTCCATGCAGGATCTGAAACCGGGAATGGAACTCAAGGGCACGGTGCGCAACATCGTCGATTTCGGCGCGTTCGTCGACATCGGCGTCCATCAGGACGGACTGGTGCACATCTCTCAGCTCTCGGATCACTATGTGAAGCACCCGCTCGACGTCGTGAAGGTAGGAGACATCGTGAACGTGAAGGTGCTGGAAGTCGACGCGGGCAAGAAGCGCATCGCGCTGAGCATGCGGGGGCTGAACTGAGTGAAGGCAATGTTTGCTCGCTTGCGAAATCTTCGCGCAGCATACGCAGCAGCTGCACACAGCACAGCGGTTAGTACAGGAATCGTGAGTGCTACAACTCAGGAAGATTGGAGGTGAACTGCTGCTTGAGAGCCATGCTCATTCCGCAGATCAACGAGGATGGTGTATCTTTGTCATCACAATGTGGCGGATGAGTTCGATCACGAGATAGATCGCGAGAATGACGGAGAAGGCGAGGATGGCGTAGCCGATGAGCCAATACGGCCCGAGGCTGTCGCTCAGCCACTGCAGCGGCGTGCCGGGGACGGGCCGGAGGAGGAACAGGTAATTGCAGCCCGTCAGCACATCGAACAGGTAGGTGGGCGGCACGAGGATCGCCAGGTACAGAATTGGCATCCATATATGCGAGATGCGCGGCTGCACCCGCCCGGAGAGAAGGCACATGAGCGGGTAGGCGATCAGGACGGCGTGCCAGAGGAAGCTGTGCAGGCTCATGAAATTCCACATCGGGTACCAGGACCAGTCCGGGAAAATAAGTGCGCAGACTGTGCCGGGCATGAGAAGCACCAGCCCGATCTCAGCGAGTGCGCTGCGAAAGGGCGAGGAATATACATAGACACGCTTCTGCCTGTCCTCACAAAAAATGGACGTGGAATAGGTTTCCGGCAGGAACGCGTGCACCAGGTAGACGAAGATTGCGAAGCTGCACAGATGGAGCGGGAGATAGTCGAGTGACATGTGACCGATGATGGAGAGGAAGAGATCCCGCGCAAGGTTCCCGACAAGGAGCAGGATGGCGGTGATTTTCAGGATCTTCGCCTGCGTCCTTGCGCTCTTTCTGAGGAAAACAGCACAGAGGCAGAATACACCCACGGCACAGACAAGTACGGCGGCGAAATGCTGCCATGTGAATAAGCCGAAGCCTACGCCGGTGGGGACGTCCTCTCCCTCCAGCCAGAAGTAGCGGAACATGCACAATCCTTTCTGCGGCCCTTTTGTTTTCGCCGGAACAGCTGTAAACTCAGGTGTATTGAATCGCAACTGTTATAATCAGTATAGCATTTCGCCGGGGCGGGCGTTACAATCCGCAAGGGTTATCGGTCCTGGAAAATCGACGGGAAAGGAGAACATGGGAAGTCTCAAGGCAACGGAAGACCTGCTGACGGCGCAGGGCATGGAAGAGGAAGTCGCCAAAGCCGTGAAGGAGAACGACTCCAGAGATAAGATCATCGTAAGGACCAGCATCATCGGCATCGCTGCCAATGTGTGTCTGGCGGCATTCAAGGCGATGGTCGGCATTCTGTCCCATTCAATCGCGGTCACGCTGGATGCCGTGAACAACATCTCCGACGCGGGATCAAGTGTCATCACGATCGTCGGCACGAAGCTCGCGGGGCGGGAAGCGGACAAGAAACATCCCTTCGGCTACGGCAGGATCGAATATCTCTCCGCGATGATCATCGCCATCATCGTTCTCTACGCAGGTATCACTTCGCTCGAAGAATCCGTGAAGAAGATCATCCACCCGGTGACGCCCGACTACGGCGCGGTGGCGCTCGTGATCATCGCTGTCGGCGTGATCGTGAAGATCGTTCTCGGGCGGTTCGTGAAGAGCACAGGCAAAAAGGTGAACTCCGACTCCCTCGTGAACTCCGGGGCTGACGCGATGCTGGACTCTGTGATCTCCGCGTCCACTCTGCTCGCGGCCGTCATTTACCTCCTCACGAAGATCAGTCTCGAGGCGTGGCTCGGCGCCATTATCGCCGTCATCATTATCAAGAGCGGCCTCGATATGCTGCGCAGCACGATCTCCGAAATCCTCGGCGAGCGGGCTGACGCGGATCTTGCGCGGGCGATCAAGAAGACAGTCACGAGCTTCCCGGATGTTTCCGGTGCGTACGATCTCGTGCTCAACAATTACGGCCCGGATAAATACAACGGCTCCATTCACATCGAGGTGCCGGATACTTATTCCGCGAATGAGCTGGACGAGCTGCTGCGCCAGATTCAGGTGAAGGTGTATCAGGAGAACCACGTCGTTCTGACTGCGATCGGCGTTTACTCCATGAACACGAAGAACAACAAGGCTGCCGAGATCGAGCGCAATGTGAAGCGTATCGTTCTCTCACACGAATATATCCTGCAAATGCACGGTTTCTACTATAATGAGGAGAACAACACGATCCGTTTCGACATGGTCGTGAGCTTCAACTCTCCTGACCGGCATGTAACGTACGAGGAGACGGTGGCCGACGTGCAGAAGGCTTATCCCGGCTACAAGATTGTCGCTGCCATGGACAGCGATTACAGCGAGATGTAAATCATTAATCATGAGGAGGAATGTATGGATTACGCGAAAGAGTCACTCCGACGCCACGAAGAGTGGGGCGGCAAGATTGAGGTCATTTCCAGGGTGCCGGTGAAAACAAAAGATGACCTGTCCCTTGCTTACACGCCCGGGGTTGCGCAGCCCTGTCTGGAGATCCGGGACGACATCAGCAAGTCTTACACCCTGACAAGACGCCACAATCTGATCGCTGTCATTACGGACGGCTCCGCGGTGCTGGGCCTCGGCGATATCGGACCGGAAGCCGGGATGCCTGTCATGGAGGGCAAGTGCGTCCTGTTCAAATCCTTCGGTGACGTCGACGCCATTCCCCTGTGCGTGAAGACGCACGACGTGGACGAGTTCGTGAACACGGTGGCACTGATCTCCGGATCCTTCGGCGGCATCAACCTCGAGGATATCGCGGCACCCAGATGTTTCGAGATCGAAAGGAAACTCAAGGAGAGATGCGACATTCCGATCTTCCATGACGATCAGCACGGCACGGCTGTCATCACGCTGGCCGGCCTCTCCAATGCGCTGAAGGTCGTAGGGAAAAGAAAAGAAGACGTGAAGATTGTGACTTCCGGCGCGGGCGCAGCAGCCATCGCCATTACGAAGCTTCTACTCGCGGCCGGCTTTGCCAACATCACGATGTGCGACCGGCACGGCGCGATCTACGAAGGCAGGGAAGGCCTCAACTGGATCAAGGAAGAGATGTCCCACAAGACCAACCGGTCGATGGAGAAGGGAAGCCTTGCCGATGTGATCAGGGGAGCTGATGTTTTCATCGGCGTATCCGCACCGGGCGTTCTCACGAAGGAAATGGTGCAGACCATGAACCGCGACGCGATCGTATTCGCGTGCGCGAACCCGACACCCGAAATCTTCCCGGATGAAGCAAAGGCAGGCGGCGCAGCCATCGTATCGACCGGCCGCTCCGATTATCCGAACCAGATCAACAACGTGCTGGCGTTCCCCGGTATTTTCCGCGGCGCGATGGACGTGAGAGCGAGCGACATCAACGACGAGATGAACATGGCAGCGGCGAAGGCACTGGCAGAGCTGATCCCGGAGAGCGAGCTGGGACCGGACAACATCATCCCGAAGGCCTTCGATCCGGCAGTCGGCCCCGCAGTCGCGAAGGCAGTTGCGGAGGCGGCGAGAAGAAGCGGCGTCGCGAGGATCTGAGAAACTTTATAAAGAGCAGATCGAATTGGGGGATCCGTCACTGATTATGGTGGCGGGTCCCTTCTCCTATACAGGAATTTGCTACGATTCGGAACGGTTGCTTTACAATAAAATATTGCGCACAATGCAATGATGAGGTATCTTAGGGAAGAAACGTTCGGAAGAGACGCTGATGCGTCTCTTGGGTATACGTTCGCACCAAATGCAGCAAGGAGCATAGCAGTCCATGAGTGAGCGACTGATCGAAATATTAATCTCATCTTTTCCAAAAATATTGCTGCCGGGACTCCTGACAACGATCCCGCTTACGGCGATCTCGTTCGCCGCGGGTCTTGTCATCGCTGTCATTGCGGCGCTCATCCAGTTCGCCAACGTGCCGGTGCTGAAACAGATCATAAGATTCTATGTCTGGGTGATCCGCGGCACGCCTCTTCTCGTGCAGCTCTTTGTGGTGTTCTACGGTCTGCCGAGTGTGGGGCTGCTGCTCGATCCGTTCCCTTCGGCCTGCATCTGTTTCGCCATCAACGAGGGCGCCTACGCGTCGGAGACAATCCGCGCTTCGCTGGAATCCGTTCCTTCGGGTCAGATTGAGGCGGGCAGCTGCGTCGGCATGAGCTGGTGGCAGATCATGCGAAGGATTGTCCTGCCACAGGCATTCCGCACGGCGTTCCCGACACTGGGGAACGAACTGATCTCCATGGTCAAGGACACATCGCTCGCCGCGAACATCACTGTTATGGAGATGTTCATGCAGACGCAGAGAATCGTCGCAGTCACCTACGAGCCGCTCGCGCTGTACATTGAGGTCGGCGTTATTTACCTCATTTTTTCCACCGTGCTCTCGCGCATGGAGCGGTTCGGCGAGAAGCGCCTGTCGGTGTACGGGAAGCGATAAGGAGGGCCCGCGATGATACTACAGGTGAAAAACATCAGGAAAGCCTTCGACGGTATGGAAGTGTTGAAGGGCATTGACCTCTCCGTGGATAAGGGAGATGTGGTCGCGATCCTCGGCGCATCCGGCGGAGGGAAAACAACGCTGCTTCGCTGTATCAATTTCCTTGAGCGGGCTGACAGCGGAGAGCTGACCTTCGACAACAGGACCTATGATCTTGCAAAGATCACGAACAAAGAGATCGCCGCGATCCGCAGGCGGACTGCTTTCGTGTTCCAGAATTACAACCTCTTCCTCAACAAGACGGCGATCCAGAACGTGACCGAGGGTCTGATCGTCGCGCGGAAGATGGACAAGGGCAAGGCGATGGAGATCGGCCGCGCCGCCCTCGACAAGGTGGGGCTCTCCGACCGCCTCGACTATTATCCGAACCAGCTCTCCGGCGGGCAGCAGCAGCGTGTCGCCATTGCGAGAGCCCTGGCGACCGATCCGGAGATCATCTATTTCGACGAACCGACGTCGGCACTGGATCCTGAGCTCACGGGGGAGGTGCTCTCCGTCATGAAGGAGCTCGCGGACGAGGGCATGACCATGCTCGTCGTAACACACGAGATCGGTTTCGCGAAGAATGTATCGAAACGGACCATGTTCATTGAGAACGGCGTTGTGGTCGAGCAGGGGGAGAGCAGGGAGTTCTTCGCCCATCCCAAAGAGGAGAGAACCAGCGAATTTATCCGGGCGATTTCGGCGAAGGAATGAACAGTGTCTCGTCCATGTAAATAAAGAACGCAGGCGCGCGGCAAAGTCTTGCGGCCCTGCGGAACAGTCCGGGACGAAGGCTCTGGAATGTTGTACTACTAAAATCTAACGGTAACGGGTACTGTGCCCGGGAAGGAGATTACATGAAAAAGAGGTCTTTATCCATCGTACTCGGTACGGTACTCGCGGCAGGCGTGCTGGCAGGCTGTGGCAGCAACGCGCAGGGTGTACAGGATACAAACGCTGCTGACGCAGCTGGTGCAGACAGTGCTGCGACAGAAACTAACGCTGCTGGTGCAGATACGGCGGCGACCGATACGACAACGGAGGAAGCTAACGCTGCTGATGTTGCTGGTACGGATGCCGATGCGGCCACCACGGATGCGGCTGACGGCGAGACGGAGATTGCGGCAGACGGTCAGCTCAAGTCCGTGCTCGACAAGGGCACGCTGACGGTTGCCATGGAAGGCAACTGGCAGCCCTGGTCCTACCATGACCTTCAGACCAATGAGGTCATCGGGTACGACGCGGATGTCGCAAGGGCCATCGGTGAGAAGCTCGGCGTTACCGTTGAGATCGTGGAGGCGCCCTGGGAGTCCCTGTTCGCGGGCCTTGACGACGGTCGCTATGACTTCGTTGTCAACGGCGTTGAGATCACGGATGAGAGGAGTGCGAAATATGACTTCTCTGATCCTTATGCTTACGTGCATACAGCCCTCGTGGTAAGAGACGACAACACAGAGATAAAGGGCTTCGATGACCTCGCGGGCAAGGTGACCTGCAATTCCATCGGTTCCACCTACATGGAGCTCGCAGAATCCTACGGCGCGACAGCCAACGGCGTTTCCACGCTGGATGAGACGGTACAGAACGTCGTGAACGGCCGCGCGGACGCGACATTGAACTCTGAGGATTCCATTCTGTTCTACCAGAGCCAGAACCCGGACGCGCCGATCAAGATTATCGCAACGACTGACGAGGCGTCCTCTGTAGCGATTCCAATGAGGAAGGGCGATGATTCCGCTTCCCTTCGCGCCGCGGTCAATAAGGCGCTTGCAGAGCTCTCCGCGGATGGAACCCTCACCTCGCTCTCCGAGAAGTATTTCGGGTCCGATCTTTCTGCGAATGACTGAGCGGACGCATTCCCGTGCCGGAAGGCCACAATGAGAGAGGTCGGCTGAGCAGTTGTTTTCACAGAGGGGCGCGACGGGCGGAAGCTCGAGATCCCAGTGAGAAATCGAATACGATGTGGTAGAATGAGAAGCCGTGTGGGAAGAACCCATGCGGCTTTTTCATGAGAGTACAGAATAGGTAAATTGCGATGGAGAAAATCAGGGCAAAGATTCGGGATAAGAGAATCCTCATCTGGGGATACGGACGCGAGGGCAAGTCGACGGAGAAGCTGATCCGAAATTACTGCGAACCGGCTTCGGTCGAGGTCTTCGAAGGGAAGAGAGAGGAGATCGACGATGCGAAGTACGATCTCATCTTCGTGAGTCCCGGAATTCAGTTCGAGGAGGACGCGCCGCTGTGGGATGACGGGAAGTTTACCTCGGAGACGGAAGTCTTCATGGAAGCGTTCGGCGCGCAGACGATCGGCATCACCGGCACGAAGGGCAAGTCCACGACCACCTCCATGCTGGCGCACGTTTTGAAAGAGTGCGGGAAGAAGGCCTTCCTCATGGGCAACATCGGCCTGCCGTGTTTCGAATACGCACAGGACATGGACGAAGAGAGTATTGCGGTGTTCGAGCTCTCCTGCCACCAGTGCCAGAGACTGCAGGCGAATCCGCACATCGCGGTCTTCCTGGATCTGTTCGAGGATCATCTCGACAGATACCATACGATGGAGCACTATTTCGACGCGAAGAAGGGCATCACGAAACACCAGAGTGAGAATGACGTGCTCTATCTCGGCGAGGAAGTGCCGCGGCTTAAGACGCGCGCGAAGAAGATCGTGATCCGGGAGAGCGACATCGATAAGGAGTTCGACCTCAAGATCCCCGGCGAGCATAACCAGTACAACGCAGAGTTTGTTTATCGCATCGCAGTGGATGAGTACAACTGCGATCCGAAGGATGTAAGGCGTGCGATTGCCACGTTCCACGGCCTGCCGCACCGGCTCGAGTACGTTCAGACGATCGACGGCATCGACTACTACGACGACTCCATCTCCACGATCCCCGAGGCTTCCATCAACGCGATGGATGCCGTGAAGAACGCGAAGACCCTCCTCATCGGCGGCATGGACCGTGGGATTGATTACGACATCCTCTACGATTTTATCGACAGCCACCCGGAGTACCACTTCATCATGGCGTACGCTTCCGGCAGACGGATTTTCGACCACGTCGGCAAGCGGGACAACACCTGGTACGTGGACGATCTGCAGGGGCAGGTGAGCCTTGCGAAAGAGGTCACAGGCCAGGGGGAGGCAGTCATCCTCTCGCCCGCCGCGGCATCGTACGGATATTTCCGCAACTTCGAGGAGAGAGGCGACTGTTTCAAGATGCTGATCGCCCAATAATCTCCTGCAAGAAGCCAATGGGGCGGTACTGTTGAGCAGACCCTGCATAATTTCCATCCTGCCGTCAAAAATTTGGCTTTGGGTATATCAAACGTTTTCGCAAGAGTGTAGAATCATTAGTAACAACGCAGATATCGAAGCGGGGTCCATCCGTGATATCTGTCAACACGGACATCTATTGAGGAGGATAATGGAATGAGTTCTATGAAGAAGTATGTTGCTGAGTGTATCGGCACTGCGGTTCTGACAGGTATCGGCTGCGGAACGGCAATGCTGGTGGGGACGGACGCCGCGTCCGGGTCTGGATATCTTCTGACCGCGCTGGCATTCGGCCTGTCTATCGTTGCTGAGGCTTACTGCATCGGCAACATTTCCGGCTGCCACATCAACCCGGCGGTCTCTCTGGGCGTTCTCATTTCCGGCGGAATGGAGAAGGGTGAGTTCGTCGGCTACGTGATCGCACAGATCATCGGCGCCTTCATCGGCTCCTGCGCGGATGCCATCATCCTGGGCCTTGGCGGACTTGAGGACAAGACGGGCGGTTTCGGCGCGAACGGCCTTGCCGGCGTGAACGGTTCTGTCGGCGCAGGCTTCCTCGTAGAGCTGTTCCTGACCTTTATTTTCGTCATGACCATCCTGGGCGTTACCTCTAAGAAGGCGGGCCACGGCAGCTTCGGCGGCCTTGTGATCGGCCTGACCCTGTTCTTCGTACACATCATGGGCATCGGACTGACAGGAACTTCGGTTAACCCTGCAAGATCCATCGCACCCGCGATCTTCGCAGCGATCAACGGCAATCCGGCACCGCTGTCCCAGCTCTGGATTTTCATCGTTGCTCCGCTTGTCGGCGCCGCTCTTGCAGCCTGCGTCTACAAGTGGCTTGAGGCGGAGAAATAAGTCTTCCGGCATCCGGGTCTTAAGGAGATCACTATGAAGAAATTTTTCGAAGAGTTCAAAGAATTCATCAGCCGCGGCAACGTCATGGACATGGCAGTCGGCGTGATCATCGGCGCAGCCTTCAAGGCGATTGTCGATTCACTGGTAGCGGACATCATCAGCCCGCTCCTCGGTCTGTTCGGCACTCACAACCTGGATCAGATGCAGATAGTGCTGAAACAGGGCGCGACGGAAGAGGCAACGGTCGCTCTGAAATACGGCAACTTCATCACCGCCATCATCAATTTCATCATCATGGCGCTGATCCTGTTCTGCATTGTCAAGGCGTTCAACAAGGCGCACGACAAGTTCGACAGGAAGCCGAAGGAGGAAGCGCCGGCGACAAAGATCTGCCCTTACTGCAAGAGTGAGATCGACATCAACGCGACCAGGTGCCCGCACTGCACCTCTGAGCTCGATCAATAATCGCAACATCAGCTGACAGCATCCGCCAGGCTCCCACAGAGTTTGGCGGATTCTTTTATGGGAGAGAATGTGGAGCAGCACGATCGTACTGATTTGTTAAAACAGCAGCTGGAATCTTATATTGAGGCGGGCCTCTACCCTTTCCACATGCCGGGGCACAAGAGAAGAGTCTCCCCCGCGCGGAATCTGCCTGTCGATTACGACATGACGGAAGTCGAGGGGGTCGATGATCTGCACCATGCGGAGGGGATATTGCAGGCGGCAATGGAGAGGACGGCAGAGCTCTTCGGCGCAAAGCGCAGCTGGTATCTGGTGGGTGGCTCCACGGTGGGAAACCTTGCGGCCATCCGTGCCGTCGCGCCGTTCGGCAGCGAGATCATCGCCGCGCGGAACTGCCATAAGTCGGTGTATCACGCCATCGAGCTGGGAAATCTTACCGTGCACTGGATCTGGCCGGAGCTGGACGCTGCCTTCGACATCTATGGAAGTGTGCGGCCGGAAACCGTACAGAAGGCGCTGGAACAGTATCCGAACAGCCGTGCCGTGATCCTCACGAGCCCTACCTACGAGGGCGTGATCTCGGACATCACGTCGATTGCAGCGATCTGCCATGCGCACCGCTGCACCGCTCCCGGAGTGCAGTGCATGGGCGTTCCGCTCGTGGTCGATGAGGCACACGGCGCGCATCTTGGCCTCTTCGCGGAGGGAGGCTTCCCGGCATCGAGCGTTCGCTGCGGCGCGGACATTGCAATTCAGAGCACGCACAAGACCCTCCCTTCCCTCACGCAGACGGCGCTCCTCCATGTGACAGGAGACCTTGTGTACGAGAGGGAGATCGAGCAGCAGCTGAACATCTTCGAGACCAGCTCTCCCTCCTATCTCCTCATGACTTCGCTCGATGGCTGTACGGGACTTCTTCGGGAGAAGGGACGGGATATGTTCGCCGCCTGGGGTACCGCCCTGACGGCCTTCTCGGAACTGACCGCGCACCATGCGCTGCGGCATCTGCACATCCTGGGCTGCGGGGATGACGACCTCACAGACCATCCTGCCATCTATGCCTTCGATAAGAGCAAGATCCTTGTCAGCTGCCGCGACACCTACACAGAGAGCGAAGAGGCAAAGTTCCTTCCCGGCTTCCGGGTACCGGCCAGTGCGGATGTTTTCACCGGCGCTGACCTTGCAGCGCAGCTGCGGCAGCAGTATCATCTGGAGACGGAAATGCACTGTGGCAGCAACGTGCTGTGCATGACGAGCTGCTGCGACGACTTCGCAGCTTACGCGGCATTGGCAGCGGCACTTCAGGGCATCGATTCCGGGCTCTTCGGAGAGAGAGACATCACGGAAATCGCGGAGAGAGAAGAGCGAGAAACTGCTTCTACGATAGAGGGTTTAAGGGACCGCGACTTCATTGCGAAGATGGTTCCTCAGGCACAAACTGCCTGCACGATCGCCGAGGCGGTGCGCAAAAGGCACAGGAGCGTGTCTGCCGCGGAGAGCGTGGGGCAGGTTTCCGCGGAATATATCTATCCCTATCCGCCGGGAATCCCCGTGCTCGTGCCGGGCGAAGTGATCACACAGGAGAATCTGGACCTTCTGGAGTACCTCCGGGCTGCGGGCGCGGAGATGATTGCAAGCAGCGGCCGGGACGACCTGTCGCTCATCGAGGTATGTGATGACAGCGACTTGCTGCCTTCACCATTGCCGGAAGAAGCCAACACGCGGATCCGATCTAAGATCCGCTACGAGATTACGTAAGACTTAATGGGAAGAGAATCGACTTCGGGACGGATACAATGCGATCGGCCCGCCTGTCGTTTTTTCCCTTGAAAGAGGAAATATTGGAATGAGTAATGCAACACAGGACGCAAGACAGAAGAGATATGACCAGATGACGAAAACGCCAATCCCGCAGCTCGTCGGTCAGCTCGCGGTACCGACGATCATCAGTATGCTGGTGTCAAACCTCTACAACATGGCTGACACCTTCTTCGTCGGCAGGATTTCCACACAGGCAACCGCGGCGGTCGGCATCGTTTTCTCCGTTATGGCGATGATCCAGTCGCTCGGCTTCTTCTGCGGTCACGGCTCCGGCAACTACATGTCGAGAAGGCTCGGCGCGGAGGATACGAAAGACGCGGAACAGATGGCGGCGACGGGATTTTTCCTCGCTTTCTGCCTCGGCCTGATCTTCATGATCCTCGGCCTTGTCTTCATCAATCCGTTCGTGAGACTGCTGGGAGCGACACCGACGATTCTGGAGGATACGAAAGCCTACCTGCGCATCATTCTCTGCGGTGCGCCTTTTATGTGCGCTCAGCTCGTCATCAACAACCAGCTGCGATTCCAGGGCAGTGCGGTCTACGCTATGGTCGGCCTCGTATCCGGTGCCGTCGTCAATACCGCGCTGGACCCGCTGTTTATTTTCGGGCTGGACATGGGGATCGAAGGGGCGGCACTCGCGACGATTCTCTCGCAGCTTCTCTCGTTCGCGATCCTTCTCATCGGCAGCTACCAGGGCCCGAACATTCACATTCATCTGAAAAATATCAGGCTCACCCGTCACTATCTGCTGCAAATCCTCAATGGCGGCTCCCCGTCACTCGCGCGGCAGGGCATCAATTCGATTTCCACGATCATTCTGAATACGATGGCGGGAACACTCGGCGGCGACGCGGCGATTGCAGGCATGTCCGTCGTGAACCGGTTCATGATGCTGGCGAACGCGGCGCTCATTGGCTTCGGACAGGGCTTCCAGCCGGTCAGTGCCTTCAACTACGGCGCGGGGCTGTGGGGGAGAGTGCGCAAAGCATTTTTCTATTGCGTGAAAGTTGGCACGGTATTCCTGTGCGTGATGGCAGTGCTGGGTTTTGCTTTCGCGCCGCAGATCATCGGCTTCTTCCGTGACGATCCGGAAGTCATCGCGGTCGGCAAAGTCGCGCTGCGGTTCCAGGCCTGTATTTTCCCGCTGAATGCCGCGATCGTCATGAGCAACATGATGTTGCAGTCCATTGGTAAGGGTGTGCGAGCGACCATTATGGCGAGCGCGAGGAACGGACTGTTTTTCATCCCGCTCATCCTCATTCTCTCACACGCGTTCGGCCTGCTCGGCGTCGAGATGACCCAGACCTGGTCGGATGTCTTCTCTTTCCTCATCACCTTCCCGCTGACGGGGCCGGTGCTGGAAGAGATGCGGCGGCACGCGGAGACAGAAGAGGCGAACGGATGAGAATATCGTTTGGAAGTGATGCCAATGCGTCCCTTGTGAACGATCCTCGGTGACGCAAGCGTCCCCGAGGACCCGATATATGCGAAACCACCTGCGCGGTGCATTGCTTCAGCGATTTCGCCTGCTGGGGCCGCCAAGAACGCGGCGCCGGGTATTAGTTTGGTACACCTGGAGACGTAAATGGTTCGGACGGGACGTGGCCTGCTATCTCTGCAATGGCGGAAGATGTAAAATGAATTCGTGCAAAACGGATTAGTTTGAAACAGACAGGAGTGAGCGGAATATGAAGATCATCAGGAAATGGCTGGCGCCGATGTTGGCGCTGATGCTGAGTGCACAGCTTCTGACCGGCTGTGCGAGTGCGATGGCGCCGGAGAGCGGAACGGCACAGACGGAGGCCACAGCCGCCGCCACAAGCGCAGAGCAGGAATCTACGTTGGACGACACAGCGAGCAGCGCTGTGACTGCGGCAGAAGAAGATTCTGATTCGCAGGAGAAGACTGACAGCAACGACGCGGCAGTCGATACTGAGAATTCGAAGAGCGAAGTTGCTCCTACGATCACACCCATCCGCCGCAGATCAAATCAGAACCGCACCTCATCTGCGCAGTCAAAAGGAAACAGCGTTTCCAAGAAAGGCGTAACGGTCGAAGAAGACGGCGAATATTTCACGAAGGATGAGGTCGCGCTGTATATTTACACCTACGGACGTCTGCCGGAAAACTTCATAACGAAGAAACAGGCACGGAAGCTTGGCTGGGAAGGCGGGGCACTGGAACCGTACGCGCCCGGCAAGGCCATCGGCGGCGATTACTACGGCAACTATGAAGGTGTACTGCCGGACGGACCGGATTATCACGAGTGTGACATTGATACCAAGGGCAGGAAGCGCGGCGCGAAACGTATCGTCTACTCCGATGACGGCAAGATCTACTATACGGATGACCACTATGAGAGCTTCACACTGCTGTACAAAGGCGGTGCGAACCAGAAGGAGCAGAAACGTTCGGGAGGGAAGAGATCATGAGAGTTTTCTACGTTGACCTTGCGGGAGTCAGGGATAAGGCTGGCCTGCACGATGCACTCATGCGAGACCTCCCGCTGCCGGATTATTATGGAAGAAACCTGGACGCGCTGCACGACGTGCTCACAGAATATGGCAGTGACTGGGACGTGATTTTCTACAACACGAGGGAGGCGCAGGAAGCGCTTGGCGATTACTACACAGCGTTGAAGCGTCTGTGCAGAGACGTTGTATCAGAGTTTGCAGAAGATGAACCAGAGAGCGGAATGCGGGTCAGATTTTATCCGTAGTAGCGGTGGTTCTGATGATATGAGGGCTGGTCTGTTTTGCATTGAGATGCCAATCCGGCATCTCAAATGTATGGGCATCATTTCCAAACCTGACCTTCAGCAGCATTTCCGAAAATGCATATCAGGCGTTGGAGTCGGAAATGTCATCGGCACACCTCAAACGGGCACCCGGATCGGGCACCCCTGGGGTGCCCGATTCGGCAGATATACAGGAGGAGATTAGCATGCACGGGATGAAGACAGTTCGGGTCTATGACCTGGCAGAGCATGCAGGAGGGTACCGCGTCCTGGTGGACAGGTTATGGCCGAGAGGGGTACGCAAGGAGACACTGCGGCTGGATGCCTGGGAGAAAGAGGTCGCACCTTCCAGAGAACTGCGGCAGTGGTTCGGACATGACAGCGGGAGATTCGAGCAGTTTGCGACAGCCTATCGAAAAGAGCTGGACGAGAACCCGGCAGTAGAGTCATTTTGTAACAAGGTTGCAGAGCAGCTGCAAATGCAGGATGTTCTGCTGCTGTATGCGGCGAAGGATGAGGAGCACAATAACGCGGTGGTTCTCCTTAGTTGGCTGCGGGATAGATTGCGAGCAGCCGGAATATTTCAGTAGCAGTTCATCCTCTGACCGGGTATAATAATCGACACGAAACGAGAGAAATAACTGGTCGAGATCAATAGGCCGGGAGGGTGTAGAATGTGCAAAAAAGAAAAAAGACAGAAAATTACGGGGGGGGGGTACATTATAAGCGGACAAGCACTGCAAATGGATACATGTGTCAGAATCTGATGCTTCTCTATGGCAGTGATTCGGGGAGGTCAGAAGATGAGTTATGAATTTCTGTGGTACATATTCCTTGATGTGAGTGTCATCATCATTCTCCTGTTCAGCAACCTGGAATCCAGAAAGATTCCGATTCGCCAGAGCAGGTATTTTGATGGTGTGGTAATTTCTCAGATCTTATTCATACTCGCGGATCTGTTAACCAGAGGGGTGAATTACGATGGCGGCAGATATTTTCCCGCACCCGTGTTATGGCTTGCGAACGCATTGTTTTTCCTCCTGTTTTTGCTGCGAAGCTTCTTTTTCTTCGGTTTCTCCGTGATCGTGGCCACTGCGGACGATACCTGTCGGAAGGTGATGATACGGATCGGAAAGATCCTGCTGGTGGTCATGTCTGCGCTGGTGGTGAGCAGTTATTGGACGAAAGCGGTCTTTCTCGTTGACACGAATGGATATCAAAGAGGCTGGTTCGGGTATATTGTCTACGCGGAATCGCTGATACTAATGCTCCTGCCGGTCATATGTCTGCAAAAAAATCGGAGGAAACTCAGAAAGCGTCTGCGTATTACCACGGAGTTTTATATCGCGCTGTGTGAACTTGGCGTGATCAGCCGGATCTTGTTCGGACATCATCTGATGATGTCGGTATTCGGTTCCCTTGCCATTTTCATCATATTTGTCACATATGAACATCCTCGATATTTCAAAGAGGGAATTTCGGACTGTTTCTCTGAAGAGGCGATGGTTCAGACATTTGAAGAATGGGTAGGACAAAGGGAATACTGGATGTATTGTTTCGCCATCCAGAACTTTTCCGAGATGCTGGAAATTTATGGCAGATACCAGATGGATCAGGCAGTCCGAATGATCAGTGAGTTCATTAAGAAGAGATATCCCGGACATTATTATTTCTATACGAACCAGAGGTTCGCGATTCTGAGCGATAAGCCGATGAATTTCGACTTTATCAGAAGTTCCCTCACGGAGAGGTTCCGCAAACCGTGGGTCAATGAGGAGGCCAATGTATTCCTGACGTTATCGCAATTCGCGGTTCACAATTATACCAACTATGAGAACGGCATGGACCTTGTCCAGTCATTGAAAATCATTCTCGAACGCCGAGAGGATGTGACAGATGAACTGTCGACAGAAATAACAGACGAAGAGTTCAGTATTATAGATCGTTCGCTACAGGTGAAGAAGAGACTAAATTATGTGGTCAGGCGTGATATGGCTGAATTGTTCCTGCAACCCATTATCAATGCGCAGACAGGGCGTCTGGTGGGAGCGGAGGCTTTGATACGTATCCGGGACGAGGATGGGAATCTGATCTACCCGAGCGAGTTCATACCCGTTGCGGAGAAAAACGGTGCCATTATCAGCCTCGGAACTCAGATTTATGAGCGCGCCTGTCGTTTTCTCTCCCAGCATCAGGAGACGCTGGGGCTTACGTGGCTCAATGTGAATCTGTCTCCGATTCAGTGCATGGATGAGACACTGCCCGATCGTTTCTGCGAAATCGCGAAGAAATATCAGGTGCCAACTTCTCTGATCACGCTGGAGATCACGGAAGAAGCCGACATTGATTTCCGTAAGCTGAGCGTATTCATGCAACAGATGATGGAAAGGGGCTTTACCTTCTCTCTGGATGATTACGGTAGCGGATATTCGAATATCAGCAGAGTCAAGAATCTTCCTTTCCGGAATATCAAACTCGACAAAGAGATCGTCTGGGATCATCTGCGTTACCAGACGCCACTGCTCCCGCAGGTGATTCACAGCTTCCAACAGATGGGCTATTCCATCACGGCCGAAGGCGTAGAGAATGAAGAAATGGCCGATGTGTTGAGTCTGTATGGCATAGACTATTTCCAGGGTTTCTATTATTCCAGGCCAATTCCTGTGGATGAATTTGTCGGGAAATACTCGAAATGATGCAATAGAGGGTGAGCACCGGGGGATCGGCGGGACGAATGGTGCAACAGAGGATGAGCGCAGGGGGAGTGGCGGGACGAAGTTCCTCACCTGCATGCGGCAGACGCGAAAAAGGTGGATGACCTCAAACTACGAGGTAATCCACCTTTTATTGCGTTACTGGTGCCGCAGGCAGGATCGGAATCTTCGAGCCGCCGCTCCCCCCCCCCGTCCGTCCTCGGCTCAACCCCTCGGCGCATGAAAGCATCGAAACCGCCCCAAACTGCATAAAAAACACATAGAAGCCCGCCACCGCTTCCCTTATAATGGATAAGGCATTTAAGAAGAAAGGACCGTGCTCATGCTAATCCATGTCACAAGATACGCGCAGATCGAAATGCATCTGGGCGAGAAAGAGAATACAGCGGTGCAGATCGCCGCAGACAAACTGCTGCAGGATTTCAGAAGAGTTCTGGACGTGCACACCTACGAGGGGCTGGATCCACAGCTCGTTGTCGAGATCCACACACTGGACACCGGCTGGAACGTGCCGGAAGTATTGCAGAAGGATGTGAACCGCCTCTTCGATGAGAAGGGAGAAGCGAAAAAGGAAGCCTACCTCATCAGCTCCGTGGCGCCGGAGAACCTGGAGATCGCGGCAGCAGGGGAGCGGCCTGCCACGGCGACGCTGTACATTGTCGGCACCGACAGAAGAGGAACCGTATTCGGCATCTATGAGTTCTCCCGCCGCGTACTGGGAGTCTCGCCCTGGTATTTTTTCGCGGACGTACCAGTGAAGAGGAAGACGGAGATCACCCTGGATACGAAGAGAGTGCGCGCAGACTGGCCGCTTGTCGAATACCGCGGGTTTTTCATCAACGATGAGGAAGAGCTGGACCGCTGGGCGCAGCTCTACCTCGGCGAAGAGACGCTCGGAGTCAAGGCCTACGAGAAGATCTTCGAGCTGGCGTTGCGGCTGAAGCTGAACTACATCTGGCCCGCGATGCACGTTAACTCATTCAACATGCTGCAAGAGAGCGGCGCACTCGCCGATAGGATGGGCATCGTCATCGGCACCTCCCACTGCGACATGCTGATGCGGAGCAACCACAGGGAGTGGCAGCCGTGGCTCCAAGAGAAGGGCTACGAGGATGTGGAGTACGACTTCTCCGTGCCCGGCAGGAACCGCGACATTCTGACGCAGTACTGGGAAGAGAGTGTAGAGCAGAACCGGGATAAAGAGTGCTGCTACACCCTCGGGATGCGTGGCATCCACGACTCCGGGTTCGAGACAAGGGCCTTCGAGGGCCTTGCGGGAGAAGAACTGCTCCACGCCAAGATTGACCTGCTGGAGACCGTGATCGCGACGCAGGAGAAGATACTGGATGAGAAGCTGGGGCATGATACGCTGAAGACCTTCATCCCGTACAAGGAGGTTCTGGAACTCTACGACAACGGCCTTGTCGTGCCGGAAGATCTGACGCTCATCTGGGTCAACGACAACTACGGCTATGTGCGAAGATATCCTAATGAGGAAGAGCAGAAACGCAGCGGTGGGAACGGCCTGTACTATCACAATTCCTACTGGGCGGCGCCGGAGGATGAGGCATCCTACACCTTCATCACCACGATCCCTCTCGCGCACACGAGAAATGAGCTGCAGAAAGCATATGCCAACGGCATCCGCAGGATCTGGGTGATCAATTTCGGCGCCATCAAGCCGCTGGAGATGGAGCTTTCCTTCTACGCGGACTTTGCCTGGGACTGCGGCAAGTCCTACGTGCCGGAGGAGGATGAGGAGGCCTGGCTCGAAGACTGGATCGACGACAACTTCTCGGGCCGCCACGGCGTGGATCTGGCGCAGCTGTTGCTCCTGTTCGACCAGGTGACCAACGCAAGGAAACTGGAGCACATGGCGCCTGATGTTTTCTCCCAGACGATGTGCGGCGATGAAGCGGCGGCGCGGCTCCATATCTATGAGGTGATCTTCGAGAAGGCCAACGCGATCTACGACAGCTTGCCGGACGCGGAGAAGGACGCTTTTTTCCAGCTGATCCTCATGAAGGTGCACGCGGCGTACTACACGAATGCCATGTTCTACTGGGCGGACCGCAGCGCGCTCGCACTCCGTCAGGGGAAGGCTGCCGACGCTGACCGTGCGGTGGGGCGATCGCAGGCGTTCCGGAAGGTGAGGCGCAGTCTTCTCTACTATTACAATCACGTGATGAGTCGCGGCAAGTGGAACGGGATTCTCACCCCGGACGATTTCGCGCCGCCGCGCTGCCCGTCCGATCCGCCGCTCACCATGCCGCTGTATCCCGCGACTGACCGGCTCATCGTCACCCTCCCGAATGAGGCGGATCCCGCGGCGGAAGGTCTCACCTTCGTCAAGCCCGCGTCCAAGTGGATTGAGATCGCCAACGCGGGGGAGGAGCCGCTCACAGTGACGCTCTCCATGCCCGCCTGGATCACGATGCCGGAGCTGTTCCGGGAGGAAGGGGATGCGGAGAATGAAGGCGTTCGGATCTTCCGCGCCGAGGACCGCAGCACGGCAGAGCAGTATCAGTCTGTTCAGCTGACGCTCACAAAGGAACTCCGCATCACGACCGAGCTGGACTGGAACAAGGTCGCGCTGAATCCGCAGACGAACCGGCGTCAGGAAGGCGAGATCACGATTACCGCCGAGGAGACCGGGGAGGAGCTGCATGTCAGGGCGGCAGCGATCCTCGCGAGCAACGTCGTGATGCCGAAGGACGGGGATTTCGACACCTTCTTCGCCCACTTCGAGGACGACGGCATGATCACGGTGGAAGCGGATTCCGCGCGGGAGCTTATGTCAGTGCGCGCGGCGAACGCGAAAGTGCGGGAGACTGACCGCAACCTTGGCATCGCGGAGAAGAATCTGGGAGACGGCACGGGCTGGAATGTCATCCTGAATCTTGGCAGAATGCGCGGGCCGCTCATTGAGGCAAAGGATGCGGGGGCCGTCCTGACCTACGATTTCACGAGCTGCACGGATGGGGATGCCACGCTGGAGATCCACCGCTTCCCGACGCTGAACAGTGTGGGAGAGATCAGCATAGACGTCTCCGTCGATGACGGGGAGTACGAGAGAGTCGTGGTGAAGGCGAACGATGCCTACCGCGGGGCGTGGCTGGGCAACGTAAAGGCGGGCGTGGATAAACTCTATCTCCCGCTTCCCGGGCTGCGGGCGGGTTCGCACACTCTGAGATTCCGCTCGGTACAGCAGTATTTCGCCTTCTCAAGGTTTGTCATCTATACGGGGAAGGTGCGGCCCAACAGCCTGGGACTTCGGTTCTACGACCCATATCTTGGCACGCTCCCGGAGGAGTTCGACGCGGACGGATTCTCGCGGAAATTCTACGGGGAAGAAGCCGCAATGGGAGAGGGGGCGCCTGTTGTTTACATGAACGATAGGCCATCCGGCAACCCGAACAAGTCGAACGACTACTATGCGCTGCCGAAGGTTCCGGCTGCGCCCGTGGGGATTCCGGAGATCCTCTCGATGGCGAAGGAGCCGCGCGCAGAGCATAACGGGGCGGTGCTCATCGAAGCGGCAGCGGCGCTCATGCAGACGGAGAATGCGTACATGACGGACAGCACCGACGAGGATACCCTGGCGTTCTGGTCCTGGGCGAATGCGCCGTCGCATGGAGAGAGCGGGCTGTCAATGTACCTGCGTTATCCGGGACTTGTCATGGATGATGCGGCGACGGCACCGGCCCTGCATTATGTGGTGCGAACAACAGGCGGCGCCTATACGATCTGGGCGCGCGTCCTCTTCTGGGGCAGGAAGAGCGCGCGATTCACCCTTGGCATCGACGGCAGCATCGTGCCGGAGAAGGAACTGTACGACGGGCAGCAGATCTGGAACTATTCCGCGGAGAATGTCTGGGAATGGATCCCGCTGTATCATACGCGCCTGGATGCGGGGGAGCACGAGATCAGCTTCCACATGATGGCGGGAGAGACGCGCATTGCGCAGTTGTATCTGACCGGGAACGGGAACCGCCCGCCGGCGTCGCTGTGATGTTTCCTGCGAATGATGTGTGAAATGATCCCGCAGACCACGGGGCGTGCCAGGCCTTTGGCATGAATGGGGCTGCGGGGAAATGATGGGGAATTGGTAAAATTTATTTGGGGAGGAAACAATGGAGAATAAACTGATCAATGGACATACCTTGTCTCTGGGAACCTGCTACTATCCGGAGCACTGGCCCGAAAAGATGTGGGAAGAGGATCTTAAGAGGATGCTGGATATTGGCATCCGCACGATCCGGATCGCTGAATTTGCCTGGAGCAAGGTGGAGCCTGAGGAGGGGAAATTCACCTACGGTTTCTTCGACCGCTTTCTGGATCTCTGCGACAGGGCGGGGATGCAGGTCATCATGGGCACACCCACGGCGACGCCGCCCGCCTGGCTGACGGAGCGGTATCCCGAGGTGCTCAACTGCGACATCAACGGGCTTCCGTACCGGCACGGAATGCGCAGGCATTACAACTACAACTCGCCCGTCTACCGCGAGAAGACCGCGATCATCGTGGAGAAATTCGCGGCTCACTACGCGCAGCGCGCCTGCGTCATCGGCTGGCAGATCGACAACGAGCTGAATTGCGAAACCGGCGAATTCTACTCCGGGGCGGACAGCATAGCTTTCCGGAAATGGTGCGAGGAGAGATACGGCACACTGGATGCGCTC
The DNA here is from genome assembly GCA_900107575.1 of Lachnospiraceae bacterium NK3A20. Taxonomy (GTDB): domain Bacteria; phylum Bacillota; class Clostridia; order Lachnospirales; family Lachnospiraceae; genus CAG-791. The sequence goes on along the minus strand of FNQX01000021.1, from coordinate 35,134 downwards.
AACGAGGCGTGGGGCACGGTGTTCTGGAACGAGACCTACACGGACTGGAACGAAGTCTATGTACCGCGCAGAACGATACACGAGGACTCGACCAACCCGCACCAGAAGCTGGATTACTACCGTTTCATCTCGGACTCCTGTCTCTCTTATGCGAAGCTGCAGGCGGACATCATCCGGCGTTTTGCAAAGCCCGGTGATTTCGTCACGACGAACGGTCTGTTCGGCCACATCGACTACCAGAAGATGCGTGACGAGAGCCTGGATTTCATCACTTATGACTCCTATCCGGCCTTTGCCTACAGCCTGGATCAGCCGGCAGGGAAGCCTTCTTTTCTGCGGGACCGCGGCGCGAGCAGGAACCTCTCAGAGGCCCGGGCGATCTCGCAAAACTTCGGAATCATGGAGCAGCAGTCCGGCCCCGGAGGCTGGTACAGTCGGATGAAAATGCCTGCAGGCCGCCCCGGACAGATCACGCTGTGGACGATGCAGTCGGTGGCGCACGGCGCGGATTACGTTGGATATTTCCGCTGGAGGACCGCGACCATCGGCAATGAGATCTACTGGCACGGCATTCTCGACTATTCCGGACGGGACAACAGAAGGCTGCGCGAAATTCATGACATCCATGAAAAGTTCGAGAAGATGCAGGGCATTGCGGGTACGCGTTACGCCGCGAAGGTGGCCTATGTCAAGGACTACGACAACGTCTATGACAGCGAGCTCGACAAGTGGATGAATCCCATCGAGTGGCAGAGTCAGATGGCAATCTTCGAGGCGGCGCAGAGAACGCACACGCCGCTGGATTTTGTTTACCTGACGCCTCAGAGCACGGTGCAAGATTTATCGAAGTACGATGTCCTGTTCTACGCGCACCCGGAGATCATGACGAAGGAGCGGGCAGAACTCCTCGAGGCATACACCGCGGCAGGCGGCAAGGTTGTCTTCGGATGCCGCTCGGCGTACAAGGATATTCACGGTCACTGCGTCACGGAGAAGCTGCCGGGACTTTTGCGGAATCTCACCGGCGCGGATGTGCCGGAATTCTCCAACATCGCGGATGACGCAGGCAGGGTCTGTGTTCGCTGGGGCGACGATGAGTTCGAGGCAGCGGTGTTCACGGATGAGGTAGAGGCTGCGGACACAGATGCGAGCGATGCTGAGGTGTTCACGGACGAGGCAGAGGCTGCAGACGCAGATGCAAGCGATGCTGCAGCTAGCCCGGCCAGGGTCGTCGGCCGCTATCACACGACGGAGTTCTTCGATGGCGAGGGTGCCCTGACAGAGCACAGCTTTGGGAAAGGCGTGGCATATTACTACGGTAGTGCTTTCACCGTAGAGGCAGCAAAGGTGTTCCTCAGAAACCTTGGCGCCTCTGCGCCGTACGAAGGCATCCTGCGGCTGCCTGAGACCTGCGAGCTGGCAGTCCGCGAGCGCGTGCTGGGCGAAGCCGAGGAGGCAGGAACGGATACAGATAAGAAGGAACAGTATTTCTTCGTGTTGAACTACCGGAAAGAGCCGGCGAAGATCACGCTCGAAGAGAGAATGACCAACGTCTATACCGGGCAGCAGGTGCAGGGCGAGATCGACCTGGAAGGATACGGAACGCTGGTACTGAGAAGAAATAGATAAGAGATAGCGCAGTGCGGAACATGCAAAGTGCAATGTCTGTATGACATGCCAGGAGGCGATTTGCCTACAGTGAGCCAAACCGCAGGCACGAATTGCAAGATGGCAGGAACATAAGGGGGGTTAAGATGGTTGATTACACCGCCGCAGAATTGAAGGCGAAACAGGGGTTACTGGAAGCGTGCGTAGAGAACAACATCCGCGAGAATGAGTGCGCGGGCGCATCTCTTATGGTATTGAAAGACAATGAGGAGGTCTTCTATTTCGACCGCGGATACGCGGACATCGAGGAGCAGAAGTCGATCACACGGGACAACATTTACCGCTGCTATTCCATGAGCAAGGTGATCACCTCCGCAGCGGTCATGGTGCTGCTGCAGGATGGCAGGATTGATCTCTACGATCCGGTTGCGCGGTTTTTCCCTTCCTTTGCGCACCAGAAGGTCGCGACGAAAGACGGCCTCATCGATGCGCAGCACCAGATGACGATCAAAGACCTTCTGAATATGACGTCGGGCCTCGGCTACATTGACGAAGAGTCGCAGGCGGGCATTGACACGGGCAGGGTCTACGAGGAGGCCATCGGGCGCCTTAGTACGGATCACCAGATGACGACGGAAGAGTTCGCGGAGAAGATCGGGCACTGCGCACTGAATTTCGATCCCGGCACTTCCTGGAAATACGGCGTGTCCGCGGACATCCTGGGCGCGATTGTCGAGAAGGTTTCCTGTATGACGTTCGGCGAGTTCCTCCGGAAGAATATCTTCGATCCGCTGGAGATGGAGGATACGGGGTTCTACGTTCCCGAAGAGAAAAAAGGCAGGCTCGTCACGGCTTATGGCAACGAGGGCAAGGTTCCCGGCGCGAAGCTCGTGCCTTACCTTGGCTGCAATCTTGCGATCATCAACAACGGCGATCCGAATCTCTTCGAGTCCGGCGGCGCTGGCATTTTCTCGACGATCGACGACTACCGCAAGTTCACGCAGATGCTGATGCGCGGCGGCCGTGGACTGAACGGCGCGAGAGTCCTGCGTCTGGGCACGGTACAGTTCATGACGCGGCACGGCATCGACGGCGCGCAGCAGGAGGCGTTCCGTTACTGGATCGGTCTCGAGGGGCACACCTACGCAAACCTCTGCCGCGTGATGAAGAACGCGGACCTTGCCGGCACCATCGGCCGTGACGGCGAGTACGGCTGGGACGGGTGGCTTGGCACCTACCTCTGCAACTCTCCGGCGGATGGCATCACGATTCTTCTCATGATGAACAAGGAGGATTACGGCACCGGGCGCCTGACCCGTGAGGTCCGCAACATCGTCTTCGGCTGATCCCGTCATCCCTTATAACTTCTCTTTACGGCGTTCCCGGGACAGGGGGCAAAGCTGCCTTGCCGCTCGCAGTGCGAATTGGGGCTATTTCTTGTGAGCGGTCTGCGGATCTGTCGGAAGTGGGTATGTGGGAGTCACATGTCGGAGACGCGAACTTTGGTCATAAGTTTAGAATCCATGCTGACGCATGCCTTCCAAACTTATACTCAGTGCCGCGTTCTTCGCGGCACCCGCATGCGAAATCCGCGTAGGCGGTTTCGCATGTATCGGGTCATCGGGCCGTTCACGGCACCGATGACAGTTTGGAAGGACTGCATCAGCAGTACTTCCAAACTTATAGCCAAGGTTCGCGTTACCGGTCCTCAGAGTGACTCCCAATACCCAACTTCCGCCATGGCCCGCAAGACCGCGAGGAAGATATGCCCCCAATTCGCGCCTCAGGCAAGGCAGCGCTGCCCCTGTCCCGGGAACGCCGCGAATGAAAATCACGAAGGATGAAGAACTGATGCTGATCCTGGAAATCATCACAGAAGCCAATCATAATATAGACATAAATTGTTATGTGAGCTACATTATATAAGTGAAGTCCGGAGATGTGACAACAACCGATTTCTACTGAAAACAATAGTAATATCACCACAGCCTCCGAATAGCAGGCGATAGTAGGACAAGGCGTTCCCCGGAACAGCCTGAATGGAGTGAAACGACAGAATGCGGCATGGAAAGATTAGAAACAGACTGTTGACGACAGTGCTCGCGCTGGCACTGGTGCTGCCCGGCGCGCTGCCCGCGAACGCGGACAACGTGGCAGAGGCAGCGACTGTCGCAGAGACAGTGAGCGCGGAAATCTCCGCACCTCAGGATGCGGGAAGCGTCGGGGACGCAGGTGCGCCCCAGGATACGGGGAGTGCGATCGTAACAGATTCCAGCAGTTCTGAGACTGCGTCTGCTCCTGCCAGCACCAACTCTGCTGATGCAGCCGCATCTTATCAGTCCTCTCAGGAGGGAACCATAGCCACCGGTGCGGACGACCTCTCCCGGAACGGGCAGACCTTGGCGGGAGAGCAGCAGACGATAGACATTACGAGCGAAGCAACTTCGGACGGTGCCCCCCAGACAGCCGCGGATTCGAATGATACAGATCTGAATGCAGCAAACGGAACGACAGAGAATGAAGCCGCCGCGACCGGCACGGATGAAGGTGAAGCTGGACTGGATGACACGGATCAGGCTGACGCGGAAGAGGGGCTAACCATCCCGGATGGAGAGACACTCACGACAGAACTTCCCGAGGAAGGCCTTACTAAAGAGGAGACGACAGGAGAGAAACGGGTAAGGCGTGCGGCCGGCGCACGGGTACGGGCTAACCTTGGGGAAACCGAATGGATCAAAGGCATTAAGGTGAGCAAGCTGAACACCGGCACTGGTGTATGGGAACAGGGTACTGTATTTGAAAACGGGGATCATGTCCGCATAGAAATACAGTATTCTATTCCTAAGGAAAGTTTCACGTCTTCTGACGCGGAGATTTATTATGAGCTGCCCGATGGCGTATCGCTGGAACAGGAACAGTCTGGCACAGTATACGCGCGGGATGGCAGTCAGATCGGTACCTATTTCATTACAACAGATGGAAAGATCACGGTAGAATTTAATGATCAGTTTGACACGACGATTGTCGAGGATGGAACAATCAATCTGGAGGGAATGCTTCAGAATGAGTCTGTGCAGGAGGATAAGTCCCTGTCTTTTCCAGGATCCGGCACCAGCATCATAATTCATAAAAAACAAGATGTTGTTGTCCCGCCGCAGGATAACGATGACATTTCGGTGCGAAAATCCAGCAGGGTATCTTCTGATAAGAGAATCATTACATATACAGTGAAGGTCTCTACGGAAAAAGGGACATCGGGGACAGTCAATCTGATTGATGCGTTTAGATGGGAGGAAAACGCAACCGAAGCCTATGATCCGAACAGCTTCACCATTTACCGGATTAATAAGGCGGGAACGCAAAGTCCACTTGATATCAATGTGTATCATCCGGATATCACAAAGACTGACTCAGGAAGAGAAACTTTTACCATCAGAAACCTCCCACAGCTTCAGGCGGGTGAGTCCTATCAGATTCAATATGACGCGAAAGTGAATCCTCTGGAGGGACGAGATGGAATGCAGAAGGTGAACAATTCCATCAAGGCCGAATCAGGGGGAGACAACAGCCATCATGATATCACTACCGATGTTTCAGACAGTATGGTGTCCAAAAATGGCTACGCGTCGGATGGCCGCATTCACTGGACGATCCGGGTCAATGCGGATCGCAGGGATCTGAGTGGCTATCGTTTATCGGATTCTCTGCCGGATGGTCTGACGCTGAAAGGGGATCTGGTGATCCGCGATGAGAATCAGGGCTGGGAGAATGTTAGCGGCCTTACCAGTGCGGGCGAGGGAGCGACCTCTCTTGATATTGATTTCTCACAGCTTTCTGAGGATCGCAAAACGCATACCTTCAACATTACCTATGACACGACAGCGCCTGCGGTGGGTGAAGATTCTTCGGTAGAAGTGGAGAATACGGCAAAGCTTACCGGTAAGGGCAACAGCTATCAGTCAACAGCCAAGGTGCATGTTGCGAGCGTGAAAATCACTGTCAATAAAAAAGTTGATTCTGCCGAAGAGAAAGCGCTGGAGGATGGCAGGCGCCAATATAGATGGTGGTCTACTCTGAATCTTCCGGCGACGGAAACCAGCGGATTTCTCTACGAGGATGAGATTGGCGACGCGGTCAGTCAGGACGAGAATGGACAGAAGACAGGCCAGGGTGCGGACAGCCACTATACAACAGACAAGCAGCTGCGGGAAGACCTTGGCTTTTATAAAAACCGCCACCTAAAATATGTGGGTGACAATGGAGCCCGCGCGGAATACGAGGAAGGCAAAGACTATCGGTATGTGATAACCACATATGACGCCGCGGGCAATCGGATCCCTGAGAATGACGGCGAGCAACATGTCAAGTCCTTTACCGTTTGGATTGAGCCGCTTCCCGGGAAAACAATCAGCCCGCTCTCGCTCGATCTTAACTATTCCACCTTTGCGGATACCAGGAACATACAGGCCGGTGAAACCTGGAACTATTACAATACAGGCAAAGTCACGGAATTCAATGGGCGAAAGGTGGACGGAGCCAATTCGACTGCGTCTGCCTCGCATTCAGTCAAAAAACAGTTGTGGAAACAGGCGAGTCTTACCGGACAGAACGGATCTTATAGCGCCGCTGATCTTAGCGGAGTGAACCTGACAGAACAGAATGGGCTAGTTTACTACAGGATACTCCTGACACTGGACAAGGACACCAAAGGTGAGATCACGGTAGACGATGTGCTCTCCAAAGGGTTGAAATTCAGAGAGGATACTTTTGCCGCAGCGTTCTACGACCATGACTGGTGGACTCATCCATCAAACAACAATGGCAGCTATGATCTCTCCGGCGCGCAGAAACCGACTGTTGAAGTTTCATCGCAGGAAGACGGCTCAACCAAACTGAGCATTCATATTCCGGATGGGTATGAACAGAATGATGGTCAAGTGATACAGCTGACTTATCAGGCCTCCGTGCTCGACGATGAGGACTGGAATGACATGAGCCGGGAGAGCAAGGCTTATTATAATACGGCAAGTTGGGGGGAGAGACGAGATTCGCATGCCACGACCTTTGAGCGCAAGGTAGAGACGATTGAAAAGCTTGCGAAGCAGCTCAAGGATGAGAATGGAAATTCCACAGATACCGTTGAATACACAGTACCCATCAATCCGGCAGGGAAAGATCTGAACCCCAATGGCAGTACCGTGCTCCTGAAGGATCATCTGACTGTGCCGACAGGCGTTAGAGCGTATCTTGATCTGACGAAGACCGGGCTGTACCGATATGACAGCAGGGCAGAGAACCACATTGGGCCGAAGCTGGATTCGAGTCTGTACAAGCTCTCATACGATGATGAGGAACACGAGATTACAGTAGAAATAGCAGACGCGCAGGCGGCGGTTCTGGTATACCGTTACAATATTGACAGAGGGAACTATGACACGCCGGAGATATCCAATCGTGCGGAGCTGGCAGGGAGTTATTCGTCCACGAATTCAATAAAGCTGAACAAGAATTCCTCTTCTGCTACCATCTATGGTAAACAGCTCGTATTATTCAAGGTAGATTTAGATGACTTCACAAAGTTCCTGCCCGGTGCTGAATTTACGATTGAGGAGAGAGAGAATTCAGAATGGCAGCTGATCGAGCCGCGAACAGTAACATCTGGCGACAAACTGGTGACGGATGCGGCGGGGAAGTTGACGCTGACGAATCTGAAAGAAAATACGCTGTATCGGATCAGGGAGACACACCCGCCGGAGGGTTATACCATTTCGGGAAAACCGATTTATGTCATCTGGACAAACGGAGAACATCAGCAGGAAGATTTGTATACTTCACTCGATGACGCTGTGAAAAGCGAGATCGGAAATGTGGTGCGGGTTCATTTTATTTCTGATGTCGGCGGCTACCTGTATATTCCCAATTCCTTCACAAATCTGAGGGTGGAGAAGCGTTGGCTGAACAAGGATGGTACGCCGGGTGAGCCCGGAGATCAGGCAGTCGCGGTACACCTCTACAGCACGACGAAGATGCTGAATGCCGTGACAGTAAAGGTACAGGTCAAAGATCCCTGGGGAGGCAGCCAGAACGTCTCCGAGCAGGTGGCGAGAGGCACCGGCGTCCGGGTATACTGGGGAGATTACCAGACCTCGGATATTGCCTATGTCAAGATCAATGACGCATTACAGGATGGCTCGCCTGCGATCGGTACGGTCTCCTATACCTCGGCACCCATCGAAGGTGACACCAGTATCGAAATCGGAACGTCAGGCTGGACCAGTATGCCACGGATCGCATTCGAGCGTCCGCAGTATCAGATCAACCCGGATGACAGGAAGCTGGTTGCGACCATTAACTTATCCGGCGAGGACAACTGGGAGAAGACGTGGACAGATCTGCCGCGTTACGATGAGAACGGCAATGAGCTGGTCTATTTCGTAGAAGAGGATCCGGTGGAAGGATACAATACAAGCTATGCGAACAACAATGGTACGCAGACAGGAAATATCATGATAATCAACCGGAGAAACAGCGACGATTACCAGCTGCCGCAGACGGGAGGGAGGAATCTCTTCCTCTTGCTCTTCGGAGCGGTGAGCGTGTTGATCGGCGCGGCATGGCTCTATGGAATGCGGTACAATTGGCGTTCCTGATCCGTTCGACAACGGCATGGAGAGCAGGCGGCTACCATGTTCGCTGATATTGTGACAGTAACGGCATAGATTGAATATCTCGGTGGTGGGGCATTCCCCACTGCCCGATGATAGATACAAGCATGAATTGAACCAAGGAGGGAATTCACATGAAGGTAAAGAACAGACCAGGACGAGGAAGGGCAAGGCTGCTGTCTATCGTGTTGTCCGTATTTCTGCTGCTGACACTGCTGCCGGCAGCTGGGATGCGTGTCAATGCAGAGGGGGAACTAACCGTATCAATCCATGGCACTACCGCAGAGACAAAATATGAAGGCTATCGGCTCCTGACCTCGATAACGGGCGCCGATGGAGCAGTGACGTATAGTTTGAATGATAAATATAAAGATATTGTCCTGCAAGCAGCAACGGATGCCTCTGGCAATACTGTGGCTACTCTGGAACAGCTTCTGACTTTTCTGAACACACACAGTGGCTCCGGCAACTCGACTGCGCTAGAAGACGCGAAAATCCGTTTGTTTGCGGACAAGGTATATGCCGGTGTCAAAGATATGGGCGAAGATCATACCTTCCAGGGTGGAGATAATAGTTTAGATCTTGATCAGACAGGCTATTGGCTCCTTGGACAGAAGACTGGAACGGATATCACGACCAGCATTCTCCTGCCCCTGACCAGGGCAACGGCTGAGATCAATGTCAAGCAGAGCACTCCTGAGGTCCACAAGAAGGTCATGGAGAACAGTAATACAGCTACCTATCAGGATGCGGCGGACTACAGCGTCGGGGAGAATGTCCCCTTCATGATCACAGGTACAATTTCCGACCAGATCAAAAACTTTAGCAGCTATACCTACAAGTTTACGGATATCATTCCCAAGGGGTTCGATCTTGATGCGGACTCTATTGCTGTCCAGATTGAAAAGGTTCAACCAAATGAGTATGCGAAGGGCATCAATGCAAAAGATAAAGATAAAGTTACGTTGAACGCTGGCACAGATTACAAAACGAACACAGCAACTAAGGAGGATGGGACAACAACTCTGACGGTAGATGTAACAGGGCTTCTGAAGCTGGTACAGAACCCTGACAGCGGCGTTGCTCCTGGGGATACTGTGGTCGTAACCTACAACGCTAAGCTGAATCAGAACGCGGTGATCGGTTCCCAGGGAAATGTCAACACGGTGAAGCTGACTTACTCCAATAATCCGTACAGTGGGGATACACACGAAACTACAGAAAGAAATGCCAAGGTCTACACATACGCTCTGAGTATTTTGAAGACCGGCAGGGATGGAAACTCTCTCTCCGGCGCGGAATTCACGCTTCTGAAGAAAACAGGAGAAGAATATACAGAAATCGCGAAGCTGGGTCCGAATGTCAGTACGACTTCCAATGGATTCGTAGGCGAGCTTAGCCTGGAGGCAGACGGAGAAGTACCAAACGCGAGATTCAACTTCAATGGACTTGATGCGGCTAGCTACAAAATCATTGAGTCAAAGGTGCCGGATGGATACAAAAAGGCGGATGATATTGAGTTTACAATAGCTACGAATTTTGAAAATCAGAACTCGTCAGATGCTGCGCTTGCGAGCTTGAACGTATCTTCTGTGAAGCCTGAGGCGCAGGAATTTAAAATCGCAACGGATGGAGATGGGGCATATACCGGTCTCATTACGACGACCATCCATAACAGCTCTGACAGTGAGCTCATCCTTCCCCGCACGGGCGGATACGGTGTGTTCATTCTCATCGGCGGCGTTGCAGTCTTCGCTATTGGCGTCTTCATGCTGATCCGGAGAAGAAGCCAGAACGCGGAGTAAGCTAAGACTTGAGAAATTCACACAACAATTACAGCCGGGAACTACGAGGCAGGAAGAAGAAATCCATCATCCCGCCGATCCTGATCTGTCTTGTCGGCATCTGCGCCATCCTGTATCTGCCTCTCAGCGACCTTCAGAACACGCGGCTGCATCTCAAAGATGTGGAACGTTATGAGTCTCTGCTGAAGGAAGATACGGGAGGCGTGGACACGGACAGCATCATGGCAAGCGCCCGGGACTACAACGAGCGCATTGCGGCTACCCCCGGCGTTCTCAAAGAACCCGAGCTTGTCAGCGGATATGAGGATGAGCTGGTGGTTCCGGATACAGATGTCATGGGCTACATTGAGATCCCCAGGATTGATGTAAGGCTTCCCATTTACCATGGCACCGACGAGGGCACGCTGGGAGACGGCATCGGTCATCTGGAGGGCAGCAGCCTTCCGGTCGGCGGGCCGTCGACGCACAGTGTTCTCGTGGGCCACAGGGGACTGTCCACAGCCTCCCTGTTCACCCGGCTGGATGAAATGAAGAACGGTGATCTGTTCATGATCACGGTTCTTGGCTACAAACTTTATTATCAGGTGGATCAGATCACGGTCGTGAATCCGGATGAGATCGACGAGCTGCAGATCGAGCGGGGCATGGATTACTGTACCCTCCTTACCTGCACACCGTTCGGCATCAATACGCAGCGACTCCTCGTGCGCGGCGCGAGAATCCCCGCACCGGAGGAAGAGACGCCGGAAGTGTCGGGCTACAGTATCCCGCCGCTGTATATCGCAGTGATAGCGGCGCTGGCTGCTGTTTTCATTCTCGTAGTGATCCTGACCATATGTGACGTAAAGAAACATAACAGACGAACAGATAACTGGGAAGGAGGCAGGCAGGGCTCATGAAGATGGCGCATGTTGTGAAGACGCGCATCCGTGCGGCTGTGATGATCATACTGCTGACAGTCTGCCTGTGCCTTCTGTTGCTCCCCGCTTCTGCTGTCGCGGCAGAGAGCGCATCTCTTACGATCCTGATGCGCGACGTGAAGACGGAAGAGGTGGTCGGCGGAGGGAAGTTTGCCTGGTACAGAATTGGGGATGCCAGCGTGGATGGAAACCGTGTGAGCTACCGCGCGGCGCAGGGCTTTGACGAGCTGCAAACCGCTCTCAATGGCAAAACGCAGTCGGAAGTCCTGACGCTGGATACCGCGAAGGCGTTCGATGAGTACATCAGCGAACAGGGAATCGCCGGAACGGACCTTGCCATTGATGAGAATGGACAGGGAGAAGTGATGAATCTGGAACACGGGATCTATCTCGTGCGACAGCTGAAGACGGCAGAGGGGTATGAGAAGGTACAGCCCTTCTGTATTTCCCTTCCGTATGAGAAGGAGGGGAAGCTGTACGATTCTGTCACCTCCTATCCAAAAGCCGGCAGGGTGGAACCGGAGAATCCCCGTGAGGAGACACCACCGGATAAACCGAACGAGCCCGATAATCCACATGAGGGGACACCCCCTACGCCGACGCCGGGCAAGCCTACGGAGCCTGACAAGCCGGAGAACCCTGGTGTGAGCACGCCGACACCACCCGTGCCGACACCGACGCCACAGATTCCGCCACAGTCCACAAAGCCAGGCGAAGCATCAGGTGGTCATAGAGAGACAGAGAAGCCGGCACCGATAGCATCCGGGAACCGACTGCCTCAGACGGGACAGACGAATTGGCCGATTCCGGTTCTGGCGGGAACAGGCAGTGTACTGTTCCTCATTGGCTGGCATTTGGAACGTAAAGAGGATGCAGACAAAGACAAAGACAAAAATGCAGGAACATAATACGCACAGGCCGCGGCGCATCGCCGCCGCGGCTATGATGATCTCGGGGATCGCCTTGTTAATTCTGGCGATCCTCTTTGTGTACCACAATCAGAGAGAGAATGCGGCAGCGGACGCGGCAGCCTCTGCCGTTCTGGAGATGATGCAGAGCGGCGTGGATGATTCGAATGCGGGAGATACGCCAGCGGCAATCAGACCGCCCGCGTCACCTATTGACGAAATCAAGAAACCTGCGACAACAAAAATCGACGGAGTCCGGTACTACGGGTATCTCATTATCCCGGCGCTCGATCTCGAACTGCCAATCGCGGCGGACTGGGATTTCGACCAATTACAGACATCACCGTGCACCTATTCCGGAGATCCTCTGGAAGGAAACTGGGTGATCGCGGGACACAACTATCAGCGGCACTTCTCGCCGCTCAAGACCTTGCGGGGCGGCGAAGAGTTGTATTATAAATCTGCGGGCGGATCCGTTGTGAAATATCTTGTCGAAAAGACCGAGATCCTCGAGCCCACACAGGTGGAGGAAATGAAGAGCGCGGACTATGACCTCAGCCTGTTCACCTGCACCTATGGCGGGACGAGCCGCTTCACCGTACGCTGTGATCTGGCAGAAGACGAATAATGGGAAATTATCTTTTCCTGTGATAGGTGCCAGTGGCGAGATCCTTTTCGATAATATTCATCAGGCAGAGGTATTCCAAGGTGTTTCTCAATTTGGCGGTAATGCCTTTATAACCGAGAACCGTGGCGAGCTCGGTGAGGGTGAGTGCCTTGTCTTCCAAGGCTGAGAGGATCTTATTCTGGTAAGCCGTGGCTTTCCGCATCCTTGGATTTATGAATGCCGGGTGGATGGGGATGGTCACGGACAGGTACTGACGCTCTGGATCCATGGAGAACTGCAGTCTGGGGGAACCGTTTTCTCTAAGGGCAGCCGCGGCATTGGGGAAGCCGGTGTTCCTGCCTTCAATGAGATGAAGCTCCTTCAGAAAATCGCCGATGCGGCGGTTGCGATAGATCCTGCCACGGATATTCTGGCTTTGGATATCCTGTTCAGAGATGCTCCTGTCAAAGCCGGGAAAGCTTGTGATCTCCATTCCCTCTGGTGTGCAGCGCACGGTAATTGGCTCTCTGATCTGGTAGGAACGGTGGTAGACCGCATTGGAGAGAAGCTCATCGACGGCGCGATACGGGTAGTTCCAGACCCGCCTGGCCTCGGCCGTGGTGTTCGTCTTGAATATTTTCTCTTTTAGAATGTAATTCCGAATGAAGAGCAGCGCATCCGCCAACTGCTGCTGAATAGGTCCAGTGAAGATCTTCTCCGTCATATTGGTACCGGAGGGATCAGGGATGTCCACAATCTCAATTCTGGCCTCGCGGAAGAACCGCTGCGGATTGTCGGAAAAGAGGAGAAGGCCCACATTGCGGGGATGGCGATTTTCTGGCGGTCCTTCCAAGAGCTGCATATCGCTTGCGAGCTGTTCCTTTGTCATAGTTTCCGATCTGTCGTAGAGGCTGCTGCCAATCTTGCGGAGATGATCTCGCATCAATCCGATACTCAGATCATCCACGGAAGCCATGAGATTGGGGCGATCATCAAAAGGAATGGATGAGGAAATGTAGAAAAGTTCCTTCTCCTCATCTGGAGAGGCAATGACATTGCTGGAGAAACGTCGAATATAGTAGTATTTGTTCGATTGTCTGGCTATGGCGTCTTTGGGCGCCTTATAGGGGCGGCCGTACCCACCACTGCACCAGAGCACGATCACATAGCGCCCATCAAAGAGCACAGGCTCAGCCTGCGGCTCGTAGAAGGGTTCCAGGAAATGGCAGAGTTCCAGGAGCTTCTTCAGCATTCCATCGACCCTGTCTTTTTCAATGCCTTTGATGGGAAGGATAGGTGTGCCGTTATTCTCCTCTACGCCGATGACGACATATCCGCCGCCGATGTTATCAATGTCGTTGGCGAAAGCGCAGATCGCGTGCAGAACTGGGGTCGGATTAAAGTCCGCCTTGAATTCGATTCGATTGGATTCAACAACCGTGCCGCTGATCAATTCTTTAATATTAACTGGGATTGCCATATCTGCCTCCTCTCACTCGACATAACGTTAGCACAAAATAATAATTTTGTCGAGCGCTAGACAAAATTTTATCTAGCACTAGACAAAACGTCTGTCGAGTCTGTCGAGGCTGTCGACCGGAGAGGAGATGTTCGGCGTGCGCAAACGTGATACACTGAAACTGGCACAGCAGTCAGGAAAGTAGTGGTTACGGTTGATTATAACCAGAGAGATCTCTTTCACATATTATGGAGGTGCAAAATGGATGTAGTTTATGACATGGGTAACGGATTAAGACTCGTTGATCTGTCCAAGCTGGTAGATCCGGCGACAGAGACGAGAAGATGCAAGCTGGATCGCTTCAATACAGGCGGCCCGATCCCGGATTTCCACACCAATGTGGATATCATGACACACCTGGGAACTCACGCGGAGTGCCCGTATCACCACAATGATGACTGGCCGGATGTAACCCATGTTCCGCTCACAACATTTCTGGGACGCGCGGTTTACGTGAACTTCCACAGCACGGTGGAAAAGAGAGGCCACATCTTGGCGGCAGATCTGGACCGTGAGGGGAAAAAGATCAGGGAAGGTGACATCGTCATCATTGATTCCGATTACAAGCTCAATCCCTTCACAAAGGACACCAACACGGACAAGGACCAGAGGCTTTTAGTCAACGCGGAGACCGCGAACTGGTTCAAGGATCACAAGGTGAAGGCAGTCGGCTTCGGTGACGGTGTATCCATCGAGAACAGCAATGAGGATGTAAAGCCCTTCCATGATATCCTGCTGGCAGAGAACATCATCTTCATTGAAGTGCTCAAGAATCTGGAACAGCTCCAGAAGGACGTGTTCTTCATGTCATTCTCCCCGCTGCCGATCGTCGGGTTGGATTCGAGCCCGGTACACGCGTATGCAATCGAAGGCCTGAAGGAGTTCTCCGAGGACTGAGCAATGAACCAGGGCGCCTGCTGTTTTCGCTGAGATTCCTGCACTTTTGCTGGACAAAATGCATAAATCGGCGTGCCAATACAGCTGGATTGCTATGCAGATTGCGAGATATCATGCGATTTGCTATAGTTAAATCACAGGAATGGCTCACAGTGCGGCGACAGATTCAGCACTGTTAGAAAGCAGGCACGATGGAACGGTTTCACAGCATTTCTGAGATGATGGAGAAGGTTGCCGGGACATTCCCCGAGCGGCCGGCCATCATTTACGCAAGGCACCACGACAAGATTGAGATCACGTACCGGAAGTTCTACGAGGCACTGCTCATAAAGGCGGAGCACTATACGAGGCAGAACTGGCACTGCATCGGGATGTCCGGGCAGACGACGCCCGGCTGGATTCTCTCGGCGCTGTCGGCAGCCATGGCGGGCAAGCGTGTCGTGCTGCTGAACCCCTCGCTCACCGCGGACGAGGCGCTGCGCATCATGCACGAGACCGGCGTTGACTATCTCTACTGCGACGATCCGGAGAAGGCGAAGAGTAAGACGATCCAACAGGAAGTGATGAACAACTACCACCTGCACGAGGACAGTACCGAAATCGAATGCGGCGGAGATTTCCTATTCTACACCTCGGGGACGACGGCGAAGGACAAGGCGGTTGTGCTCTCGCAGGAGGCTCTGTGCGGGAGCGCGTGGAATGGGCAGCAGATGCTCGCCTGCGATGAGAATGACGTGATTCTGTCGATCCTGCCGCTGTATCATGTTTTCGGGTTCATCTGCGCGCTGTTGTGGGGCTTCTCGCAGGGTGCCGCCATCGCGCTCGGCAGGGGGATTCGCTGGATGCACGAGGACCCTTCCTTCTATGAACCGACGATTCTGCCGCTCGTTCCGGGGCAGTTGAAATACCTTCTCGTCCGAGGCGTTCTGGATCCGCGGCTGCAAAAGGTCCTGGTCGGCGCGGGGCCCGTAGAGAAGGAGTATCTGGACGCGGTTCGGGCGAAAAATATAGACGTGCGGTTCGGTTATGGCCTCACGGAAACGGCGAGCGGACTCGCGATGAGCCTTGCGGGCGAGGATCCTTACGCCATGGCGCTGTGCCCCGATACGAAGATCCGGGTCGGTGAAGACGGTGAGCTGTTCGTGCGCACGCCATGCATGATGGAAGGCTATTACCACATGCCGGAGGAGACGGCAGAGGTGCTGCAGGACAGCGAGCTCGCAACGGGAGACCTTGTCCGTGTCGATGAGAACGGAAGGCTTCGCATTACGGGGAGGAAAAAGGATATCCTCGTTCTCTCTGACGGCACGAAGATTTTCTGTCCCGAAGAGGAGAGGAAACTGGGGCAGCTCCTGGAAACCCAGGTGGCCCTTGCGCTCCACGATGACAGGATCGTTCTCATCGCGCTCGCATCGCCGATGTTCCGGGAAAAGATGCAGGAGAGAGTCGAGGAATACAACAAGACACTGTCTGCGGGGCAGCAGATTGAGGAGCTGATCCTGCGCGATGAGCCGTTCCCGCGAACCGCCACGGGAAGGATCAAGAGGTACCTGCTGTGAGAGGGGAATTCGACAGCGAAGGCGATGAGATTTTCGCGGCCAATTTTCGCTCGTGGGGCCTCAAAAACAGGTTGCAAGGGAAGGCGTTCAGATTGTATAATGTAAGCGCTTACATAAGGGAAAGGAGAACGAAATGATATTCGATCACATTGACCATATTGATACGTATGCAGCACTGCCGGGCATCAAGGCTATCGCGGAGTATCTGAAGGAGACGGATCTCTCCGCACTGGAACCCGGGACGTACGAGATCGACGGCAGGAATCTCTATGTCATGATCCAGGAGCCCACCCAGAAGAAGCTCGAAGAGGCGCGCCCCGAGGCACACGATGTTTACGCGGATCTGCAGCTCGTCATCAAGGGCTGCGAATACATGGGATATGCACCGCGCGCCATCATGGGTGAGCCGGTGGAAGTCAGAGACGGAAAGGATATCTGCTTCTATGAAGGGAAGTTCTCCAGGATTCTTGCGAATGAGGGAGACTTCGCCGTATTCTTCCCGCAGGATGTGCATGCGCCGAATATCGGTGATCCGGCAGCTTATGAGAAGAAAGCGGTATTCAAGATCAAACTGAACTAAAGGTGTAGCTCAGGCATCTGGTCTGGGACGAACAACAAGGTGAATTCAATATGACGAACATCATACACATTACAGACAAGGACAACGTTGCGGTGGCGGTAGCGCCGATCGCGAAGGGGACGGAAGTCGAGATCGCAGGCTTCGGCAGCGTGAGGGCAGCAGAGGACATTCCGCAGGGCCACAAGATGGCGGTTACGGATATCCACGCGAACGATGAGATTATCAAATACGGTTATTCCATCGGCCACGCGACGGAGGATATCGCACAGGGCTCCTGGGTCCACACCCACAACATGAAGACAAATCTCTCCGGCGAGGTGGAGTACACCTACCACCCGGATGTGAAGGAGCTGGAGGCCATTCCTCCCCGCACCTTCAACGGTTACCTGCGTGAGGACGGAAGGGCAGGCGTCCGGAATGAACTCTGGATCATTCCGACGGTCGGCTGCGTCAACAACATCGCAGAGCGCCTGGTCGCAGACAACCAGGATCTCGTCCAGGGGTCGATTGACGGCCTGTATACTTTCACGCATCCGTACGGCTGCTCGCAGACGGGGCATGACCACGCGCAGACGAGGAAGCTCCTTGCTGCTCTTGCCCATCATCCGAACGCGGGCGGCGTGCTGGTGCTCTCCCTTGGCTGCGAGAATCTGACACACGAGCAGTTCCTCGAGGAGCTCGGGCCTTACGATGAGAAGCGGGTGAAATTCCTGACCTGCCAGGAGGTATCCGATGAGTTTGCGGAAGGCAGGCGTCTCCTGGAAGAGCTCGCCGGGAATGCCGGAAAATATCAGAGAGAGCCGATCTCTGTGGAGAAGCTGGTGGTTGGTATGAAGTGCGGCGGTTCGGATGGCCTCTCAGGGCTTACGGCGAACCCGACAGTCGGACGTTTCTCTGATCTTATGGTCGCGATGGGCGGCACGACGATTCTCACGGAGGTGCCGGAGATGTTCGGCGCCGAGGGAATGCTAATGAACCGCTGCCGTACGCAGGAGGTATTCGACAAAGCCTGCGGCATGCTGAACGGCTTCAAGGACTATTTCATCTCGCACAACGAGGTCGTATATGATAACCCGAGCCCGGGTAACAAGGAAGGCGGCATCACGACGCTGGAAGACAAGAGCTGCGGCTGCGTTCAGAAGGGAGGCACCGCGCCGATCTCCGATGTCCTTGACTACGCGGAGCCTGTGAAGGAAAAGGGCCTCAACATGCTCTACGGTCCCGGCAACGACCTGGTATCGGCCACGGATCTTACGGCAGCAGGCTGCGCCATCATCCTGTTCACGACAGGCCGCGGCACACCGTTCGGCGCGCCGGCACCGACGCTCAAGATCTCTTCCAACTCTCAGATCTTTGAGAAGAAACAGAAGTGGATTGATTTCAACGCGGGCGGCGTTGCAACCGGAGAAGAGACCCTGGATGAGGCGGGCCACAGGCTCCTCGATCTCGTCATTGCGACCGCGAGCGGACAGAAGGCAAGGAACGAAGAGAACGGCTTCCGGCAGATCGCGATTTTCAAGGATGGTGTGACGCTCTAAGCCCTGCGCTAGCCTTGACAAACCACGGCGGCGGCCTGTAAACTGTTCCTAACGCATGGGAAACGAGCATTCTGATCAGAGTGCATGAGGAAGATTCATCCCAAGGGAGGATAACAATATGAAGCACATTATGACATTGAATACACGTGATATGGCAGCGTCCGCTAAGGACGGCGGCTGTGGCGAGTGCCAGACATCCTGCCAGAGCGCATGCAAGACATCCTGCGGTATCGCTAACCAGAACTGCGAGAAGAATAACTGATCTATCCTAAAGATTGGGTATCGGCAGTATAGTGCAAGCTGTCAAGTGCCGGAGCGCATTGAAGCGTTCCGGCACATTTGGCGTGTCCGGAGAGTGCCGTGGCGTTCCCCGGACGAAGATCGGACGCAGCAGTTCAGAACTGGAATATATACTTTAGTACGCCCGGAGTAGTTCATGCTTCGGATTGTACTGAATTGATACGATCTGACAACTGTGTATATGAAGGAGTTCCATGATTCATCAGTACAAACTAAACGGCTACAATATCGTTCTCGACGTTTACAGCGCTTCGGTGCATGTAACGGATGACGTTGCCTACGACGCGATCGCCCTGCTGGATGCGGGGAGAACGAGAGAGGAAGCAAGGAGCGAAATTGCCCGCAAATACCTCGGCGTTCAGCTGAACGATACCGATGGCAACCCCGGAGAGACGGTGACGCAGGAAGATATTGATGATACCTTCCGGGATATCGACGAACTCATCCAGGATGAGAAGCTGTTCACGGAAGATGTTTTCCAGGACAAGGCACTGGATCTCAAGAAGCGGGGGACGGTTGTCAAGGCGTTGTGCCTTCTCGTTGCGCACACCTGCAACCTGAACTGCTCCTACTGTTTCGCAAGCCAGGGCAAGTTCGACAACAAGACCGGCCTCATGAGCTTCGAGACGGGCAAGAGAGCGCTGGATTTCCTGGTCGAGAATTCCGGCTTCCGCAAGAATCTGGAGGTCGATTTCTTCGGCGGAGAGCCGCTCGTCAACTTCGATGTTTGCAAACAGCTCGTCGCCTATGCCCGTTCGATTGAGAAGGAGAAAAATAAGAACTTCCGTTTCACTCTGACCACCAACGGCGTCAATCTGACCGATGAAGTTATCGAGTGGGCCAACAAGGAGTGCTACAATGTCGTGCTCTCTCTGGATGGCAGGAAGGAAGTCAACGACCGTTTCCGTGTCGACAAGGCAGGCAATGGTTCCTATGACAAGATCGTTCCGAACTTCCAGAAACTGGTCAAGTCCAGAGGCGGCCGGGGCTACTACATGCGCGGCACCTTCACGCATTACAACACAGACTTCACCAAAGACATCTTCCACATGGCAGATGACCTCGGCTTCGATGAGCTCTCCATGGAGCCTGTCGTGGCAGATCCGTCTTCCCCTTCGGCACTGACCAAAGAGGACCTGCCTGTTATTTTTGAACAATATGAGATCCTCGCGAAGGACATGATCCGCAGGGAGAGGGCGGGACATCCCATCACGTTCTATCACTATATGATCAACCTCGAGCACGGTCCGTGCATCTACAAGAGGATTTCCGGCTGCGGCTCCGGCACGGAGTACATGGCAGTGACTGCGCAGGGCGACTTGTACCCCTGCCACCAGTTCGTCGGCGACGAGACCTACAAGATGGGCGACATCTGGAACGGCGTGACGAACACAGAACTGCGCGATGAGTTCAAGCTCTGCAACGTTTACGCAAGACATGACTGCGACAACTGCTGGGCGAGACTGTACTGCTCCGGCGGCTGCGCGGCGAATGCTTACCACGCGACCGGGGACATCCACGGCACGTACGAGTATGGCTGCGAGATTTTCCGCAAGAGAATCGAGTGTGCGCTCATGATCAAGGCGGCGGAAGCCGAAGACGCCGCGCAGAGGCAGGCCGCGGCACAGGGATGAAATGACAGCCTTCACCCACATCTGAAATGTAAGCTGTTGCTCCCACCTGCAATGTCATCTGTTACTTCCATTTGGAGCTATGGAAGCTGTTCTGAAAATGCGTTAGCTATTGTTGGGCGTACAGAGGCCTTTCTGAAAAAGTGTTACCCTTTTTTGGAAATGTAGGGGTCTTTTTGAAAAGTGTTACCCTGACCTTGGGTACATACGGGGATTTCAGAAATCTGTTACCCCTCACGTTGGAAATATATGCGGGCTATTGAAAAATGTTACCCTTTTTCAAGCCCTGGAAGGGCAAATTTCCCGGGATTCAAGCCTGATTTGGGCCGAAATCCCGGGGAATTTTCGCATGTAGGGGTAACAGAAAATTTGCAAGGCCACCTGTGCCCAATCGAAGGGTAACAGAAATTCAGAATCCGCGTATGTACCCAAAGGCAGGGTAACAGAATTTCCGAACAGCCGCTATTGCCCCACGCCGGGGTAACAGAATTTCAGAACACCCTCTATAGCCCCAGGCGAGAAATAATAAAATTCCTGGGGCGATTGCTATCGCCCCAGGAACGGAAGATAAGCTCCATAAGTATGGTGGAGCTTCAACTTAAGACGACATTCCTGACGCCAAGCTCTCCCGCAGACACAGTCACCACCATTTCGTGGCAGCTGGCATTTGCCTGCACGAAGGCGATAAGGTGTCCATGGAAGGTATTGCGGGATGCGGCATAATACGGTGTCAGATCCTGGATATTCCCGTTCTCGAGGCCGAGAAGTCTGCCTTCCTGCACGGCAACGTGAACAGGGTACTCCCCCGTAGTGACAGGCAGGCCCTGATCATCGAGAATGCTTATCTCCAGCTGGCGGACAGGGCGAGAGGGATCTGAGGTAAATTCCGCGGGGACCTCATATTCATGAACTTCGAGCTGTGCGGCGGCATGGACGGTCACAAGGCGCGCTGTCGCAACTGGCTCTGCAGTTGTTTCTGCAGATTCATCGGCAAAGCCTCTGGCTTCCAGTATGCCCGCCTCGAATGGCACGATCCAGCGAAGGTCTTCCGTATCTTTGTTATGCACCTTTGTTCCAAGATCCCTGCCGTTGAGGAACAGTGCGACTGCGGGCAGATTCGTGTAGCAGCGGACTTCGATGGACTCGCCGCCAGCAAAATTCCAGGAAGATAGCAGCGGACGGCTCCATTCCTCACATTCATACTCTGCGCGCGTTGCGGACAGGGAGAGAACGGGCTTTTCTTCGGGAGAGAGCCAGAAGCTCTGCCTTCTCGCATAGCCTGTCTTCTCGAAGCCCGCAAGGTCAAGGATCCCCGCGCCTGAAGCACGTACAGGCCAGCCGTGTGCTTCGCCGAGATAGTCAATACCTGTCCAGAGGAACTGACCGGAGATATAGTCCGTATCCCGCACAGCGGTCCATGCAGAGAAGGAATGCCCATTCTCGCTGCCAAGGAAAGGAAGCTTCGGGAAAGTTCTGTGGCTCTCTGCATACAGATGCTCTTTGTAGTTGTAGCCGGCAACATCAAGTGCGTCGAGGAAACCGATCTGCGCGGACAGCTCCGGGAAAGCCGCGGCAAGCGTGACAGGGTGCGTGGTGTCGAACGAGCGCACTTTTCCTGCCAGCATTGCAGCCAGCTTCACAATTCGTTCTGTGTTCGGACGGTCGGGATTGTACATGCGTTCCGCGGCGGGCTTGTCGGCGTCATTGTTGCCTGTCATTTCAGAGAAGAGCGGGTGGCAGTAAGGGTCGTTCGGGTAGTCAATCTCATTGCCGATGCTCCACAGAATGACGCTGGCGTGGTTGTAATCCCGCAGGATCATTGCCTTAAGATCTTTCTCGTGATTCTCCGGAAAGTCCTCGTAATACCCCTCGTGCCGCGGCGGATAGACGTTATGTCCGTGGCTCCATTTATTCTTCGGCCCCTCCCATTCATCAAACGCCTCGTCCATCACAAAGAAGCCAAGTTCATCGCACAGCTCATACAGCCCCGCAAAGTGAGGATTATGACTCATGCGGATCGCATTGCAGCCAACGTCCTTGAGTTTTCTCAGCCGCCGATACCACACCTCTTTATAAGCGGCATTTCCGAGCGCGCCGCAGTCTTCGTGGAGGCAGACGCCCTTGAGTTTATAGTTCTCTCCATTCAGGAAGAATCCATGATCAGGGTCAAAACAGAAGGTGCGGATACCGACTCTCTCTTCCCCTGTAAGGTAGAAACCGCCTTCACCATTATCAATGAAAGTGCGAAGCGTATACAGAGAAGGATGCTCCGGCGACCAGAGGGCGGGAGAGGGGAGACTGCATTCCGCGGTGGCAACAGCGCTGCTGCCCGCAGGGATGGAAATTCTGACAGTCGGTTCAGTTTCTGCGCTGACATTCTTTGCCTCTGCCACTTCATTCCCATCAACAGGTGTCAGCTCAAACTTCACCGTGGCGTCGACATCGCTGGCCGTATCATTGCAGATCTTCGCGCTGAAGCGAAGATCTGCGCTCTCTTTGTCAGCGCGCAGTGTCTCGAAGAAGACGCCGTACTCCGCAGCATGTACCCCGGGCGTGATGATGAGCTTTACCGAGCGCTCAATGCCGGAGCCTGTGAACCATCGGGAGTCCGCGATATCCTCGTGCACGACGCGGACTGCGATGACATTCTCCTGATCCCTGCCCTCGCCGAAGCGGACATCGTCTGTAATGTCATAGGAGAAAGGCGTGTATCCGTTCGCGTGGAAGCCTTTGTAATAGCCGTTCACCCAGACTGAGGCGTGTTTATACACGCCGCCGAAAGAGAGGGTGATAGTGGAGCCTCTTTTATCTTCCGGCAGGGTGAAATGGCAGCGGTACCAGCCGGTGCCGCCACGGACATAGCCGGTGCCGGAGGAATTCTCTTCGGAGAAAGGGAAAGTAACAGACCAGTCATGCGGAATTGTGACAGGGGAGAAAGCGGCCTCGTCAGCGCCTTTCTGCCAGCTGTCCGGGAGATCTCCCCAGTGGAAGAGCCAGTGGTTTGAAAGCGTTTTCACAGATATATCGTTGGGAATATGAGCCATAAGGGCACCTCCTGCATGTTGTGGCTGGTTTGTGAATGCTTGTGAATTGTAGACAAAAGTCCCTGCCTTTACGCTTCATTATAGGCGCACTATTATGGAAATCCATGGAATATGGAGGCATAAGTTGTAAATTAGCGACTTTATTCTGAGAACTGCCAGGTTGCAATGCCAGGCACGCAGCGCTATAGTTTCTTTAGGAACTGAAAGCGATTTCATAAAGCGCAGAGGCGGATTCCATGAAAGATGAAGTGAACATCTACCAGATCGCAAGAGAAGCGGACGTTTCGCCTGCCACTGTCTCCCGTGTCATGACGGGGAGCGCCAGGGTGTCGGATGAGAAGAAGAGGCGCGTACAGGAGATCATACGCAAATACGACTACCGTCCTAACGCGCTCGCGCAGGGGCTGACAACGACCCGGACGAGAAATGTCGGCATTGTGGCCGCGGACATAGAGAATCCTTACTACACCCGCATCATCACGCGGATTTCGAGAGAGCTCGAGGCAGAGGGCTACAATGCGGTGATCTATGACGCGATGAACCGTTACGATCTGGAGGTGAAATGCCTGCAGCGCATGGTCGACACGCGTGCGGATGCTCTGATCCTCATGGGCGGCAAGAGCGACGAACAGCAGACAGATCCGGATTACGCCGATCTGATCAACCGGATCTCAGACAACATTCCGATCGTGACGACAGGCAAGGTGGACGGCGCCCGCGTCTATCAGGTTTGTATTGATGAGATGAGCGGCGTGGACCTTGCAATGGAGCACCTGTTCTCACGGGGACACCGCCACATCGCACTCATCGGAGGCCACGGGAGCGTCCGCTCCACTTTTGAGAAAAGAACGCGCTATCGCAGCGTTCTCAAGGCGCGCGGCATTACTTACCGTGAGCGGTACATCATGGATTCCGACTACGATATTGCGGGGGGCTACAAGTGCATGAACGAGCTCTTCCACAGCAATATCGGCCGCACCATGCCGACTGCCGTCATGGCGATCAACGATTTCTCTGCCGTGGGCGTAGAGCACGCGATCAGGGAGCGGGGGCTGCGGATCCCGGAAGACATTGCGGTTCTCAGCTTCGACAATACTTTCATTGCAGAGTCCATCATGCCGCGGCTCACAGCAGTAGGCTACGCTTATGATGACTTCGGGCAGAAGCTCGCGGCCACGGCGGTTGCCCTTGCGGGGGACACAGAAGTTCCGGCCTATCAGCTCATTCCGTCGAAGCTTTTCGTCAGGGAATCAACCGTGGGAGAGAAGGAGATGCTGACATTATGAAACATGTTTCATAAACTTTGTGAAAATCATCTAAAAATCCGTTATATCGAAAACGTTTGAATCTATCACTTCTCCAAACTTATGCAAACTGCACAATATTCGTTGCAATTCCTCTCCTGGAATGATACATTTGAAACGTGAAAGCGGTTTCAAAAGAAAGGGAGGAAAATATGACGAAGAGAAAGACTACAGTCGTCGAGGGAAGCCCCGAGAGCTTCAGTCCGAAGAAGCGGACGTGGTATCAGACTTTCTGGAGATACCGCATCCTCACACTGATGTGTGTTCCGGCGATTCTGTTCTTCTTCTTTTTCAGTTACATGCCGATGCCGGGCATCTGGGTTGCCTTCGTGGATTATAAATACCGCAAGGGTATCTTCGGCAGCCCGTTCGTGGGTCTGCGCAATTTCGAATTCCTGCAGCAGAGCGGCAAACTCTTCTCGCTGACGCGCAACACGGTGCTGTACAATCTCGCATTCATCCTGCTGGGAAATCTCCTGGCGATCATCGTTGCCATCCTTCTGAATGAAATTCAGTCCCGCTGGTTCAAAAAGGTTTCGCAGACCCTGATGTTTCTGCCCTACTTCATTTCACAGGTTCTGGTGGGCATCCTGGTATTCAATCTCCTGAACTACGACACCGGCTTCGTCAATGAAGTCATCCGCCACTTT
Organism: Lachnospiraceae bacterium NK3A20; assembly: GCA_900107575.1. Lineage (GTDB taxonomy): Bacteria > Bacillota > Clostridia > Lachnospirales > Lachnospiraceae > CAG-791. Next base: position 9,599 of record FNQX01000021.1, on the reverse strand, counting down.
GGAGGTGAGCCCTGGCAGCCCTACGCGGATCCGCACGTCTGGCCGGTGCTCATGGTCATCATTTATCTCTGGCAGCAGACCGGTTACAACAGTGTCGTCTATTTCGCCTCCATCTGCGGCATCGACGCCGAGATCATTGAGGCGGCCAAAGTCGACGGCGCGAATGCGTTTCAGAAGATCCGCTACGTCATCCTCCCGATGCTGAAACCTACCATTGTCATTCTGCTCCTGTTCGCGCTCGGCGGCATCGTCCGCGGCAACTTCGGTCTCTTCTACAACGTCATCGGGCAGAATCCGCTGCTGTACGAGACGACCGATATCATCGAGACCTATGTTTACCGTTCGACGGTCTCCGATTTCAACTTCTCGAGCGCATCCGCTGTCGGCCTGTATCAATCTGTTGTCGGCTTCATCATTGTCTTGTGCGCGAACGGCATCATCAAGAAGATCGAGCCGGACTATTCCCTGTTCTGATGCGGGCAGGCATTGCTGAGAACCCATGGAGGTTGATGATATGAGCAATACAAGAGCAGAGAGAAAACAACAGGCGAAGCTGGAAGCGGAGAGCTCCGCGGCAAAAGTGAAGCTCGGCGCTTCTGACATTATCATCCGTACGATCGGTTACGTGCTGGTCACATTCTACGCGCTGTGCTGCGTTTTCCCGTTCCTTCTCATTATCGGAACGTCGTTCACGAATGAGCAGGTCATCCGCAGCGAAGGCGTACAGCTCATCCCCAAAGATTTCACGACCAAGGCTTATCAGATGGTCATTGGCGGAGGCACAATCTGGAAGAGCTACGCGCTCACCATCACACTGACGGTCGTCGGTACGTTCCTCGGCCTTGCGATCATTGCGATGACGGGCTACGCGCTGCAGAGGAAGGACTATCCTTATCGGAATGTCATTTCCTTCTACATCTATTTCACGAGTCTGTTCTCCGCGGGCCTTGCGCCGTACTATCTGCTGATGGTGCAGACCTACCACTTGAAGGACAACTACCTCGCTGTGCTGCTGCCGCTCATGATGAGCCCCTGGCTGATCATTCTGATGAAAAACTTCGTGAAACAGATCCCGCATGAGATCACGGAGGCCGGCAAGATCGACGGCGCGGGAGACATGACGGTATTCATCTACCTGATCCTGCCGATGCTCAAGCCTGCACTTGCGACGATCGGTCTCTTCCTCGCTCTGGGCTACTGGAATGAGTGGTATCAGTCCTCCCTCTTCCTCTCTGCCAAGGTCGCAGTCAAGCCGCTGCAGTACACGCTCTATGAGCTGGTCAACAAGATCCAGGCACTCAAGAACTCCGTCGCAGGCCAGTACATTGCGCTGGATGACTTCCCGCAGGAGTCTGTGAAGATGGCCAATGCCGTCATGGCGACAGGACCGATCGTACTGCTGTACCCGTTCGTGCAGAAATATTTCATCGGCGGCATTACCGTCGGCGCAGTCAAGGGATGAGAGGCCTTTTGACAGACAGCGCAGGGAGCCGTTGCTGCGGGAAGGCAGAATGGTTCCGGGAGCCTGATATTTTCACAATAACCGCGTCCGCCGGTGCGGGCGATGTTATATCAAAGGAGGGTAACGAATGAACAAGAAACTGATAGCTGCATTCCTTGCCGCTGTAACGGCGGCATCCATGCTCACCGGCTGCGGCGGAGGGGAAGCGCTTGCGGATCCCGCGGCTGCGCCTACAACAGATGAGGCCGCGACTGAGGCGACAGGCGACGACAGCGCTCCGGCCGCTGCGGACATCGACACATCCGAGCATGTCGTGATCAACTACATGACGACCGGAGATCCGCCGGAGGGTGAGGCCAAGAAGAATCTTGACGCCATGCTGGAGAAGCTTAACGGCATCCTCACCGACAAGGTCAATGCGGAACTGCAGATTTACTACATTCCCTGGACCGACTATCTCTCCAATTACAATCTGACACTCGCGCAGATGGATGGGTCGGTCGACCTCATCGGCACTGCTTCCGACTGGCTGGACGCGTGGCCGAACGCCAAGGACGGCGCTTTTCTGGAGCTCTCCGAGGAGATGCTGCAGACCTACGCGCCCAAGACGTGGGAGAGCGTTCCGAAGGAGCACTGGGACCTTTGCAAATACAACGGCGAGATCTACCTGATGCCCGAGGACAACTACGCGCAGTGGACGAACCACGGCTATATCTATCGTGAGGACTGGGCAAAAGCCGCGGGCCTCGACAAGGTGGACAGCTGGGAAGATCTGACGGCTTACTTCCAGTATGTAACGGAGCACCAAAGCGACCTTGGCCTGAATCTTGCGTGGGACTCCGACGGCACGCAGTACGGGCAGATGGCATCCGGCTGGGTCAGCTCGCATTCTGATTTCATATCAATCGACGGTCTTGCGGCGAATGCGCTCTGGGGCGGCACGAAGGCTGATCCTTACACAATCGTCGTTCCGCAGTATGACGACCAGGAGATGATGGTCGCGTACGCGAAGGAAATGGCGAAGTGGGATGACATGGGAATCTGGAGCACGGACGTTCTGAACAAGACAACCTCCGCGAACCGTGATGATTACCGTATCGGCAAGGTTGCCGTTGAGCAGCATCACACCCAGACCTGGACAGACCTCTGCTCCCACACCGACAACAACACGATCTACACCGATCCGAACGCGGAGTCAGGCTTCTTCTGGTTCGGAGAAGAGAACGGAAATGTCGTGAGACTCAACATCACTCACGGCGCGATGGCAGTATCCGCGGCTTCCGCAAATCCTGAGAGAGCACTCATGGTCTATGATCTGATCCGCAACGATAAGGAGTGCTACGACCTCTTCAACTACGGCATCCAGGGCGTTTCCTGGGATGTGAACGACGAAGGCCTGCGCATTCAGCCGGAGGGTTACAATCCTGATACACAGAACATCAACGGCATGACCAACTACTGGTGGGGCAGAAACGATGACCTGGAGATCAAGGACGCCTCCCGCAACTGGGATGCCATTGATCCGATGTATGAGGAGCTCGACGCTGCGGCGATTGACTATCCTTACGGACAGTTCGTACCGGATGTCGATGAGATCCAGTCCTACATCGACAATATCAACGAAGTCTACACGAACGACATGAAGCTCATTTCCTACGGCAAGTATGACGATAAGGGCATGACGGCGGAAGAGGCTGTACAGAAGCTTCATGATGATCTGAAGGCTGCCGGCATCGAAACCGTAACCGCGGCGCTGCAGGAACAGTTCGACGCACTGTACAAGTAACGATATTCGGTAACAGCATGGAAACGTGCGGGGGAGCGCCCGGAGTGCGATGTACTGCGGACGCTCCCCCCTGTTTGATACATTTCATGATGGTGAAGAGGGAATCCCTTCGACAAAATGTAATAGTTCAGAAGCATCGGCCTTAAGCTGTTATGCAGGCCGCAATGCTGATCTTGCTGTACAAGGACTCCGACAAGTGCGATTGCGGCTTACCTGCCGAACAAGCGCAATTGCGGACTGCCTGCTGGATAGCAATTGCGGCCTGCCCGGAGCTGCAAGTGCTTCGGGCGGTACTGAACAGATATAAAATTTCGATATGAATGAGAAGCAGTTCTACGAATACAACACCCGGCTGCTGCCGGAAATCCGTCTCATCGGCGAGGAGCATCTGACGCCACCGACGGTGCATAAGAGAAGGAAGCCGGGAGAGTACATCATCTATGTGATTCTGGACGGCACCATGGATCTGGAAGAGGATGAGGTGGTATATCACCTTATTCCGGGGGATTTCCTCGTGCTTGATCCGGAGAAGATCCATGGAGGCATTGCGGCTTCTGCCTGCTCCTATTATTACATTCATTTCCACCTGCCGGACATGGATCGCCGGTATCTGAAGGAATATGAGGTACAGAAACGTATGCTGGAGATCCGCGCGGAATCCCTGCGCAGCGATCCGTACGGCGCGCAGGATGCTATTGTTTCGCGCTGTCTCCTGCCGAAATACATGAACTTTGCTTCGGAAGCACTGTTCCATGAACTGTGCGGACTGATCAACGAAGCGATCTCCTTCCACAGGAATCACAGGGAAGGTTACAAGGCGATGACAGCCTGCAGCGTTTTGCAGATGCTGGTCCTTGCATCCAGACAGTACCTCAGCTTCTTCGCGGAGGAGGCTTCCGGCACAGCGCAGAGCCTTCGCAAAGTATATGCACTCATGGACTTTCTCAATGTCTGCTATGAGGAACCGATTTCCGGGCGGATCATCGAAGAGAAGTTCGGGAGCAATTTCGACTATCTGAACCGCATTTTCCACAGGGCGACACACAAGACGATCTTCCAGTACCTGACGGATGTGCGTATGGCGCAGGCCTGCGAGCTGATGCAGACGACATCCCTGCGCATCGCGGACATCGGCGAGCGTGTCGGGATCCCTGATACCAGCTATTTCTCTAAGGTCTTCAAGAAGCACATCGGCGTCGCGCCTGCGAACTATTCCAAGGAAATTTCCGCAGTGCTGTAGGGGGGATTGTCACCTTTTTTGCTGGTTATGTAGAGGCATTTCTGAAAATGTCACTTTCCTTGGCTCTTTGAAAGATCAAAAACGTATCTGTGGATACAGAATAGGGGATGGATTTCAGTTATCATAACCATGAACAAAAGGAAGCAAACAGTTCCTGAAGTTCAGAAAGGAAGCAGAGCATGAAGGAAAAGATTGGTGAGGTATTCTCCATCGCCAAGGACAATCAGACGATCGAAGGATGCACAATCTCCAAAGCAATCCACGAAGGAAGAAATTCCATCATATATTTTTCTCTCGCAGCAGATACTGATATCAGTGCAGAGGTATTTCCTTATCACAAGCTGATCCTGGTAGCGGAGGGGAGCCTGGAGGTATACGGCGACAATCATTACGTCAAAACACTGACGGCCGGCGACAGCATTGTAACACTTACAGATACACCAATGGGAATGCGCACGACAAGCGGTGCGATTTATACAGAAATCGAGATCCAAAAGGAGGACATTATGAATAATGCAATTAAGGCAGGCGAGGTATTCAAATTAGCAGAACTTATCCCTTATCAGGATGACAAGATCGTCAACATCGATGTAGCTCACAATGACAAGATGAAATTTGTTGTGATGGCCTTTGATAAAGGAACCGGACTTTCCGAGCATGCAGCTCCCGGAGAAGCCATCATCTTCGCATTAGATGGTGAAGGTGTGATCGGATATGAAGGTGAAGATCACGCAATTAAGGCAGGCGAGAACTTCCACTTCGCTAAGGGGGGACTCCACTCTGTGAAGGCAACAGAGAAGTTCAAAATGGCACTTCTTCTTACACTCGAATAATAAAAGAAAACATAGATTACTCGAAAATGACACCATTCCTTAGATGAAAGGAGCTCGATCATGAGAGATTATTTACAGATCGAAAAAGTATACGGAAGAGAAATTATAGACTCAAGAGGAAACCCGACAGTGGAAGCTGAGGTTACTCTGGCAGACGGAACCATTGGAAGAGGAGCCTCTCCTTCCGGAGCATCCACGGGTGAGTTCGAAGCGCTGGAACTTCGCGATGGTGATAAGGCAATGTTTGGAGGCAAGGGCGTTTCCAAGGCAGTCGCCAACATCAATGAGAAGATTGCTCCGGCACTGGTCGGAGTTGATGCATCTGATACATATGAGGTCGACCGAATCATGATCAGCCTGGATGGTACAAAGGATAAGTCGAATCTGGGTGCCAATGCGATTCTGGCAGTGTCTCTTGCAGCAGCGAATGCTGCAGCCAAGTCTTTGGATATTCCGCTGTATCGTTTCTATGGCGGTGTAAATGCAAACGTTCTTCCGGTTCCTATGATGAACATCCTAAACGGCGGTGCCCATGCAACCAATTCCGTTGATACCCAGGAGTTCATGATCATGCCTGCAGGTGCTGGGAACTTCAGGGAAGGTCTTCGTTGGTCCACGGAAGTATTCCATGCACTGCAGAAATTGTTGAAGGAAGAAGGACAGACCACTGCGGTTGGTGATGAGGGAGGCTTCGCTCCTAACCTTGCGAGTGATGAAGATACCATCGAACATATCCTTCAGGCAATCCGGAATGCAGGCTATGAGCCTGGAAAGGATTTTGTTCTGGCAATGGATGCTGCCGCTTCAGAGTGGAAGAGTGAAAAGGGCAAGGGTTATTATCATCAGCCTAAATCAGGTAAAGATTTCACTTCAGATGAGTTGATTGCACACTGGAAGAGCCTGATCGAGAAGTACCCCATCTACTCCATCGAGGACGGTCTGGATGAGGAAGACTGGGAAGGCTGGCAGAAGATGACGGCTGAGCTTGGAAACAAGGTTCAGCTTGTCGGAGATGATCTCTTTGTAACCAATACGGAGAGACTGAAGAAGGGAATTGAGCTTGGTGCAGGTAATGCCATTCTGATCAAGCTGAACCAGATCGGTTCAGTCAGTGAGACCCTGGATGCCATCAAGATGGCACAGAATGCAGGCATGAGAGCAATTGTGTCTCACCGTTCCGGAGAAACTGAAGACACGACAATCGCAGATCTTGCTGTAGCGTTGAATGCCGGCGAGATCAAGACCGGTGCCCCGTCCAGATCCGAGCGCGTGGCTAAGTATAATCAGCTGCTCCGCATCGAAGAGGAACTTGGTAATGCAGCGGTCTATCCCGGAAAAAATGCATTTAACTTCAATAAATAACAACATCAGTTAAAGAGTAGATCTAATCAAAAAACTACGGAGGTTGAAAACTATGAAATACAGAGTAAATGACGGATGTATCGGATGTGGCCTTTGTGCAGGAACATGCCCTGAAGTATTCCATATGACGGATGAAGGTGTAGCTGAAGCAATCGCAGAAGAGGTTGCTGCAGAAAATGAGGCAGCTGCAGCAGATGCCATGAGCGGATGCCCAGTCGGTGCTATTGAAGAGGCATAAGGAGAACGGGCATGAGAAAACTTATAAAGAGGAATGTCAGTTGGGTCGGATATATCGATTGGGAGCTTGAGAGCTTCCATGGAGATGACTACTCAATTAAAAATGGGTCAAGCCAGAATGCATACTTGATCGAGGAAGAGAAAACCGTTTTGGTCGACACTGTATGGACACCACACAGATTTGATTTCGTTGAGAATCTGAAAAAGGAGATCGACCTCAAGAAGATCGATTTCATTGTCGCAAATCATGGTGAGTGCGATCACTCCGGATCTCTTACAGCATTGATGGATGAGATCCCGGGCACACCGATCTACTGTACAGCAAATGCAGTAAAGAGTATTGAAGGTCAGTACGGAAAGCGTGGTTGGAACTTCCATGTGGTCAAAACCGGTGATTCCGTAGATATTGGCAATGGAAAGAAGCTGGTATTTGTTGAAATGCGTATGCTGCATTGGCCGGATTCTATGGCAACTTTTATGACTGGAGATAATATTCTCTTCTCGAATGATGCCTTTGGTCAGCACTATGCCGTTGAGGAACTGTTCAATGACAAGGCAGATCAGTGTCTGCTGAACAAAGAAGCAATGAAATATTTTGCCAATATCCTGAACCCATTTGCACCGGTTCTGACCAAAAAACTGGAAGAAATCACCGGATTCAACCTGACGTTTGACATGATTGCTCCTTCCCATGGTGCGATCTGGAGAGAAAATCCGCTGCAGATCGTAGAGAAATATGCTGCATGGGCGAATGCTTATCAGGAAAATCAGGTGACGATCGCGTATGACACGATGTGGGAAGGAACCGCTAAGATTGCCCACAAGATTGCGGATGAGATTCACAGACAGAGCCCTGAGACGGTGGTAAAGGTATTTAACATCGCAAAATCTGATAAGAATGAAGTGATGACGGAAGTGTTCAAATCCAAGGCAATAGCAGTTGGTTCGCCGACTGTCTCCAACAGTTATCTTTCTTCTGTGGCCGGCTGGTTAGAATTTCTGAAGCAGCTGAAGTTTAAGAACAAAAAGGCAGCTGCCTTTGGCTGCTATGGCTGGAGCGGTGAAAGTGTAAAACTGTTACAGGCCGAATTAAAGAATGCGGGGTTTGAGGTGATCGACGAAAATGTGAGATCTTTATGGAATCCGGAAGAAGCCGATTATGACATGATTCCTGCACTTGTACGGAGTCTGCTTGGAATAGAAGAAGTGACAAATGAGAACCATACAAATGAAGGGGTAAATAAAATGGACAAATATCAGTGTGGACCTTGTGGTTATATTTACGATCCTGAGGTGGGAGATCCTGACAGCGGGATTGCACCCGGAACAGCTTTTGAAGATATTCCGGATGACTGGACCTGCCCGGTATGCGGCGTCAGCAAAGATATGTTTGAGAAAATATAACCTAAAAGTCGTGTAATAAGTACTCAAAACATCAACGCTCCGCGACGCCGAGTTTCTGCAGAAACAGACGGTCACGTTTAGTGATTTCAGTGATCCAGCGCTTCGCCCGTAGCTTGGAGGATATCCTGACTTCCTCAACAGTATCAAACCATTGCAGAATCAGATAGAGAGGTGTGTTCCCAAGCCATGATTTCAACCTTGATTCCAGCTTGAGGTTCTCTTTCTGATCATGCTCTGGGTCTCCGTTCTCTACGCCGAGAGACTTTTTCATCTTTCGTATTGCTTCGCTCAGGTATTCGTAGTAGCAAAGCGATACGAATTGGACGAACAGTCTCCCGCGGAGAGTGCCCGTATTCCAGACACGCGAACGTGTTCCGTCAGCATGCTGCTTGCCTGCCTCGAAGAAGGATTCGATTGTCTCCCGCCTGCGGTATTTACGCAGGCACTCGAACGGTTCCTTCTCACAGTTGGAGACAAGTGCAAAATAGCCGTGTTCCTCCTTGCGCTCGCGGATTGCCTTTTCATTGAAAGCAACGGTTGTCTTACTCCCGTAATGCCGGATCTGCAGATATTTGGCAGCTTTCTCCTGCCCGGAAGCAGACAACTCTTCAGCAGAAGTTCCTTCTTCCAGCTGACTCTTCAGCTCCAGAAGATCATGATCAAACGCAGCATCTTCTTCGACACGCTTCGTAGGATTGAAGAACAGATGCAGATAGATCCTTCTGGTGAAGGTCGCTTGTTCACCTTCGGGAATGCCCTTTTTCCTGCTCGCATATTTCCGCGTGCAGGAGAAGTCATGCATCAGCGTTACGGTAATGCCATGGATGTTCGTATCATAGGGGCACACACTTGTTGTCTGCCTGAATTCGTCCGCATGAGCCTTCAGTTCCTTCTTTACCCATTTGATAGACACCTTTGACAAGGTGATGAAATCAAAGTGGGCATGGAGCATATCTGCGAGATTCTGCTCTGAATAATAGCCGTTATCCGTTACGATCTCTGCATTGGAGAGGCCTAAGAGATCAAGCTGTTTCAGTGCATTTCCTATTGTGATGACATCCGGCAGGTTTCCGGGCTGCTTCGTAAATGCGACAGGCTGCCTTGTCTCTATAGAGTAAAGAGTCAGTACCTTGATTATCTGCAGGCCATCGTGAGCCTTATTGAATCCGTACCTTGCTTCCGGAAGGCTCCCGGAGCAGGTAGAGATCGTTGTGGAGTCATATGCCAGTACTGCTTTATCCCTGATGCCGGCACATCGGCTCAGGAAGAAGCTCT
>FNQX01000027.1 GCA_900107575.1 Lachnospiraceae bacterium NK3A20 | reverse complement strand
AAAGTCAGTACCACCAGCTCTGCTGGTGGTTTGTGATCGCCCTTCCAGGGCGTTATTGCGTTTCCGCCTAAAGGCGGTCTAGTAAACCATTCTTCTTGTTACTGGTTGCCGCTTAAAAGCGGCTTGTTACATTTCTTACTTCTTGAGATCTCCTTCCAGTCGATCCCTCTCGTATTGCTCTGCGATATATTTCTTTATCGTCTCTTCATTGACGTTACCGACTGTTTCACAATAATATCCGCGTGCCCAAAAATGGCGGTCATATCTTTCCCGATACTGTGGATATTTGTCGAACAGCATCAGCGCACTTTTACCTTTGATCCTTCCCACCATTTTGGCCACGCTCTCTTTCGGTGGGATCGATACATACATATGCACATGGTCTGGCAGCGTTGCGGCTTTTAAAATCGTGACCCCTTCCATTTTGCATACTTTTCCGATCGTTTCTCCAACATCCTTTCTAAGCTGCCCGAACATCACCTTGCGGCGGTATTTAGGTATGAACACGATGTGGTATGTGCAATTGTATCTGCTATGTGCTAGACTTTGATTATCCATGGATGCCTCCACTGTAAGAAAACGGTTTGCTAGACCTGCTTTCATTATACAGTGGAGGCTTTTTATCTGTTCCTCCGCTCACCGCACCGCGCATCTGTTAGTCTCCCCAGCTCTGCTGGGGGATTAATGACTGTTTCATTAAGTCCAACGAGAAAAATCATAGCACCTTTTCCGCAGTGCGACTATAAATTTTTCATAAAGTCCGGACCGTCTCCTCCGCATCATCCAGAATGCGCTCGAATTTCTCCAGCGCGTTCTCGATCGGAGCGGTTGTGGCAAGGTCGATCCCTGCCGAGCGCAGCTCATCCAGCGGATAAGCACTGCCGCCCATAGAGAGGAAGGAAAGGTAGGGCTGCACCACGCTCTCTCCCTTTTCCAGGATGCCGTCCGAAAGGGCAACCGCCGCGGAGTAGCTCGTCGCGTATTTATACACATAGAACGGGCGGTAGAAATGCGGGATTCTCGCCCACTCGTACTGCACCTCGTCGTCGATGGAAAGCTCCGGCCCGAAATAGTCCGCAATAAGCTTCCGGTACAGTCCGGAGAGTGCATCCGGTGTCAGAGCCTCTCCTGCCTCCGCCATGCGGTGCGCGTCGCGCTCGAATTCCGCGAACATGGTCTGGCGGAACACCGTGCCCTTGAAGCCCTCCAGATACTGATTGAGGAGGAACAGGCGCTCCGCGGGGGCTGTTGTTTGCCTCAAAAGGTCTTCGACGAGCAGGTTCTCATTCACGGTCGAGGCAACTTCCGCTACGAACAACGTGTAGTCTCCGTACTGCGGCGGCTGATGCTGCTGGGAGAACCAGGTGTGCATGGAATGTCCCATCTCGTGCGCGATCGTAGAGACACTGTCGTAGTCTCCCGCAAAGCTTGTCAGGATATAGGGATTGGAGTCATACGTGCCGGAAGAAAAGGCACCGCCGCGCTTGCCCTCGTTGGGGTAAACGTCGATCCAGCGGCTCTGGAACGCATCCCGCACCTTGCTGGTATACGTTGTGCCAAGAGGCGCCACGGCGCGCAGCACCATCTCCTGCGCTTCTTCATAGCTCCAGTGTCCCCTGCTGCCCTGGGAGAGCGGCACGTACACATCGTAGTAGTGAAGGTCGGATAGTCCCAGAATCTTTTTGCGCAGCGCAACATACCGGTACATAGCAGGGAGGAACCTGCGCACCGTATCCACAAGCCCGTCATAAACAGAAGCCGGGATGTGTTCCCCTGCCATCGCCATCGCTCTGGAGGATTCATAGTGTCTTGCCTTCGCCTCCGCTGCCGCCGCCTTGACGACACCGGAATAGGCTGCCGCGAAAGTGTTGATGTGATTCCGGAAGCCGGCGTAATAGTTGTGGAACACATTCTCGCGCAATGTCCGGTCCGGCGACTGCTGCAGGAGGATGAAATTCGCCTCATTCAGCTCGTGTTCCCTGTCATCCTGATCCTTTGCCGGAGCAAAGGTCAGATCTGCGTCCATGAGATTCTCTGCGATCCTCTTCGGCGCGCCCAGCACCTCGGAGAAGCCGGCGAGGAGCTCTTCCTCCTTCCCAGAGAGGACGTGCGGCTTCTCATCGAGGAGCTGCTGCATGGTGAACCGGTATGGCACAAGCTCCTCTGACTCTGTGATCTTTTTCAGTTCCTCTTCGGGGAGGGCGAGCATCTCCGGCCGCGCGAACGAGGTCTTCGATACCGCATTCACATACCTTCCCGTCGCCTTCGACATCAGCACCTGGCCCTCATTCGCCGTGGTGTCCTCCGCCTGCCGCAGCATGGCGTAGGTGTAAATATCGGAGAGCCTTCTCTCCATCCCGGTCTCGGCATCCAGATACGCGCGGATGGTCTTCGCATCCGTGAGGGTCCCCTGAAACGCCGCCACCTCTTCAATTTCCTGATCGAGCAGCGGAAGATCCCTCTCCCACGCCTCATCATCCATATACAGGGTAGACAAATCCCACTGAAACGCAGGATCCATCTCCTTCCTGTTCTTCATTTCTGACATATTACCTCTCTTTATGGTCTGCAACCCCTTGGTGTTCGCCCTCTGCCGCCGTATCATCTATCTAATTGAAAATATCCGCGCCAAAGCGCACCTTCGCGTATGCCTTGATCGCCTCCTTCGTCTGCTCAAAGCCCAGCTTCGAGGAGTCGATGCAGAGATCGTAGTTCATCGCGTTGTCCCAGGTCTGTCCCGTGTGGTACTGATAGTACGCCGCCTTGTGCTGGTCGGTTTTCAGGATGAACTTCTCCAGCTCACGGCCGCGCATGGGCTGTTTCATCGCCGCCTGCTGCAGGAGGAACTCCATCGGCGCGTGGATGAAACAGCTGATGACATTGTCGCAGTCCTTCAGCACGTAATCGGCGCAGCGGCCGACAATGACGCAGGATTCTGTCTGCGCCAGTTTTTTGATGAGCTCTGCCTGCAGATTGAACAGGTTCTCGGAAGAGGTGAAATCCTCGCTCTCCGGAGAGAGCACCTGACCGTTGTAGATGTTCTTCACAAGCTTCGTTAAGAGTCCCGGGCTCTTGATCTTCTCGTCCGCCTCGTTGAAAAGGCGTTCGGAGATGCCGCTCTCCTCTGCCGCGAGCTTCATCAGCTCCTTATCATAATAGTGAATGCCCAGGTCCTTTGCCAGCATCTGGCCGACCGTACGTCCGCCGGAGCCGTATTGCCTCGCGATCGTGATCACAATATTCCTCTTCATACTCATCCCCATTTCCTGCAAAGCCTGCCGTGCCGGAGCGCAATTCACTCCGCTTCCAGTGGCCCTGTGATATCCCTGTCGCGCCGCCAGTGTCCGGGCGTGGGGCCGCACTTACGCGTCGCCCAGGTACGCCCTCCTGATATCGTCGTTATCCAACAGTTCCCTGCCGGTTCCCTCCATGGTAATGCGTCCCGTCTCCAGCACGTAGGCACGGTTCGCAATGGCGAGCGCCTTCTTCGCGTTCTGCTCGACGAGGAGCACGGTCACGCCATCCTCGTGCACCGCTTCGATAATGTCGAAGATCTCTCCGACGAGGAGGGGCGAGAGGCCCATGGAAGGCTCGTCCATGAGGATAATGTCCGGGTGTGACATGAGCGCCCTGCCCATCGCGAGCATCTGCTGTTCGCCGCCGGATAAGGTCCCCGCAACCTGCCTCGTTCTCTCTTTCAATCTCGGGAATCTCTGATACACAGTCTCCAGCGTGGACTCTATCTCCGCCTTGTCTTTCCTCGTATACGCTCCAAGACGCAGGTTCTGCTCGACCGTAAGATCCGGGAACACCCTTCTGCCTTCCGGCACGTGCGCCATTCCCATTGAAACGATTCTGTGGCCGGGAATCTTCGTGATGTCGACATCCTTGTAGCGGACCTCTCCGCTCTTTGGCTGCAACAGTCCCGAGACCGTGTGCAGCGTCGTCGTCTTGCCCGCGCCGTTCGCGCCGATGAGGGCGACGATCTCTCCCTTCTCGACATGGAACGTGATGCCCTTGAGGGCCTGGATCATGCCGTAGTATACGCTGATATTGTTGACTTCCAGTAATGCCATTGCCGCCCCCTTACTACGACTCACCAAGGTATGCCTTGACGACTTCCGGATCGGAGAGCACGGCTTTCGTCTCTCCCTGCGCGAGCACGCGGCCGAAATTCAGCACCGTCAGTTTCTCACAGATACCGGACACCAGCTTCATATCATGCTCAATGAGAAGAATCGTGATGTCGAACTTGTCCCGAATGAGCTCGATCGTGTCCATGAGCTCTGCCGTCTCATTCGGATTCATGCCTGCCGCCGGCTCATCGAGGAGGAGGAGCTTCGGGTTCGTCGCCATCGCCCTTGCGATCTCGAGTTTCCTCTGCTGTCCGTAGGGAAGGTTCGACGCCATCACCTCCGCGTACTGATCCAGATGGAAAACCGCAAGGAGAGACATCGCCCGCTCCGTCATCGCCTGTTCGGTCGCCTTATATTTTCCCACATGGAACAGACTCTCGAAGAGGCTGTAATGGTACTGCCCGCCCAGTGCCGCACGGACATTGTCGATGACCGGCATATCTGCGAACAGGCGGATGTTCTGGAACGTTCTCGCGATGCCGTCGCGGTTGATCTCCGTCGTTCTGTGCCCCGTGATGTCCTCGCCGTCCAGTCGGATGATGCCCTCATTCGGCCGGTATACGCCGGTCAGCAGGTTGAAAACAGTAGTCTTGCCTGCACCATTGGGGCCGATGAGGCCATATAATTCACCCTTTTCGATGGTGAGGTTGAAATCGTCCACAGCCCTCAGTCCACCGAACTGGATACATAAATTATTCACTTCCAGAAGTGCCATGTACTACACCTTCCTTTTCCTGCCGGAGCGAAATCCTGCGAGCAGCTCGTCGCGCTTTGCGACCGCTTTCGGCGCCCAGTTGATCAGCATGACGACGATGAGGACGATCGAATAGATCAGCATACGGTATTTATTGAGTCCGCGCAGGAGCTCAGGCAGAAGGTAGAGAACCGACGCCGCGATGACACTGCCGCGAATGCTGCCGATGCCGCCCAATACGACGTACACGAGGATCATGATCGACACGTTGTAGCCGAAATACTGGCTCGACGCCTGGAGGGTCGAGATGTTATGCGAGAAGAGAACACCCGCCGCACCCGCGATGGCTGCCGAGATTGTGAACGCCGTCATCTTGAATTTCGTGATATTGATGCCGATTGACTCTGCTGCGATGCGGTTGTCGCGGATGGACATGACTGCCCTGCCCTGTCCGGAACCTATGAAGTTGCGGACAACGAGGAGGGAGAGGAGCAGTACGATGATCGCGATGGTGAAATTAGAGTCATGCGGCGTACCGGTGATGCCCATCGCGCCGTTGACAAGGACGGTGCCGTCCGGTTCCAGGCCAAGCGCCATGACATTCTGGAGAGACGCGTGGAAACCGCGGGAATCCAGTCCCAGGTACAGCGCGTTCAGAATGTTCTTGATGATCTCACCAAACGCGAGTGTCACAATCGCGAGGTAGTCTCCGTTGAGGCGAAGCACCGGGATGCCGATGAGGAACCCGAACAGTGCGCTCACGGCCACGCCGATCACGAACGCGAGGAAGAAACGCGGCGCTGCCGGCATGCTGTTCTGGAAGATCTGGGAGAACAGCGCGCTGGAGAAGGCACCGATGCACATGAACCCCGCGTGTCCTAAGGAGAGCTCTCCCAGGATGCCGACGCACAGGTTCAGCGCGACGGCAACAACCGCATAATAGGCCATAGGGACCAGCAGACCCTTTAAGTGACTCGAGAGGAGTCCTGTCTTCATGAGAATCTCAAGGATCGCGTAGACGACAATGACAATGCCGAAGGTGATGAGATCATTCCTTCTCCTCTTCCCCTCTGCCGCCTTCAGGATGGATGCAGGTGCTGCAGATGCAGCGGTTTGATTCGTATTGCTCATCTGTTGCCTCCTCATACTTTCTCCTGTGTGATCTTGCCCAGAAGGCCTGTCGGCTTCACGAGCAGTACGACGACCAGAATGCCGAACACAATGGCGTCCGACAGCTGGGAGGAAATGTAGGTTCGGGACAGGATCTCGACGATGCCAAGGACCAGGCCGCCGATCATTGCGCCGGGAATGGAACCGATGCCGCCCAGTACCGCCGCAACGAAAGCCTTGATGCCGGGCATGGCGCCGGTGTATGGCGTAAGGGACGGGTAGGCACTGCAGAGCAGCGCGCCGGCGACGGCGGCGAGTGCCGAGCCGATCGCGAAGGTGAGGGAGATTGTTTTGTTGACGTCGATGCCCATGAGGGTCGCCGCTCCCTTATCCTGCGCCACGGCCAGCATGGCCTGTCCGCTCTTCGTCCTGTGGACGAAGAACTGCAGCGCAATGAGGATCGCAACACTGAGGGCAATGGTGACAATGGTCACGCCCTGGATACGAAGCGCACCGCCCGCCAGCGTGATGCCGCTCCACGGGATGATGCTGGTGAAGGATTTGGTGTCCGCACCGAAGATCAGAAGGGCCAGGTTCTCCAGAAGGTAGGAGACGCCGATCGCCGTGATGAGCACGGCCAGGGGCGACGCCGCCTGCCGGAGCGGCCGGTAAGCGATTCTCTCTGTGCCAACGCCCAGGAGCGTGCACAGTACGATTGAGACCAGCACACCGACGGCCGGATGCAGGCCGAGCGTGGAGACGAAGGTGAATATGATATAGCTGCCGACCATGATGAAGTCGCCGTGGGCGAAGTTCAGCATTTTGGCGATGCCGTACACCATGGTGTAGCCCAGTGCGATGATCGCGTAGATGCTGCCAAGGCTCAGGCCATTGACAAAGGATGTGAGAAAGCTCATCTTCTTTTCCCTCAATGCCATAGCAGGGAGGTCGTGCTGCCACGAAGCCTCCCTGCCATAGGGTTTCTGTTGTTCACTTATTTTCTTAGCTGCGGTGCCTGGCGCATCGGGTGCTGCGCTCGTAAGTCTCTGTGGATGAATCCCTTTGTAGGTTACAACTACAGGTAGGTTATGTAGAGATTAATCCACCGAGTCTTAAATCGCGCTGCACCCGACACGTCAGTCACCGCAGCATAAACTTCTCTTAATGCGCAGCACTCCAACACGCCAATCGGCCGCAGCATAGACTTCTCTTAATACGCCGCACTTCGACATATCAGTCTCCCTGCATCATTTTAAATGATACTGGCTCTGCACGACAGCTCGACTGCAAATATTGAATTAATCTACAAAGTCGATCGAGCAGTGAAGCCGATGTAATATGGGTGGCCTCGATGTGCACACAGCGCTGTTAATTTTGCCAATGTGCAGGGCTCGGGGTGCGGTATGTCGGTGGCCGCCCGCGATTTAAGGCTCGGCGGATTAATGATCACACCACGTGGATAATGAATGATCCTTCAAGATCATTTATCCACAGAGCCTTACGAGCGGCGGGCCCGATATGCCGCACCTCGAGCCCGCCCTTGCAAAACTTACTGCGCGGAGACGTACGCGCCGCTCTCGATTCTGACTGCCTTCGGCTCCTTGTTGGGCTCGCCGGAAGCCTCCCATGTCATGCCCCGGGAAGTGATGCCGTCCACCGTGATCTCTGTCATCGCGCTCTTTAAGGCTTCGCAGATCTCAGAAACGCTCTGCTCCGGAGTAAGGCCAGCCTTCTCCGCCGCTGCCTTGATGGCATAGACGGCATCGTAGGAGTCAGCCGCGAACTGGTTCGGTGTGACCTGATATTTCTGCTCATAGGTCGTAACGAACTTCTTCGTCGCATCATCTGTCGCGTCAGCCGCGAACGGTGTCAGGAGCATGGTGCCCTCCGCAATGGAGGTGTCGAAATTCTCAACCGTGAGGATGCCGTCCAGACCATCACAGCCGAAGAAAACCGGTTTGAAGCCCATCGTATTCGCCTGCTGCAGGATGAGGGAAGCCTCATTATAGTAGATCGGCAGGAAGACGAGCTCTGCGCCGCCGTCCTTGGCCTTCTGCAGCTGTACGGAGAAATCCGTCTTGTTGTCTGCGGTGAACGCTTCCTGAGAAACGATCTCAAGCCCCTGGTTCGCTGCCTCGGTTACGAAGGTCTGATAGATGCCGGAGGAGTAAACATCCGAGCTGTCATAGATGATACCGATCTTTGTCGCCAGCTTGTTCTGTCCAATGTATTGTGCGGAAGCTGTTCCCTGTGCGGGATCGGAGAAGCAGACACGGAATACATTGTCATACTTCACGCAGTCTACCGCAGAACCGGAAGGGGTGAGCTGGAACATATTGTCTTCTTTGGTATACTCGGATACGGCAATGGATGCGGCCGATGTGGTGGAGCCTACCAGCATCTGCATGCCCCAGTCCTTTAAGGAGTTGTAGGCGTTGACGGACTTCTGGCTGTCCATCTCATCGTCTTCTCCTCTGAGCTCTACCTGATAGCCATTGATGCCGCCTGCCGCGTTAATCTCGTCGACCGCGACCTGCGCGCCGTTGACAACGGCATTGCCATACGCTGCCGCGCCGCCGGTCAGAGGACCGATCGCGCCGATCTTGAATACTCCTGCTGCCTCCGACTCAGCGCTTCCCGATGACGCGGTGCTGCTGTCGGATGAAGATCCGCAGCCTGCCAGTACGGTTATCGCCATGGCGGATGCACAGACAACGCTCATCACCTTGGTAAATTTCTTCATAATCTCCTCCTCTTGCGGGCTGACACATACCAGCGCTCTCATGCAGTATGAAATGTCCTGCCGATATGCCGCTTCCGTTGTTAGACTGTGCAAACTGTATACAATCTGAAATTGTTCATTACTATATCTTCTGTGTATGGAGATGTCAAGAAATTATACTATATAAATATGATATCACTATAGCAATTAGCTATAGCTAATTCACAAAATCACTATCGTACACTTCAACGCCGTCGATCGTGGTGACTACGCTGCTGCCTGCCGTGGAGGCGTCTGTCTGCGTTGCCATCTGGGATCCTGCATTGGAAGGAGTATCCTTGCCATCACTGTTCCCATTACCGTTGGCCGCGTTTCCGTTTGCCTTGTTCGTCCCCTTCGCTCCGGAGGCGTCGGATGGCTTCTCACTGGAAGGTACCGTACCTGCATCTTTGGAAGTGTTGTCCGCTCCCGGGTCTTCCGAGGAAGTCGTATTCTTCGCTCCATCCTGAGAACTTCCCGTTGAGGACGCGTCCGTGTTCGCAGAAGAATTGCTGGAGGTTCCGGTAGAACTTGCCCCGTCGCTCTTCTCCCCGTGATTCTTGGGCTTGTTCGTATTCGTAGTGCCATCGACGAAATCACTGTCATAGATATCCACACCGTCGATGTTCGTCACGACATTGTCGCCATTCTCACCGCGGACCGCGGCTGCTGCCGCGGCAGACTCATCGCCGCGGGGCCTGGTATCGTCATCGGATACGGGTGCCCCTGTGCCATCCGTGCTCTTCCCATCCTTCTCCGTTGTGGCAGCAGCCTCGGCACCTTCTGTCGGCGTGGTGGATGGCGTGGGCGTAGGGCTCGCTGCCTGAGGCTTTGCAGCAGGTTTCGCCACAGGCGCACTGACGGCAGCGGGCTTTGCGGCAGGCGCTGCGGGAGCGGCGGACGCTGCTGCCGCGTTGTCAGTCGCAGGACTCTTCTCCTGTTCCGCCGCGGGTGTCTCTTCCATGGCGGCGTCCGGCATTTTCCCCGTCGTCAAGTCCTTGCCTGTGCCGGACTTTCTTCCCTTCCAACCGGGAATGTCAATATAAGAAACGGCAGCCGCAGCCCCCTCAGCGTCAATGGTCTCCACGAAAGAGGCACTCTCTTCCGTCACCGTATCATCATTGATCTTGCCAAGGGCGGTATGCAGGCCCAGAAATACGACCAGTGCAGCAATGACAACGCCTAGAATAATATTGATATATTTCATACTACCGTTCCCCAACTCAGGTTCTTCGATGCGCGATATTTATCATTCTCCCACAAATTGAGATTATTTTCCACGGTTTCCATTCTATTGCACGAAAACGTCGAGGTCGAACTCTGCGGGCTGGAACCGGGGCGAGACGTTTTCCTTCGTCGCGATGACGGAGGCGGCAAGTCTCGTTCCGATCTCGCAGGCATCGCCGAGGCTCTTGCCGTAGGTGAGCCCGATGACCACGCCGGAGAAAAAGGCGTCGCCCGCGCCGGTCGTGTCGATGACGGCAACGTTCTTCGGCGGGCAGTAGCCGCTCTCCCCGTTCTCATCCGCCCAGACAGAGCCCTCCGCGCCGAGTGTGACAACGAGCTTCGGGTACTGCGCAGCCCGGGTTTTCCTGACGAGGAGCTTCTGCAGCTCTTCCGTCGAGAGGGAATCGCTGCCGTCGGAGAAGAGAAGCCCCGCCTCTTCCCTGTTACAGACAATGCAGGCCGTCTTCTGTAAGAGATCGCGACGCTCCATCGCAATCGCCATGTTGGAAACCACAGCGTATACTTTCTTCTGATGTTTTTCCGCGAGCTGGAAAACCTTCTTCAGGATCGCGCTGTCCATGTCAATCTCCATCGCAATGGCATCAGCATCCCGGAAGATCTCATCGCCGTGGTCATCGAGGATGTGCCCGATCTCGGACAGGTCCGGGCGCTGCGAAATGGACGCCACCACATCGCCGTCGTTATCGAAAATCGCGAGCCATGTCCCCATTCCGTTCTTCACCTGCCGCATGTAGGAGGTGTTGACCTTGTGGCGTTCGAGCTGCGCGATGATGTCCGCGCCGGTTGCCGTCTCATCGACGATGCCGATATAGGTCGGCCGCAGCTCCACGTTCGCGATGTCCTCCACCACGTTCCTCGATACGCCGCCATAGACGGTGAGAACGCGGCCGGAATTCCTCCCGCCCGCGATGTACTGCGCCAGTGGATACCCCTTGATATCCACCATGACTGCCCCGATCACTACAATTCCCATGTCACAGTCCTTTTCCCTGTACTGCTGCCTTCGCCCTCTCCAGATCCTCCACGGCAACTTCCACGTGATAGATCATGCGCTTCTCGTCGTTATTCTCTACCTTGAGGCCCTTCTGCCAGTCGCTCGGCCGCATCTTCGCGCCGCAACCGCCGACCGGGATTGGCTCCTGGCGCCATCTGTGACAGCGGATGCCGGCGGCGTTCAGCGCCTTCTCCGCCGCATCCGCTTCCTGCCTGCTGCGCGTTGTGAGCACATCTTCTTTCCTCGTGAACAGGAACATTGCTTTCTCCTTCATATCAGTCGTATCCGCTCCTCGATGAGCCGCCCAACCGCGTCGGCGAACATGTCAAGGGAGCGGATTCTCGTAAAGTCTCTGCCGTAGATTCTGTGGACGTTCGGCAGGTTGTTGTCCTCTCCTGTGAAAACACACAGAACGTCGATTCCATTCTGGCGCGCCGCATGTACTTCTGCCGCCGTATCTTCTACTCCGACGCCCGCCGCGTACGGTTTCGCACCGCTCTCTGCGGGCACCGGAACGACGTCATTTGGCTGGCAGTCCGAAAGGATGATGAGGATGCGGTGCTCTGCGTGGTTCTCTCTCATCCATCCTGCCGCGATCCGCACCGCGAGGCCATCCCGGTTCGCGCCGGTGGTAAAGAAGCGGAAGATCTCCCGGTTCTTATCGTTCTCCGAATAGTCGCGGAACAGGTTGAATACCGTGTACCCGCTGAGGGAACAGAACGATGCGACGCGGCAGGGAATGCCCACTCTCGTGAGTGCCTCTGCGATCATGTAGCCCTGCGCCGCGACAATCTGTGTCCTGTGCTGCTGGGAGCCGGAAGCGTCCAGGAGAAGGTCGATCGTGATGCCGCCGGTATCTCCCGGGATCGTCTGATCGAACACCTTTCCATCGTTCACATACATGGCGCGCCAGATCCTCTCCGGAGCGACCCTTCCTGTGAGTGCCTTTCTCTCCTCATCATCCAGGTGCGTGAGAATGGAATTGCGCAGCCGCTCCGCCAGCCGGTCCACTGCCAGCCGGTGCCGTGCCTCCGCCCTGTGATAGGTTGCCTCGTTAATCTTCGCCTGCTCGATAGCGAGACGGTGCATCTTCCCGGCATAGCCTCTCTCCAGCATCTCGTTCGTATAGTCCCCGCGGGTGAAATGGAGCTTCACCGCCCGATGGTTCCCATAGCAGTACGCTTTCACAAGGCGAGCTGTCTCTTTCGGATGATAGATTGAGGTACCGAAATAATCGGTGATATACTCCGCGAGCTTCGTATCCGACTGGGCTGCGAACTGCGCAAAAGCCGCGGCAAGATGCTCCGGATCCAGCGCTTCGCTCCCGTATGCGTCCACATGCTCGCCATAGCCGAAAGAGAGACGCCGCACAGGCAGGCGGATCTCAGGATTTGCCTTCTTATTTTTATGGAAGAGATGGAAGATCGAAACTTTTGGTAGCAGCTCTTTCCTCCCGCCGTGCGTTGCGGGATCCCGATAGATCGTATACTTCTCCAGGGCCTTCGTCAACGCTGCAATAACACCGTCCGTATCCTGCTCCGCCCCCAGCTCGATGGCAGCAAGGAAACCGGCATCGACGGGATCCGGGATATTGTCCGGCTCTCCCAGGATGTGATGCAGATGCCCCAGGAGAATGCTGACAGAGCGCACTACCGCGCTGTTGTCATCCGAAACGCCGAGCGCATGGTGCGCGATCTCGTGCTCCGCGTACTGCCTGCGAAGGTAGGGAAGAACCGGCCGCTCACTCTTCTCCCACTCATACGTGCAGTTCTCGAGCGCGATCCAGAAAATGCTCTCGTAGAGTTCCTCTCCGATCGTCTCCTCGAAGGTGCGGTAGAAACGCATCAGCTTCTCCCAGTCGTAATGCGCGTGCACCGCGCCGACAATGCTGTTCCAGTAGAGCTGCGCCCTGCCCTCAAAGTCGTACACACGGAACCCCGTATCAATCGTATAGTCGTGCGCGCCGTTCCAGATGAGATTCGCCGCACGCTTTTTCTCAAATTCCGTGATTTCCATCGTTCCTTTTATCGGCGACTTCCGCGCCGCCTGATGTTTTCAAGTGTCTCAACCTGCGAAGATCGCCGACCGCTGTAAATCTCCGGGGAAGCGGACGTGGATCATATCCTCGACCAGCTGTCTCTCATAGTCGTCGAAACATTTGTTGACAATACCAAGATCCAGGGCCTGCAGCACCGGAAGGTCATTGTGCATGAGGCCGATTGCCGCAAGGAGGCCTCGAAGATCCAGCGCCTTTGTCGAGATCTCTCCGCTCTCACACATCTTTCGGATGTCTTCAAAGAGCTGCGCGAACTGGCCCGCGTACTCCTTCGTGATGTCCGGGAACTTGTCCCGGATGAGCTGCTCCAGGTTCTCTTTCGAAACGACCGGCATCTGAATGATCATGAACCGGGATGCCAGCGCCTCATTGATCTCGCGGGTGCCCGCGTAGCCGTAGTTCATGGTGGCAATGAATCTCGTCGCGTCACTTAAATGAAACTGCTCGTACCCCGGCACATCAATGACGCGCCGGAAATCGAGCGCCGCGTGCAGTACCGCCAGCGATTCATTCTTCGCCATGTTGATCTCATCGAGGATGCCGAAGCCGCCTGCCTCGGCGCATTGCAGAATCGGTCCCTTGCGAAGACTCACTCTGCCGTCTTCGAAGGTGTCGGCGCCAATGAGCGTTCCGGCGTCCGTATTGATATAGAAGGAAATGTCCCACTCCGGCCTGCCGAACGCGTTGGAGAGTCCCTGCGCCAGGACATTCTTGCCCGTCGCCTTGGGCCCCACGAGGAGAAGATTCTCACCGGAGAGCAGGGCCGACGCCGCTTCTTCCCAGACCTCTTTCCCGTAGTAGCGGTACTGCGGCTGCGGAATGCGGCTTTCCAGTCCCTCCCCCAGCTGATAGTAGCTTCTGAACTGTTCGATCTCCGTAATGATTCTATCCGATACTCCCTGGCTTTTCAGAAAATCCAGCATCGTCTCCATCCTGCCGCCCTTTCTCATGCTGAATATCTATTCTGGTACGCCCGGAGAAGCAAGTCCGTGGGTTGAGCCCTTGGGCTTTTGCTTCGGGCTGTACTAACAGATATCATAGCTTACAATAGTTGTTTAATCACCAAGAGCGGCCAGGCAGTAACCCTGCCCGGCCGCCCGCTGTAGTATTCAATGTTAAGAAACACTTGCCCCTGAACTATTACGGAAAGATCAGGCTTCCGCCAGCTGTTCTCTGGTCTCGACGGAGCGCCCCGCTCTCTTTTTGCCGGTTCTCACAACGAGTGTGATGAGCGCGATCGTGAATACCGTCGCCACCGTGTAAGCAACACTCCACGGCAGGTTGATGCCGTTCTTCGACTGCGTCGGGTTCTGTACCAGAAAAGCGCAGGTGCAGAATGCGTAAAACGCTTCGGGAACGAGCGGCATCCAGACGTATTTCGCCTTGTTGTTCTCGTACATGTAGATTGCGATGCAGGAGAGCGCGAACAGGGAGATCATCTGGTTCGCCCATGCGAAGTAGTTCCACAGGATTGCGAAGCCGTTTGCGTTGAACTTCGCCCACGCGAGGATGACAAGCACGAGACCGAAGACAGGCAGTGCCAGACCGATACGCCTTGCGTTGGTGTCCTGGCGGATATGGAAGGTATCTGTCAGGGTCAGGCGCAGCGCTCTGAGTGCGGTGTCACCCGAGGTGATTGGAAGGATGATGACGCCGATAAGAGCGATCATGCCGCCGATCGGTCCCAGTGCGTTCTTGCAGAGTACGCCGACCACCGAGGTTGCCGCGATCACGTGATAGAAAGAGCCGTCCGCGCCCTGGAAGAAGCCAGCCTGGAGAACGCCGTCCTTCATTGCGGCTTCTGCCGAAGAGAGGGTCGCGTAGCTGTTGCCGATCATGGAAACGCCGCCGTTCGCTGCGCCCAGGTTGATCATGGCCATCGCGCCGGCCGCCCAGCACATCGCGATGAAGCCTTCCACGACCATCATGTTGTAGAACGTCATTTTGCCGGCCTTCTCGGACTCAATGGTTCTGGAGATCAACGCCGTCTGGGTGGAATGAAAACCGGACAGGATGCCGCAGGCAACGGTCAGGAAGAATACCGGGATGAAATGTCCCGTGGAGAATCTCGCCGCGTAGTCGTAGCCGTTTGTGAGGAGCACCGCTTCTGTCGTGCCCGCCGCGCTCGCCTGGGTCCCGGAGATACTCGTTCCAACCGCGCTCCAGTTGCCCCAGAGTTCTGTGAGCGGATACCCTTGGGCAAAGATAGCAGCGAAGATACCCGCTGCGGTGAAAATAAGGATCAGGCCGAAGATCGGGTATACTCTGCCGATGATCTTGTCGATCGGGAATACCGTGGCGATCAGATAATAGCCGAAGATCACGAGATAGATCACCCAGGTGGAAACCGCGGTCGCGGAACCGGAGAAACCGAATACCTGTGTCGCCGTGATGTCGCCGGGTGTGTAAATGAATACCGCGCCGACGAGGAGGAGAAGGATGCAGATGAAGATGTCATACAGCCAGTAAACGGTGTTGTTGGTGTATTTCTTCACCATGTCAGGCATCTGTGTGCCGCCGTCTCTCGTGCAGATCATGCCGGAGAAATAGTCGTGCATGGAGCCGCCGATGATGTTGCCGACCGGAATCGCGAGGAGCGCGACGGGTCCGAACAGAATGCCCTGGATCGGTCCGAGAATCGGGCCGGTACCCGCGATGTTCAGAAGGTTGATCAGACTGTTCTTCCATGTTTTCATCGGAACGTAGTCGACACCGTCCTGCTTCGCGAAGGCGGGGGTCTCACGGTCATCGGGTCCGAAGACATTCTCACAGAATCTGCCGTACAGCGCGCCGCCGCCGATCAGGATGACGAGGCCAATGATAAATGTGATCATATGCTGCTTCCTTTCTCTTCTGCGTCTTGGGATCAGCGCTCTGGCAGTCCTCTGCGTTGGCGTATTAATCCTTTAACGTATGAAACTATATATGTTATGCGTATGATAGACCGTGGATTTTGGAATTTCAATAGGCATTTCCACAATTTTTTATAATTTCTTTAGATTCCGGACAGATTCCGGGAACTGTCCCCAGACACCATATTTTCCGAGAATCATACGAAAAAACCATATGGAAAATGTTGCCTTTCCAGGCATGACGGGATCGTAGTCCCAGTAACCGACCAAAGTAAACGTATCTGTCTTCTGAATTCATTTTCACATCATCTTCGATGATCAACAAAAGGTCCATGTCAGCGTCCTTTAACGGTAGTCATTGACTGTGAACAGCGGCTTAATCGTGATGACGTCGCTGTAGTCTTTGCCGGAGAGCGCGACGGAGGAATCCGCCGCCTTCAGGTCCCTTTTCAGCTCTTCCAACGCAGCCAGCGCAGTCTCTGCCCTGCCCTCTTTGATGATGCGGATGCAGCGCTCGAGGACAATGGGGTGCGCATAGGCGGCCGCGAACGGGAAGGTGGTATTACGCAGCGATTTCTCCATGGCGGCGAGTGCCTCGTTATATGCCTTCGTAAGGGCTTTTCGGCTGTGCGACGGCGTGGGCAGCGCCCCGCTGTTGATCATCAGGAAAACAGCAGCCGCGCCTGCCAGTATGACAAGGAGCGGGAGCGATCCTCCCACGCGGCGGTGCATCAGGAGTAGCCCAGCCAGAATTGCGATCACGCCCGCACTGCAGATTACTGCCGCGAGCGTCTGGTATCTCGGATTCGTAAGGTCCGCGGTTCTTTTTCTCTTTGCCGTAACGGCGAGCTTCTCATAGAGACCCGGCCTTTTCTCTAACTCGAGCTTTGCATTATTCAGAAGGCGCACCTCGTGCTCTTCGGCATCAGAGAGTACGGCGTTCTCGATTGCCGCCTCTTTTTGTCTCTTCTCCCTGGCCTTCTGCACGCCTTCCGGCGACATGAGGGCGATCTCAGGGTGTGCCGACTCGATCGCATCCAGCATCTTATCGGCATCCTGCAGATAACGGAAACTGCACTGCCGCTCCTGCCCATCGTCGTAGCGCACGACAAGATACAGGATCGGCGCCAGGAACCCCTTGCCCGCTCCGTTCGATACCGCGACCCTTTTGAACACATGCGTGATGGCCTCATAGGGGATGTAGTACCTTCGCGGCATCAGGGCAGAGCCCAGGTAGACCGCCTTCTCCCCCAGCCCGCACTGGTCGTACCTTGCACATTTACGTCTGTCCTTCTGTACCACTTCTTCCGGGAGCGTGATCCTGCTCAATGGTCTGGGAGCCGCCATAATCCTCACCTCGTATCTGTGGAATACAACCCGGAACGCTCTTTGCTCCGGGTGCACCCCGCGTAACAGTTATCCTGAAGTATAGCGCATTCCCGCTCTCTTGGAAACTTTGACAAAAGTTATCGGTGTAAATATTCAGCAGTCAGATCGATCATGCCGTCAGCAGGCCTACCCAATCCGCCGTTTCTCTGCCCTGTCAGCCGGAATCACAGGGCAGCCGCCCCGTGATCCAATCCCATTATTGTCCGAGGAAGATTTGTCACAAGATATGATACGAGACAGCCGCTGCTGCGACCACAGAATGGAGGCAGAGGAGCCGGCATCCGTTTCATTCCTGCTGGCGGTATGATCCGAACTACGATCAGTGTAGCCGCGGGATGAGTTGGCGGACAATCCGTAAAAGTCAACGAAATGCGCGCCTTTCGGCATTGCGCATAGAACAGGCGCACACGATCACGCAGATGCGTTAGATTCCTGTGGCGGCGCCATTTCATGATTATTTCCATACAGGAAAACTCCGGCAGGCGGTGTAGAAATTTCACCGTCTGCCGGAGTCTGGCTCTATCACTCATTGTGGAATTGTCGACAACTATCGTTACGAAGTGGATAGCTGCATACGCTCACATACCTCCGTGCTCAACGCTGGCTGTTGTCTACTACATGATACTGCCTGCCGCCTGCTGTTTTCCCTGCATTGCGACAGGCAATCATAGACTCTCCTTCTTACTCCATCCCGATGTCAAACAGGCTGAACTGGTTGGTCTCCGGCAGGTCGCCGAGGATGCCGAGCTTCTTCATGAGGTCGATGATCGTCTGCGACACCTTGCCGCGCTCACGCACTTCCTGCTGTGAGAGGAAGCTGCCGTGTTTGCAGGCCTCCTCCAGCTGTTCCGCCGCGGATGCGCCCATGCCGTGAAGCGAGGTGTAGGACGGCATGAGCTTCCCATCCCAGATCGTGAAGTGTTTCGCCTTCGCCCTGCCCAGCTCGATCGGCGCGAACTCAATGCCTCTTGCGTACATCTCGCGTACGACGAGGCAGTCGTCCAGCTGTGCCTGCTCGGCCGCGGTCAGGCTGTCCTTCCGCGCGTTGTAGTCGGCCATGACATCCAGAAGGTGCTGCCTGCCCTGCGCCATGATCTCATAGTCGAAGGCCTTCGCGCGAATACTGTAATAGGCCGCGTAGTAGGCGAGCGGCCGGTGCACCTTGAACCACGCGATGCGCAGCGCCATCATAACATAGGCCGCCGCGTGGCCCTTCGGGAACATGTATTTGATCTTCTCGCAGCAGCGCATGTACCAGTCAGGCACACCATGCGCCTTCATGTCCTCACACCACTGCGGCCACTCCCTGACCTTGCCTCCCGCAACCTTTCCCTTGCGGACGCGCTCCATGATGTTGAAGCTCTCCGAAGGATCCAGTCCCATGTTGATGAGATAGGTCATGATGTCGTCACGGCAGCCAATGCAGGTCGCGAGCGTGCAGTAGCCGTTCGCGATCGCATCCTGCGCGTTGCCCAGCCACACGTCGGTACCGTGGGACAGTCCCGAGATCTTGATGAGCTCCGACAGGGTGTGCGGCTGCGTATCCTCCAGCATGCCCATGACGAATTTCGTGCCGAACTCCGGAACGCCCAGGGTGCCGACCTTGATGCCGCCGTCCTGCTCCGGTGTGATGCCGAGGGCCTTTGTCGACGTGAACAGGCTCATGACGCCGGGGTCGTCCAGCGCGATGGAGAGCGGGTCTATCCCCGTGATATCCTGCAGCATACGGATGATGGTCGGATCATCGTGACCGAGGATATCGAGCTTCAACAGGTTGTGGTCAATCTTGTGGTAGTCGAAATGCGTCGTGATGATCGGCGTTTCCATATCATTCGCCGGGTGCTGCACGGGTGTGAAGGTGTTGATCTCTTCGCCCACAGGCAGTACGACGATGCCGCCGGGGTGCTGGCCGGTACTACGGCGCACGCCCACGCACCCTTCCGAGAGCCTTTCCTTCTCACACCTTCGCATGGAGAGTTCGTTGTCCTCGCAGTAGCCCAGCACGTACCCGTACGCCGTCTTGTCCGCGACGGTTGCGATCGTGCCCGCCTTGAAGGTCTGCTCGTGTCCGAAGATAACCTTGGTGTAGGCGTGTGCCTTCGCCTGGTATTCTCCGGAGAAGTTCAGGTCGATGTCAGGCTCCTTGTCCCCCTTGAAGCCAAGGAAGGTCTGGAACGGAATGTCGAAGCCCGCCCGGATAAGCGGTGTGCCACAGTCAGGACAGTTCTTCTCCGGCATATCCACGCCGCACTTGCCTGCGTATTCTCTCACCTTTGGCGAATCGAAATCGCTGTAGTGGCACTTCGGGCAGTAATAGTGCGGGCTCAGCGCGTTGACCTCCGTGATGCCCGACATGAACGCGACGAGTGAGGAGCCAACCGAGCCTCGGGAGCCGACGAGGTACCCGTCCTCATTGGACTTCCACACGAGCTTCTGCGCGATGATGTACATGACGGAGTAACCGTTCTTGATGATGGAGGTCAGCTCCAGCTCGAGACGGTCCTGCACGATCTTCGGCAGCGGGTCGCCGTAGAGCGCATGCGCCTTGTTGTAGCAGATGTCGCGCAGCTGCTGGTCCGAATCCTCGATGACGGGCGGACACTTGTCCGGGCGCACCGGGGAGATGGACTCCACCATGTCGGCGATCCTGTTCGTGTTGGTGATGACAACTTCCTCGCACCTCTTCTGTCCAAGATACGAGAACTCCTCCATCATCTCATCCGTCGTGTGCAGGTAGAGCGGCGCGGGTTCCTCCTCCTTGCCCATGCCGATGGAATTCTGGATGATGGTGCGGTAGACCTCGTCCTCGGGGTCCAGGAAATGCGCATCCCCCGTCGCGACGACAGGCTTGCCGAACTTCTCGCCCAGCTCCACAATCCTGCGGTTGATATTCAGGATGTCTTCCTCGGTGTTGATGTTCTCATACCGGGGCGAAGCGATGAGGAAATGGTTGTTCGCCCGCGGCTGGATCTCCAGATAGTCGTAGAATTTCACGATCTCCGCAATCCGCTCGTCCGACCTCTCGTCCAGCAGCGCCTGATACAGCTCGCCCGCAACGCACGCGGAACCGACCAGGATGCCCTCCCGATTCTTCAATATCATGCTCTTCGGGATCTTCGGTTTCTGGTAAAAATAAGTCAGGTGCGAGGCAGATATCATCCGATAAAGGTTCACTCGTCCCATCGTGTTCTTGGCGAGGAGCACGCAGTGGACGGGTCTCTTCCTCTTGATGATATCCGGGTTGTCGTCCGCCATGGTGTTAATGTTGCCGAGGGTATGCGCACCGCGCTTTGTGAAGAGGCGGATCAGCTTCCAGAAGATCTCCGACGTCGCGTCCGCGTCGTCGACTGCCCTGTGGTGATGGCGGTTCTGAACGTCCAGCATCTTGCCGACGGCATCCAGGTTGTAGCTCTTATGCCCTGGGAAAATAACCCTCGCCATGTCCATGGTGTCCATGGTCGTGAGCGGGCAGGGAAGGCCGAGCCTTTTGGCGTTCGCCCGGATGAAGCCGATATCGAACTGCACGTTGTGGCCCACCGTGATGCAGCCCTTGCAGAATTCGAGGAACCGTGGCAGGATCTCCTCAACGCCCGGTGCGTCCTTTACCATCTCGTCATTAATGGATGTCAGGTTGGTGATGCGGTACGGGATCGGAATTCTCGGGTTAATGAACTCGGAGAACCGTCCCGTCTCCTCGCCGTGCTCATAGCGCACGGCGCCGATTTCGATGATGCGGTCGCGCTCCGCGGAGAAGCCGGTCGTCTCGATATCGAAGACGACGTAATTGCCTTTTTCGATGTCGTAGTTCTCCGGAACTTTCTCCGGCTCCTGTCCTTCCAGTTCCTGATCCGGCACGTGGTAGATCGCATCCGGGCCAAAGGCGGGATCATTCTTCGTATCTCCAAAGGTAACGACATGTTTCAGATCGTCGACGAGGTAGCACTCGACGCCGTAGATCACCTTGAAGAAATCCTGGCGGTCGATCGGCGGCTCGCCTGCTTCCTTCCTTCTCTTTTTCTCCGCGTCGTAAAGATCGGTGACGACATGGTTCGCGTCGGGGAAAGCCTGCACGTTGCCGTGGTCTGTGATCGCGACCGCGGGCCACCCCCACTCGTAGGCACGCTTCACGAGGTCTGTCACGTCTGTCACGCCGTCCATGTCACTCATCTTGCTGTGCATGTGGAGCTCGACTCTCTTCTTCTCATAGTGGTCCTGGCGCTTCGTCACGAACGAAGGGATCGCCATGACGCCGGAAGGTGAGGAGATCGTGACCTCATGCTCGAAAGTATCCTCTTTGGTATAGCCTTTGACCTTGACGAATTTGCCCACGGCAAGGCGCTCCATCGTCTGGTCTGCCATCTCGGTCGGTGCGAAGATCTTGCAGATGATGGAATCAGTGAAATCGGTGATCGTGAATTTCAGGATGGATTTGTTGTTGCGGATGTCGCGCCGCTCATTCTGGCGTATCCTGCCGCGGACGCAGACTTCTCCCATCTCTCCCTGAATATCGTGGATGGGAATGGAATTGTCGTCGAACTCTCTGCCGCAGATGACGTCCGGATTCGAGGAACGGATGAAGCCCTTCGTCGCCTTGGAGAGGTTGACCTTCCGGCCGCTCCTAGGTGCGGCGGCTGCCTGCGCTCCCCCTGCCCTGGCGCTCCCACCTGCTGCCAGGGAAGCAGCGTTCTGGCTCTGCGCAGAAGTTTCTGCACCGGCACCCGCCCCCGCCGCCTCGTCGGCGACAGCCATGCGCACGTTCTGCATTCTGGCGGCAGCCTGCTCTTCGGCTTCCGAATCCATGATCTTCCTTGCATGGTGCACGATGGGAAGGGAATACTCGACATTGAATTTCACCGGCATCCCGCAGCGCTCCATGAAAATCTGCTCGAGGAGCATGCGGATCTTGTCGCCGACCCCACGGCAGATGACGGAGTCCTCGAGGCGGACCGTCACTTCGGTATCGGAAAGATACTGCATCTTCGCTTCCTTGAAGAAGTTCCCGATGATCGGTGAGAGGTGCCACATCTCGATGACAAGCGAGTCATAGTAGTCGTGCATCAAGACTTCCGGACTGTACTGCTCCGACAGCACGAAATGCTCCGTGATCACAGCTTCGACGCCGGTGCCGGCGCAGACTTCTCCCGTGATCTCCCGCTCCATCTCATAGATGTATTTCTTGTGAATGAGGTGACCGGAATCCAGGTAGATCTTTAACTTGGTGTGTGTTTTATTGAACGCAATTCTGGCGACCTGCGTCTCCTGGAACAGTGTCTTCAGTTCTGCCGCCACCTTAAGTGTCGGGAAAACTTCGAAAAATAATTTACTCATTGACTCCCCGGATTTCGATCAGTTACGCCTGCCAGTGGTCCAGTTCATCCTGGAGAACAGACAGGAGCTGGTCCTCCGGAACCTTTCTGATGATCTCGCCCTTTTTGATGAGCAAGCCTTCGCCATCGCCGCCCGCGATGCCGATGTCGGCTTCCTTCGCTTCTCCCGGTCCGTTGACCGCGCAGCCCATCACCGCAACCTTGATGTTGTAAGGATATTTCTGCACCATCTTCTCGACTTCATTTGCAAGGCCGATGAGGTCAATCCTGGTCCTGCCGCAGGTAGGGCAGCTGGTGACCTCGACGCCGCCTTCCCTGAGCTTTAAATCCCTCAGAATCTGTTTCGCCGTTCGGATCTCCTCTACGGGATCCCCGGAGAGGGAGACGCGGATCGTATCGCCGATGCCCTCGTAGAGGATGATGCCGATGCCAAGCGCGGATTTGATGTTGCCGCCGTAGAGTGTACCGGCTTCTGTAATTCCGACGTGCAGCGGGTAGTCTGTCTGTTTTGCGAGGAGTTCATGTGCCCTTACGCAGGTCAGGACGTCGGAGGACTTGATGGAGATTACGATCTGATCATAGCCGTCCTGCTCTACCATTCTCACCTTGTCGAGGGCGCTCTCTACGAGGCCTTCAGGCGTCACGCCTCCGTATTTCTCCACGAGATTCTTCTCGAGAGAGCCGGAGTTCACACCGACGCGCATCGGCACGTGGTGTTCCTTTGCTGCGTCCACCACCGCTTTGATCCTGTCAGCACCTCCGATGTTGCCGGGGTTGATGCGGATTGCGTCCGCGCCGTTCTCAATGGCAGCCAGCGCCATCCTGTAATCGAAATGGATGTCTGCGACGATCGGGATGTGGATTCTCTTTTTGATCTCTCCCAGCGCCTTTGCCGCCTTTTCATTCGGCACGGTGCTGCGGATGATCTCGCAGCCCGCCTCTTCCAGGCACAGGATCTGCGCAACCGTCGCCTCCACGTCCTCTGTCCTCGTATTCGTCATCGACTGGATCGCGATGGGATTGCCGCCGCCGATCTTCACATTGCCGACCTGTACCACTTTCGTGTGATCTCTGTAAGCCATAAACTGTCTCCTTGCTGTTGTTTTATCTGAAAAACTTCGTAAAGTCATTGAACATGACAACGGCCATGAGCGCGATGAGTGCGAGCGCGCCTGCCAGAGTAATGTAGCCTTCCTTCTCCGCCGAGAGCTTCCTGCCGCGGATCGCCTCCACGATGTAAATGAGGAGCCGCCCGCCGTCGAGTGCGGGGATCGGCAGAAGGTTCATGATGCCGAGGTTGATTGAGAGGAGGGTCGCAAGGTTTAACATGGACAGCACGACCGCCGGCAGGCCATAAGGCTTTGCCGAAGTGTAGGTATCGTCCACAACCTTGACGACGCCGACAGGCCCCGAGAGGTCGTCCATCCGGAAATGTCCGCGGAAGATGAGCCCCAGCGATTTCAGCGTCGCCCTCACCCAGTACTGCGCCTCGTAGAAGCCGTACTGGAAAACCTCAGGCGCGTTGCAGCGCATGTACTCTCCGGAGCCGATGATGCCGATGTAATAACGTCCCGCCTCCTCGTCGAACTTCGGCGTCAGCGTGACTTCGTGCCTCTCCCCGTTCCTCTCGTAGACGATGTCCAGCGGCTCGCCGTAGTTGACGAGCGAGAAGAGCTGTACCTCGCGGTAGAGGTGGATGGATTCGCCGTTGATCTTCCGGATGGTATCGCCCGCCTGAATGCCCGCTTCCTGTGCCGCGCCGCCGTCCATAATGTCTGCGACCACGGGCAGATCCGTGCCGGAGAACGCGACGATGAACAGCGCGAAGACAAAGCCGATGATGAAATTGGCGACAGGCCCCGCGAGCACTGTGGCAATCCGGGAAGAGACGCTCGCGTTCGGGAACGAGTGCTCGTCCAGTTCGTGTTCCGTATCGTCCAGGCCGCTCGCGCCATCGAAAATACAGGCGCCCCCGAGCGGCAGCATCTTCACGCAGAAGTCGGTCTCGCCCCGCCGCCATTGAAGAAGCGTCGGCCCGAAGCCGATGTCGAACTCGTTGACGCGGATGCCGTTCCGCCTTGCGATGCAGTAGTGCCCGAACTCGTGTCCTATGACAATAATGCTGAAAATAATGAAGAACAAAATGATACTGACGATCATCTGAAATTCTCTGTTCCTTTCCTTGAGATGGGTATTACTACTTTACCGCATTTATCCAGGGAAAGGTCTTAAAGTTCTGTGAATTAAACTACATCATTCCTTCGAGATGAGGCTGCGCACACACTCTCTGGCCTCTTCCTCGGTGTCCAGAATCTCCGGCAGCGTCGGGTTTTCGATCACGGTATGCGCATCCATGGCTCCCTCAATGAGATCATAGATATCCAGGAACTCGATCTCATTACGCATGAAATGTTTCACCGCCTCCTCGTTCGCCGCATTGAATACCGTCGGCATGGAGCCGCCCGCGTGCGCCGCCCGGTAGGCGAGAGGCAGTCCCCGGAAGGTTTCGGTGTCCGGTTTCTCGAAGACAAGGCTCCCCAGCTCGAAGAGATCGAGCGGTTTGATATCCAGCGGGAACCTGTCAGGGAAAGTGAACGCATACTGGATCGGCAGCCGCATATCGGGGCTTGCAAGGTGCGCCATGATGGAGCCGTCGACGTACTGCACCGCGGAATGCAGGATGCTCTGCGGCTGCACCACGACCGTGATGTGATCGACGTCCACGTCGAAGAGCCACCTCGCCTCCATGACTTCCAGCCCCTTGTTGACAAGGCTTGCGGAATCGATGGTCACCTTCGCGCCCATGTCCCAGTTCGGGTTGTTCAGCGCCTCGGCGACATTCTTATGCAGCAGGTCTTCTCTCTTTTTCCCGCGGAAGGTGCCGCCGGAACAGGTGAGGAGGATCTTGTCGATCCGGCCTCGCGGTTCGCTGTGCAGGCACTGGAAGATCGCGCTGTGCTCGCTGTCGACGGGAAGGAGTGCTACCCCCTCCTTCGCCACTGCCGGCATAATGAGATGTCCCGCCGTTACGAGAGTCTCCTTGTTCGCAAGGCAGATGGTCTTGTGCGCCCGGATTGCGGCGAGGGTTGGACGGATGCCGATCATGCCGACAACGGCGTTCAGGAACAGATCCGTCTTCTCACACTCCGCCTCCTCGATGAGACCGTCCATACCGGAGACGATACGCACCGACAGATCCCGCACGCGCTCGCGCAGATCCTTCGCCGCAGCCTCGTCATAGAGGCAGGCGATCTCCGGGCGGAACTCACGGATCTGCTCCTCCATCTTCACCACGTTCCCGCCTGCCGCGAGTGCGGTGATATGGAAATTCTCCGGATAGGTCCGCACGATGTCCAGCGCCTGCGTGCCGATAGAACCGGTGGAACCGATGATCGCAATATTCTTCTCCATGTCATTCCCTCCATAGAAAAGGCTGCCGGGTAGGCAGCCAACAGGTTGATTCATCAGGATATGTTACCTCTGCACGGTCAGGAACAGCACTGCCAGATAGTAGATGACGGGTGCCGTGAAGATGATGCTGTCAAACCGATCCATGATCCCGCCGTGTCCCGGGATCACATCGCCGTAATCCTTGATGTCGTGGTTCCTCTTGATGGCAGAGGCGGCAAGGTCACCGACCATCCCCAAGAGGCATCCGAACACGCCGATGACGGTAAAGGCGAAGATCAGGTGCAGCTCCCCGTCAATATGCTCTGCGAGAACTCCCGCGAGGAAACATAAGAACGTCCCGCACGCAACGCCGCCGATGGCGCCCTCAATCGTCTTCTTCGGCGAGAGGATTGGCGCCATCTTGTGCCGACCGAAAAGCCTGCCGAAAAACCACGCCCCGGTATCGCAGATCCAGCTGCAGAAAAAGATCAGCGCGTAGACGAACTTGCCCGCGGGCGCGAAGCGCGAACGATAGATGCACGCGATGAGTACCGGGACGTAGAGGAACGAAATGACCGCCCCCACAACCTGCCTTGTGTCATACCGCGGGAAGGTCAGCACGTAGATCGCCATCTCCAGAAGGAACACCAGGATGATCGTAACCAAAGTCAGCGCATTGGCGTTGGCGATGAATATGTCGATCCCCGGGTTGGTCACGGAAGGCCCTGGGAACGTCGTATCGACAAGCCCTACCTCCCTGGCGCTCATGGCAATGAGGATGAGCCAGTAGAGGATCGCCGCCACAAGGCCAACGATCTCCAGAAGGTTCATCTTCCTGTCGATCCCGCCCTCTTTGTTCACGCCGTCGTCCGGTGCCCTGTACGCACCGTGGACCTGCAGTGCTCTCGTCATCTCGTAGTAACCGATGAGGGAGCAGCCAGCAAGGACAATGGCAAGGGGGATTCCTCCCACCCAGCCAAGGCCCACTGCCAGGACAAAGATTATCACTCCGCTGATTACTCTCTTTTTCACAGCACTTCCTCTTTACCGGACCAGTCCGCCCATACGGCGCTCTCTGTGGCGGTAGGCGTCGACTGCCTTCTCCAACTCTGCCTTGTTGAAGTCAGGCCAGGCCACATCCGTGAAATAGAACTCCGCGTAGGAGAGCTGCCACATGAGGAAATTGGACAGTCTCTCTTCTCCGCTCGTGCGGATGAGCAGATCCGGATCCGGAATTCCTGCCGTATCCAGAGAATCCGAGATGGTCTCCTCCGTAATGGAGGCAGGATCCAGCGCACCGCTCTTTGCCTTTTCACACAGTTTCGTCACGGCGCGGCGCATCTCATCCCGCGCACCGTAGTTGATCGCGATCTGGAAGCCGATGCCGGTGTTGTCCCTGGTATCTTCCTCGAGACCCGCAATGGCCTTCTGCAGGTCAACGTCGAGCTTCGACTTGTCGCCGATCACGCGAATACGCACGTTGTTCTTCGCACACTTGGCAAGGCTCGTCTTCATATAGGTGCGCAGAAGGTTCATCAGCATCTTCACTTCGGGCTGCGGCCTCGACCAGTTCTCGGTTGAGAAGGCGTAGACGGTAAGATACCGTATCCCCATGTGATCCGCATCTTCCAGAATCTGTTCTACGACCTTTGCCCCCTGGGCATGGCCTGCGGTGCGCGGCAGGCCTCTTTTCCTCGCCCAGCGCCCGTTGCCATCCATGAT
This sequence comes from Lachnospiraceae bacterium NK3A20, assembly GCA_900107575.1. Classification (GTDB taxonomy): domain Bacteria; phylum Bacillota; class Clostridia; order Lachnospirales; family Lachnospiraceae; genus CAG-791. The sequence goes on along the minus strand of FNQX01000027.1, from coordinate 23,059 downwards.
GATCGCTACATGTGTCGGTATTCCGCGTTCCGCTTCTGCCATAATAATTCCTGCTCCCGTGCTTGCGACATTTCGCATCAAATCGTCATGATCTCTTTGTTCTTCTTCTCGATGATCTCGTCGATATCTTTGATATATTTGTCCGTGATCTTCTGCAGATCGTCACTCATGCCGTCAATGACATCCTCGGAAATCTCTCCGGCCTTTTTGAGCTTCTTGAACTCTTCGTTGCCATCACGGCGAAGGTTGCGCACCGCAACCTTCGCTTCCTCACCCTTTTTCTTGACATCCTTCGTGATATTCCTTCGGTTCTCCTCGGTCATCTCCGGGAAAATCAAACGGATGGATGTCGCGTCTGTCGTCGGGTTGATGCCGATGTCCGCCATCTGGATCGCGCGGTTGATGTCCTTGATAAGACTCTTGTCCCAGGGCTGGATCTGAATGATCCTGGCCTCCGGCACGGAGATGTTCGCTACCTGCTGGATCGGGGTCGGCGTGCCGTAATAGTCGACTTTGATCCTGTCGAGAATGTGCGGATTGGCTCTGCCCGCACGGATCGACTGCAGCTCGTCCTCCAGGAACTCGACGGATTTGATCATCCGCTCTTCAATGTCTCTGACTCTCTGATCACTCATGGTAATCCTCCTCTTTATGCAACGGTCACAGTCGTGCCGTTGAAGGTGCCGCTCGCTGCCTTGATGATGGAATCCTCTTCGTTCAGATCGAATACGCGAAGGGGCATGTGGTTGTCCCTTGCGAGAATCGATGCCGTCATGTCGATCGCCTGCAGGTTCTCGTCGATGATGCGCTGAATCGGCAGTACATCGTAGCGCTTCGCCTCCGGGTTCTTCGCGGGATCGCTGTCGTAGATGCCGTCGATATTCTTCGCCATGAGAATGACCTTCGCGTCAACCTCGACCGCGCGCAGGACAACGCCGGTATCTGTGGAGAAATAGGGGTGTCCCGTGCCGCCCGCGAAGAAAACAACGGTATTGTCTCGGAACAGTTCCAGCACTCTGTCTTTGGAGAAAAGCTCCGTGAAGCCGCTCACCTCGAACGGTGTCATGACCTGTGTCTTCATGCCCTCACTCCGGAAAACTTCAGACACGTAAATGCAGTTCATGATCGTCGCGAGCATGCCGATCTGGTCGCTTTTCACGCGGTCGATCTCGGTGCCTGTGCGGCCTCTCCAGAAGTTGCCGCCGCCGATCACGATGCCGATCTCGTTGCCATCCTCTACCAGTCTCTTCACCTGAGCCGCAACCCTTTTGACATCATTAAGGTCGAAGCCTGTGCCCTTGTCTCCTGCCAGTGCTTCGCCGCTGAGTTTCAATACGATTCTCATTGGGAATTCCTCCGTTCATGGTTAGCTTTATATATGATGATAACACAACGCTGCCGCCGCGCAAAGTGAATACAGGGCGCGCGAATTGCAAATTCCATGGTAATTTGCAGAATTGAGTCACGGCTTTGGCTGATCCAATATTGCGCATCAATAGCTTCGATGTTAAAATTATACGGTTTGCAACAAGACGGTTACATGAATTAAAGAGGTTGTTAAATGATACAGAGAAGAGAAGACGTACGAAACGTAGCGATTATCGCCCACGTCGATCACGGCAAGACGACACTGGTAGACGGACTGCTCCGCCAGAGCGGTGTTTTCCGCGCGAACCAGGAGGTCGTAGACCGCGTCATGGACTCCGGTGCCATCGAGCGTGAGCGCGGTATCACTATTACCAGCAAGAATACAGCTGTCAATTACAACGGTGTCAAGATCAACATTCTCGACACCCCCGGTCACGCTGACTTCGGCGGCGAGGTAGAGCGTGTCCTGAAGATGGTGGATGGCGTCGTCCTCGTCGTAGACGCGTTCGAGGGACCGATGCCTCAGACCAGATTCGTGCTGTCCAAGGCGATGAATCTGGGCCTTTCCATCATCGTCTGCATCAACAAGATCGACCGCCCCGGCGCAAGGCCCACGCAGGTCATCGACGAGGTGCTGGAACTGCTCATGGACCTCGGTGCCAACGACGAACAGCTCGACTGTCCTTTTGTTTTCGCTTCGGCGAAGGAAGGCATCGCAACGCTCGATCTCGGCAGCCCGGGCGTTTCCATGAAGCCTCTGTTCGAGACGATCATCGACCACATCCCCGCTCCCGAGGGTGACCCGGAAGCGCCGACGCAGGTGCTGATCTCGACGATTGACTACAACGACTATGTCGGCCGCATCGGCATCGGCAAGGTTTCCAACGGAACGATCCGCCAGGGACAGGATGTCATCCTCGTGAACCACCACGACGAATCGAAGCGCGTGAAGTGCAAGGTCAACACCCTCTATGAGTTCGAAGGCCTGCAGAGAGTGCAGGTAGACAGCGCGAAGATGGGTTCCATCGTCGCCATCTCCGGCATTGAGGAGCTGCACATCGGCGATACGATCTGCGGTCCCGAGAAGGTGGAGTCGATCCCGTTCCCGAAGATTGAGGAGCCGACAATCAGCATGACTTTCTGTGTCAACGACTCTCCTCTCGCGGGCAAGGATGGCAAATACATCACCTCCCGCCACATCCGTGACAGGCTGATGCGTGAGCTCAACACGGACGTTTCTCTGCGCGTCGAGGACACGGATACCACCGATACCTTCAAGGTATCCGGAAGAGGCGAGCTGCACCTCTCCGTCCTCATTGAGACCATGCGCCGCGAAGGCTATGAGTTCGCGGTGTCCAAGGCAGAGGTCATCTTCCATACCGACGAGAAGGGGCAGCGCCTGGAGCCGATCGAACAGTGCATCATCGACGTACCCGAAGAGTTCTCCGGCAACGTCATTCAGGAGCTGGGCCGCAGGAAGGGCGAGCTCGTCAACATGGGCAAGGCCAACGGCGGCTACACGAGACTCGAGTTCAAGATTCCGTCCAGAGGCCTCATCGGCTACCGCGGTCAGTTCATGACCGATACCAAGGGCAACGGCATCATGAACACCATCTTCCTGGACTACGAGCCGTACAAGGGAGAGATCTCCTACCGCAAGACCGGCTCCCTCATTGCTTTTGAGTCCGGCACAGCCGTTACCTATGGCCTCTTCAACGCGCAGGAGCGCGGTGCCCTCTTCATCGGCGCCGGCGAAGATGTGTACTCCGGCATGATCATCGGTCAGGCATCCAAGGCCGAGGACGTCGAGGTCAATGTCTGCAAGACGAAACATCTGACCAACACACGTACCTCCGCATCCGACGAAGCGCTCCGCCTCGTACCGCCGCGCATCATGTCGCTGGAGCAGGCAATTGAGTACGTCGATACCGACGAGCTCCTGGAGGTTACGCCGAAACACTTAAGACTGCGCAAGAAGATCCTCGATCCCAGACTCCGCAAGAGAGCCGGCTTCGCACAGAAACAGCAGAATATCAATGCATAATAAAGAGCTGTCACGTCAGATTCCAACTGGCGTGGCAACTCTTTTTATAGCTTCATATTCAGATCGGCGACCGTGCTCTCCCACGGACCACAAGCAGCTTTCCAGCCTGATGTTTTTATGACAGGTGCAGCACTCTCGTCGCGATCTGGAAATATGTCATGAGTGAAACCGCGTCCACGATTGTCGTAATGAGCGGCGATGCCATGACAGCGGGATCCAGATGCACCTTGTCCGCGAGAAGCGGCAGCGTACAGCCGATCACCTTCGAGAACAGTACCACGACAACGAGCGTTGAGCAGACGATAGCTGCGATTTCGATCGGAATCCGGTCGACGACAAGGAGCTTTACGAAATTGCAGACGGCAAGGGTGATACCGCACATGAGTGCCACCCTGATCTCCTTCCACAGCGCCTTGAATGTATTGCGGAACTCGACCTCTCCGAGGGAGAGGCCACGGATGATCGAGACGCTGGCCTGAGAACCCGCGTTACCGCCTGTGTCCATGAGCATCGGGATGTATGCCGTCAGCACAACGTAAGAAGCGAGTGCCGACTCGTAGTTCGTGATGATGGCACCCGTGAAAGTCGCGGAGATCATGAGGAGCAGGAGCCAGGGGATCCTGTGTTTATACGTCTCCCACACCGTCGTCTTGAAATACGACTTCTCGGAAGGCACGATTGCGGCCATCTTCTCGATATCCTCGGTGGCCTCTTCTTCCATGATGTCGACAACATCATCAATGGTGATGATGCCGACCATACGCTTCTCGTTGTCGACGACAGGCATCGCGGTGAAGTCATATTTCTGGAACATCTTCGCGGCCTCTTCCTGGTCGGTCGTCGTATTGATCATGATGACATTGTCATTCATGAAATCGCCGATCACATCCCCGCTGTCGTGGATGAGGAGATAGCGCAGCGCCACCGTTCCGACGAGAACTCTCTGTTTGTCGAGGACGTAACAGATGTTGACCGTCTCGGAATCGAGGCCGATACTGCGAATCCGGTCGATCGCCTGCCCGACGGTCATGTCTTCCTTGAGGTCGACGTACTCGACCGTCATGATGGAACCGGCCGAGTCCTCCGGGTAACGCAGCAGATGATTGATATCCGCCCTGGTGTCGGGCCGCGCGTTCGAGAGAATCTTCTTCACGACATTCGCCGGCATCTCTTCCAGAAGGTCCGTCGCGTCGTCGGCCTGCAGGTTATCAATGATATTCGATGCTTCTCTTGCGGAGAGGGACTGAATGATGTACTGCTGATCGTCGATTTCCAGCTGTGCGAAAACATCCGCCGCCTGCGCCTTGGGCAGGATGCGGAACATCTTCAGACTGTCCTCGTCCTCCATGTCATCCATGACCGCGGCAATATCCGCCGCCTGCATGTTATCACACGTCTGGCGAAGTTTCGTATACTGTTTCGACTCCAAAAGTTCCGTCAGAATCTTCTTGTTCTCGAGTTCCTCATTTTCCATTGTATCCATACTGGTGAACCTCCGATTGATAAGATGATTTCATTTGTACTTCGCCCGGGAACGGGATTGTCCGAACTCGATCGACTCTGTTGCATGAAACCACCTCCTCTCTGTCGCCGTCCTTTTGCGAAAATATCAGGCCGGCAGGTTCTCCAATGGCTGCGGGAAAAGATTCTGCAGTGAATTGGGCATAGATGTCAGAGCGTTTGCCCACGACTTTTACAGTGTAAGGCCCGTAGAAACGATAGTCAACGACTATCTGTCCGCAACAGCGAAGCGAATGTCGCAACGCTCGCTGCTCTGGATACGCGAGCTATTGATTAGACATGATCTTCCTCGCGAAAAGGGAAATATCCTCTGGAAAGCTCTGTGATCTCAATGCTGCCGCTCCCCGCCGCTGCCAGGATCTCCCTTATCTCCCCGGATTGTTCTGCGGGTACCGTGATGTCCATGGACACTCTGTCTGTGTAGCCCGGCTTCTCCGGGATGATACCATTCTGCTCGAGGATGTAGTTCACCTTGTCTAACAGCGAATAGGCCATGACAAGGTGGAGTACCTCACCCTCCCGCATCATAACAATTCCCGCGTCCTCCAGCGCTGCCCTGGCAGCTGCCGTATAGGCGCGCACCAGACCCCCGGTGCCAAGGAGCGTCCCGCCGAAATACCTTGTGACGACGATCAGGACATTCGTGCAGCCCGCCCCGTCGATCACCTTGAGAATCGGTGCGCCGGCCGTGCCCTGCGGCTCCCCGTCATCCGATGCCCTGGTCTCTGCTCTGTCTTCGCCGAGAATATACGCGTAGCAGTGGTGCCGCGCGTCATAGTGTTCCCTGCGTATTACCTCCAGCTCCCGTCTCACGTCTTCTTCCTGTGATACGGGAATCGCTGCCCCCAGAAATCTTGACTTCTTCTCTTCATAGACACCGCTGCCGCGATGCGCAATCGTATTGTAGCTGGCTGCCATGAATGAAAGCCTCCTGTCCCTTTATTGCGCAGCAGTTCATAGCCATCGCGGCCCGCCTGCTGCAATAGTTTGCTGTAACAAGAATCCCGAGGGGATGATCCCCCCGGGACAGGAATAATTTGTCTTTAACTGTTCCGCACAGCCCATAGTACTTGCTGCTTGGGGCGTACCAAAGTCGATCGTCAGGTGAAACGCCACTTCCGCAATCACTGCGGTGCCGGCGGTTGCGCTGCTGCCTGCTGTGCTGCGACCTGCGCCGCTGCGTCTGCTGCCTGTTGTGCTGCCGCCTGGGCCGCAGCTGCCTGCGCGGCCTGTTGTGACGCGGCATCTGCCGCCGCCTGCGCGGCTGCCTGGGCTGCCGCTGCGTCCGCTGCCTGTTGCGCTGTGGCTGCCTGCGCGGCTGCATCCGCTGCCTGCTGTGCCGCCGCATCTGCTGCTGCCTGTGCCGCAGGATCCTGAGGCTGCACAACGGCCTGGCCTGCCGCAGGCTGACCTGCCGCCTGCTGGGCTGCCGCTGCGTTCTGTGCCGCTTGTTGCGCCGCTGCGGCCGCCTGCTGCTGTTCTACCGCCTGGCTGTAAGAGCCGGTCGCGGTATTGACGGCATCCGACCACGCCTTGATCGCTGCCTCATCGCCGCTCTGCTGTGCCGCCGTGAGCGCATCCTGCACTGCCTTCAGCGTGCTGGCCGCATCATAGAGATTCGCATTCGCCGCGGCTACCGCGCTGTCTGCCTCGGAGGCTACATCCGCTGTCGGTCCCTCCGGCGCGGCGCTCTGCGTTCCATACCCGCTGCCCGCCGTCCAGGCCGTTGCCACCTCATATCCGGAGCCCTTCTGCCTGCGCGAGATCATCTGTGCCTTCTCTTCGGCAATAATCGTATCAATATTGTCCTGCGCCATGAATGCCCTGGTATGCGGGCACTTGACGCCATTTGACGCGTTGTGAATCCTGCCGGTCTGCTGGAACGGGCACTCGTCGTCTGCCGGCAGTCCCGTCACGGAACAGTAAACCGTACTGCCATGAATATCACATGGCTCTGTCGGTACCATGTTCTCGTCGAAATACTCCGTGACAAGATCCGAACTGCAAACGCCGGGAATCGGAAGCTTCCCGGACGCACGGCACACCGTCTTCTGGACAATGCCCGCAGGTTTGGTGAACTCCGATGCAGGCTTGCCTTCATGCACCCGCTCCATCACGGCGCGCCAGATCGTCTTCGCAAGCCCCGACTCCGAGCCGACCAGGTCGGTGTTCTCGTCGTAGCCCGCCCACGCGGTTGCGCAGTAATAGTTGGTGTAGCCGCAGAACCATACGTCGTTCTCGTCGGAAGTCGTACCCGTCTTGCCGGCGATCGGTGTCGTACCGAAATTGACATAGGTACCGGTACCCTTCGTGACGACATCCTCCATCGCACTCGTGAGGAGCCACGCGGTCGTCTCCTTGAGTACGCGGCGTGTCTCTCTGTCACTCGAGTCCAGAATCACGTTGTTGTCGTGGTCTGTTATTTTCGTATACATCTTGGGCTCCAGGTATTCGCCACCGTTTGCAATGGTCGAATAGGCCGCGTTGAGCTCGAAGTTCGTGATGCCCTTCGTGAGGCCGCCGAGCGCAAGGGGCTGCTGGATATCCGAGAAAACCTTGTTGTTCACATCCAGCTCTTTCACGAGGGATGTGAAGCCGAAGTCGAGCAGGTACTCATAGCCCAGCTCCGGCGTGATATCGGTCAGCGTCTTGACTGCTACGATGTTCATGGAATTCTGGATGCCGAGCCGCACGGAAGAAAGGCCGCGGTAATTCTCTCCGTACCAGTTCCGGACAGGGGTTACGCCGTCTTCATAGGTGAATGGCGCGTCATCCTGCGTGGACGCCAGCGTGAAGCCGCCCGCGTCCAGCGCCGGCGCGTAGGTGGACACGATCTTGAACGTGGAGCCGGGCTGGCGGTACGTGTGGTAAGCGCGGTTCAGCGTCCGGTTCGCCGCCTTTGTACCTCTTCCGCCGACCATGGCAACGACATTGCCGGTATGCTGGTCTTCGATCGTGAAGGAGATCTGCGGCTGCGGCTGGAGATTGACCTTCTCCGACAGCACGGTATCCCCCTCCTTCATAACCGCCGTCTTGTATTCCTCGTACACTTCCTTCGCCTTGTCCTCCGAAGGGAACACCAGCGTGAAATAGGGATTGGTCTCCTTGAAATACGCTTTCAGCATCTCGGTGGAGAAATTGTCAACCGAGCCGTCCGCATGCTGTACCGACAGGCTGTAATCGAGATACCATTTCGTATCATAGGGATAGTTGTCGGGATTGGCGACTTCCTCGTCGGCGATCGCCTGAATCGCGGGATCCTGCGTCGAATAGATCTTGAGGCCGCCCGAGTACAGGAGTGTGTATGCCTGGGGTTCCGTGTAACCGTGGGACTGCAGATCCTCCAGCACCTGATCCGTCAGCGCGTCGACGAAATAGGACTGGATCTTGTTGTCATCCGTCTGGTCATCGACAGTCTGTATCCTCGTGTAAACATTGTCAGAAACGGCGCTGTCATATTCGTCCTCGTCAATGTAGCCCTGCGTGAGCATATCGGAGAGAACGAGTTTCCTCCGCGCGTTGTTGTTCTCGGGGAAGGTGATGGGATCGTATTTGGTCGGATTCTGCGTGATACCCGCGATAACCGCGGCTTCGGAGAGATTGAGATCGCTGACGTCTTTGCCGAAATAGCGAAGGGACGCCGCCTGGACGCCCAGCGTGTTGTGGCCCAGATTGATGGTGTTGAGATAATTGAGGAGGATGTCATCCTTGCTCATCGTTTTCTCGACTTCAACGGCAAGGTACTGCTCCTGGATTTTGCGTCGGACCGCCTCGGAGAACGTCTCGCTTGTCCAGCCGGTGAATACATTGTTCTTGATCAGCTGCTGTGTGATGGTAGAAGCACCCTGGTCGAAATTGCCCGTCGAAAGGCCTCGGATGCCGGCACGAATGATGCCCTGGATATCGATGCCGCGGTGATCGTAGAATCTCTCGTCTTCGATCGCGACGAAGGCGTGCTGGAGATTCACCGGAATCTGATCGAACGTGACAGGGATGCGGTTGGAATCGGTCGATACGAGCTTCGCCGTCTGATTGCCCTCGCTGTCATAAACAAAGGTAGAAAAGCCCGTCGGTGTGACGTCGATATTGCTGACATCCGGCGCGGTGTCGAGGATGCCGCGGAATGCGCCGACGCCGACACAGATGGCGATCGCGAAAGCACCGATCACGGCGATCAGGATCAGATTGCGGATCGTAAGACCCAGTTTATTCGCTCTCCTTTTGGCGCGGGAATTCAGCTCGTCCTCGCGTCTGTAGAGGTTGTCTCGGTCGTAATTCATCACGGTGGTCAAAAGCCCTTTCTGTTATTGCCGTAAGGGCAGAATACACCTTACTACTAATAACCTTTTTATTTTACCGCAAATATTTTCCGAGGGCAAAATTATTACATTTTATTACGCCCTCACGTAAACATTTCGTAATAATGAGTGTCGTCTGACGCGCCGTCTGCCAGTTTCCTTGCACTCTGCCGCAAATCATGTTAGATTAGGCGTTGCGTCATGCGCCGAGTGTTAAATCCCTTCCCACTCGTCTAAAACTAAAGGAGCACAAAATGCAGAATCACAAAAAGACACTCTTCATCATACAGGCCGGCATTATCGCCGCCCTCTACATCGTACTCACCATGCTCGCGTGGGGTTTCGACCTTGCAAGCGGCGCCATCCAGGTGCGTTTCTCTGAAATGCTCTGTATCCTGCCCTTCTTCACCCCCGCGGCAATCCCGGGCGTCACAATCGGGTGCCTCCTGTCCAACATCATCATGGCCAGTGCAATGCCGGACGTGATCTTCGGCACCCTCGCGACCCTCATCGGCGCCCTCGGAACCTTCGCACTTCGAAGGAACCGTTGGCTCTGTGCCCTCCCGCCGATCCTTGCGAACGCCGTGATCATTCCCCTCGTGCTGATCTTCGCTTACCACCTGACAGACGCGTACTGGTTCCTCGCGCTGACTGTCGGTGCCGGTGAAGTCATCGCCATCCTGATCTTCGGCGAGATCCTTCTCTCCGCGCTGAAGCCGTTCCGCCAGAAGATCTTCGGAACGAGCGAGAGCGTATCCTCCGCTGATTTCCAGAAGGCAGCCCCTGCCGGTAAATAACAGGCTGGCGCCAACCTATCACACTCAACAGAACAAAACCAAAGGGATGAAATAACTGCAGGCTCCCCGCCACAATGCTGACGGGGCCTGCAGTTATTTTTATCTTATCTCATCTTTATTTAACTTAACCATCTGCGCGGGAGAAGGCATTCTTCATGTGCATGCTCGATTCATAGAGCACGTTGTTCAGAGCTTTGGTCGTCTCCTCTTTGGCCATGGCAGAGAGCTTCTCATCCGCTTCATCCAGAAGATTCTGTATCACACCCTCCGCGGCACTTGCGGCCGTCAGCTGCGCAGCCTTCTTGTCGTACTCCGCAAGGATCGCGTAGCCCCTGGATGCCACCGCCATCTGATAGCGTTCGATGTGCGGAATGCAGTTCGCAAAGTGCGCATCCGAGACTGCACCGACGAGGCGGCTCGCCCAGTAGAGATTCTCCGTTGTCGCATCGGTTCCGACGTTGGAGACATAGGCAGGCGCCTTGTGGATATTCGCATACAGCGGCAGAAACGCGTTAAATGCGTTCGATCCAAAGGCCACCCACTCAATCGCGCGGTAAGCCTTATCCACATAAGGGCGGATCTGTACGAGGGAGAGGAAATTGTTCCGATTGATGCCGATCGGCCGGTAAATGCCTCTCTTTGTGTCGTCTCCTCCCTTGCCGTAAGGGTCATATGGCGTTCCCTGATAGTAACTCGAGAGCACGTATTTCGCATCCTCAACCGTGATCCTGCGCTCCGGCACGCGGCACCAGGGGATGTCATCTGACTCCGGAGTGAAGTCCGCGTCCTCGCCGTCCCACTTCGCCGTATGAGGATTGAAATAGCGCTCCATGTACCAGGCGCGCGGCGTGTTGTAGCAGTGGTCCGCATCGGATGCGGAGCCGAAGGCATACCTCGCGTTGAACTTCCCGTCGAGCGAGAGATCCAGGTGGTTGTCTTCGATGAATTCCCGAAGGTCAGGGGAGCACATATACTCCTTCTGTTCCCCGAAGGCATCCGCCAGATCGAAGTCGTCAATTCCCAGCTGGTTCGGCATTACGACGTAAGCGTTGTCCGGGACGCGCCTTGCGATCCAGTGGTGACCTCCGATCGTCTCCAGCCACCAGATCTCATCCACATCCTGGAATGCAATGCCGTTCATCTCGTAGGTTCCGAACTCCGTAAGAATCGCGCCGAGGCGCTGTACGCCTTCCCTTGCGGAATGAATGTACGGCAATGTGATCGTGACGATGTCTTCCTCGCCGATGCCGCCCGCGCGCTCCGGCTGACCGTTTGCTGCGGGAATATATTTCACGAGAGGGTCTGCGCCCAGAACCCGCTCATTGGACGTGATCGTCTCCGTCGCTGTCATGGAGACATTTGCAGCGTTGACACCCGCGGCGCCCCAGATTCCCTCTTTCGGGTCGGCGTTCGGCATGGCCGTATACCGCATGGGATCATCCGGCAGATCCATTTCAAAATGCGAGAGGACCGACTGATATTTACCCGGCTGATCCTCCGGTTCTACGACGATCAACTTCTTCGCATCGAACCCACCGGCTCCCGAATCCTCATTCCTCGCCGTCATCGTCGATCCGTCATAGGTGGCTGCTCTTCCCACCAGTAATGTTGTACAGGGCATGTAATACTACTTCCTTCCTAAAATGATTTTGTATCTTATCTTACAGCTCTTTTACGATGTCCGAGAGTGCCTTCTTCGCGCTGTGATTCGGGAGCGGTACCGTGCCCTCAGCCGCGTAACCGATCGGCATGAGGAGAACGACCTCTTCCTCTTCCGGCAGCCGGAAGGCCGCCTTTGCCTTCGTGGGCGAGAAGAAATTCACCCAGCAGGTATCCAGACCCTGCTCCTTCGCCTCGAACATCACATGAGTCGCGACAATCGAGCAGTCCTCGGCGCCGGAATAGATTTCCATCTCATCCGGGTAGCGGAACGCTTCCTTCCTGTTGTAAGCGAACATGAGAACCACCGGCGCGCCATAGACGCAGGGCGTCAGCTCTTTTGCCTTGTCCATCGCTTCCTCGCTCCTCAATACATAGATTCTGGCACTCTGCGCATTCTTCGCCGTCGGCGCGAGATTCGCCACTTCCAGAACCTTCGAAAGCTTTTCTTCCTCAACCGGCTTGTCGCTGAACTTCTTGACAGAATAGCGCGCTCTCGCCATTTCTTCAAATGTCATAACAGTATCCTCTCTTCCATTGAATTTGTATCTATTCGGCACAGCGAAATTCATGAACAGACAGGCGTGTTTACACGACTGGGTGCGATGTGAATTGAGCTCGTGCCCATACCCCCTTTGGGGGTACAGCGCGAAGTGCATCGGAAGAACCACAATCGAAAAAAGCCTTTGGCTTTCAAATCGAAGATTTTCTTCCATGAGGTTCTAATAGATATATATTTAATTGTAGCCGTATCAGGCAAGAAATGCGAGATATTTCGCAGAGGTCGTATGAAACGAAATCGTGTGATTGGGATCATCATGCTCATAGCCGCTGCCATCTTCATAGCATACGCTCTGCTGCACCCGGAAGCCAGCTTCGCATGGAGCAACAGCTTCACCTACGCGCTGTATGCTGTCTACCTGGTGTTCGCTGTAATCCTGCTCATGATATAAGTCACGGTTTCTGAGCGCACAAAAAAGCCCCGAATCCTTATATTATCAAGGATTCAAGGCTATTCCACATCAGCTGGCAACGGGAATCGGACCCGTGACCTCCGCACTACCAATGCGACGCTCTACCAACTGAGCCATGCCAGCGCGCCATTACGTTCTCCCGCCCTTCAGTGTTACAGGGCTTTCTTTCAGACGCAAGTGTGATTCTAGCATAGCGATTATATGATTGCAACATATTTTTCAATCCCGAGCAGAATCTTCCCTGATCTTCCTGCAGAATCAAATCGCAGGATACGTATCAGAGGATGAATTAGAGGATAACCAGACCGGTGTTTTCAATATTTACTGCCCAAGGCTGTTGCAGGTTGCGGCAATCACTGCAGTGGATAGTACGGGCATCTCTCCTTCAGACACTGACCGTTCTGCGGGTAGAAACTGCAGCGGATGCTGTCCTTTTCCAGCTGTACCTGGTATCTCTGCGCAATGTAATCAATCGCCGTTTCGATGGAGACATAGGCATCGCGCTTGCAGCATCTGGGACCCCCGATCCCGGCAAGTCCCTGCAGTGCTCGTGAAGTGTACTCCATGTGGCTTCCCCATAGCTCGATACCTCTACTCCACCTGCAGCGCGGCGTCCTGTCTGTGGAAAGCACGCCTGATCTTCTGAAAGGTGTCCTCACTGATGTCATGCTCCATGAGGCAGGCTTCCTCTTCCGCCTTCCCAGCCTCGACGCCCGCGGACTCCAGCATGTCTTTGAGGAACTCGTGTTTCTCGAGCGTCTTCTCTGCGATGTCCATGCCAATATCGGTCAGATTGATCTGACCATTATCTGTCCTCGTAATATATCCTTCGCTCTCCAGCTTCTTCATGGCGATGCTGACACTCGGTTTCGAGAACCCCAGTTTCTCAACGATATCCACGCTGCGACAGGAGCCTTTCTCGTTGTGGAGCATCAGAATCGCCTCAAGGTAATCTTCGCTGGATTTTCCGGGCATTTCTTCTGTCATCTGATCTTTCCTCTCTTGTAGTTCCAGGTTTTGTGCGGTCTATATCACCGCAGTGTATTTCATTAACTTGTACTAACAAGCAAAATTAGTATATGCTAACCCATCACCGGAATCAAGAGGCAATTTAATTGAGCGCAATCCCCCACACATTCTCGTAGGTATCAGAGGGTTCCAGGCGCACCAGATCTCCCCTGGAAGAGAATTCCTCCACTACCCCTTCTCTCGCCGGTATGCTGACCCACGGCTCGATGGCAAGGTAGGGCGCGGTTGTCTTCACCGCGTGCCAGAGACCAAGATATGGCATCTGCGGATAGATCACGGTGACGCTCCTGTCCGACTTGTCGGATTTCAAGGTCACCGTATCCGGGATATTCGTGAGTACGATGGCATCGTGATCGAAAAGGTCATGGTGCAGCGGCAGCTTCGTGTCATCCTCCAGAGCGTAGCGGCGCAGCTGTTCGGACACCAGGACATGATCTGTCAGCACCACCTGGTCCGGCTGACATTTCTCTGAGAACTCCAGATACCAGTCCTCGAATGTGGTGCCCTCCTCCAGCGGCACGTTGAAGCCGGGGTGTCCGCCCAGGCCGAAGTACATGGTTTCCTCCGAGAGATTCAGAACCTGGAAGCCGATCTGCAGCAGGTTGTCCGTCAGGGTATAGGTCGCCTGGAAATCGAAGTGGAACGGGTAGATCTTCAGCGTCTCGTCGTTGTCCGAGAGGCCAAACGTCACGCTCTCCTCCGACTTGTCGACGAGGTAGAACGTGCTCTTTTTGGCAAAGCCATGGATCTGCATGCTGTAGGGCCTGCCGTGCACGGTGTACTGCTCATTGTAGAGTCTCCCCTCAAAGGGGAACAGGATCGGCGCGTGCTCCTTCCAGAACGCTGGGTCTCCCTGCCAGAGGTATTCCGTGCCGTCCTTTTGAAGGGAGATCAGCTGCGCTCCCGCATCAGTGATGGTTGCCTGCATGTGCTCATTCTTAATCGTGTATTCCATAGCTATCCTTTCCTGTTCCTCAGCTTTCCGCTTTCTGTGTGCGCCTGGTGCTCTTTTTCGCCTGTTTCTCCGTATACATCTTCTCATCCGCCAGAGAGATGAAATGTTTCTGATCCCGGATGGAATGATCGAATCTCTGTAACCCGATGGAGACCGACAGGCCATGCTCTGTTCCGGGGTACACCGACACACGGTGCTCAATGTTACTCCGCAGTCTTTCGATCTGCACCTCTTCGATGCCGTCCGCGACGATAATGAATTCATCACCGCCGTACCTGGCGATGAACGGCCGCCCCGGCATGACAGAGCACGCCGACCTCAACACCGCCGCCACATAGGCGAGTGCGCGGTCCCCTTCCAGATGTCCGTACCGGTCATTAATCAGTTTGAAATCATCGAGGTCCAGCACCATGAGATACAGACCGTCCTCGTGCTCTGCTATTTTCCGGGAAATGTAGTCCGCAAGGTGCGTGCGGTTGTTGACTTTCGTGAGGGGATCAATGGAGACCTGCAGTTCCTGGCGGCTCAGATAGATTTCGAGAATCGCGACCAGATTGGCGATGCTGATGGATGGGAGGCCCCGGATAAAGAGGCTGACCAGAGCTAAAATAGCAGGAAAGACCGGATAGATTGCGACGACCCGGATAAGCCTTCGCTGCACGTAGTCACTCTCCATTTGATTCCGCCAGAGAGCAATGCCCGCGTAGATGAACTGCACACCGAACAACAGAACGATGTGAATCCAGTCACGCGAGAAATTCACCCGGTCACCCTCTGCCCAGTAGAACAGGTGGAGCCATGGCGTCAGCAGATTGCAGATGATAACAATGAGGAAGGGAGAAGTCAGGATGAATTGACCGCGCCTTGTCCAGGTCCAGTCGGGATCCTGACAGTAGAACAGATAGACGGCCCAGGAGCAGGTGGCAAGGCACAGGGAAATGTAGAAGGCCTGAGAAAGGAGCACCGCGATTTCCGCACCGACGATGTCGACGGTGAAGACTTCGCCGAGCGTGTTGGTGATGTAGACACACATGTGCATGAGCAGCATCACGACGCTGATCCTGTTCCGTCCGCTCTTGTTGCTGCTGGATAATACCCTGCGCAGGAGCATCACCAGAATGAGGATGCAGAAGATATTCAGTTCGCAGAAAATGAGAGAGGTCTTCTCCATCTCGGGTCCCCCGATCATCCCGGCAGCCGAAATTACGAAAGCAGGGCCTATCTTTATAATAGACTATTTCCGTCACAAAAGATACGCCGAAAAAAGACCCGACAGAAACTGCCGGGTCCATCTTTCAGGGGTGAGCTGCTATTATTTTAGGGGGGGAGGGTTAGCAGCTCTCGTTATGAAAAAGTTAGTAATAGCATGTTCCGGGCTTTCCTCCTGCATGAGGTCTGCTCCCTTGGAACAGTTGTAATACTAAGCCTCATTTATGAATAAAATATGAATTTGTTTTCAACAAAATGTGAATTTGCACAAATTAAGGACATCACTTTTGGTAGTTTTGCCAGTTGCAAGTTCGGGATTGACGCTGATGCGTCCCTTCCAAACTAACAGATCTCGTTGATGTCGTAAGGCGTGTTCTGGTACACCGCATAGTTGATCCAGTTGGAATAGAGGGCCTGACTGGAAGAGCGCCACTGAAGGAGCGGTTCCTTCGTGGGATCATCGTCCGGGTAGTAGTTCTGCGGCAGCGAGGGGTGCAGTCCCTCTCTCTCATCGCGCTCATATTCATCGCGCAGCGTGTAGCGGTCGTATTCTCCGTGCCCGAAAATAAAGACTTTCCTGAGATCGCAGCTCGCGCAGAGGAGCACTCCCGCCTTCTCGGATTCCGCGAGGATATCCAGTTCTTTGCAGGCGTGCAGCGTGGCTGCGGGCACCTCTGTGTACCTGCTGTGCGGGATGAGGAAATAGTCATCGAAGCCCCGTACCAGCGGATTCCTCCTATGGAACACCTTGTGCATGTAGACGCCGCACAGCTTCTCTGGCAGCATCACCTTGTCCAGGCCATAGTGATAGTAGACGCCCGCCTGCGCGCCCCAGCAGATGTGGAAGGTACTCCAGACGTGCGTCCTGCTCCAATCAAAAATCCGGCAGAGCTCCTCCCAGTAATCCACCTCCTGATAGGGAAGTTTCTCCACGGGCGCTCCCGTGATGATCATGCCATCAAACCTGCGCTCCTTCAGATCATCAAAGGTATAGTAGAACTTGTGCAGATGGTTGGCAGAGGTGTGCACTGACTGGTGCGTGCTCATGCGCATGAAGGTGATATCGAGCTGGATCGGCGTGTTCGAGAGCATACGCAAGAGCTGCAGCTCCGTGTCCTCCTTCTTCGGCATCAGGTTCAGGATACAGATTTGCAGCGGACGGATGTTCTGGCTGTCCGCCCTCTTCTCGTCATAGACGAAGAGATTCTCTTTTTCCAGTGTCTCTTTCACCGGAAGATCATTCTGGATATTAATCGGCATGGGTTATTTCTCTCCTTCCTGCTGTCTTTCTTCTCAGATCTCGAATACTTTGCACCGACAGACCGCCATTTGCTATGCAGGATCTTCTCGTGCGGATTTCTTTACTCTTCAATCATCGCGAGCAGCTGCGCTTCCGTGATGACCGGCACCCCCAGCTGCTGCGCCTTAGACAGCTTCGATCCCGCGGCTTCTCCCGCGACAAGGTAATTCGTCTTCTTCGAGACAGATCCGCTGCATTTGCCCCCGTTCTTCTCAATGAGCTCGGTCGCTTCCTTCCGCCCCAGTGTCGGAAGTGTCCCCGTCACCACGATGGTAAGGCCCGAGAGCTTCTGGCTGCCGCCCTCTTCCCTGTGCACCCGCATGTTGACGCCGGCATCCCTAAGGGCCTCAATGACCGCGCGGTTTGCCTCATTTTCGAAGAAATTCACGATGTCTTTCGCCGTCGTCGTCCCGATGTCCGGAATAGCCGTGAGCTCCTCGAGATCCGCCCGCATGAGATCGTCAATGGAGTCGTAGTACTGCATGATCGTCTTTGCCGTCCTGCGTCCGACATTGCGAATACCCAGCCCTGTGAGGAGCCGCTCCGGCTCGTTCTCCTTCGATCCCTCGATATTGGAGAGAAGCTTGTCTGTATTCTTCTCCTTGCCGATGACACCCTTGTCGATCAGCTCCTCTCGGTAGTCTCTCAGCCTGTAGATATCCGCGTAGCTGTGCAGGTACCCCTCCCGGATGAGCGCCTCGATAAGCTGTCCGCCAAGTCCCATGATATTCATGCAGTCCTGGCTCGTGAAATAAGCAATCGTCCGCACGAGCTGTGCCGGGCAGGCGGGGTTGACGCAGCGGATGTCCGCCGTATCCTCTTCCCGAACGAGCGGCTGTCCGCAGACGGGGCAGACACTAGGTGCCGTGAAAACAGCAGGCGGCTCTTTCACACAGCCGTTCAGCCGGGGGATGATCTCTCCCGATTTGAACAGCCGGTATTCGCCCCCGACACCGATGTGCATCTCATTAATGTAGTCCTGATTGTGGAGGGTGGCACGGGAAACGCTGGTTCCGGCAAGGCGCGCGGGCTTCCCAGTCTCGCTGTCGTGGAAGCTCCCGGTGAAGGTCAGCCGGCCCGTCCTGCCGACGTCGACGATGATCTCGTCCATTGTAACGACGCGCTCTTCCGGCGGATATTTATACGCGATGTGGCCGCTGGAATATTTTGATCCCGCGGGGAAATCCGCCCGGTAGGCGATCTGATCAATTTTGACGACCGCACCGTCGATATCGAAGGGGAGTTCCTCCCGCATCTGTCCGATGCGCTCGATGGCGGCGATGCACTCGTCCGCCGTCCTGCAATGCTCATGGTGCACCGTGGTGACGCCCTTCTCCTCCAGATACTGTAGTGCCTTTGTGTGACTCTCCATCATTTCGGCGGGGCCGTCCTGCACATTGAAAATGAACAGACGAAGCCCTCTCTCTTTCGTGATCGAGGCATCGAGCTGGCGCAGCGTTCCGGCCGCGAGGTTTCTGGGATTGGCGGCGGGCTTTTTGTCCTGTTCCTCGCACTCTTTGTTGTAGCGGTCGAAGTCCTCATGACTCATGTAGACTTCACCGCGAAGCTCCAGATAATCGTAAGGGATGTCCAGATAATGCGGGACATCCGGGATCACCAGCGCATTGGCGGTGACATCCTCACCGATGAGACCGTCGCCCCTCGTCTCCGCGAGCTCCAGCCTTGCCTTGCCGCTCGCCTCATCGTGCCTATAGCGCAGAGTCATGGAGAGGCCATCGATCTTCTGCTCCACGGAGAACGTCGCGTCAGGGTGCAGCTCGTGTACCTTGTCGACCCATTCTCTGACATCTTCCGTACGGAATACATCCTCAATGGAGAGCATCGGCACGTTGTGTGTCACCTTAACCCCGGCCTCTCTCTTCGCTACGCCGCCGATCTTCTGCGTCGGTGAGTCCGGACTCACCCAGTCGGGATGCTCCTCCTCCGCAGCCTTCAGCTGCAGCATCAGCTGATCGTACTCATAGTCCGAGATTTCCGGCGCGTCCTCGTTGTAATACCGATTCATGTGGTAGTCGATCGTCTTTTTCAGTTTCCCGTATTCTTCAAAAGTCATAGGCGGCCTGCCGTTCCATTCTGAACTTATCTCTGTATTGTGCACTGCTGTCTCTGCCAACATTCCGGTCAGGCAGGAATTCATTATAGCACGAAGCAGCGCCGGCCATCGTGGGCAGGTGCTGCTTCGTGAAGGAATTTGTAGTTATTCGCGCTCTCAATGCTGCTGCAGCCCTGCGGCCTGGTAGAGGCCCTGGAGCTCATCGCCTGTGATCTCCCGCTGCATCCCGGGTTTCAACCCCTTGAGGGTCACGTTCAGGACGCGGACGCGCTTGAGGGACTTGATGTCTGCGCCGACCGCTCTGCACATGCGGCGGATCTGACGGTTCAATCCCTGTGTCAGGATAATGCGGAAGGTGTACTCCCCGAGGCGGTCGATCCGGCACGGCCTTGTCTTCGCCTCGAGATCCTTGAGCCAGATTCCCTTCTCCATCCTGTGGAGCTGTTCATCCGAAATCCTGGAGCGGGTGCGCACAACGTACTCTTTCTCATGTCCGTTCGCGCCGCGCATCATGGCCTCGATGAGGTCGCCGTCATTGGTCATGAGAAGGAGACCTTCGCTGTCACGGTCAAGCCTCCCCGCATAGGTGAGGCGAAAGGGATATTTGAACACCTCATCCAGTGTCACCGCGGCGTGCGGATCGTGCGCCGTCGTGGTCACGCCGACCGGCTTGTAGAAGGCTACAACAACCTTCCGGTCCGTACCCCGGACAATCCTATCGCCGACCTTGATCTTCTCGCGGCCCGTGACCATCATGCCGGGCTCTGCCGGCACGTCGTCAACGGTGACCTGCCCCTCTTCCATGAGGCGGTCCGCCTCACGGCGGGAGCAGATCCCGGCACCGGCGAGATATTTATTCAGTCTGATATAGCCGCCAGCTGCTGTGCCGCGTTGCCTTTGAGAAGACATGCTCTGTGCTCCTTAATATATGCGAGATATTCCGGCCCCTCGTCAAGGGCATCGCCGAATTCGTTCATGGAAAGGACAATCTTCTCGAACTCTGCATCCTGATCTTCGCCTTTGCGCTTCAGGATCAGGTAGAATTCACCGATCTTTCTGTCCTCGTACAGGGATGACGTGTAGCAGTCAGCCGCCGCTATGTTGCGGCAGCCTTCGATGACATCGTTCATGGAATAGAAAACATAGGCATACTCTGCCTGGCGTTTCTTCTCCTCCGGCTTGTCATCGCTCCCGTTTCCTGCCTTCGTGGCAGCGGGCGCCTGTCCTGTTTTCCCCTGCGAAAAGCCTCCGGCACCCGGCTTCCCCGCCTGTCCCTGCATCATGGCAGGCGCACCCTCCGTCAGCGTGAGGCTGATGGAATGATCCGGCAGCACGGAAATCCGCATGGATGTATAGTCGCCCTCGAGGGAGAAATTCTCCTCGCTTGCCGCCTGCAGGATGACACTGCGGAGATAGTTCATGGCCTCCTGTTTCCTCTCAAAGAGATCTTCGAGATGGATGCCGCGCTCCGAGAGATCCTCCGGCGTGATAATGCAGTTGATGGTGTTGTCATTTATTCTCTTGAAAAACATTCGACTCCTGTCTGTGGTGATGGTGTGTGATGTCTGTATATGTTGATATTCTGTGACTATATTGTACACTATAGCGTCAAGTTAACCCAGTGGCAGATTTACAGAATTGTTTGTCTTGGCAAACAAAATAACAGAGCGGTTTTACCATAATGAAAACGGACCGACGCTGTGCGGCGCCGATCCGTAATGTATCAGAAGATAGTCGTCATTGAACTGAGAGAATTACTTCTGGATCTGATCCATAACTTCCTTCGCGAAGTTCTCTTCTCTGTGCTCCATGCCCTCGCCGGTTTCGAAACGGACGAATCTGTTGATCTTCAACTCTGTGCCGTTCTTCTTGCCGACCTGGTTCAGGTAATCCTTCACGGACTGCTTGCCATCCTCAGCCTTTACGTAAACCTGATCCTCCAGGCAAACTTCCTTGAACTCCTTGTTCAGACGGCCTGTTACCATCTTCTCGAGGATGTTTTCAGGCTTGTTCGCGTTCTTGGGATCGTTCTTCGCCTGCTCAACGAGGATTGCGAGCTCGTGATCTCTGGTCGCCTGGTCGATGTCTTCCGGACGAACGTACTTCGGAGAGAGAGCCGCTACCTGCATCGCTACGTTTCTGACTGCTTCCTTAATCTCGTCGTTCACAACAGTTGCCGCGCAGTCAACGATAACTGCGATTCTGCCGCCGCCATGTACGTAGGTTGCAACAACGCCGTCGGTTGTTACCTTCTGGAAACGTCTGATGGAGAGCTTCTCGGAGATCACACCGATGAGCTCTGTCAGAGCTTCGTCAACGGTCTGCGCGGGATTCTGGTTCCACTGCTCCGCCTTCATCTCCTCAACGGAGGTAGCGTTGGAAGAAAGTGCCTGCTGCGCTACGCCGGATACGAAGTTCTTGAACTTTTCGTTGGAAGCAACGAAGTCGGTCTCGGAGTTAACCTCGACGACAGCTGCTGTTCTGCCATCCTCGGACTGAACCGCGTAGGAAAGGCCTTCTGCCGCGATGCGGGAAGCCTTCTTCTCAACCTTTGCGCCAGCTACCTTTCTGAGCTCTTCGATCGCTGCGTCGAAGTCGCCGTTGGTCTTGGTCAGGGCCTTCTTGCAATCCATGATGCCGGCGCCTGTCATTTCTCTAAGCTCTTTTACCTGAGCTGCTGTAATTGCCATGCTGTACTCCTATCTGCCGCTGTCGCGGCCGGTGAACTCATTGTCAAAAGCGGGCGATTAAACGGTGCCCTCTGCTGCCTGTGCAGCCTCAGATGCTGCGGACTCAGCTGCCAGAGCATCCTGCTCTGCCGTGTTCACAACGTCCGTGTTCTCCTCGCCCTGCTTCGCCTCGATGACAGCGTCTGCCATCTTGCCGCACAGCAGCTTGACCGCACGGATTGCGTCGTCGTTGCCGGGGATGAGGTAATCCAGCTCATCAGGATCGCAGTTGGTATCGCAGATACCGATCAGAGTGATGCCGAGAGCGTGTGCCTCATTGACGCAGATCTTCTCCTTCTTGGGATCTACAACGAAGATTGCATCGGGGATGTGCTCCATGGTGCTGATGCCGCCGATGTTCTTCTGGAGCTTCTCCTGCTCCTTCTTGAGGCCTGCAACTTCCTTCTTGGGCAGTACATCGAAAGTGCCGTCCTGCTCCATCTCGTTGATCTTGCCCAGTCTCTCGATTCTGGACTGGATGGTCTTGAAGTTGGTCAACATACCGCCGAGCCATCTCTGGTTAACATAGTACATGCCGCAGCGCTCAGCCGCATCCTTGACAGCGTCCTGCGCCTGCTTCTTCGTGCCGACGAAGAGGATGGTGCCACCCTGCTCCGCGATCTCGAATACAGCCTTGTAAGCCTCGTCTACCTTAACGACAGACTTCTGCAGGTCGATGATGTGGATGCCGTTTCTCTCAGTGAAGATGTAGGGAGCCATCTTGGGGTTCCAACGTCTTGTCTGATGACCGAAATGTACGCCTGCTTCGAGCAGTTCCTTCATTGATACTACGCTCATTTTGTTCTCCTTTTTGTTTGCGCTTCCATATCCCTTTCGCAGTATCGACGGCAATCCATGCGAATCCGCCATCTAGGACTCATGCCAAATCCCGTATGGGATCAACCCGGCACCTGCTGGGAATATGTGTATGATGATAGTCCGAAAGCTTCGTGTGAGATGTTCTCACACAGAGAAGAAATATACCACAGCTGCAAGTGAAGATGCAAGCCCAAAACGAGGACTTTATCTTTCATGCTATCCAGCTCTGAAGAACTGGACAATTCACTACCTACACCAGAACTTTATCCTTCATATTGTCCAG
>FNQX01000003.1 GCA_900107575.1 Lachnospiraceae bacterium NK3A20 | reverse complement strand
TCCCCACCTTCCTCCGGGTTATCCCCGGCAGTCTCACTAGAGTGCCCATCTTACTGCTGGCTACTAGTGACAAGGGTTGCGCTCGTTGCGGGACTTGACCCAACATCTCACGACACGAGCTGACGACAACCATGCACCACCTGTCTCTTCTGTCCCGAAGGCCTATACCCATTACGGTATATTCAGAAGGATGTCAAGGTCTGG
>FNQX01000039.1 GCA_900107575.1 Lachnospiraceae bacterium NK3A20 | reverse complement strand
AAAAACATCCGTTTTGCCGGGATTTTAAGAGTGGGGTCCCATTCTCACACTGTTTTATTGCGTTTGAGAAGGAATAATGGATAGGGTGTACAGCTCGTCCGATTTCGTGTACGTGATGGCACGCACATCTGGAAGATAATCATAGATTCCCTGCTGCTCGATCAGAGCATCCAGCATCTCGTCGTACACGCTTTGAGACGCACAGCGCAGACGCAAGATGCCGCTGTTCTCTTCCCCCGCCTTCTCCACAACTCTCTCCATCTGATCGGGATCATAGGAGTAGAAAAAGGAGCCCTCTCGCACATAGTAATTGTCCGAAAGTGCGGTGCATGCGGGGAGTGTTGTCCGGGAAGTGATCTCATGCGTGGTGAAGATATCCTTCGTTGTGACGCAGAGGTAGTCATAGTTGATCCAGTTGGAGCCTGCCCTTTCGCTGTCCTCCGAGAAGGAAGCGTCTCCCCACGTGGGATCAACATAGTACCAGCTGCCATTGACGAACACCAGATCCCAGGCATGTCCCGCGCCGCGGGCTTTACCGGTCACGAGGAAGGCCGGTATTCCTGCCTTCTGCAAAAGGTACTGCAATGCCTTGGCGTAGCCGTTGCAGACGCTCCTGCCTCCGATGCAGACAGAGAGGATGTTCTGGTTGTGATCCGCGGTCAGATCGTAGTCTGTATTCTGCACAATGTATTCATACAGATAACGGACGGTCAGGTAGTCGTCCGTGCTGTCCGGAAGGCCTGCCAGCGCCCGATCCGCATAGACCTGAATCTGCGCTGAAAAGTCCCGTTCCTCTTCTTCGTTGCAGATGTAGCTACCCTCAAATGTGATGGCCGAAAGTTCGCCACCTATGGTATGCGTCGTACAGGTGTAACCATCCACATAGAAGATCTCCGGGTGGTCCGACATCACATCGTTATAGATCTTATTCAGTTTCTCTTTGTCCAGCGTGGAAACGGATACCTCTTTGCGCGATGTCAATCCGCCCAGCACCTCCTGGTAGATCGTCTGCTCCGATGCATCCAGCGTCGAGTATGCGTACTGTGTCATAGCCCCGGCAGCTTCGCTGTCAGGAGTGGATGTCGTGTCGCTGTCAGGCGCGGCCGCTGCACCCGTCTCTCCCGCAGCTGTTGCTGACCCCTGCTCCGACTGCGATGGATCCGTACCGTCCGTTCCATCCTGTTGCACAGCGCCTGTCATACCCGTGCTGCCTTCCGTCTCTCCTACATCTGTATGATCCCCGGAAGTCTCGTCAAAACGCCGCAGTGGATTCGGGAAGGAGCCCGCTGCACAGCCAGTCAACGCCGCAGTCAGGGCAAAACCCATAAGCAGCGCAGCCAGGATGCGATATGCAGTTGTCCTCCGGATTGTATTCATCTGATTTGTAGCCGGAAGCTGTCGTCTTCCTCTATGATCGTGATTTCCAGATAATCGAAGTTCACTTCCTCCACGAAGGAATCCTGCGTGAAACGGCAGTTGGCGTGACGCTGGAAATCCCTGATGTTCTTGTCCAGCCAGATCGGCAACGCGAGATCGAACTCGTGGCAGATCTCCTCCAGCGCGTGTATCACCTTGTGCGTTCTCGTTTCCGCCGTGGTGTCCTCGATCATGGTCTCTCTCATTCTGTGGCCGTTCTTCCACAGCTGTCCGCTCATTCGCATTGCAATTTCTCCCGTTGCAATCATTCACTGAAGTGATAGGTAGAGAACTTCCCTGCCACATTCTCCTGTGAAGAAAACAGGAGAAGCACCTCTGTGCTCCTCCTGCCTGTATGTTGTCTCTTCCCGTCACAATCCCGTGCTGCAAGCCTGGCCTGTTTTCTCAACAACAGCGCGCTGCAAGCCGGTATGTCCATGGTAATTTCAGTCGTCGTATCCGTTCGGATTCTGGCTCTGCCACCGCCAGGAATCCTCGCACATTTCGCGGATGCCATTCTCTGCTTTCCAGCCCAGCTCCCGCTCTGCCTTCGACGCGTCACAGTAGCAGGTCGCGATATCGCCCGCACGCCTTTTGTCGATAACATAGGGAATGGTCTTCCCGGTCGCCGCCTCGAAATTCTTCACGATGTCCAGCACGGAATAACCGTGACCGGTACCGAGGTTGTAGATGTTGACGCCGGAGCCGGGTGCGAGCTTCTGCATCGCGCAGACATGGCCTCTGGCAAGATCGACGACATGGATGTAATCACGCACGCCGGTGCCATCGGGTGTGTCATAATCGTTGCCGAATACGTGGAGCTTCGCAAGCTTCCCCACCGCTACCTGTGTGATGTAAGGCATGAGATTGTTCGGGATACCGTTGGGGTTCTCGCCCATGGTGCCGGATTTATGTGCGCCAATCGGGTTGAAATAGCGCAGCAGAATGACATTCCACTCCGGATCCGCGGTGTGCAGATCGGTCAGGATCTGTTCCTGCATCCACTTGGTCCAGCCATAGGGGTTGGTGCAGGTTCCCTTCGGGCATTCTTCCGTGATCGGCACGAAGGCAGGGTCACCGTAAACCGTTGCCGAGGAGGAGAAGATGATGTTCTTGCAGCCGTGCTCCTTCATGACCTTCAAGAGGTGAAGGGTGCCGCCGATATTGTTCTCGTAATATTCCCAGGGCTTTTGAACGGACTCGCCGACAGCCTTGAGCCCCGCGAAGTGGATGACCGCTTCCGGCTTCTCCTTATCGAAGATCTGATTCAACGCCTCTTCATCCCGGATGTCCGCCTTGTAGAAAGGCACCTTCCGACCGGTGATGGCTTCGATTCTGCCGATGACCTTCTCGCTCGCGTTGTACAGGTTATCGAGGACGATGGGTTCGTGCCCCGCGTTCTGCAGCTCTACAACCGTATGACTACCGATATATCCGGCACCGCCTGTGACCAGAATTCTCATATAATCTCTCCTCACTTCCATGTTAACCTTGTATAACACATATCCACTGGGACAATATAGCTTCCTGCCAACGCGAATCCGTTTCTCTGCTCTGTGGCTCAGAGCTCGATGCCGTTCTCGCGGCAGAGCTGTTTCGCGCTGTCCACCGAATCGACGCCGGTTTTGTTCTTAATCGGCGCGAACTCGTACTCTCTTCTGACCTCGAACGGCAGGCAGGTATTCAGCTCGTGGATCATGTCCAGGATCAGCTGCTCGAACTTGTAGCCGTTGGGCTTGTCGGGTTTGACAAGGTTCCCGTGCTCATCCATGTAGGGGATCTTCTTCTCGACGATGTGGAGAGTGAGCTTTTCATCCACGATCTGCTCCAGATCCTTCTCCCGGAAGAGATAGTTGAGGATGACGCCGAAATTGTAGGCGGGATCGCCCTTTTCGTTCTTCGCATCCATGAGCTCCTGCGTCATGTCGTAGTATTCGATGATCGAAGGCTTGCCGTCTTCGAGGCACATGCAGCCGACCTTCTCGTCGGGTGCTGCTTTCCTCACGACCTTCGCGCCGCTCGCGCAGCCCGACTCGATCGTTGCGCCAACGAAAACAGGATCGCAGATGCGCTGTAGTACATTGTCGACCGCGAAGCAGTTGAGCCACTCCACGCCGCGCCGATGCAGGTCATCGACGAGCCCCGCCTTTGCCATGGAGGAGAACCAGCCGCCGTTGCCGTTGGGACTGGATGCGATGCGGCTCTTCGACTCCAGATACAGCTTCCCGTTGTAGTCGACTGCCGGAGCCATATCCTGCCGGAAGAAAGTGATCATCGAAGGATCGTAGCCGAAATAGTCGTGTTCCTTCATGAAGTTGACCGTGGCTTCATGGTTCTTATCCGAGGTCATGATATAGAAGGGGAAGAACTTCCCGTCCGCTTCCCTGACGACATCCATGGCATTCTCGATGAGGCGCTGCATGATGTAGACATGTCTCGTCTCTCCGATGTCGTACATGCACTTGGGATTGTCGCTCCCAAGTCTTGTGCCCATGCCACCGGCAAGGAGAACGGCTGCTACTTTCCCCGCACGGATCGCGGCAAGGCCGGTTCTCTTGAACTCTTCCTTCTTCGCATCAATCTCATCGAGCTCCATGGCAGTAAGGGGAGAGATCTTCCCTCTCTCCTTCAGAGCTTCTCTGTCATGCACGTAGTGAATCATGGAGAAGTCCATGGCTGCGATCTGATCCAGCAGCGCCGCCTTCTCCTCCTCACTCAGCTCATCCACATACCGAAGCGCTTCCTCCTGCCCGCATTCAGAGAGTTTCTCTCTCGCTTCCTCGATTGTCATATCGCTTACCCCCGATCATCTTCCGGCTACTGCCCTGTCTTCGCAGCCTGTGCCGCGCGCTGTTTCGCCATGCGCGCTTCCTGTGCTTCCCGCTGCTGTCTCTCCCTGTCGAATTCCTTCTGCTGCGCCAGCATGAGCTCCTTGTCATCGAAGTAGTTGATCTTCATCGCCTGCTTCACTTCGGAGAGTGTCTCTGCCGCGATCTCCTCGGCCTCTTCGGTGCCTTTTTTCAGAATCTCGTAAATGTAGGAGATATCCTTCTCGTACTCGTGGCGCCGCTCGCGGATCGGACTGAGCGTTGCCTGCATGACTTCGTTCAGGAAATTCTTCACCTTCACGTCGCCGAGGCCGCCTCTCTGGTAGTGCGCCTTGAGCTCATCCAGGTTCTCGTACTCCGGCAGGAACGCCGCGAAATGCTCCGGCTTGCAGAAGGCGTCGAGGTAAGTGAATACCGTGTTGCCCTCAATCCTGCCGGGATCCTCAACGCGCAGGTGGCCGGGATCCGTGAACATGCCTTTTATTTTCTTCTTGATGACATCCGCCTCATCAGAGAGGTAGATGCAGTTGCCAAGAGACTTCGACATCTTCTCCTTGCCGTCGGTGCCGGGCAGGCGCATGGATGCCTGATTCTCCGGGAGCAGAATCTCCGGCTCTGCCAGCACCTCCGTATGGTAGGTGTGATTGAAGCTGCGGACGATCTCCCTGGTCTGTTCGATCATCGGCTCCTGGTCTTCTCCCGCGGGAACGACGGTTCCCTTGAACGCCGTGATATCCGCCGCCTGGGAGATCGGGTAACAGAAAAAGCCGACCGGAATCCCCTCGCCGAAGCCCCGCATTCCCAGCTCGGTCTTAACCGTCGGGTTTCTCTGGAGACGAGCGACCGTCACGAGATTCATGTAGTAGAAAGTGAGCTCGTCCAGCTCCGGGATCATGGACTGGATGATGATGCGGCTCTTTGCGGGATCAATGCCTGCCGCCAGGTAATCCAGCGCGACGTTCACGATATTCTGTCTCACCTTTTCGGGGTTGTCGAAATTGTCCGTGAGCGCCTGCGCGTCCGCGATGAGGAGATTGATCTCGTCGAATTTGCCGGAATTCTGCAGCTCGACTCTCCTGCGAAGAGAACCGACATAGTGGCCGATGTGAAGTTTCCCGGTAGGTCTGTCGCCGGTCAGGATAATCTTTTTCATAGAATCGCTGTTTCCTCTTCTAGCCGCCAGGATGCGGCAGTTGTTCATGCCGATTTTACACCACTTTGCCATCCCTGTCGATGAGCGCAAAGCCCTGCCAGTAGTCTCTCATCCGCGCAGGATCGGGGGTCTGATTGTTCCTGTGCCAGAGCGGCCTTACGAGAACGCGATCCGGGTTGTCGTTGAGTCTCGCGCCCCAGAAGCTGAACGTCGAATTCGCGGTGATGTTGCAGCGGCAATGGCGCATGAGGTCGATGTCGAGCAGGTTGTCTTCCCCGGTATTGCCGTCGCAGATCGTGATCTTCTCCCCCCTGGTGCCGAAGCTGCAGGTCCTCGCGAACGCCGGATCATCCGAGAACACGTAGAAGTGAATCGGCCTGCCCTCCTCTGCAAGCTTCTCCTCGAGAAAACAGCAGGCGCCCCTGTAGTATTCCGGCGTGCAGATCCCGCAAAGAAGCCCCGCGTTCACGCCCTCCAGGTAATCCCCGCGCCTGAGGTGAATGGAGGCGGAGATCTCCTCAGGATTCTCCATTTCACGGATCAGTTCGCGGTTGTACGCTATGACCTCTTCCTTCTGGCTCTTTGGGAAAACGAACAGCCTTCGCAGCTCGTCCATGATGTCCGCGTAATATTGATTACAGGCGAAATACCCGACAAGATACCTGTCATCCATGGAGAAAATCTCCGGGTGATACATTTCGCTCTCCTCGAAGATTTTCGAGCGGCCGAGCTTCTTCGCGACTTTCGCGAAAACAGAGCCGTTTCCAGACAGCGCCCGGATCTCAGCCTCCGTCGCAATATCCATGGGAAGATTCACGAACCTTTTCAGTTCCAGCTCGCGCGGCGCACTGGCATTTGCCTGTGCCTTTTCGTCATAAAACCAGGAGACGTCAAGCTTCGCCTCCTTCCCCAGAGAGAGGAGTTTGCGGTACAGCGCGTACTGCTGCATCTGGTTGCCCAGGCCTCCCATTACTTTTACGATTAGCATAGTTTTACCCTCATGCCTGCTGAATATCTGCTTTGGTACGCCCGGAGAAGCAAGCCCCTGGGCTAAACCCAAGGGCTTTTGCTTCGGGCTGTGCTGAACAGATACATGCCGCAATCTTTGTGGCAACCGCAGCAGAAAATCGCATAGGCGATTCCTCGCGCATCAATGTCCCTTGCAGACTTCACTTCATAGCCAACAGCGCAAGGTACGCCAGCACGGCGCCCTGCCCCCACGGGTAGTTGCCATAATGCTGCGGGTGCTGCGCAAGGTCGATGCACTCGGACAGACTTCCGAACACTTTCCCGTCATTCACCTGAGCCAGCAGGGCTGTCTCAATCTCCACAGCTGTATCCTCTGTGAAATCGCTGGCGATCCCCGCTCTCCTTGCGTGCAGAAGGCTCCACGCGATCATGCCAGTCGCTGAGGTATCGCAGGGCCCCTCGACAGCTTCCAACTGCCAGGAAAAGAGATGATCCCTCCGCAGGCAGCGCAGGGTGTTCTGCGCCAGCTCCCGGAAGGCAGCCTTCAGACTTTGGTAAGTGCCCGCCTGCTCTTCTGTCTTACTCAGAGGAGCGGTATCTACTGTCACAGCCTTCGCAGTCTTACTCAGAGGATCGGGGTCAGCCGTCACAGCCCTTGCAGTCCCGCCGCTGTCACAATCTCTCTGCTCCGAATTCTCTTCATCACCCGCGAAGGCTGCAAGGTAACACGATGCTCCCATGAGGAGCCAGCCGACTGCCCTGCCCCAGCCGATGATGCCGTATTTCACATGATCTTTTGGATCGTAGGCATGATACGGAAGTCCCGTGTTGTCATCGAAGCAGTTCTTCCAGAAGGCGGAGAGCTGCCGCTCTGCCAGCTCTCTTGCCTCTTTTGTTCCTGTCATTGCTGCGTAGGTCGAGAGGAACATGGCGCTCTGTCCGATGCCGTCAGCCAGAATATAGTCATTACCGCGTCCCGGGAGGTAGATCAGTGCACCGTCTGCGTCTTTCTCGGCTGCATCAAGATACGCCCAGATCTGATCCGCGGCGGCTCTGTACTCTGCCTTGTGCGTTGCCTCATACAGGCGGCAGAGGACGTACCCCGTCACCGCATCGTCGACCCGAAGGACGGGCGTGCCGCGCGCAATCCACTGGTCCAGGTAGGCCGCAACCGTGTTCTCATCCCCCGCTTCCCAAAGGCCTAAGAGAAGGAGTCCTGCGGGCCAGAAGATGGGGTCCTTCGGGGGTACATTCCTGCCTGCGGCCTTCTTCGCAAGAGTTTTGAGCCCGTCTTTTATTTTCGCCGGGGCAGGGATAGCACACAGCTCCCGCCTCGCCTCTTCGGCGATCTCCTGCATTATCTGATCATTCGCTGCTGCCATACGAATACCCCCTATCCGCCTGGATTTTTTGCCTGCCATGTTGACAAGATACCGGAACTCCTCGCTCCTGCCAAAGAGGAGGAAGAACACGCCGTTGAAAATCACCGTGATGATCACCGCCATGAGAAGGAAGGTGCCGATGTTCAGCTGCGCCAGCACCCGGCCGGAGATCAGCGTGCAGACGGCAATGACCGCCGCGACCGTCACGATGTATTTCATCGAATCCGAGAAATAGGATGTGGCCTTTCGATCGAAGCAGACCCGGTAGATGATGAACGGCTTCGTCACGTTGGCGATAAGGCCCGAGACCACGGTGCCGACATAGATGCCCGGAAGGCCGATCTTCTGCACGAGCCAGATCGAGAGGACAAGGTTCACCGCGCCCTGGATGAGCGCAAGATATTTATCCGGCTCGAAGACCCCGGCAGCCGTCTTGAAGTTCGACAGTACGAGACGGTCGCCCTTGAAATAGAGATCCGTCAGAATGAGCGCGACCGCGGAGAACGGCAGGACCCACGCATCGCCGAGCCAGAGGCGAACAAGGGGCGTGAGCAGAATCCAGAACCCCGTGACGGCGTAGCCGTAAATCCAGGAAGCGAAGAATCGGTACACGCGAAAGAGCTGGTACTGCCGCTCCTTCGATTCTGTCGCGATCAGGTTGCCGAAGCCCGAGATCACAGAGTTGAAAATGATGTTGACGAAATTGGAGACAGCGTTGATGACCAGCACGTAGTTGTCGACAAAGCCCGCGACGGCGACCTCGATGAAGGAGGAAATGATCAGGGAGTCCGTCTGGAGCCTCGCCACGTCGCCGACCTTGTGGAAGATGAGCGCCTTTGTTTTGGTCCAGACTTCGCCGCTCTCTGCCTTCGACAGCGGCTGCACGTTTCGATCCTTCAGGAAGGGATAGAGCTTGTTCAGATACCAGTTGACGAAGAACTTCTGCGCCAGCTGCACGAACATGTCCGTCAGAAGATAGAGGAGGAAATTCTTCGTCACGATCACAACGATGATCTGCAGGAGGGTCGTGATGATCTTCGTGATCGTGTTGATGTTGGTCTGGATATAGTTCTTCTGCTGCGCGTTGACAAGCGAATACTTATAGGAGACGAAATAGGTGCTGACCGTGTTGAACAGGAAGATGAAATAGTAGAGCTCCATCTGGCCCACGGTGATCGTGCCGGGCTTTTTGATGAGATAACGCAGGAACGGCGCGATGGCAAGGCCGATGAGTGCCACGACGATTGCGATCACGTTGTAGGCCTTCCGGTACATCTGCATGTAGGATTTGACCTTCTCCGTGTCCTTGTCCGCAACCGGCCGATACAGCGCGAAATTGAGCGCCGTGCCGATCCCCAGTTCCGCCATGGACAGAATGGAGAGCACGTTCGTGTACAGGGAGTTGATGCCGAGGAGCTGCTCCGCAAGGTTTTGTATGAAAACGGTACGCAGGATGAAAGACATCAGCGCGGTCGCCGCCTGGCCGATGTATCCGAAAGCGATATTCTTTTCCGCCAGTCTGATTCTGCCCATTAACTCTTCACTGCTGCCTTTCTGATCACGTCCGCGTTCTGGCGCGCACTGCTCATCGCGAGAGGGATGGCGCCCGCGAGGCGGAAGCGGATCTCATCCTCGTGTTCGTACAGCCACGTCCAGGCCGCGATGAGCTGCTCCGGCTTGCGCAGATCCTGCACCGGCAGCACATAGTGCTCCTCCGTGCCGAAGAGATCCCTCGCGATGCCGCGTGCCTTAACGGAGTATCCGACAACGAGCGTCGGGATCACCGTCGAGTAAGCTGCGATCGTCGCGTGCGTCCTCGCGCCGATGAAAAAACGGCAGTTCGCGATCACGCCCTTCATCTCCTCCGCCGGGCGGTCGTCTGTGAGGATGACCCTGCCGGTATCCTTGAATTTCCAGTACAGCTTGCGAAGCGGCGTGTAGTCATCACTCCTTCTCCAGACAACGTGCGGGATGAGAGCAACGCCCATGTCCGTAGCGTCCAGGATGTGCTGGATCAGCGCTTCATAGGAGCGCAGCGCGATGGATTTGTCCGCCGCGTAGTCTTCGATGAGCGGGCTCAGGTTGATGCCGACCGTGTTGCCGCTCGCCATGCCGGAAGGAAGGTTCTTCTCCGAGACAGGCAGCGTGAAGGCGGGATCCGGGCAGAGAATCACCCTCTCTTTGGAGAGCCCGGCGTCAAGGAGTGCCCTGTAGGTGATGCTCTCTCTTGCCGTAATCCACTCGTAGGATTTCATATCCTCCAGAATATCCCTGCGCTGCAGCAGCTCCGGCTCCACAGAGCAGCCGATAAGGACCGTCTTCGTCCCCTGCCTGTGCAGCATGGAATTGGTGAGAATGAGGTCGCTCACCATGTAGTCGTAGCAGTAATTGTCCCCGCCGATGCACACCGCAAGGCGCGGCTTATCTTTGCCGGTGATCGGCGCGAAGCGGTAGCGGAGGAAGGATTCCCTGTCTTTCGTCACGAGCCGGTACGCGTAGTAGAGGGCGTGCGTGAGCTTATGATCCGCGATGTGGCGCTCTTCCTCAATCTCGACCCTGGCCTTCACCTCGGCGGGCAGATATTGTTCATCCTCAGCTCTGCTGTTCGTCATCAGCAGGAAATTCTGTTCCGGCAGCATGCGCGCAATCGAATCAACGATGGCTTCACACCCGTGATTCCCGCTGCCCGCGTGCTGACATAATGCGATTTTATCCATTTCCATTCCTCAGGTTGAATGCCGCTTCCTGCCGCGCAGCATTGTGTAAAAACAACAGAAAGCCGCCGGCCACCCAGTGAGGAGGAACGCTTTGCCCCGGTAGGATACGGGGAGGTGTCGCTCCACTTCTCTGGTTGCCCTGTAATGTGCGGCAGAGTCGCGGCACTGCTCGAAATAATCCCTGTACTCATCCTGCTGCGCGCGCGGAAGACGCGCGATTTTGGATGCCGTGAGCACCGCCGAGATCACCTGGACTGCGGCGAGCATAGCGGCAGTCCTGTTATCTTCCAGAAGGTGCGGGAAGCGCTCTGTGATGTCCGCTCTCACCTTCTCCCAGCAGCGCAGCTGATCCATGTAGGAAGGCACAAAGGGCTTCTCCATGGCGCCCTCCGGATTGACCGTATAGAGATAGAGCCGATCGTCCAGCAGCGTATAGGTTGTCTTCCTGTCGATCAGGGAGAGGAAGAACAGCGTGTCCTCTCCGATGGTAAGCTCCTCGTCGAAACGGTGGTCACCGATACTCTCTCTCGTGAAAAGTTTGCTCCATACGCGGGTGTCGTGATCCCGAAGGATGCTCTTCTCTATGATCTCGCGCCCCGTCTGCGTGTGGGTGCCGCCGTCCGCCTTTTTGCGGCTGTTCTGTCCGGAGAACATGCAGCCGCAGATATCCGCTCCGGTCCTGTGATGTACCGCCACGAGCTTCTCGACCAGATACTCATCGAGGGCGTCGTCCGCGTCAAGGAAAGTGAGGAACGCTCCCTTGGCCTGGGAGAGTCCCAGGTTTCTCGCGGCGGAAACGCCCTTCTCTTCGGTATGGTAGACGCGGATGTTCGCGTGTTCTTCGGCGAGCCGGTCCGCGATCTCTCCCGAACGGTCGGTGGAGCCGTCATCCACGATGATGATCTCGATATTGGCGTAGGACTGGGTGAGCGCGCTCTCTGCCGCCCGCTCCAGCATCCGCTCCGTGTTGTATACCGGTATGATGACGGTAACGAGTTCCTGCATCTACTTATTACTCCATTGGACTGCGGTTAGTCTGCGACAGGGTCTGTCCGCGGCGTGGTCTGTCTGCGGTGCGATCAACCAGTAACGCGGCCGGTTTGCGCCGCGGTCAAACAGCAGTGAGACTTCCTGCGGCATGGTTCATCTGTGTCAAAATCTGCCATCAACATAATCAGCTTACGGCACGGTTTCTCCTCAATTGCAACAGGAAGATTTCGCGGACGATGTGAATGACGAGCCGGTTCGGGTGCCGCATGAGGAAGGCGAGCAGCCGGTTCGCGTGATCCCGCGGTGCCGGAACGCGCTGGATAAGCCGCGGCGAATCCTCCTCGCGGCACAGCATTTCTATCCTGTGTACGACGTCTTTCGCCGGCGCGTCCTGCCGCCGGATCTCATTCTTCAAGGTCAGGAAGATGAAATACACCCACTCCTTCTCCGCAAGGGGGAGCAGCTCCTCCCTTCCCTTCTCCCGGAAGATGCGCTGCAGGATCTCCCGCACGAGGCGCATGTTGTCATAGAAGCCGGGATCGTAGGCGTGCACGAGAGAGGTAGCAAGGAAACGGTAGTGATAATAATATGCATCCTGCATCACCACGACGCGTTCGGCGTCCAGCACCGCTGGCACCGTAAGGCACACGTCATCGCCCATCCGCACCCGCCTGTCGCAGTAGGCGAGGTTGTCCAGCACAAGGTCGCGGGAGAACAGCTTCATGCACATGGAGAGGATCAGCGTCCTCTCCTCCTCTCCGATGATCTTTGCCTGTATATTTTCCCGCAGCGCAGCCCTCTCATAAACACCAGGCGCAGCCGCACTCTTTTTCCGCTCGTGGGTATCGTTCCACTCCCGGTCGATCACATAGTTGCAGCAGACGATTTCCTTCGTGCCATCGAAGAGGAGGCGCCCCGCCATGGCGGTCAGCATCTCTGTATCCAGCGTATCGTCGCAGTCGAGGAACATGAGATACTGTCCCTTTGCAGCCTGTGCGCCGAAGGCCCGGGACGCGATCGCGCCGCTGTTCCCCCTGTGATACACCCGCACTCTCGCATCCGCTGCGGCAGCCCGGTCACAGAGCGCAGGGCTCTCATCCGTGGAGCCATCGTCCACGAGGATCAGCTCCAGGTTCCGGAAGCTCTGTCCCAGCACGCTCTCAATGCAAGCGGTGAGATGCTGCGCTCCGTTATATACCGGCACAATGACCGAAATCAGTATAGTGGCACCCATCAGCTTCCCAGGACCTCTCCGTACACCTGCTCGATGCCGGCGATATGCGCATCGAGTGAGAACTTCTCTTGGACAATGCGAAGACTTTGCTCTCCCGCTGCCCGAAACGCCGCTTCATTCGTGAGGAAATGAACAAGCTCTGCCGCCATCGCCTCCGTATCCTGGACATTGGTTAGGATCCCGTTCATGCCGTCCTGTACGACATTCGGAATGCCGCCCGCGTTGGTCGCGACGACCGGCAGGCCGTAGCCCATCGCATCCAGCGCCGACATCGGCATTGCCTCCATGTGGGAGGGCAGCCAGAAGACGGTACTGCCACGAAGGTTGGCTTCCTTCTCTTCGCCCCGCACCCATCCGGGCAGGGTGACATGGCGATATTCTTCCTCACTTAAATGGGCCGCAAGATACCCGTCATCCCCGACGCCGCAGATGACAAAGCGCGCGTCCGGCACCCTGGTCAGCACCCTCCGGATCACCTCCGGCATCTCGTACAGGCCTTTGCCTTCCGTGATCACCCCGAGGAAGAGAACCTGGTGTGCTGCAAACCTCTGTCGCATCATATCCTCTGTCAGGACCTCCGGGTGCATGGCGGCGTAGTTCGGCACCACGCGTATCCTCTCCTTCGGAATGATCGCGGAGAGCTTCTCTTTCCAGTCATCCGAGAGCACAATGACCCTGTCACAC
Organism: Lachnospiraceae bacterium NK3A20; assembly: GCA_900107575.1. Lineage (GTDB taxonomy): Bacteria > Bacillota > Clostridia > Lachnospirales > Lachnospiraceae > CAG-791. The sequence continues at coordinate 8,551 of FNQX01000039.1, read as the reverse complement.
CAGCCATAAACCTTTCGCACCAGCTGCTGTTTCCACCCGGGCGCGTTCAGATAGAATTCCTCCAGGGCGGAGCCGTGGACATGGTTCACGACGGGAATGCCCGCCCGGTGACTCATGGCGATGATGGGGAGCTTCCGGTAGAAGCTCGGGCCGAAGGAGGAGTGCACATGCACGATATCGGGGCGCTTCGTCCCCAATATGCGGCGGAATTCGCGGTAAGCCCTGATCGCCTTGGTGAATTTCCGCCACTTGCTGCCATCACGGTAGGACTCGACGTAGGTAACGTCGAAGTCTTTTTCCAGGCGGCTTCCGTAATAGCCGCTGACAACTGCAGCGATGCCTCCCTTAACGTTCGCCTGCGGCACGATCATGCAGATTCTGATTTTTCCGTTCCCTGTTGCCACAAATCACCTTCTATCAGAAAGAAAATCACTCCGCACCCTTGTGCAGGAGCACGACGCCGATGGTCTGCACGATGATTCGGAAATCCAGTGCGAGCGACCAGTTGTCGATGTACTGCAGATCGAGCTTCACGACCTCGTCGAAATCGTCAATGCTGCTCCTGCCGGAGACCTGCCACATCCCGGTGAGCCCAGGCGTCATGGACAGCCTTCTGCGGTAATGCTCGTTGTACTGCGCGAATTCCTTCTCGGTGGGCGGTCTCGTGCCGACAAGACTCATGTCGCCTTTGAGGACGTTCCAGAACTGCGGGAACTCGTCGAGGGAGGTTTTGCGGATGAAGCTGCCGACCTTCGTGATCCTGGGGTCGTTGTCCATCTTGAACATCAGGCCCTTTACCTTGTTCTGCGACTCGAGCTCTTTGAGCCGCTCCTCCGCATCCTGATACATCGAGCGGAATTTCCAGATCCGGAATCTTCTCCCGTTCTTGCCTACCCTTGTCTGGGAGAAAAATACAGGCCCCGGGCTGTCCATTTTGATCGCCGGCGCGAGGAAAAGGAAAATGATCCCCGTGAGTACGAGTCCCACAATGCCGCCCAGGATGTCGAAAAGACGTTTGATGAGGAGCTGCCCGGGATTTGCCTTCACCATGGAGTAGGTGATCACCGTGTCCGTGCCGAAGTTCTCAATTCTGCCCGCCTCGGCGCCGAGATTCGGCAGATGGAGACTGTAGTGCACCGCAACGCCCATCTCCTCGAAGCCTTCGATGAGCGGCGCCAGTTCCTCTTCCGTCATCCCCGGTGTGTCGATATAGACCTCATCGAACGGGATCTGCGTGAGCGTGCCCGTGATATTCCTGTAATTCTGTTCCGAGAGCTCGCGGACCGAAACGCTGCCGACGATCTGCGCCGTATCATCCAGCATGCGGTGGAGCTTCGCTATGGTCTCATCCGTCTTATCCTGTTCGGTGACGGCGAGCACCTTCGTCACCATCGTGTCAGCGCTGTATGCCCTGCGCACGACCCTTTTGTACAAGATGTGTCCAACGAGGGTGAGAATGAGATTCATCCAGGCGAAGTTCAGAATGACGCTGCGCGATAAGATGTAGGACCACTGTGCGAAGAAAACAACAGCCAGCGAGACCAGGATCATGACGGCGTCGAACTGCAGCACGCACACGAACTCACCGAAGTACCCTCGCTTCATGATCCTGCTGTTCGCGTTCGTGAAATAGTCGTAGATCGCACAGAACATGAGAAGGACCACCATGACCATGTAGTGGAGAGTCTTGCTGCCGTAGTCGTTGCTGCCGCCGAAGCGGATCTGCGTTGCCAGAAGGTAAGAGATGGCGATGCACGCCGTGTCGATCACCCATACGATGAAAACGTGTGCCGTTTTGCTCCTCTGATTCATCATGATCGTTCCCGTCCATTTCCGTCCTGTCCGCCAATGAGGAGCGGCAGGTAAATTCCTGCGAGCAGCAGGCAGTAATTCCTCCCAAGGTAAGCCGACACGAGGTGCGCCTCCGGTACGGTGTACAGGCAGCAGCAAAGGAGCAGCACGAAGGCCGCGGCGTCGTGGCGCTTCCGCATCCTTTCAAGGCAAGCGTAAATCAGCCAGATGAGAAGGATGCCGGGGATCACGCCGTACCAGGTCACGAACCGGTCGAAACCCAGATCGAAAAAGGCCATGTTCCTGCGATCTCCCATTAAGGCCCAGGAAGAGAGCGTCCCCTCGTGGAAGGTCGTATCCCAGACAGAGGCAATCCGCCCCGTCATCAGCGCGTCGATCTTTGCAAGTAGCGGGTGCTCCGCAGGATTTAAGATCGCGCCTGCAAGGGTAAACAGAAGGCCCCCCGCGAGTACCGCTTCTCCCAGAAGGTAGACCAGCCGCCCACGCCGTACCGCTATATTATAATGCATGATCATAGATAGCACGATACCGCCTGTGAGGATGAGAAAGCCCGTGTTCGATTTCGTGAGGGCGTACAGGAAGCCGTTCGTGAGTAGGAAGGCAAGGTATGACCACCACTTCATGCGGGAATCGTAACTATAGAGGGCGAGAAGTCCCAGCATGGCAGCCATGCAGTGGAGCGCATTCGGATGTCCGAGTCCCAGCGCATAGCGCGTCTCGATGCCGTTCCCGAAGTCCTGCGTGAGGGAAACGCTGCCGCCGATCCCTGTAAAGGAGAGGAATACCAGCAGAAGACACCCCGCCGCCGTGGCCCACAGCGTGAATTTCAGCACGCGGCGGATATCCATATCCCTGAGTGCCGCAATGAAAACGACAGCGCGCAGGAGGTCATTCCGCCCGGAAATCCGGTAATCTGCGAAGGTAAAGACAAGAGCGAGGAATAGCCATCCCCTCTCCCGCGGCGAGAAGCGCGTGACGAACATCTTCGCGGCGAAGAGGAGGAATGTAGCGCGGAAAATGTAGCTCTCATACGGGTTGACGAGTGCGCTCTTGTCGATGATGACCACCGCGAGCTCAATCGTCCAGGCAAGGTAAAATAGAAGGCTCCAGAATTTCTCCCACAGCCCGCCGCGCAGTTTCGTAACGAGCCTGTCATATGCAGTTAGGATCGAATTGATTCGTTGCATCATACGCTGTTCATCTGCTGATCTCTACTAAGTTGCGCTCTTCGCCGCAAGCCCTTGAGCTAAGCCCTTGGGCTAAGCCCTTGGGCTTTTGCTTCGGGCTGTATTGTACAGATACATTTATTTGCCCTGTCGCAGGAGGATACGCTGCGCCTTGTGCACGGCGAGGGTCACAAGCCTTTGCCTCTCATTCCGCTTCCGTACAGCGGCGACCTTCGGATCCTCCTCCGCGTAGGGTTGCGTTTCGGGATAGTGGAAGGCTGCAAGTTCCCGTCTGCATTCCTCTGGGGAGTACAGCTTCCCGTCTCTTCCCAGATACTCGAATTCATCGTAGATGTTCTGCTCCGACGCCCAGTAACCATTCGATACGTTGTGGCGCGCCCAGTATTTCGGCGCGATAACACGATGCACTGTCGTCGAAGTGTAGGCAGGGAAGAAGGCAAACGACGAATTCGAGATCACAAGGTACCTCGCGTTCTTCACCGTGACATAGTCCTTCTCGGGGGAGAAGTGATGAGCTTCGATACCGGGCAGAAGCTTTGCCGCGGCCTCGGTGTCGTCGGTCACGATCATGAATCGCATCCGCGGATTCTCGCTCCGCATTACCTTCATCGCGTCTGTCCAGTATTTTCTCCGGAGGAAGAGCGCGGGATCTCCCGCGTATTCCCCGCCGCGCACGTTCAGAATGCAGAGATCATCGCTCGTATACTCATAGGATTCGAACTCCTTCTTCACACGGAGCCATTCGCCGATCTCATTACGATGCGGACGGAAATAATCTTCCGCCTGCAGATTGCCGTAGAGGATGGTGTTGTCCGGAACGCGCGATAGCTCCTCGTCCGTCCCGCCAACGAAACACCCGTGTACCATGTCATGTGGCGAAGTGGTGAGGTAGAGTCGCTTTTCCTTCTCATGGTAGTGACGATACGCTGACACGTCGTGGATCTCTTCACCCAGGTCCAGCTCCATGAAATCCGCGCCCAGATACTCTCTTCCGGCCGTTGCGAATACAGCGCCGCGATCCTCTGCGATGCTGCGTGCCGTGATATAGCAGAACAGGCGGTTGCCAAGGCCCATTCCCTTCAGGAATTCTACTCCGATCAATGTCTTCTCACCCCCGCGTACAGCCGCGCGAATCTCCGGTATACCTTCTCGGAGAAAAGGAACAGGGAGAGCCTTTTCCTGTCGCCGCGCCTGCCGTAATCCGCATCCCTGAGAATACCCCGGATCTCCTCTCTCCTGCCGTACAGAAGATCCCGGATCCGATCCGCGTACTCCCTGGTTACCGCCTCTTTGTCGAAATCCTCCCAGTAGAACAGCAGCCTTCGGGAGAGGTAGTACCTGGCTTTCTGTGCGAGATCAGTCTCCCCGCACCCTTCAAGGAACGCGATCTGCTCCTCGTAGAACGGAATCTCATCGTTCAGCCGCCGCTCTCCCACGCGGCCATTCATGATGCTGCCCGCGCGGTCCAGCGTATAGAGATAGAGCCGGTCCGGGAGATAGACCGCCCGCTTTGCTCTCATGAGGGCCTTCGTCGTATAGAGGATGTCCTCGGAATTTCTCCCCACAGGGAACAGAATGCCATCCACCAGCTCCCTCTTGAAGAGCTTGCTCCAGACAGAGTTGTAGAAATTAATTCCGCCCGGAACATCCGCAACGCCGCTGCGCAGATAGATATCCAGCGCCTGTTCTCTGCTCAGAACCGTAGCGGACTTTATTACGGAATCCGCCTCTGCAGCCCCTCTCTGCCGCGCGACGCCCCCGCCGCACTTCGCAGCACCAGACCTGTTCCGGCCGCCTGCTGCCTTTGTCGTATCGCCTTCTGCCTCCTCTGATCCGTCCCCAGGTTCGCCGGATGGTGCAGGAGGCGCTCCCGTCGTCGCTGCCGGGAGCGGCTCTCTTGCCGCGCCGATGCTCTGCTCCGACACCTCTTCATAGGCGCAGAGCGCAATGTCAGCGTCCGCCATGACGGCGGCGTCATACAATGACTCGAACATCCGGGGACTTGCGGCGTCATCGCCGTCCAGGTAGCCGATCCAGTCTCCCCGCGCGATGGCAAGCCCTGCGTTCCTCGCATCCGAGAGGCCGCCGTTCTCCTTGTGGATCACGCGGAACCGCGCATCCCTTGCCGCATAGTCATCACAGATCCTGCCGGTATCGTCCGTCGATCCGTCATCCACCACAATGAACTCGCAGCGAGGCAATGTCTGCGCGCGCAGGGAATCCAGCGCCCGCGCGATATAGCCCTCGATGTTGTAGGCTGCGACGATCACAGAGACGAGGGGATGGGCAGAGTAGCCTGCGCAATCCGGGCAGGTTTCTCGGTCGGTACGGCCGGAGTGATCTGTGCCGCTCGCCTGCTCTGTGTTTCTCTGACGGGAGCCGTCCGCATTATCTGCGTGTGTTGTGTCGTTCGCGTCGCCTGCGTGCTCTGTACAGCCCGCGTAGTCTGTGCATTCAGCGCGGTCTAACTCTCTATCCTGGCATCCCGCTCCCGGGAGAAGGATCCCGGAAGGACTGACTCGCACCCACGACTTCGGGAAGATGTCTGTGCGCTGCAGCGCCCTGCCCCCGCTGTCATTGATCCAGAAGGTCGGCGCGATCACGATCTTGTCCTTCGCTTCTCCCAGATACGCGCCCCACCAGGAGAAGCTGGAATTGGCGATGATAAAATCCTTGCACAGGCTCATCAGATACAGATCGGCGTATCCGTGCAGCTCGTCATTCCCTTCGACGACGGTGAAACGCTCCGGCGCCTGCCTGTCCGCGATCCATGCCTTCGCTCGCGCCGCGTCATTGGAGAATACGAAAAAGCGCGTGTCCGGATGCCGTTCCAGAAGGTTGCGGATGCCTGCATCGTAGTAGGCGTCTGTCGTAATGCCGCCGTACACGCCGGCCTTGTCCAGATAGTCGCCAAAGCGAAGGTGCAGGGCACAGCTCCCACCCGCAGATCGAATGTTCTCCCTTGCCGCCTGGTCCCTCAGCGCAGCTTCGCGGGAAAGGGGAGGGATGGCTGCACAGCCTGTCGCTCTGCCCTCTTCCAGGATATCCCCCGGGAAGGTGAAGGCACGCTTCACCTCATCTTCTGCGCCCTCGAAATAGCGCGGGCTCTGGAAATACCCCGTGAAATATCCCTCTTTTCTCTCGAGGAAGGAAGGATCGAAGATGAAATCCTCGTCGTGCTGCTCCATCGAGTGGCGACCCAGGATCTTCCGCCGCACTCTCGAGGCCAATCGAAGATCAGCGTCCGTCAAACGGATCAGGTCCTCCCTCGTGCAGACGGGATAGTGAATTCCGAAGATGGGGAGGGCGACAGGGCGCGCGTTGCCTACAGTATCCTTCGCGTTACGCTCTGCCGCGTACTCCGTGACATCGTCGAAGGTCACTTCTCTCCCGAGCGCGCAGAGCTTCGTATAGAAAGCGTATTGGAACATCTGATTGCCGAGTCCGCCCGACATACGAAGAATGATCATGCTGCCTTACCCATCTGTCACATTGTCTGACACACTATCTGTCACAGTAATGTAGATACCACTGCTGGAATACGAAAAAACTCCAGGAGAGCTTCGAGAAATTGCGGCCGGTCGCGGGGCCGCCGTCCCCGGTACGCAGATAATCCCGGATCATGCCGCTTACAAAATCCGCGTCGAAGATGTCCTGCCGCACGAGGAAATCGTGGTCGGCATAAGACTCCAGCTGCTCCCTCAGCGGTCCACGCAGCCACTGATCGAGCGGCACGCCGAAGCCCTTCTTCGGGCGGTCCAGAAGCTCCTTCGGGATGTAGTCATACGCGATGTCCTTCAGGATATATTTCTTCACGCCGTCATGGTATTTGAAGCTGTGGTCGATCCGGTAGGAATACTCCATCACATCCTTGTCGAGGATGGGACAGCGGTTCTCCAGCGAATATTTCATGGAGGCACGGTCTACTTTGGTCATGATGTCGCCCGGCAGGTACGTGTCCATATCCAGCAGCATCCTGCGGATCTGCCAGTTGTCCACGCCGTAGGAGTTCTCCGTCTCATAGTTGACAGGGAGGAACGAACTGCCGGACTGGACCATCCTCTGTGCGAATTCGACATAACTGCCGGCGCCGAACTGCGTTTTGGTCTCGGGGTTCCGGTTCGCCGCGATCACGCGGACGCGGAAGGGGTAATGCTTCTCGAGGCCGCCGATTCTGCCTACCGCGTGCGCGAGCGCTCCCAGCCGGTCGAGGCGCTGCGCCTGCCGCACGTTGTCATAGATGTTGTAGCCACAGAAAAACTCATCTCCCGCGTCTCCCGAGAGTGCGACGGTCACGTGCTGCCTTGCCAGCATCGACACGAGCATCGTCGGGATCTGGGAAGAGTCGGCGAACGGCTCATCGAAATACTGCGGAATGCTGTCCACGAGATCGAACATGTCCTTCTCGTCGATGTACAGCTCCGTATGGTCACAGCCCAGGTGCTCCGCGACCTTTTTCGCAAACCTGGCTTCGTTGTACCCTTCCTCGTCGAAACCGATCGCGAAAGTCCGAAGCGGCACTGAGCCCAGCTGCTCCTGCGCGAGCGCGGAGACGAGGGAAGAGTCATACCCGCCGGAGAGGAAGGCGCCGAGCGGTACGTCCGCGATGAGACGCAGCTTCGTCGCGCGCTGGAGGAGACGCTTGCACTCCGCCTTCGCCTCGGCATAATCCGTGACGGGCGCCTGCTGCATCTGCGCGTAAACTGTTGCCGTATCCCAGTATTTCCACGACTGGATCTCCCCCTCATGGAAGCGCAGTATCGTCCCCTGTTCCAGCTTGAAGACGTTCTCGAATATCGTCTCGGGCGCGTTGATATACTGCTGGAAGAGATAGCGCGGGATTACATCCCTACGTATCTTCTTGTCAAACCCCGGATCGAGCATGATGGGCTTCAGCTCCGAGGCAAAGACAAGGCCGTCCGCAGCGCCGTACCCGTCTCCTCCCTCCCTGCTGCCGGAGGGGTTCTCCAGACGGTAATACAGGGGCTTCACGCCCATCCTGTCGCGCACGAGGAACAGCTCGTCTGTCTGCCTGTCGTAGAGGGCGATCGCGAACATGCCGTTGAACCGGTTCACGCAGTCAATCCCCCAGGCAAGGTACGCGGCGATGATGACCTCCGTGTCGCAGGTGGATCGGAAGGGATAGTCCGGAAGGTCCTTCTGGATTTCCCGATAGTTGTAGATCTCTCCGTTAAAGACAACCGTGATCCTGCCGTCCGGGGAAGACATGGGCTGATGCCCCCGCGGGGAGAGATCCATGATGGCGAGCCTTCGCTGCGCCATGCCGAGCGTAAAGCCGCCCCCCGCCTCATACAGCTCGACCCCCGCATCGTTCGGGCCGCGATGGATCATGCTGTCGTTCATCACCGTCAGCGCATCTTTGGTTATCACCCTCCTGGAGAGGTAGCCGGAAATTCCGCACATAAATCATCTCCCGTGCCACGTATTTCGCGGCATCCGCATGCGAAATCCGCGCAGGCGGTTTCGCATGTATCGGGTCCTCGGGGACGCTTTCGTCACCGAGGACAGTTTGGAAGAGACGCATCAGCGTC
>FNQX01000032.1 GCA_900107575.1 Lachnospiraceae bacterium NK3A20 | reverse complement strand
TCCCTTCAGCAGAGCTTCTTCCTGAGCCGATGTGCCGGCATCAGGGATAAAGCAGTACTGGCATATGACTCCACAACGATCTCTACCTACTCCGGGAGCCTTCCGGAAGCAAGGTACGGATTCAATAAGGCTCACGATGGCCCGCAGACAATCAAGGTACTGACTCTTTACTCTATAGAGACAAGGCAGCCTGTCGCATTTACGAAGCAGCCCGGAAACCTGCCGGATGTCATCACAATAGAGAATGCACTGAAACAGCTTGATCTCTTAGGCCTCTCCAATGCAGAGATCGTAACGGATAACGGCTATTATTCAGAGCAGAATCTCGCAGATATGCTCCATGCCCACTTTGATTTCATAACCTTGTCAAAGGTGTCTATCAAATGGGTAAAGAAGGAACTGAAGGCTCACGCGGACGAATTCAGGCAGACAACAAGTGTGTGCCCCTATGATACGAACATCCATGGCATTACCGTAACGCTGATGCATGACTTCTCCTACACGCGGAAATATGCGAGCAGGAAAAAGGGCATTCACGAAGGTGAAACAGAGACCTTCACCAGAAGGATTTATCTGCATCTGTTCTTCAATCCTACAAAGCGTGTCGAAGAAGATGTTGCGTTTGATCATGATCTTCTGGAGCTGAAGAGTCAGCTGGAAGAAGGAACTTCTGCTGAAGAGCTGTCTGATTCCGGGCAGGAGAAAGCTGCCAAATATCTGCAGATCCGGCATTACGGGAGTAAGACAACCGTTGTTTTCAATGAAAAGGCAATCCGCGAGCGCAAGGAGGAACACGGCTATTTCGCGCTTGTCTCCAACTGTGAGAAGGAACCGTTCGAGTGCCTGCGCAAATACCGCAGGCGGGAGACAATCGAATCCTTCTTCGAGGCAGGCAAGCAGCATGCTGACGGAACACGTTCGCGTGTCTGGAATACGGACACTCTCCGAGGGAGACTGTTCGTCCAATTCGTATCGCTCTGCTACTACGAATACCTGAGCGAAGCAATACGAGAGATGAAGAAGTCTCTCGGCATAGAGAACGGAGACCCAGAGCATGATCAGAAAGAGAACCTCAAGCTGGAATCAAGATTGAAATCATGGCTTGGGAGCACACCTCTCTATCTGATTCTGCAATGGTTTGATACCGTTGAGGAAGTCAGGATATCCTCCAAGCTACGAGCGAAGCGCTGGACTACCGAAATCACTAAACGTGACCGGCTGTTTCTGCAGAAACTCGGCGTCGCGGAGCGTTGATGTTTTGAGTACTTATTACACGACTTTTAGGCTAAAACAACAGGATGTTTGTGCGATTATTATATCTATGCGTAAATAGCTCCAATAGTTTTGCACATCGTTTTCTTTAGCGGAAATTTGATGGAAAACATTACATAAGCTTCTCATTTGGAACAGCAAAGCAATCTTTTACATATTGAGGCATACAAAGGAAGGCACTTCCAAGAGTAATCTTGAAAGTGCCTTTGTGAGTGAGAGAAGCCTTGTTATGTGATGGGATTTCTTTAGGTTTATTGCTGTTATAGCTCCAAACCGTAAAACTGTATCTTCCAGCCATCTTCTTTTTTAATAAATCCCATTGTCAGGCTCACAATATAATCGCTCGAACTGTTATCTTTATATTGAGCATAGACTACGCAAGTGTCATCTATATTTTTTTCTGTTATATCAGAGATTCCTTTTAATACAACAGAAGAGAGATCAGGGGCATTTTGGGGATCAGGATACGTATCAATGCTCCATTCGTATGGAGTGACCAGGAATTCTTTTAATTTCTCACTATCCCCGCTAAAATATGCCGAAACAAAATGAGTGGCTATTGTTTCTATATCCTGCGCATCCTTTGATAAGGAATGTGATTCTTCGGTCTCAGTTTCAATGGTTTCAGTATCGGTGCTTGTTATATCATTATCTATGTTTATTTCTGTCTGATCCAAATTTGCGGCCGATACGTCGGTATTGCTTTCAGGAACGGTTGTTTCGTTTCCCTGCGAATCAGTTTGTGTAGGCCCACACGCTGTAAGCGTAGGAATACATATTAGTATCGTTAATGTCAGCAGATTGCGTTTAACATAGTTTAGAAAATTCGATCCATCATATGATTGCATGTTCATTTTGCCTCCCTTCATATTGAAATTTATTTTTATAATTGAGTTTCTAATTTTTCTAAAATCCTCTTATTAATAGGCGTAACCGGTTATAACACACAAATAAATAATTGTTTTAAGAAAGGAGAAAACACATATGCGAGTTTACATTTCACCATCCGATCAAACAGAAAATGTAGGTGTTGGCAATTATGGAACTGAGGCTGCAAGGATGCAGCAGTTGTCCAATGTTGTTGTAGCGGCCCTTAAAAATATGGGGCACACTGTATACGGCGGAAATAACAGCCTGTCGTTAATTCAGCGAATCCAGGCTTCCAACAATGCTGGAGTTGATTGCCATGTTGCACTCCATTCCAATGCAGGAGGCGGCACCGGTCCTGAAGTATGGTATTATTCTACTTCCAGCAACGGTAAGAGGCTGGCACAGAACATCTTAACAAAAATTGAAGGTGTTTCTGGCTGCCCTAAATCCAGAGGTATCAAAGGCTCAACAGATTTTATGGAACTGAAGCAGACCTCGGCTCCGGCTGTCATTGTTGAAGTTGCTTTCCATGATAACGCCAATGATGCCAATTGGATTATTGGCCATATGAATGAAATCGGCCAGGCCATTGCGAATGGAATCAACGCTTTCTAAGATCCAGCTGATAAAAAAGCAATTTGGGAGCTGGCGCATTATGTGATGTAAAAGTCAAAGTGCGCCAGTTCTTGTTTAATTTAGCAAACGATTATTTCTGCATAAGTTTTATTACATAGACCTCCCTATAATGTTAAATGATTTTTCCTTTAAATGAAGGATTCCTCAGTATTATATTTCTGCTGAATGAGTTGAAGAATAATGAGCAACTCAGAATATCTAGTACGAGCATAGGGGTGTTTTGGATAGACAAAGAGGAACGTTGCGTACTTCGATCTGCATGGCCGATATATACCCCTTCCCTTTCTGGCAGTAAGTCTCCTGCATCTATCAGGATTACATTCGGCTCCTCGACGGATTCTCATTCCCTTCGTTCTATCTGTCTGCCCATAACAAGAGTGTCAGCTTAGCTCCCTTACTGGGTTGTACTCGATGGACAAAATTCCTATCGACTACTGGTTCAATCTTTGTTGTTTGCTGACTCCAGTTCCCGCTCACCAGCACCTTTCGGCGGACGTTTCCTTGATGAACTTCTTCTTTCGTCATTCCCATAAGGGAGTCGGTCACCTGCTTGTGACCGGAGCCGGATCCCTGATACCGGATCAGATGCCCCGCTCCGGCCACAAGCAGGTGTTTCTCTGTTTCTTGGGGTGACTTGTTAGGCTGCTGCCACGGGCCGCCGAATATTGCCCATCAGTCTCGTCGCATCATAGGTGGTTCCTGTTTTCAGAATCAGATAGAACACCCAGATCAGCTTACATGCTAACGTGATCATCGACTGCATCTTCTTCAAAGGATCCCTCTGCCTTGTCGTTTAATACAGATGGATTGGCTTGAATTTTGGACGGTGGTTCACCACACTGGTCACCCGATTTCTGCCACAGCAGCTGATGTGCCTTTTTCCTTGTACTTGCCGGATTCGTTCTTGACGATCGCATATCCGGTCAACTTCGTAGCTCTTTAGGATCATTGAAACGCTTAATGCCCCCGACTTCCGCTGCAACAAACCCGATCACCGTCTTCAGGCCTACGCCTCAGATCTCCAAAAGCTTGTCTACATATGGAACCTCTATGATCTTATCCTCAATCAGTGTCATCAACTCTGCTTCACGCTTATGAGGACACATATGGACGGTGAGCTTCTTCGCACCACAAAAATTTGTAGTAAGTCAGTAAGAATTGTATATATGGTTGGTAGAAGCTATTTCCTACCCGCACATGTACACGAAAGTCTCTCTTATCTTTAATCTATAAAAATAATGCGGTCTCATTATTGAAAATCTACTAACACATTTTAACTCTAATACAGATTTATAGATGTCGTCAAGTTTATTAATTTCTGTCGCCAACCAATAAATCCGGCAGCTATCAGCCAACATTTCTACAATAAATTTTTCAGAGGTGTAGTATTTCAGCTTTTTCTTCAAAAGAATATCTACAGAGATATCAAGCGCATTGGCAAGTTTGATTAGAGTATATATGCTGAAGGATTTTTCTTCACGCTCAATATAAGAAGTCAACTGCTCACGACCCTAAAGGGTCGGAGCTTGCGTCTGGGCCCGGAAGTGCAATGATTATAGAAAAATACTAATAGTTGAGGATTTGAATATTTTAATGTGCCAGTTTCCATATTTTGGATAAGTTTCTTATTACTATATATGGAAAGAAAGGAGATGACTTAATATGGAGGCAATTTTAACCCGGTTGATACAGTCTCAGGGGATATGGGCCGTCCTGTTTGTGTTCCTGTTGCTCTATACGATTAAGAAGAATGATAAGTTAGATGAGTTGCAGAACGCAAGAGAAAAAGAGTACCGTGAACTGCTGCTGGAGTTAACAAATAAATTTGCCATCGTCAATGAGATAAACAGCAAGCTAGATAACTTTTGTACCCATTATACTTCTCAGGCGAAGGAGTGATTCCCCAGGAATCGGCTTTTGGCGGTTTAGCTTGCAGAATCGTGTTGACAGATCTTCTTTTTGATCCGGTTCACATATTGTCTTGTATATCCAAGTTTTTCAGCAATTTCTTTGTCCCTGTATCCTAATATAAGCATGCACAAAAGCTTCCGTTCTGATGGTTTTTTATTTGCCAAGGTTCTTTCCAAATCCACAAGTGAAATACAATTATCAGCTTCATGATCATGATGATAATCATGACCGTCAGAATTCTCCAGCGAAATGCACTTTTCCTGAATATCTTGGGTTTCAACACTGGTATGGTAGAGTTTTGTAAATTTATTAACGACAGATTTCTTTATATAAGAAATACAGGCGTATTCATCATCTGTTGAGGGTATTTTACTGATTGCTTCATACAGAGCGATACTCAATTCCTGTAAGCTATCCTCATACTCTAGGTAATATAATTTTTTTGCATATGCTTTTATCAATGGAGTAAATCGCTTCAGTAATTGTTCAAAATAGTTCTCGTTTCCAGTATCTAAATATTCTCTGATAAGAAATGATATAGTATGTTCCATTTTTACTCCTTTTTGGATGTAAAAAGGAATAAATGAGGAAATTAGAAACTGGAATCTATAATTTTCTCCTTATTTTGCTAATACTATTCAAGCAATTAGACTATAGTATGTATGATCGGTAGTCGTAGGTGGATTGTTACCCCGTCGAGCAGCGCGCATGCCGATAATGTATTCGTTGTTCTTGGGTAGTTTTTGCTTCCCTTCGGACGGCTGCACTTATACTTTCCTTCCACTGGAACATTTTCTGCCTATTGATAACATATTTGTTTTTGTTCCCTTTGGGGCGCTTGGTTTCTTCTTTGGCGGCGTTATTGGCCTGAGAATCAGTTAAAGCTCCCTACAATAAGGTTATGGGTAACAGATAACCTGACAGCCAGTCAGGATCTGCTCCCCCTTCATTGCTAAAGCTGTAGAATGAAATGGCATGGATCTGACGGAATCCTCCTTGGATCGGATGAACAAATCCGCACCCATGTGAAATTCTGTCTGCCAACCATCCTCATTCGCAGCTGTTCGGGTTATGCAGGTTGAACCGATGCCTGTAAGTTTAGTCGCGCTCGTGTGATACTTTAGGAGATTGAATCGGCAGTGAGAAATCTGGTGATCCCATGCACACTTATTGTCAGAAGGTATCAGTTATGTTGAACGCAGTAGGTATTGATGTTTTCAAAAGTCCGGAGCACAGTCACTATCCTGCAGCTAGGCGGTATCGTGATCCATAAGCCTTTTGACGTATTTGCAGATTGTCCCCAGAAACGGCCACCTATGCCGTCTTCGGCGACCAACTGTAGACATGAACACCGGCCAGTCTGAGTCATAGTAAATAGCCAAACCTATAATGATGGTATTTACAGTTTCGGAGAAATTCATCTTATAGGAGATTTGTTTATGGATCACAAAAAGTTTTGAAGCTTCACTTCATGAACCACCTCAGCAGCCGTGAAATTGCAGATGCATCTGGCTGCAGCAAGACATCTGTCAACGAGTTCTTAAAACCTTGCTGAGAATGTGATAGCCTGAATTACCCGTTAAAGGCTGACATCACCAATGAGTTTATCGAAGGGCTCCTGTATAAAAAGACTGGCCAATCAGCCGATTTTTTGCCGATCAACATAATCACGGTTATCAGCAAAAGTAGAAACGGTACAAGACAGTAAACGATTTCTTTGCGCCGTCCAGACAGGAAAGCGGATTGAAATTGGTGTAAAAATATATTATTTTTTAAAAAAACAGAACCGTTTACTTGTACTCTTTTACATATAAGCATCTTTTGATTTTTGGATTTTATGGCAGCTGATATGCTGTTAATTTCTTTGTTGTGTGCAGAGGGGTAGGGCATGAAAGCAGAACAGAAAATAAGAAACCAGAAAAGGAAGCATATCGGCATTCGGATGTTCTTTTTCGTGACCGGATTACTCCTTCTTTGTACAGAAATCGGTACTGGGCTTGGATTGCCGCATTCTAAGCAGGGCTGGGTCTTTCTTCCTATGTTTATCCTGGTGCTTCTGGTCTCTGTTCTGCTATCATGCAAGGCTGGAAAATTTCTGGCCTCAAAAAAGTTTTTGATTCTCATCGTGCTTGTCTATGTTTCTGTGTACGCCCTTTTAGCAGTTCAGCTCAATCGGATGGAAAGTCATACAGGTATTCTGACCGGAGCAAATGCCAATACGTTCTCCTATCAAAATGATATTTTCTCAAAAGACTATGCTTCCGTAGATGAAATCATCCAAAACACAAAGCTGGATGCGGAATATCAGGAATTCTACCGGTTTGAAGATTCACACTCCATCAGCATTTTTTATCAGCGTCCTTTTCCTGAAAATGTTAAAAAGGGGTCTTACCAGGAAAAAGATCCTTTCTATATGTCTTTGAAGATCCTCAGTCTGGATATCTATAAGGAAAAGGGCCGTTATTACAACATGGGGACAAGAGAAATGTCTGCGGCCTGTTTTTTAGATTCTTATTCCGATGAGGAGACCTTTCGGGCAGACCTGTCGGCCTCTCTTGCCAGAAATAGTGTGCTGCCCGAGGCGGATACGCTGTTTGCCTGGGGATTTTCCTGTTATCCGGACATGGATCAGGTGAGGATAGACGGGATCCCTTGCACAAAAATAATTCCGTTTTCCCTTAGAGACGGCAGTACCGGATATTTCTGGCTCATCGCTGGTTTGAATACTGATCTGAATCCCAAAGCCGTCAAAATCCATGGAATTTCCAATACAGACAAGAAACAGGACGTTACACCTTGAATGGTTTGCTGCGAACAGGGAAAAGATTGAGCAGACGGAAAGGAACTGCCTATGGCGAAAATCAAGAACTGGATAAGAATTGGAACCATTCTAAACGGATTTCTGGCTGTCTTCAGCGCTTTCATTGCATTCGGTGTAATAGTCCTTGCCCTATGGGGGGCACACTATATCCGGATGCCGGTTCCTAATGACTATATGGCTTTCATTCCTATCATACTACGGGCTCTGGGAGGGGTCTTTTCAGTCCTGGCGCCTTTTATCGCGGGGATGGCAGGCGTCGTTTTTGCTCTTTCTCTCATCTCCTGTCTTTTAGGGAAAGCTTCTTTAAAAAAGCATCAGAATCTGCCTTACAGCAGGGATGATCTCAAGAATACAACGGGACGGATTTTGTGTAATGGGATTATGGCACTTGGATATCTGCTGATACTTTTCTTTCTGCGTTTTCGTTCCTTTTTGGTGCTGGGCATTGTTGTCGACCAGCTTGTCATCTGCACGCTGCAAGTCATGGAAATCCGTGAAATCAGAAGGCTGCTTCCTTCTTCGCAGTATTGATACGAGGGCAGGGTGTCAGTAACGAGACCTTATGTACATAAGGTGGGAAACTGCTGAAATACAAGAACTAAGGAAGGGAAACAAGTTATGCCAAGGAGTTGGAAGGCACGCGTACTGATTTTGGCACTGATCCTCTGCTGTTCTCTTTCTGCCTGTGGTATCCGTGCAGAAAAAATAAGGCAAACCGCAAAAGAAAAAGCGCTGGAAGAATTGGGCAAATTAGATAAGAACATAAAGAAGTCCTATGGGAAAGATACCTCAGCAGACAAGTGGATGCGTGTGATTGCGGACGGGGCCCAAAATCCATATGACTTCCATGACCTGTTTGGCCAGGAACTGTTAAGTTCCATGCTGGGGGCAAATTCTCTGGAATCAAACTGGAAAAAGCTGCATGACTATACAGGCGGATATTGGACCAACTTTGACCAAGTATCTGAAGAACAGTATGGTCACGGCGTAATTGCCTCCGAATATACTGTCTATGTGAGTGACCATCTGTCCCGGCAAAAAGAAGCGGATGCCAATGCCAGACGCTACCATCTCTTTTTTGTCACTCATTCTCCGGAAGAGGAAAATCCGGCTTTCCGGGGCATATGGTCCGTCAGCATCGTGGAGGATGCCTTGTATCAGCAAAAGGGATTTTCCTTTGCGGCCAGACCGGACACACAGGGACAGGAGCAGGGAACATCGCCATGCGGCATCTTTGCAGGAGAAGAGGCACTGACTCTGGAGGTTGCGCTTCCGACGCCTCAAAGAACAGCCTCCTATGATGAGACCATCACAGGGCCGGGCTATCAGACAGGGCCTGTGACGGTACAAAATGATGCGGGGGAAGCTCCGCAGAAGTACAGTGAGAAGACAGCAAAGAAAATCGAGGATTGCCTGAACAAGCGGGACGAGAAGCAACTAAAGGACCTGTATTCTAAGACGATTCTTGATGTGAAGCCAAAGACAGAGCAGGAAATCCATCAGCTGCTGCAGTTATTTATCGAATCTTCAGATAGTGTGCAGATTACAGAAATAGAGAAAGATCAAGGGACCGGCGCAACCTCTATGAGTTATCTGCCGGATTCGGAAGGAGATAATCATATACAGTCGGGATTCGGAACCTATTATGTCGGCTTCCGGGCAGTGGTGACCTGTGGCGGGAAGAAATATCAGCTGCAAGCGCAGTGTTGTACCAACTATGAGCGGAATGCCACTCGCTTGGGAATCATTAAGCTGGCCCTTTATCCGGAGACGCCCGGAGGGAAATTTCCTTATGCAGATACTCCTGTCGCAGAGGCCGGCGTTGACATGACGGAACTCACTTGACCTGAGGAAAAACAATAGCATGCAGTACGGCTGAGGGCAAAGGCAGGTATGATAAGCGGAAGTTAAATTCACATCAGGAGAGATTTGCATGGCTCTTAAAAAGCGAAAAAGGATACCTTTCATCTGCATCCTGGTGGGGATGGCTTTTCTGGGGGTTGGCATATTTTACCGGACGACAAGAGTTCTCTCAAGGTGGATGATAAAAAGGCAGATCGAGCAGAAATATGGGATAGAAGACTTACAGCTCATCAAATTTGCCCCCGTGAGTGGCGCTGATCAGAACGCTTTCCGCGATTATATTGACGGAAATGGTCTTGAAAGAGCCGAGTTGTCAAATGATATCTATACCTTCTCGGGAAAGACTTCAGATGGGAAAAAATTTGACGGCTATGCAGATAAAAGCAGGAAGGTCATCTGCGATTCGTTTCCGTTTATTTTGTACAGGGATGAACTTATGGCAGAACTGAAAGGGATTGTGGAGAAGGTCAGCGATGAACTCTACGACATTGATATGGATCTGTACAGTGAATTTGCCGGGAAGCCGGAAAGCTACGAAGACTTTAAGAGGCGCCTGTACCATCATCACAGCAATGCTTTATGCATCTATGTGGAGCAGTCGATCTCTGATCAAAAGTATGCCCTCCTTCTCCAGAAGCTCACAGAATTGAATCTGCCGGTGGATATGGGTGTTGTGGAACTGCCTGCTGAAGAAATCGGCAGGTCGTCAGACGAAGAAAAAGCGGGAAGTGCATCGCCCCGGGTGCAGGCTGAGCTGTCATACGATGAGAAGTCTTCTGTGCGCTGGTACTGGCGGCATGCGGAATGGAAGCTCTGTGACAGGCGAAAGAACATTCCTTTTGATACCGTAACCGGAAAAGCAACGATACAATAATCCCATAAAGAGCCGTGCCTTACTGGCATCTGTAGTACCGACCGTTATAGCTACATCATAGTCATGAATATTCTTGAACGGTTCATGTCCCTTTCTGACATACTTATCCGTGTTTCACAGATCCTTAAAATACAGGAGGTACTTTCTGTGCGGCATATAATAAACCCGCACAGGGGCATCTTTGTCTGTCCTCTTATTAAACTGACGGATCTCATACCGGCTCAGACGCAGGCTGACCGTATGTCCTTCCTCATCCGTGCCTTCCAGGTTCGTATGTCCCACATAAGGGATGCTATCATAATATTCAAGATATGGAGAGCTGATCCGGTTTTCCGGCGGATTGTCGAGATACGGAAGATCCAGCAGCGTCGTGGGTCCGGAAAAGATTACAAAAAACAGCAGGGACAGCCCCGCGAACATGATGAGGAGCTCCTTTCGGGATATGCGCGCCTTCTCCAAAGCCGCTTCTTTCACTTCTTCAGGACTGTTTTGCCCCAGACGGCAGGCAATGCTGTGACGCCGGCCAACCCACAGAAGAAGGATGAGGAGAAGAAGGTTAATCCCAGTGATCCACGCGATCAGGTCCTTCAGGAAGAAGAGATACGGATGATTCCCGTAGTCAGCCGCAATCCAAAGCACGATGTTCCCGATAATCAGCGACACCGCCAGGAAAGCCATCCATTTAACGAATGTATTGATTCGTTTGCTGGTTTTGTCCTGTTTCATTTCAACTTCCATTCCACCCGCTTTCCTTCTGCATGCGTTTTCCGCATACCCGTTTCTATGATTCAGGGATCTAATCCGAGCTGTTCCAGCGTAATGCCTTTTATGTTATGCATCCGAAAGAAGAAACACCATTCATTCATGTCATCAACACTAAACTCTGTTCCGTCTGGCGCGATATAATATCCAACATCTCCCATGCGGTCTGTTTCCCTGCAGCCAAGATCTAAAAGGTCATCGCCCGTCCAATCGTGATCGGTCAGGAACAGCACTTCCTGATCCTGTTCTTCCAGCACAACCGTCTTACGGAAAAGATTGACTTCCATCACCTGCCAGGGGGTGACTACTCCTTTTCCATATTGGTGAATGCAGACCATCATGTCCACCATCACAATCACGGCAAGGCCGATTAGGATTCCCAAAAGCCATTTCAGTAGTTTCTTCATGGTTATACAGAGATTTCGATATCTGACTGGCAGGAGTGAACATGTTCATAAGCTATTCGATGCCAATCATCCGTAATACTTCCGTCTTCGTTTACAAAGAAGGTAGAATTCATATATCGGGCTACTATATACTCACTTGTCTTCTGATCAAATCCGTTGCCCTGGCTGAAATCAATACCTCTGCCTGTATTTCTTACCATGGCCATTTCCAGTACCGGCAGTGTTAATTCATTAACTGGGATTCTCATATCCGGCGCATCCAGGAATCCGCCCTTGTCCTTTTTATAAATAAGAAGACTATTCAAGGTGCCATTGCCAACACACTTGACTCTGCGTATATCCGTGAGCTTCACCTGATGTACAGCTCCGATAATCGTGCCATCTTTCAATCGGATCTCCTTCTCCTTTATATTGAATGCAAGTTGTATATCAAGAAAATCTATATTGTCAGGAAAAGCGCTGGTCAGTTTGCTTTCCGCGAAGGCAATCAGAATAGATTTTGTCTCCTGGATATTGTTATAACCGTTCCCGTATTGGACGTCCGTTTCTATCTCTTCTTTCATATTTTTCCCGTTATAATCGCGAAATAATATCGAGTAACTCTGATTTGAACTGCAGTATCTGAGAGGTACAATGGAGCCAACGTCTGCAAATTTGATATTCAAAGACTTTTTTCCGTTTGCCGACACATAAGAGATTCCCTCTCTGTCAATATATAACTGATATTTGTCTGTAACATTATAGCTGACCCCCTGTATTCTCAAATATGCGCTTCATTTATTCTCCCTTCGTGTATCATTCTTCTCATAGCTGATATTTAAAGTAAATATAGCCTCTCTGTTCCATCTGCCGATCTCATCTCCTTTGCGTAAGACGAACAGTTTAATACCCACGTCAAATACTATTCTATGCTTCAACCTTTGCAAAAGATAGTGAATCTTGTGTCGGATATCTTTCAACTGAGTTACAGTTCTTTCAGAGACTGGGCCAGCATTGTATTTGTGATGCCTATGATGCGCTTGCGCAGCTAATTGTACCGCATGATTACAGCGGCATCAGAGCTGTCATGCCGCAGAGAAAGTCCGTGCAGCTTTTATATTCTATGTTTGCAAAGATAAGGGGAAAGTTTGGCTTTATCCTTTAGCAATTCTGCTGCATACGGGGATGGATTTTTTCGTCGGGCTGAATTCGGTAGGCGTATTGAATCTGCCGATAGGGGCAATTGAAGGAATAAAAGAGAACGACTGTAACAGAAGTGTATGAGATTGTCCCATCCGAACCCGGTGAAGAGAAGTGAATACACCATATGAAAGTTTATAGAAACGGAGATTATTTGAATTCAAATGGTGATCGCGCTGATAAGCCACCGATTATTCTTAACGGCAAATGGTTGGTAGAGGCCGGATTTAATGTGGGAGATTGGATTGAAGTTTCTGAGAGGAAAAATGAACCCATAATCAGAGGACTTTCGATGGATCAGTATCAGCAATCATAAATCAAGACTTTCTGCTATTCCTTTTGCTTCACATCCTCCAGCTCAAACAACTCCTCTATGGTCTTTTGGTAGTAAGCCGCGAGGCGGAGGGCCATCTCCAGAGAGGGGCAGTTCTCTCCAAGCTCATAGCGGCTGATCGTATTGATGCTCACCTGAACTGCCTCACTGACTTCGTTCTGCGTTTGACCGGAGGCCAGGCGGCATTCCTTGAGATGGTTCTGTACCGCCATAGTTTGCACCCCTCCTCTCATCACGTTTTTGTCTATCATTGGTTACCGAACTACCCTCCCGAAGGTTCGGAAGCTGTCATCCTCACGCACCGGAATCGGTGCGTATTTTTTATTTAAGGAGATCAGAAAGGCATCGTTTCGTATGTGCTCCAGCCGCTTGCAGTAGGACATGCCGTTGAGATAGAAGATGCCGATCTCGCCATCTTGCAGCGTTTCCTGACTGTGCACCCAGACGACCTGATGGTCGATGAACTGCGGTTCCATGCTGTCTCCGCTGATCCGAACCCCATAATCGGCAATCTCCGGGATTTCTTCCCCAACTTCAATCTCTTCATACTGTCCGTCATCGAGGAAATTTCCGGTGCCGGCAGATACGCTTGTCGTATACAGCCGAAGAATACGTCTGCGGGGAGCATACGGGATGACCTTGCGCTCCTTCACGTAGCAGGGACAAAAGTGCAGCAGTTCGATGTAGTCGAGCACCTTTTCTTTGCCGCTGTCATTCAGCGTGCTCAGGGGATTCTTCGGATTGCTGCCGAAGTATTCCTCGTAAATGTCCGGGATCTGCAGGATCAGGCAGAGTTGCAGCAGCGTGCTGACACTGGGCTCTGCCTTGTCCCGCTCCCATGCGGAGAGTGCCTTGTTGGTCGTCGGGCATCCCGCGTCGGTGAGCCGCTTTGCGAGTTCGATCTGATTCAGTCCTGCGTTTTTGCGGTATTTCGTGATGATACTGCCAATGGAAGCCATGGTAGAACCTCTCTTTTCTGCCGCCGGTTCCGGCGGTTTATGTTCTCTGTTGCTCGGGTATGGATTTTCTGCATACAGAGTATCACATGCAAAACATAAAATCAATCTATAAACGATATTCTACGAAAGTGATGATTGAAATCGAATAAAAATAGAAATATGATACGGTCATCAGATGGAACGGTAAAGGAGCACAAAGATCAGCTAAGCCGCATACTCTGATATTCAGCTCTGTTTACGCAGACCGTGCAGGAGCGCACATTCGGAACTGGTCTGCCAGGCAGGACCCCCGTCGGTTCGTTTCCCTTTCCGGTAAGAGACGGTCAGATCGTATATTGTACATATCGAGGAGGAAGTTCAATGACAATACAGGCTGCGGTGGCAGGGAAAAATGGAAGACGCGGTGCATTTGCCGCATGTTGCATCAAGGATGGGACGATGCTTGGCTATGTGGTCAAGGGTGAAAGTGTGGTGAAGTGTCCGCTCTGCGGGAGCTATATGAGAGTGACAGCAAAAGGCGGCCGGATGATCATTCACGAGGTGTTTCCGGGTGACACTGGCAGGCAGAAAGAACATTGAGAGAGGGTGGGCATCATGGATCGAATTATTCTGCACAGTGACTGCAACTGTTTCTACGCATCCGTAGAAATGCTGCATCATCCGGAGCTTGCGGATAAACCTCTGGCGGTCGGAGGCGATGAGAAGGAGCGGCATGGCATCGTGCTGACAGCCAATTATCCGGCAAAGAGAAGAGGCGTCAAGACCGGTATGGCACTTTGGCAAGCAAGGCAGGTCTGTCCGGATCTCGTCTTTGTGCCGCCCAGGATGGATCTCTACATCCGATTTTCCCGCATGGCAAGGGCGATTTACCATGACTATTCAGATCAGGTAGAGAACTTTGGTCTGGACGAATGCTGGCTGGACGTAACTAAGACCTGTCATCTTTTCGGAGATCATACCGTTTCGATTGAAAACGGCTATCGGATTGCGTGTGAGATCAGTGACCGCATCAAACGGGAGCTGGGCATTACGGTCAGCATCGGAGTCTCGTGGAATAAAATCTACGCAAAACTGGGTAGCGATTATAAAAAGCCGGACGCGATCATGGTCTTTGACAGGAAGAATTACAGGCGGTTTGTCTATCCGCTCCCTGCATCCGACCTTCTCTATGAGGGTTCCCGCACGGCGAAGAAACTGGAAAAGCTCGGCATCCGGACCATTGGGAATCTTGCCGCAATGGATCCTCAGATCCTGAAGGAGTGGTTCAGCAAAGTCGGGCTTATGCTCTCTGTTTTTGCCAGGGGTGAAGATCAGACGCCGGTCAGTGAGGTGGGGCTGGAAGCTCCCATCAAGAGCATCGGCAACAGCACGACTACGCCCAGGGACTTGGTAAACAATGAGGATGTGAAGCTGGTGCTCTACCTGCTCTCGGAGAGCGTTGCGAGCAGGCTGAAGGAGAACGGCTTTATCGGGCAGGTGGAGGAGGTCTATGTAAGAGACAGTGAACTCCTGGGCTTTCATCAGCAGAAAAAGCTGTGCACTCCCACCAGCATTTCGGAAGAAATCGAGAAGGCGGCAGCTGATCTTTTCACGAGGCTGTATCGTTGGGATCAGCCAATCCGCAGCATCGGAATCCGGGTAGGAGACTTGCTGCCGGAAACTGCTCCCAGGCAGCTGGATCTGTTCGTGGACGAAGGACGGCGGGAAAGACTCTTTCTGGCAGATCGGATGGTGGACAGGATCAGAGGCAGGTTCGGTTTCTATGCAGTGTCGAGGGGGATCATGGCGCAGGATCCCTATCTGTCCTCACTCAATGCAAAGGCGGACGATCACATGATTCATCCGCACTCGTATCTGGAACACGGCAACCGGAGCGGAGCAGAGCGGCTACTGCAGGTATAAAGGAATACCATGAATCGGATTGTGGGAATCAGGCAGCGATGGAGCAATCCTGGGACAGGAAAAGGAAGGAGCGTAAGATCGCATGGGAGTATACGACTATCATCAGGAGAGAGCAGAGGAAGACGACAAAGTTCCTCTGTATGAGAAGCGACCGGAGGTGAGAAAGGAGAATCCGTATAAAGTCTATGTAGGGGTGACGGCGGATTTTACAGAGGATGGGATGCTCACGCCAAAGAGTATCCGCTGGGAAGACGGCAGGGTCTATGAGATCGACCGGGTGCGGAGCGTGCAGCGCATGGCCAGCCGGAAAGCAGGCGGCGCAGGTCTTCGGTATGAGTGCCGGATTCAAGGATCGTCCGTGGGTCTTTATTATGAAGGAAATGGGCTCTGGTTCGTCGAACGCAAGGCTCCGAGGATGACCTGAAAGGACAGACGGAAGAGACCGTCAGAATATTTGACAACAAAATATGGTGAGATATTCCCGGATGGAGCCGGATCGGTCGCGGGAGGACTGCCGTAAGAAAACCTGACGCAGGAAGCGCGAGCGTAGTTCTCTGACAGGCGTTCAAGGAGGAAACGAAAGGGTGGAACGCGTGAATATCAAGAGTTTGTAAGAGCTGTACGAATCGGTACACGGTCAACCTGGAAGGCAGAGCCTTCTTAACAGATGTATTGACTGGAACCAGTGTATTCAAAAAGGATTCAGAGGAGCCTGCAAAACGGAAGCTGAGCTGTGAGCACGAAAGTCGTGCTTACAGGAAATTCAGTGGTGTTTTGCGGGCTTCTTTTTTGCGTGCGAGTATCGCATTTTTTAGGGACAAACGCTTAAAACAAACATATTTTTGAAGGGCTTCTGTTTTGCATCAAGCTCCCGGAAAGGAGAAGAAATGCGAAACGGGAGTAGAGATGAACAAGAGAGAGGAACGACGATCGGCGGCAGGATCAGAGAACTGAGAAAGAGCGCTGGCATGACACAAGAGCAGCTGGCAGGCCTTCTGCGGCTGGAGAACAAATCATCAGTTTCCAAGTACGAGTCAGATAAAACAACGCCGACACCGGAACAGTTTGTCTGTATGGCAAAGGCTTTTGGTACATCCACGGACTACATTCTTGCCGGTCAAGTACCGGAAAGAGGAGCAAAACTTCTGCAGGCAGAGAAGATCCTGCAGAGCATGACTCTGGATAAAACGCTGGACGCTGCGATCACCATGCTGCTCGCACTTCGGGGACTGGAATAAAACGGGTTGTCGGATGAGCAACCTTTTGTTGCACATTGAGGTAACGACGGAGGGGCTGGAACCAGATACGATAAATGTGTTCTGAAACACAGAGCAGCGCGCGGCTTTGGAGGACATCACAAGGAGGTATGCGATGGGATCCGAAGCGGATTTTTATGAATATCGAACCAGGCTGAGGCACTACGAAAGAGCAAGGCCAAAGGCCAGAATCCAGTACATTCTCAGGCACTACACCAGTATGCAGAGGATTGTCGGGGATTATGAGAACAAGATGAAGATCGCCATTCAGGAGGAAGCGGCCTTTAATATCCGCAAGAGTCGGGGAGAGCCGGGTGAACGAGTGCAGACCAAGGTTTGGTCAGATCCCACGATGGAACAGGCGATGCGGGGGCTGGAAATGGATCAGACTTTTCAGCGTGGAGATATCCGAACCTTGCTACGGCATGTGGATCAGCCGAATCAGCACATACAGGATTGGAATATTGTGAAGGATATGAAGTTTGACTGCACGCAGATCCGTGAGGCTTTACACACATTGAAGCCGGAAGAGGAGGATCTGTTCACTGATTATCTGAATGGAAAACGAACGGTAGACAGTATTGCGGATGAATATCAAATCCAGTATCAGTCAGCAAAGAACAAGATTGCCAGAATCCGGGTCAAAGTGATTAGAAGCGCAGCACAGGCACTGATGCTCCGCTACGGCAGGAACAGGAGAGAATGGTTATGGGACTTGAAATAAATCTTTATGGAAGTATTGGAAGGAAGAAAAATCTTACAGCAGGTGAGAAACGATTCCTGCGGTTTAGTGAGGCCTGCGATTACTATAACCTGGGTCTGGTGCATATCAGACGGCTTGCCAGGGAAGCGGACGCCATCCATCGCATTTACGGCGCGCCGCCGTTAATTGAAAGAGAGAAGCTGGATCGGTATATTCAGGAGTTCAGACAAAGCTGAGGGTGAGGATGCCTGAATGCAAGAATCAAGTGGATTTTCGGAGCATGGAGAGATTTCTCTGTGCTCCTTTTCTTTTCAGACGATATAAGGTGTACTTGACAATACATTAAAATCAATGTATTCTTTAAGCAAGATGAATATATATGATTACACCACTTCTGGTGGAAAGAACTTGATTGAGGAATATATTGATGCCCTGCCTGTGACTTCCAAAACTGAGATTTATGCAGCGAGACAGCTGATTCGGGACAAGGGAGTGGAGGCGTTTTCTTTACTTGTGACGCGGCAGCTGTACAAGAAGCTTTGGGAAATAAAAATATCGCAGGAACGGATTATGTATGTCATACAAGATAAGAATTCGGTCTATATGCTGCATATCTGTAAGAAGCAGAAGGGCAAAGCGGAAAAGCAGGAATTGGAGAAAGCAAAAAAGAGAGCAAAGGCTGCAGGTCTTCTGTGATGGAGGTGAGTAATATGGCATTTGTAAAAGCAAATTTAGATGAGGAAAAAGCAAAATTAAATGATCTGATTTTCAGTAATGAAGAGGCCAGGAAGGCATACGAGGAGTTTCAGGCCAAGATTGCGCTGCAACAGCAACTGGTTCAGATGAGAAAAGCAGAGCGTATGACACAGACAGATGTGGCTGCGGCTGCTGGTATATCTCAGCAGGCTGTCAGCCGGATTGAGAAGGGAGCAGGGGCGACGATTAACTCTCTGATCAAATATCTGACGGGAATTGGATATAGCATTGAACTTAAGAAGATTTGATGATTCTTTTAGTAGCGCCGGTGATAGGAATTCGGCACAGGATAAACTAGCATATCGGTTGTCATTCGGTTGTCAAAGCGACAACCAAATGACAACCAAAAGCCTCAAAAGTGGAAAGAAAGGAAATAAAACAGTTCAAAAGTGAACTGTTAAAGATGGAAGTTACAAGCAAAACCACTCAGCATCAAAGTTATTTCGGCGAGTTCGAATAATTTCTCGCCCCTGAAAAAACCTTATTTTATGCAGGCTTCAAGCAAAAATGTTTAAGCTGTGGCAACGTTTTGGCAACAGTATCTGACATCTGAATCATTCTAAAAGAGTAGCGCTGTCTGATTTACATCGTGTAAGTCAGGCAGCGCTATTTTTCTGTTCTTCTTATTTATCCTTTTTCCGGTTTATGTAATGCGGGTAGTTCAGCTTCCAGTTGATGTAGTCATCGAGTGAAGCGGAATCCTCCTGATCTTGTTTCCGGGCTTCATACCAGTGCTGCATCATATCGAACAACTCCGGATAGTCCTTGCGGTGCCGGTCGAGCCGGATGCAGAGTTCTCCGTCGATCTCATCCACGTGCATCCCGTAGGTGTCTTCGAGATCGAACAGGGTGTACATGAGACCTATGTAGGTTCCGTAATCCACGGAAGAAATGGCGTGTGGATTGACATGCAGGACCTCGGCGATCTGGCGGATCAGATCTTCCTTGGGCTTTCTGGTTCCTGATTCATACTGGGCGATACGCACATCAGCGGATCGCTCCGGAAAACCCAGCGCGATGCCCAGCTCCTTCTGTGTCAGACCGCGCTGCATCCGCACGCGCCTGATCCGTTCACCTATTGTCATAAGCGGCTCCTTGCGAGTGAAATTAAACATAAAAGCTAAAGACAGTATACAGCGGAGAAAGGAGAGCATCAAGATGAATTAAACAAAAAAGTTTATAAAATTTCCAGCCAGGCTACTTGACTTATACATATATGCTTAGTAAAATCAGAACACAAACAAATATGCTTAGTGAGTAAAGGAGGGATGAAGATGGATACCATTATGATGACTGCATCGGAAGTTGCGGAGGCAATGGGAGTTTCCAAAGCCTATGCTTACAAGGTGATCCAACGGCTGAACAAGGAACTACAGGTCAAGGGTTATCTGACGGTGGCGGGCAAGGTCAATCGGAAATTCTTCATGAGGAAAGTCAACTATCAGGACGAAGACAGAAAGGAGCAGTAAATGTCGGTTTACAGAGACGGTAAGACCGGTACATGGCGGGTGATCTACCGTTATACGGATTATACCGGCGAGCGGAAACAGACCCAGAAGCGAGGATTTATGACGAGGCGAGAGGCTGTGGCCTGGGAGCACGAGCAGGTCATCAAAACGACCGCATCCCTTGATATGACCTTTGGAAGCTTCTATGAGCGTTACGCCGCGGACATCCGTCCAAGACTTAAGGAGAACACCTGGAACACGAAGGAACATATTATCCGCACCAAGATTCTTCCCTACTTCCAGAATCGGAAGATGATCGAGATCAAATCAAGGGATATTGTGGCATGGCAGAATGAGCTGCTGACCTGCAGGGATAAAACGGGGAAACCTTTCTCCCAGACTTACTTGAAAACGATACACAACCAGCTGAGCGCTCTTTTCAATCACGCGATGAGTTCTATGGACTCAGAGCCAACCCGGCGCGGCAGGCAGGAAATATGGGAAAGGAAGAACGGAAGGAAATGCTCTTCTGGACGCAGGAGGAGTACCGGAAGTTTGCGGATGTCATGATGGACAAGCCGCAATCCTATTACGCCTTTGAGATGCTCTACTGGTGCGGCATCCGCGAGGGAGAGCTTCTGGCGCTGACACCGGCAGACTTCGATTTTTCCGCCGGGACAGTGACGATCAATAAGTCTTATCAGAGAATCCGAGGCCGGGATGTGATCACAGACCCGAAGACGCCCAAGAGCAATCGAACCATTCAGATGCCGGACTTTCTGACAGAAGAGATACAGGAATACCTGGAACTGCTGTACGGAATAGAGGAGAAAGACCGGATGTTCACAGTGACCAAGAGCTATCTTCACCACGAGATGGATCGCGGCGCGAAGGAAGCGAAGGTCAAGCGAATCCGCATCCATGATCTTCGGCACAGCCACATCAGTCTCCTGATTGAGATGGGATTTTCTGCGGTTGCAATCGCAGATCGTGTCGGGCATGAGAGCATTGATATCACTTATCACTATGCACACCTGTTCCCATCGACGCAGACTGAGATGGCGAAGAAGCTCGGCGGACTTCACAGGGAAATGGAGGCAGAACATGTCAGCTAAGAAAAAGGACAACAAAAACCGGTGGAGAAACAAAACGGTTGCTTTCCGGATGTCGCCGGAGGAAGCGAAGAAGCTGGACAGCTATGTGCGGATCTCCGGCTTGCAGAAGCAGGAGTATCTGATCCATAGAGCACTTCAGGAAGAAGTGACCGTCAGGGCTTCTCCCAGAACCTACAAGATGCTGAGAAATGAATTGGAGAGCGTACTGAAGGAGCTCCAGAGGATAGAGAACAAAGAAGCTGCCGACCGTGATCTTCTGGATGTCATCCGGCAGATCAATCGGACCTTGTATGGAATGAAGGAGGATGCAGATGAGTGAGACAAAAGAAAAGACTGCCCTAATCACGTCTGTTGGCGCAGACGCGGAGCAGCCTTCCGTAAACAATTTCAAAAACAGTATAGACGATGGAACTCCTAAGATCAACGGAAACAGGGCAAATGCCGGAGCGTTGGACGCAGAAAAGGCAAATGAAGCGGAGGTATGCGGCGAGGAAGAAGCCGGCAACGAGGAGGAAGGCCTGAACGAAGCAGAAGCCTGGAAGAAACTACAGCGGAGCCTGGATCCCCGCTACCTGAACACTGTCACCATGACAGAGCTTTACGACAGGATCTATCAGAACCGGCCGCCGGTGATCAATGGGTTCCTCTATCCGGGAACCTATCTCTTTGTCGGTTCGCCGAAACTGGGCAAGAGCTTCCTGATGGCGCAGATTGCCTGGCATGTCAGTACGGGAACGGAACTCTGGGGCTATCCCGTCCGAAAGGGCACCGTGCTCTACCTGGCGCTGGAGGATGGATACGGAAGGTTGCAGGAGAGGTTGTACCGAATGTTCGGGACAGAGTGCAGCGAGGATATGTATCTGACCGTCAGTGCGGGACAGCTGGACAATGGACTGGATGAGCAGCTGCAAAACTTTGTGAAGGAACATCCGGATACCAGTCTGATCATCATTGATACGCTGCAAAAGATCCGGGAAGTCGGAGATGATAAATACAGTTACGCCAGTGACTACAAAGTCATCACCCGGTTGAAAAAATTCACGGACAACAACGGCATCTGCCTGCTCCTGGTCCATCACACGAGAAAACAGCAGGCAGACGACAGGTTCGAGATGATCTCCGGTACGAATGGTCTTCTGGGAGCTGCGGACGGGGCCTTTCTTCTTCACAAGGACAAGAGAACCAGCTGTGAGGCCGTGCTGGAGGTGTCCGGAAGAGATCAGCCGGATCAGACCTTCTATTTGAATCGGAATGAGGATTCTCTTGTCTGGGAACTGGACAAGGCGGAGACAGAGCGGCGCATGGAGAAACCGGAGCCTGTACTGGAAGCGGTTGCGAAACTTGTTACAGAACAAACGCCGGAATGGTCAGGGAGGGCAACGGAGCTTGCGGAGAAACTTGGACTGGAGATTCCACCGAATACGCTGTCAATGAAGCTGAATGTCAATGCAGCGCGACTTTTGAACGAGTACGGAATCCGATATGAGAGCAGTAGAAATCACAATGGCAGGTTCCTTCATTTCCAGCTGAAAAAGGAATCAAGGTGACGGTCGTGACGATGGTGACGATGATTATGGGAGTGCCCGGTCTGCAAAAGACCGTCACGACCGTCACCATCGTCACGGGAAAGGAAAAAACGATGAAAAAGAATGTACAGATCTCAAGGGAACTCTTCCTTGCTTTGATTCGATATCATCTCTTTGATCTACGAGGAGATGAAGAACGAATCCGAAAAGAGCTGGAAAAGAAAATGAACGCACTGTATCGCCATGAACTCTATGAAACATCGAAGACAGCAACGACACTCGCAGAGAGAGAAAAAGCGAGACAGACCTATCTGGATGAGAAGGGCGTGCCGGAAGATTTCAGGTGGTAGGCAGTTCCTTCGTGACTGACACAGGAACGTGGCACGTTCCTGTAGAAAGGCGATTAAGCAAAAGGCCGGGGGGGGATGCGGATTTGGAGGAAAAGTTCACAGATTACAGGCAGGTACAAATGGAAAAGCGGGAAAAGATAAGGTGCCCGGATACGGGCAAAATCAAAAACAAGGCGCCGGAAACGGCGATGAAAAATGCAAAAGCAAACAGGGAAAACATGAAAAGAGAGCCCTCGGCGATTGAGAGCGAAATACACCCATCGCACAACCTGCGGTTATGCTCTGTGTATTTCGCGATTGCATCGAGCCAGATGCGCCGCTTACGGCGGCATATGGCGACTGCCGCGTACCTCGAATTTATTCGAGGTCGAAGGCTGCGCCGTGGCAAAAGCGCGGAAACGCGCATAAACGGAACCAGCACAGTTTGCTAATCTGGCTGTTCCGAATTGCTCCATCATCGGAGCGGAAAGGAGTAAGCCATCGGACGACATTCATTTATTCAGCATACGAAGCTGACAGACGTAAAGGGGCGGATTGATTACATCAGCAATCCGAAAAGACAAGAACATCTCTACTGCACCTTCTCCACCGTGGACAATCCGAAGTTCTGGGACTTCCTCGCGAAACAGAATCAGGAAGATTTCCTAAGCAGCGGAACGGTGGGAAGCTGCATTGAGGCGAGGGAGTTGATCATCTCTCTCCCTGAGGAGTTTCAGAAGTATGATCGGGAGCAGTTATTGAAGCTCTTTGTGATGAAGTTCAAGCTGGAATACGGGACGGACGTGGTCGCGGCGCTGCATCACAACAAGGCGATGACCAACTATCATATCCATCTGATTTTTTCGGAACGGAAGCTCCTGGAACACGCCGAGTTCAAGAAAGCGAGCCGAAACATGTTCTTTGATGAGCATGACAAGCATGTGCGAACGAAGAAAGAGATCCTTGATGAGAATGGTGAGATCCGCAAAGGTTGCTATATCGTCGCCAAGGGAGACACCTACGATATCCGAAACTTCCAGTCAAAGGAGACAATCTTCAAGAGCAAAGCCTTCACCGCCGGAGTCAAGGAAATGTACACGGACTTTATCAACGAACTGGTAAAAGAGGATCAGAGCAAGCTCACCGTGTTCCGTCATGACGGGCCTTATCTTGCGACAAAGAAGATCGGAAAGCACAATCCCAGGGAGGCGGAGATCCAGGCGGACAATGCCAAACGGCAGGAGTGGAATCATGTCGTGGATGAGGCGCTGACCGCCGGACTTCCGGAGGAGAAGATCTGTCAGGTGAAGAAGGACTGCATCCAGGAGCCGATCCATGAATCAATCGAGAAGACCGGCTTTCATCCGGATCTTCTGAGTGCGATTCTCCAGGCGGCGATCCGTGTACTGCTCGATCTGATCCGGACGATTCCAAAGAAAGTACACAAGGAACCTGTCTTCGATGCGGAGGTCTTCCGTAGGATGCAGGGAGTGCGGAAAGATCTCCTACATCAGAATCAGGTGATCGCGGCGGCAAGACATCGCTGTGAGAGGGCACAGGCCTTCTCGGCGGAGGCTTCCAAACCGGCGAACATCTTCAAACGGGGGATGAAAACAAAAGCGGCAAAGGAACTCGCGGCTTCCCTTCTGGAATACGAGAATGCAATCGCGGAACCGGACAAGATCGTAAAGCGCGCCGGGTATAAAAATGTCGCCGCCTTCACCAAGGCGTATGAGAAGTCCTGCAAGCTGCTGGAGTCGATGAAGCGGACAGAACCGCAGAAAGAGAGCATTATTGCATCACTCAGAAAATACGAGAAGGAGGCCCTGATTCGCAAGGGAGATTTTTCCAGAGGAGTCGAGGAACAAACACACATCAAAACAAAAGAGGATGTTCGATAATTACTTTTCCGATATCTTCGTTCATGCACATTGAGCGAGACTTGATCTCATTAGGGCAGACAGCGTCCCCCTGATTGATGCAGAGATAGAAGGCCGCCTCATTGGAGGCGGTCATCTGCCAGAAGGGGTACTTAATAATACCGGGTGTGTTATATCCGACGCCGAGTTCCAGAAAGAGAATACGCCCGCTTCGGGTTTGGAGAAACTTCTCGTATCGCTCTGCGGCCTGATGCCAGCCTGAATCTTCGACGAATCGGTGATCGGACCGAAGGGTCATGGTCAAAGGCTTACCGCAAACGGGACATACGGGAATGAGATCTGTTGGTACTCTCATTTTTAGAGCTCCGTGAACCGGAGCAATCAGTTCGCCTCGGTCGGTGATTTGCCAGCCCTGCGAGAGTACCATTTTCCGAATTATTTCCTCATTTTCATAGGTCTTGCTGTGGCACGGCGTGCTGCATTGAAATAAGCCGTAATCTCCCTGCGTATAGAACAGACGGTACTTGTCAAATTCCGCCTTCTGGAAGCAATGGTCTACATTTGTGGTGATGACAAAATAATCTTTATCTTTTATCAGTCGCAGCAGATTCTCATAGACAGGCTTTGGAGCATCCATATAGCGGTTCACCCAGATATACCGGCTCCAGTAAGCCCAGAACTCCTCCTGAGTATCATAAGGATAGAAGCCGCCGGAGTACATATCCGTAAAGTGATACTTTGATGCAAAATCGGAGAAATACCGGTCAAAACGCTCCCCGTTATAGACAAATCCTGCCGAAGTGGAGAGCCCTGCGCCAGCACCGATGACGATGGCCTGGAAGTCGGCAAAGATTTCTTTCAGCTGGTTCGCGCTATCTGAGACTTTTACTGCTGAGTAAGTTGCGGTAGATTTCATAATCAGTATCCTTAAACACATTGAAAATTACCCGGGTCTTGCTGCCTGTCGCTGTAAGGTAATCCTGTACGGCCTGTATGGCAATTTCCGCTGCCCGCTTTTGCGGAAAACCGAAGACACCGGTGGAGATGCAGCAAAACGCAAGGCTTCCGCATCCGTTTTCTTCTGCAAGTTCCAGGCAGGATCGGTAGCAGGAAGCCAGCAGTTTTTCATGGTTATTAGTGAGTCTTCCTTGCACAATGGGGCCAACTGTATGAATCACATATTTACACGGAAGATTGTAGGCGGGCGTGATCTTCGCTTGTCCGGCGGGTTCCTCGTGCCCCTGCTTTTTCATCATCTCAGCACAGGTATTCCGAAGCTGGATACCGGCATACGTATGGATACAGTTGTCGATGCAGTTATGGCAGGGCTGATAGCAACCGGTCATGCCGGAGTTTGCGGCGTTTACGATAGCGTCGCAGGCGAGGGTTGTAATGTCGCCCTGCCAAAGATAAAGCCCGGGCGTAAGAGGCACCAGATTGGCAAGTGCAGTGACACCTTTTCGCCTTGTTTCTTCCTGCAGATACTCATCCTGTACAGATAGGAGATTTTTATCGATTGATCCGGGCATACGGATATTGAGGAGACTTCGTAACAGCCTTTTCTGACCGGTTTCGTCGGGCGGTATCTGTATATTGCGGTATTTGGGCTGCTCATCTAAAAGGTACTGTATGAGATACTGACGTCTCCTGGTCTGAGTCATCTTGCCGCCTCTCTATAGGTTATCTGTCATTCAATCTGGATTCTTTGCTCACAGGGTTACGACGATTTTTCCATTGACCTTGCCTTCGTCCTGCGCAATAACAGCTTCTCGGATTTCATCGAAGCCAAACACTTCTCCGCTGACAGGGATGAGCTTCTTCTCATGCAGGAAGGCAAAGATCTCATCCATGACCTGCTGCGTCGGATAGTTGGAGAAGAAGCCGGTAAGATAGACCCCGTTGGGGATGTCTTTAATGGGATCAAAACCATTCAGAGCATAGACACCGCCCAGAAGTCCTGTCTGGCAGACGATCCCGCCCTTTTCCACGGCTGTTAAGGTGTTCTTCAGATTGCGGGGACCGATCAGGTCAAGCGCTTTGGTGACACCGTGTACCTTTCCCGCTAGCCTGCCGTCATCCATGATGGCCTCGTCCGCTTCTGCAATCAGCGGCAGCTTATCCTCTCTATGAGTGGTGGCAATTACTTTACATCCCAATGCCTTTGCAATCTGTATGGAAGCATATCCAAGCGCGCAGGTCGCGCCGCGGATCAGAAGCGTATCGTCAGAGGTCAGATGCAGGCACTCAAAGAGACTGCCCCATGCGGTAAAATAGGTTTCCGGCACGGCTCCCAGCGCTTCCCATGAGAGGCTGCTGTCTACCGTAAACACGCTCCTGCGGGGCAGAAGTGCGTACTCAGCGTAGCTTCCGTGGAAAGAACGTCCCATGCCGCCCATCAGCGCGATTACCTTTTGTCCGACAGCCAGTTCACTATCGGAGGGATCGACGATCTCCCCTACGCACTCAATACCGGGAATGATCGGCTTTTGAATATAGTCCGCGCGGATTTCACCAAGGCGCAGCAACTTCTCGGAATGATTCAGCCCGAAGGCTTTCACCTTTATGAGCACCCAACCGGGACGGACTTCGGGAATCGGAACATCAGACAAAACAATATCTTTTCCTTCTGTGATCTTGTCAAGCACTACAGCTTTCATGCTCATTTTCCTCCGTTTTCGGCGTCAGTAGTCCATTTTCTTCGCTTGCCCAGCACTGCGGATCATCTCCGTAGAAGTCGCCGGTATACCCTTTGGCTACAGCGGGGCATCCACGGCAGAACTGTTGCAGCTTGCAGCGTGAGCATTTGGAGAAGGCATCATAATTTCGATAAGCCTCCATGTTCGTGATCCATAGATCTGCCAAGCGATCTTCAAAAACGTTGCCAACCTTGCTTTCCGCCACGCGGCGGCAGGCGTAGATGTCACCCGTGGGGAGAATTGTGATATGGCAGTTGCCACAGTTGCAGCCGCCATAGATCATGCCGTCACAGGCATAACCGGGGATCGTGAACGTGCCGGTTTCGTATTCATACAAGGTCCAGAGGTGATCTTTTTTATTAAAATATGTTTCACAGCCCGCAGCTTCGTATTCTCTGAACTTCCTGTCACATACAGACAGAAGCGCTCTGTATTCCTGCGGCGAAAGAGTTGTGTCCAGTTCTCCGCCGGAAGGAACATAGCGGGAGAAAGCAAACACATTTGCACCCGCAGCGACGACGGCATCAATAATTCCGGGGACTTCCTGGCAGTTTTGTTTGGATACGGTGGTCATCACGACGCTGCGCAGCCCTGCCTGATTGATTGTCTGGATTTTCTCTAAAGTACAGGTAAAACTGCCGGGTTTCCGGAACCAGTCATGCGTCTCTTTCATACCGTCGATGCTCAGCTGATATTTCTGGCAGCCTAAGGCTTTCAGCCTCTGGCAGACAGCACCCGTTAAGTGAAATGGATTTCCCATAATCGTGAAGGGGATGTCGTGCTCATGAAATAATTCCAGAAGCCGCCAGAAATCGGGATGCAGAATCGGGTCTCCTCCGGTGAGATAGAAATAGGGCTGTCTTTGGTACACTTCGCAAAAGTCGAGGCAGTTATAAAATGTATCCTGCATCTGCTGCCACGTCATGGACTGCAGACAGATGTGATCTCCCCCGGAAAAAATGTAGCAATGTTTGCAGCGCTGGTCACATTCATCTGTGATATGCCACTGGAAAGAAAAATAAGGCTTCATTATGTCTCCTTGACCAAATATACATCTATGTGAAATCGGAATAACCGAAGAACTATCGGGATTCCCGGCAGGATTTCTCATGCCGGGAATGACTTAGAGATGGTGACCTCATTACTTGTCGCCAGCACCGCACGCAGAGCCGCAGGCAGCCGGAGTCTCGGCAGGCTTGTCGGAAGCACCGCAGGCAGCCGGAGTCTCAGCAGGCTTGTCGGAAGCACCACAGGCAGCCGGAGTCTCAGCAGGCTTGTCAGATGCGCCGCATGCAGAAGCATCTGCACTCATCCGGGCATTTGAGCTCCATCCAAACAGATTGGAAAGTGCCATTGTCACGTCCTCCTTTCATTTTCTCGGATTGATTGATCCGGTGAATTTAAGATAACAAGAATGGAACGGCAGCAAAAGTACGCACCTTTTTATTAGATAGGCACTTTTTTGTAACTTATGATGGATTGACGGGAGCGCTTATGATATGCTAAATACAAATAAGAATACTGCATCATATTTGAAACTATTGCGGCGGCATAGAGTATGGGAGGTGGCAGTTTGAAGACAAAAGAGGAATTACCGGAGTGCCCGGTGGCGACTACCGTCACTCTGATTGGCAATAAATGGAAGCTGCTGATCATGCGAAACTTATTGAATCGTCCATGGCGCTTCAATGAGCTTCGCAGAGATCTGGATGGAATCAGTCAGAAGGTACTGACTGACAGCCTGAGGCAGATGGAGGCGGATGGAATTATTACCCGCACAGTATATCCGGAGGTTCCGCCGAGAGTGGAGTATGCCTTATCGGAACTGGGTGAGAGTATGCGCCCGATTCTGGAGTCCATGCAGGAATGGGGGATACAATATAAGGCACAGAAAGAGCAGGAATGACATTGCAAGTGTTTGTGCACGTGGCAACACTTTGGCAACAAAAAATCAGATAGCCAGTAGAAACAGTCTGATTCAGATAATACAGATACGGCAGTTAATGAAGTTTAGCATATTTGTTTAGAAAGAAAGCTAATAGGAGCGAGTTCGAATAACGGACTAAAATGCCGAAAGCCTGTATTTATGCGGGTTTCCGGCATTTGTTTTATCGAATAGCTCTAGTTTGGCTCTATTTGTGGGGAGAGTAATGTATAAATATGATATGTATTTCAAGGTAATGATTGGTAGGTGGTTAAGTGGATATTTTATTTAAAAATGATGATTTTGTATTTTCATACAGAGTTGGCGGTATATTGATGCGTAATGGTAAAATCTTGTTACAGCGTCCGAAGAATGATGATTATGCCATTATTGGCGGACATGTTGCGGCTATGGAGACAAGTATGGAAACTCTTAAAAGGGAATTTGAAGAAGAGCTTCATGCTAAAATAGAGGTAGATAATCTGTTAGCAATCGGAGAAATTTATTTCCATGGGGAAAAAGACCCTGTCATCAGATATGCTTATATTATAATGTACATCTGATAGATGATAATATTCCATTAGATGGTGTGTTTCATGGATATGATGAGCTGGATAATGAAAGAATTGATTTGGATTTCTGTTGGGTTTCACTAGAAGATTTAAAGAAGGGTACTAAGGTATATCCTTTAGAGTTGATACCATATATCCTTGAGTCAGGGAAAGAAATTGTACATTTTGTTTCAAAACAGATTTGAGGAGATAGTCAATGATAGAAAATATGAAGGTAGAATTTGGCAGAACATCAGATATTGTTGGCGTACTTTTATATTCAAGGAAGTATAATATGATATGTTGTTTGGCTGTTGATCCAGCTTATCGAAAAAGGGGAATTGCTTCGCTTCTTTTAAGAGAAGCAATTGATAAGCTTGACAGAGATAAAGCTATAACTGTGTCTACATTTAGAGAAAATGATGTTAAAGTAATTGCACCTAGAAAATTATATAAGAAATTTGGATTTGAAGAGGGCGAGCTGATTGAAAAATTTGGATATCCTAATCAAAGGCTTGTGTTGCATGCCGACAAAAGTGTTGATAATGTAATAATTGGTACAACAGTAACTGTTACAGTCGATAGACCATTAGGAAGTTATCATCCTGAATATAAGGATATGTATTATCCAATAAATTATGGTTACATTGAAGGAGTTATGGCACCAGATGGAGAGGAGCAGGATGCCTATATATTAGGTGTAAATGAGCCAGTAGGTAAGTTTATAGGTAAAATTATTGCCATTGTTTATAGAAAAGATGATATAGAAGAAAAGTGGGTAGTTGTGCCTGACGGAGTAACTTTTTCAAAGGAAGAAACCAGGAGACAGATTCATTTTCAGGAACAATATTTCGACAGTGAAATTGTGATGCAATATTAAGGAGATTGCTATGTCATTAGGATTAAAAGAGGAACAGTGCAGCTTGAACCACATGATAAACAGTGGGATGAGGCTGCCATTCAAACAATCAAAAACCTTAAATCTATATTAGGTGATGATGCTGTTGATATACAACATATTGGAAGTACAGCAATACCAGCAATTAAAGCAAAACCGATTATTGATATTGCTGTTGGGGTAACTGATTTTGAGAAAATAATGTCATATAATGAGCAGTTACAGAAGGATGGAATCTTTTATCGTGGTTCGGATGTGGAAAATCAGATTCTTTATGTAATGGGTGATATGGAAAAGGATATCAGGACACACCATATTCATGTTGTGAAGTGGAATGGAACTGAGTGGAGGAATTATATTCATTTTAGAGATTGCCTAAATGCTAATGAGAATATGGCTTTGCAGTATCAGAGGGTGAAGGAAGAACTGGAAAGTAAGTATGCTGATAATAGGGGATTGTACACTAAAGGAAAGAAAGAGATAATAGATATTATTCTCAATAATTAATAATTTTCGTGAATTGAAAAAGTAAATTCCAGTGCAGAAGTAAATTCTACTGCAACTTAAAAAGCTTTCTTTTTTAATATTTCAGATGCAATTCTGTTCTGAGATGCATATAATTAGGATAACTTTTCTGACAAAAACCTAAATTTAGGCATGCTTCGTAAGCCGCTGGAAATGCAGTGTGCGAGACTGAATTCCACCAGCCACATTGAAAAAATGTGAAAAGTTTACTTCCAGTCTGACAGCAGATTTTTGTCTGGTTAGTTGTTCCGAATCAGCTTAGGCGAGAGTTTGACTTCATCAGGGTCAATGAGCCTAAGCTGAAGTTTTTTTAAGACTTCCTCGCCGTATGCTTCGGCAGAAACGTTATAGGGTGTACTTCCATTCAGGCTTTTACGTGGCGTAGAGTTTATGTGGTTCACAATTAGGTTGACGTCCCACTGTATCAGAAACTCAAAGCTTGTGCCTTTTGGCAAGACCATTCTAAGCAGCGTATGAACGTTTTCCACGCCGCCTTTCTGGCAGCTCCGCATTGGATCACAGAAGTAAATGCTGGTACGCTCGATCCCCTTGATTCCTGTCTCAAGATCCTGCGGTTTTCCGAACTCGACTCCTCTGTCTGTCAGGATCGTACCGAATAACCGGTTGAACTCATAGGTGCCGATCTTTGCCTCCAGATGGTTATATACAAGACGCACGGCTCCTGGAGTACAACGATTCATCAGAAATGCCAGGAATAGCCTCTCCTGCGTGAAATAAAAGGTCAGAAGGCATTTGCGGCTGTCTCTGCTGGATTTCACCGTATCCATCTCGACCCATTTGTCCAGCTGCAGTTTCTGGAAACAGTCAAAGGTTCGTCCGATGAATACTTCGCGATCGGTGATCTGCGTTTTATGGCACTTCCTCGGCTTGAATTTTGTCTTTCGCTTGAGGTCGATGTTTCTGGCGCAGAAACGGCCGTCATTGATGTACTGGTACATGGTTCGTACCGACATATCAATCTCTGGATGATTTGTCAGAATCTGATAGGGAGATTGGCCCTGATCGATCAGAGGAGATACAACCTGATCAATCGCATGCAGTTCCTGTCGCGTGCGATTAATTCCGGTCCTGGCGCTGGAAAGAAGTTCTGTGTACTTCCGCTCTGCAAACCTCGCGTCATAACGGTATTTCTGGCTGATATGGCACTTGGATGGTGTGAGCTGCTTAGGACATCCATTGCAGACATAGGGTGCCCTATCGAGGCGCTGACAGCGTTCACGCTTGAAGTCCGGGCAGTGCTGATTACAGGTTGGACATGAAGCACACTTTATTCCGCAAAGGATGATCTTGCCGCATGCATTGGTCTTTCTGCAATGATAGCGATGCTCACAGAAATTCTTCATGTTAACGAAGAGACCATGGTCTTTCCACACGCTGAGTCTATGAGCCTTGACTTCCTTGGAGATGGTTGTTGGATCCTTACAGAGGTTCTTGGCAATGTCCTTGAAGGTTCTTCCTTCGTTGATTGCTTTTTCAATGTACAGTCTGTCATTGAGCGTCAGATGTTTTTGATTGCCTGGTATTAACTTGCTCATTAATTTCCTTCCACTGCTGTCAGAAGGACAGGGCAATCATAGTACTATTGTATGAAAGAGTAAACACAACCTGTGCAAGACTAACGTCTACCTCTGGTATTAATGGTGGAATTTAAAATTTCATTTTTGGAATATGAATAGCATTAATATATTGTGGATAACTAAAGTAAAAGTGATAATATATATGTTACGAAAAGAGGTGTGTTAATGGGATTATTGTATACAGTTGGACATTCTCAACATGACTTTGAATATTTTAGCAACTTACTAAAAAATAATAATATTAATTATTTGCTGGATGTAAGAAGTACGCCGTATTCAAAGTATGCAGAAACTTACAATAGGGAACATCTTAGCAAATTGTTGTTGGAAAAAAATATAACATATTCATATATGGGAAAATATTTCGGAGCTAGACCGGAGAATATTGAGTTATACAATGAAGAAGGATACTTGGATTTTGAGAAAGTCGCACAATCAGAATTGTTTATCAAAGGAATGAAAAATGTGATTCTAGGATTGAACAGAGGTAATAATATTGCTCTTATGTGCACAGAAAAAGATCCGATAGATTGTCATAGAGCTATACTGGT
The DNA here is from genome assembly GCA_900107575.1 of Lachnospiraceae bacterium NK3A20. Taxonomy (GTDB): domain Bacteria; phylum Bacillota; class Clostridia; order Lachnospirales; family Lachnospiraceae; genus CAG-791. Next base: position 2,238 of record FNQX01000032.1, on the reverse strand, counting down.
GGCAAGGGCATTTTCTTTAAGTGGTGTAAATGTAACTCATATATTACCAGATGGGAAATTACAAACGCAGAAAGAGTTGGATGAAAGATTATTGGATATGTATTTCCCAGATAGGGCACAACTGTCAATATTTAACTTTAATAGTGTTATAAATGATGAAGAAAATTTAAAAATAGCTTACAAAGAACGTAATAAAGAAATAGGATATCATTTACGCAATAGACAACATGCTGTTGTATAGGGAGGTTTTTGATGCAAATTTACACAATGGGTTTTACTAAAAAGAGTGCGGAAGAATTTTTTGGTTTAATACAAAACAATGGGATAGAAGTGCTAATAGATGTTAGATTAAATAATCAATCTCAGTTAGCTGGATTTACCAAGGGAAGAGATTTAGTTTTTTTTTTAAGAGAAATTTGTAATTGTTCATACAGTCATGAAATTCAATTTGCTCCAACTAAATTGATATTAGATAACTATAAGAAAAATATAATTTGCTGGGCAGAGTATGAAGTTGAATATAACAAATTGATAAAAAGAAGAAGAGTTTCAGATATTTTTAAAGATAAATATGAAAATTATGAAAGAGTTCTTTTACTGTGTTCAGAGCCTACTCCAGAGAATTGCCATAGAAGGTTGCTGGCAGAGTATTTAGAAAAAGAGTTAGGGTACGGGATTAAACACATATAATAGATGGAGGTACTTATTTATGGGGAAAATCAGAATGGTTGTATTGACCAAATCATCAAAGTATGGAAAGAACTGTGTTGCCGGTATTAATTTGGCAAATGGTAGTTGGGTAAGACTTGTGACCAATGATGAAAGTAGTCATGGAGCGGTATCGGATGAAGATTTAGTATGCAAAGATGGAAATATTGTTCAAGTTTTAGATGTTATAGATGCACCGATACTTGGCGCTTGTAACACTGAAATACAGCCAGAAAATGTATTGCTAGATTTAGATACATATATAGAGATAGTTGGAAAAATGTCAATTGAAGAGGTTTTAAACGTTCATCCACTTGAATCAAGAGGTAATATATTGGGGAATATATATCCATACATAACAGAAGCACGAGTAGGGAGTGTAGGTTATTCATTGACAATAGTGGAGGTAGATGATTTAGAAATTGTTCAAGAAGAGAATCCATCGGGGAAACCAAAAACAAAAGTTAAATTTAATTATAACGGCAATCAATATGAGAATATATCTGTGACGGATGAAAAATTTTATTCCGTAAAAAATGGAACTCGGTATGATAAGGCAATATTGGTTATTAGTATTGGAACTCCATATAATAGCAAATATTATAAATTTGTATCAGCAATTTATGTTTAAATATTTGTATTTATTATAGCATAATTATTAGTAACCATACAAAGTATGTTAGGAGAACGGGTGAATAGCAAAGTTTTAGGATACTGATAAGATATATTTTAAGGGGGAGCATATGCAATTATATTCATTACTTTATAGAAGGTTTTAGAAAACACTTAAAGACGAAAATTATATTTTCAGATTCTACATTTTTAATTGGAGAAAACAATGTTGGGAAAAGTAGTATTTTGTATGCGTTAGATTATTTGTTGGGAGCAAATACCAATATTCCGATAGACGAGTTCTATGCGTTAGAAGATGGTGGAGAAAGAAGAGTAGCGGTTGACAATATAGTTTTTACAGCTGAATTTCGTAGAATTCCTAGAGAAGCAAATTTATGGAGGGGTTTCAAAGGGCGTTTATTGCAGTATGAACCTGATACAAAAGATTCACTTGATACAGGATTGAAATTTATATATAGGAAAACATATCCTAAGGGTGGCAAAGTTAAGATAGAGACTCTTGAAAATCCAAAATATATGAAAAGTGAATTTCAAAACTGTATATGCATTCAGGATTTTTTGGATGCAGGACGGAACTTTAACACTTGAATAATCCCCCAAACCTCACAAACCGCTCAACGGCGGTCTTTTTTGTGTCAAATATTTTTCATTTTACTGTTGTATGTGTTGTATGTTTATGCTATAATAAGGGACCAGATCAGGGAGGCGCGCCGATGAAACTCTACTACGACAAGCGAATCAAAGATCCTACCTACTACGTTCAACAGGGATTCCGCAACACCAACGGGGTCGCTACTACCAGAAACGTCAAAAAGATAGGCAAGCACTCTGAATTGCTGAAGATAACCGATGACCCTATTACCTACTGCCGCGAGATTGTTCAGCAGATGAACGAGG
>FNQX01000008.1 GCA_900107575.1 Lachnospiraceae bacterium NK3A20 | reverse complement strand
GTCTGATGGGTATTATGTCAGCACGGTTGGATTAAACGATGCAACGGTGAGAAAGTATATACGGGAGCAGGAGAGAGCAGACATACTGCGGGACAAAATGAGCGTAAAAGAATACGAGGATCCTTTCGGGGCGAAGCCTGGAAAGGATCCAAAGTAGAGAAAGCAACAGACAGCCCCTTTAGGGGCTGCCAGGAGATAAAAGCAATATGGCTTGAGCGGAGCCCGAGGAAGCGGCAGCTTCCGAAGGCAATTAAAGCGAAAGTCAGCGCCTTTAGACGCTGGCTGGTAACGCGGGCTTATAGCCCGCATCCCGAACCACCCGTTTTACGGGTGGAGGCGATTTTCTTTGCTTTTGCCATAGAATACTCATAGCCTCGCAGTTGTGTGTGGGTGAGAAAGGATCAATATGAAATACATCAGCGGATTTATTAAGGGCTTCCGAAGGGTATTTGATGCGGGTGGATGGCTGAAAAGTCACCGCACTTTCAACGATGGGTTTCAGAAGGACTATGATTCTTTACGCAGGGACTGGATCAAAGTTGGGTCTGATATCCGGCACGGAATGAAGAAATTCCAGCAGAGCGAAGAGGGGAAGCATTGTGTCATCAAATAAACCTGTCAGTAAAACACAACCCAAAACGATCACGGAAACTCATTAGGTTAGCGCTTCTGTAACTTCGCTTGAATACAGCGGTCCACTTCCTGATCCAGAATCTTTTTTACAATACGATGCTGTCCTTCCTGGAGCTGCGGACAGGATATTAAGATTAGCGGAGAAGGAGCAGGAGCAGCGACACAATCTTGAGGAAATACAGGTTAAGGCAGATTCAAGAGATAGTCTTCTTGGAATCATTTCTGGCAGTGTGTTGTCAGCGTTGTGTCTCATTGTGGGCGCAACTATTGCCATTAAGGTGAACAGCGCAGCCGGGGCTATTATGGGCTCTCTTTTTGGTCTGTCGGGAATCGGATCAGTGATTGCGACGCTGGTGAGCGGCACAAGGCGTAAGAGATAAGCAACCTATATTCTTGATAGATGAAGTGTTATTATACTTGCGTCCTTTCTTGACGGTATGATCGTTCCCCGCACAGGAATCGTCCATCATGTCGTCCCCATGGTGCCAGCCGTGGGGACTATTTTTATGCTTAATCAATCCTTTCACTGTCGTACAGGCCCTTGATGTTCTCAGTGTAGTAGTGCCCGATAGAATCAGCGTACAGCAGGGAATTGAATTCGTCCTCCGGGAAATCCAGATACAGGTACTCGCTACCGCTGTCCAGAAACTGCACATACAGGATAGAATCATCAGCATCATAGCCTATGGTCGAGAAGCAGGAAGAATCAACGTCGTAGTAGTCGAACTGCTGATCCAGCACGTCGTTGAAGTCACTGCTGGATATAATCGGCGTTTCCTTACTCGTGTAGTCGATTGGAGCAGGAAGGGAATCAGACTCTACATCCTTGCCTGCGTCTTCTTCGTAATATTCATCCTCAGTGTCTTCTATATAGCTATCGTCGGAATTATCGTTTTCGTCGTATTCCTCATCATCATCATAATGAGCGGCGGCCTTTACCTGGCTTAGATCGGGTTCGGTGACGGTCACTGACATAGAGGATGCCTCACCGCAGGCGGTGAATAGGAACATAGATAGCAACAGCAATGCAATACTCTTTTTCATAGTTCTATCCCTTCCTCGAAGGCTTTACTATACTCATTTCCGTGACCTCACGAAAATGGCTATTGCTTTTCGACTTTTGATTGAAGCTCGTAGCATTTACTTTGAAGAGTCCACACCTCCCTGTCCGGTCTTGCATTCGTACCTCTCGGACATATCGCCAGCCAGAAGGGCATTTCCAAGGGCGCAGAGCAGTATTTCGACGGCGACGAGGAAACAACCCTCTCTGACATGAAAGCCATCGCTGAGGGGCTTTCTATGTATCGTACAGACTTTGACACGAAGGAAGGCTTTGAGTACGCACAGCAGGCGAAATAAGTCATCAACAGGATCGTTGATAAGGGTACCGTCACTCACAGGGATAAGATGCGGGTGTTCTCTGTTCTGAATGGGATGCAGGCTGCGGAAGTTGGCGCGGAAGCATCTCAGACAACCGAACAGCCGCAGGATAGCGGAAACGTCTCAAAAACGCAGCAGATTAAGGATAACGCTGCACAGATGCAGCGTGAGGAGCAGGCTCAGGAGCTGGACAACAGATATTCTATGCAGAACGATATGTCTGCACAGGATATGTTTTCCGCAATGAGCGGCGCTACCTCTGCGCAGGAGCTCGTAAACATCCGCAAGGAAGCGGAGAATTCCAGCAATCAGGAAGCGCGAGAGCAGGCAGATCAGGCCTATAACCTGTACGCTAATCGTATGGTCGGTACGGGCAATGTAACCGTGGCACAGATGCAGGCTGCAGAGAATGCACCTACGCAGGCAGAGGTATATCAGGCTTACAGGGAAGGAAGAGAGATAACAGGCATTGAGAATGCCGATGTGAACTTGAGACAGGCAGCGGTAGCAGGGCAGCAGGCAAATGCACTGCTTAGTCGTCATGCAACCGCAGACGTGGATCAGCTGCAGGATGCGGAGATCAACATTGACCGTGTGCAGGCTGGGAACGGCGTGCAGGACAATACGACAATCTCTATCGGCGGCAACACCTACACGGTGGGTCAGTTCAACGAGGCCAACATCACAAATACTGGGCTGCGCAGGCTCGTGAACGATGCGGCCTCAAGAGATTCCACGGCGATTGCACAGGCAGAGATTGACGCATATAAGCAGACCGACAATATGCCTGTCGGTCTCTTTACCGATGCCGCGCAGAAGCTCATCGTAGCGGGCACACGCGACGCTAGTAAGGCGGCTGACAACTTCAGTGCGGCCTACGACGAGTTGGGTACGGCTGCCGCGTGGATCTCCAAGGACACGGCGAACAGCCTGTATGCTGTGGGCATGAGGGAGACTCAGGCGCAGATCATGGCTGATACTGACCGTCAGAACCAGACTGTCGCATTCCGCAATCCCGACGGCGGCGAGCTCGTAGACGCGAGAACCAACACCTCTGTAAGGCTTCCAGGGCGCGAGCTGTACGAGACACTTGCAAAGGCCACAGGGACAACCATCTACATCAAGGACGATATTGATCAGCAGGTCAACGGCATCTTTGACCGCAGCATGATGAACATCTTCCTCAATACCGGAAACCGCAAGAACCTTGCAAACACGGTATTCCATGAGAGCGTGGGCGAGTTCACCAAGGCATTCAACGCAGAGGGCTATCAGACCTTCCAGAATGAGCTCATGGACGCGCTGACTGATGTTTACGGCTCGGACTATATCTCCAACAAGGTAAAGCAGTATCAGGACAGATACCACGACGCAGAAGCCACCAAGAGCACCTATGATGCCATGGGTGAGCTGACCAACGATTCTATCGCGGGTCTCCTCGATTCCGATCAGGGCGTGAAGGATCTCGTTGATCACATACAGGAGAAGTATTCCGCAGGCAAGGCACAGTCTGTCATCAGCAAGATCGGCGACTACTTCAAGAGGGTAGCAGACGCGCTGCGCAGTCTCATGAAGACCGGGCATCTGTCCGATGCTGCGCGTCACACTGCGGAACTGGGCGAAGAGAGGCTTTCACACCTCAGGAAGACCCTGCTGGATGCGTGGGATCAGGCTGCGGAGAATGCAAAGAATGTGAAGGTTGAAGGCCGAAAGACTGATGTTGAGAGCAGATATTCGCTTGCGGTAGATAAAGATCTTGAAGATATCATTTCTGGATATCTTAGCGACCCGGCAAAAGACATTAAACCGTATGTTATCAATGAGCATATTGGCGAGGAACTGGCAAAAGGAATTGAAGCTGTAACAGGTGTAAATGTTTCCGGGTACGCAAATGTAATTGACAAGAGTGCAATCGAACACATTGAAAAACGCCATGGAATAAACGGGAATAGTGACCATAGCATGGCGAGTGTAAGTGATGTTGCAAGAATAAATTATGTCACTGAAAACTTTGACAAAATTGAAGCAACTGGAAATGAAAGCAAAGCGTGGAAAAACAGAGATAACACAAAGTCTAAAGAAATTCTGATTCAGAAAAAAGTATCTGATAAATTTTATTATGTAGTTGAAGCGGTTCCTGACACAGTAAAGAAAGAGATCCATGTTGTCAGTGCATACATAAATAAAAACGATGCATTCCAGCCAGTGGGAGATGCTAATAGCCCTTCCCTGTACGTCCGAAACGGGCTTTCTGGCAATGCATCGCTTTCTGAATCAAGTGTAGCACAGAATTCCGGCAGCGCAACAGATTCTGAAAAATTTTCTCTGAATATGGACGATGATTTTAACTCTATAGTTAAGGGCTTGAATCTCTCCTTCGGCGACGACAGCTACAACGACTTGTTCAACCCATTCAGTGAGACCTATATCGGCGACGATGCTTTCGGTGAGGATGGGTTCGGCAGCGACGAGTATAAGGCACAGTCGGATATTCTCGGCGAAGGCCTTGCGGCGCTGGCCAGCACGAACCAGAGCGTCAACCAGAACGATATCGCGCGGGTAGCGAAGGAGATCAAAGATCAGTACGGCAGCAACATCCCGCTGAAAGACCTGACCGGGGACCTGACGAAGGTTTTCGCCTATGCACAGGAGCACAAGGGCGTGAGATACGATGCGCTCATGAACCTGATTGACGAGGTTGCAAAGCCGATCGTCAGCGACACGTCGGAGACCGTTAGCGAGGCCGACTACCAGACCTTTAAGAGCAGGCTCAATGGTTACAACTTCAAGCTGACCGACCAGCAGATGAAGGAAGTAACCAGCGTATACGGCAGCTATGCGGGCTTTAAGCGAATGTTCCCTGAGATCAACGTGACTAAGGGTGCAACATCTGACTTGGATCAGGTATTCAGCAGTATTGCCGATGACTTTGCGCTGGATGGAAATATTGGTGAAATAGACGAGATCAACGCACTTGCTGACCTCGTAATTGCCATGCGTCCCCGCAGCGTGAACACTATCAACGGTGCGTCTCAGGAAGAGATGGCACGCGACGTCGGCATGCAGATCGTGCAGAAATACTACGAGGCTGCGGCGAAGAGTACGGCTGACGCTGCGGCGGCAAGGAAGATCAGTGCTGCTGCGCAGAAGATGAAGGCCGCAGAGGCGCAGTACCGCACCAAGATCAGGCAGAACTACACGGATAAGCTCGTGCAGGCGCGCAAGGATATCGCGGCGCAGTACAAGGGCAGGCTCAGTAAGCTGCGCGACGAGAAGAACCAGCGGTTAGATCAGCGCCTTGCTGAGCTGCGTGCCCGCAACAAGAACCGCATGTCGAATGCTTCTGAACAGAGGAAGATCAGGCAGGAGCAGGATATGATCAGCAAGCGGTACAACACGCTCGCTACGTGGTTGAAAAAGCCGAATGATCAGCATCATATCCCGGCAGTGTTCAGAAAGTCTGTTACGAACTTCCTGTATGCGATTGATATCTACCAGCCGTCCATCAAAAAGACTGTGGACGGCAAGTACAGCGTGCGACTCTTCACGGGCAATATGCTGACCGACCAGAGCGGCAAAACGACGCCAGAGTTCGAAACAAGGCTGTTCCCGACAAGAGCAGACGCGGCGGCTGCCTACAGCGAGTATGCCAGGAAAGGGCAGGCTTTCACGCAGAAGGCCAGCAATATCAGGGATCTCATGGCTGACATCGAGCGAATGTACCTCGATGCTCAGAGTGGCAAGAACGAAGACCCTGAGATGAACAACATCGGTGAGATGCTGGACACGGAGCTTGCGGACGCTCTCAGGAAAATCACGGGGAGCGACAACGTGAAACTGAATATCGGCTCTCTGGATTCTAAGCAGCTGCACACACTCTCACAGGTAATGCGCAACCTCATCCACGTGGTCAACAACGTGAATAAGATGCAGAGCATGAATGCTGACCTCCCGGAGATAGGCAACGGCATTATTGATCATGCAGAGAAGGTGAACGGCAGGCGTGAACACACGCCGGTCGGCGAGGGCCTCTCCAACTTCCTGCAGTTGGAGAATGCCACTCCTGAGACTTACTTCCACGGATTCGGCGAGGAAGGTGACCGGATTTTCAAGAGCTTTGAGAATGCTAAGACCCAGAAGGATAAGGATATCTGGCAGATCACAAAGTTCATGTACGGGGAGCAGAAAGCGAAGGGCGGCAAGTTCGAGAAGGGCGCTCTCGCAGGTTGGACTACCAGCGAGCTGAACAAGATCACCGGAGACAATGCAGAGATCCACACGTTCAATCAGTACCGGTCGAAGACCGGAAAACCGCTGTAGATGACGACAGGGCAGATCATGTCCCTGTATGAGATGCAGAAGCGCGAGCAGGCGATGCTTCACACGGTCGGCGGTATTGCTCCTGATGTGATCGACGTAGCGACAAACAAAGCGCTAGAGAAAATCAAAATAGTGCGCAGGCAGGCGCAGACCTTCCTCACAAACGAGGAGATTGAGCAGATTGTCGGAACGCTCACTGATAAGCAGAAGAAGCTCGCCGATGACTTACAGCACTACATGGCGACCGTCGGTTCCGAGTGGGGCAACGAGACCTCTAATAAGTTGTATGGCTATGATAAGTTCACGGATGAGAACTACTTCCCTGTGTCCACAGATTCTGACACGCACGCCGTGACAGAGAAGAATCAGGCAACAGGCCTCATCAATGCCGTAAAGAATATGGGCTTCACGAAACAGGTAGTCCCGAACGCGAGCAATCCGCTCCTCATTAAGGATATCTTCAACGTGTTCACGAATCACATGTCTGATATGGCCACCTACCACGCCTATGCTGTGGCGATGAACGATCTCATCAAGGTGGCAAACTACAGCCGCGCGGCGAAGAATACCCGCGAGGGCTTCACAGACAGCGATTCCGTCCAGAAGGCCATCACAAAGATCTACGGTGATCAGGGCAAACAGTACATGATCCGCTTCCTTGCAGATCTTGATCAGCGCGAGAAGAGCGACTATGTGCAGCTTCCGGGTTTAACTGCCCTTGCAGGCAACTACAAGGCGGCGGCAGTCGGATACAACATCAGAGTAGTAGCACAGCAGCCGACGGCCTACGCGCGAGCAGGCGCAATGATTGACAGCAAATACCTCATGAAGGCGCTCGTGGTGCCGAACAATGACGCGAAGACCATGCAGAACGAAACGTCCGCCGCGTCTTGGGCGAAGAAGCAGGGCAACGTTGACGGCTTCATTTACCGTGATATGAAGTCGATCATCACGGGACACGACAAGCTCATCAACAAGGCACGGAATGCCGGGATGTTCTTTGCGAGCAAAGCCGATGATGTCACATGGTCAAGGCTCTATAAGGCCGTGTATTTCGAGCAGCGGGACGCATTCGAGAAGGCGGGCAAGGATATCGGCGGAGAAGACTTCACGGATGCAGTGAACAGCCGGTTCGATGACGTCATTGCAAGAACTCATGTAACAGATGGTACAATTTACCGTTCACAGTTCATGAGGCGGTCAAATGGTTTCGCCCAAATGCAGTCGGTCTTCATGGCAGAGCCTACGAAATCCTATAACCTTTTTCTCCAGTCAATACTGGATATCCAGCAGAACGGGTGGAGTGGGGAGGCGAATAAGAAGATCCGTAGAGAATTCTTTAGGGCTGCAAGTTCCGTGCTCATGGCAGACCTCGGCGCAGCGCTTGCGCAGTCGCTGATTGATGCAAACCGCTACCGTGATTCCAAGGACAACGAAGGCAAGAACTTTCTCGAAAGATTCTACTCTGCACTGATGGGCGACCATTTCCTTGACGGCAACCTCTGGCAGAGCATTTCAACGTTCAACAAAATCCCGATGCTCAAGGATGTTGCGGGTTTCTTGGATGATGCCATTGTCGGCATGATCACGGGCAAGTGGGACACATACAGTAATGTTGACTGCATGGATACGGCTGCACTTACTACCGCTGTGAAAGCTGTACAGAAAGCTTACCAGTACAACACGGCGCAGGGCGGCGTCACACGCTACGGTAAGATCATGGCGATCATGAAGGCCTTCGGGAAGCTTACGGGCGTGCAGCCGTATAACCTCGTAAGAGACATTACTCCTATCTACAACTGGCTCAATCCAGATGGAAAGCTCGTATCTTCCAAGTCGACCAGCGCGAACTATGCAGGCATGTATGAGGCGATCCAGAGCGGCAAGAAGATAACCGAGGCGGTCACAAAGAGGATCGAGGATGGTGACATCATCTACGACATACAGGGCAGGATCAAGGGCAAGTTCAAAGATCAGTATTACGATGCTTACCAGAATCAGGGCGAGAGCGAACCGTTCGGGAAACTGGAACAGAGCCTTATAGAAGCTGAAATGGCTACCGGAATGACGGAGATGGAAGCCACAAACGAGGTGCAGGAGTGGAGAAGCAAGGACATCACTTACTCTGTACTGGATGATGCAATCGAGGCAGGCACAGGCATCGAGGACACCGTTGCGAAGATGCTCAGCGAGGCCGACGTTGCTGGAAATAAAGCAAAGGGCATACAGACCCACGTCATGACGCACTACGGTTCTACGCTGCGGTATTACAAGGATCATGACATGTACGGCGAGGATGTGTATGATTCGCTGCGGGCGAACATCGGCGCGGCATTGAACGCGGCAGGCAACAAGGACTATGAGAAGTCTCTCGATCTCATGGAAACCGGAGATACAGAAACCACAGAGGCAAGCGTAGCTATCACACCGGAATTGCAGGCGAGCATTGACCGGGAAACGAAGGAAAGCTCTAAGTATTATCCGGTCTATCAGGCGATAGACAGGGGAAGGACATTCCCGGAGCCGTGAAGAAGATGGGTGAGGATCTGGTAGCTGAAGGCATGGACGAGGATGACGTAAAGCCCAGTCTCAGCCTGAACATCACCAATGAGTACAAGGAAGACTTCATAGCCCTTGCAATCAGTAAGAACAGTAACGATCGGAAGAAGGCGGCAGACCTCAAGAACAGGATGTTCAAGGCGTACATGGCAGCCGGATATGATCACGGCGATAAGAACGACCTCATGAATAAGTGGGTGCAGGAAGCCCGCAGCGGCAAGAAGTAACTCACAGCGGAGCAGTAGAGAGAATGGGTGTGACCTACAGAGAAGTCGTGAAGATAATCAAAGCCGATGGTTGATATGAAGTTGGGGCAGGTAGGAGGTCACCATCAGTTTAAGCATCCTACAAAACCAGGGAAGGTTACAATCCCTGAACTCAAGGGCGACTTGAATATCAAGACGGCAAAATCTATCTTCCGACAGGCCGGGGTGTAACGTTAAGTAATAGAGAGGAGTAATTATGAAATTAGTTTATCCTGCAATTTTCACCCCGTTTGATGATGAGAAAGGGTATACAGTGGAATTCCCTGATCTTCCGGGCTGTGTCACAGAAGGATCGGATCTGAGTGATGCGATCTATATGGCAGAAGATGCAGCAAGCGGTTGGATCCTGACTGAGCTTGAGGATGGCAAGGAAGTTCCCAGGTCATCAAGCCTTACCGATATTGAGGTCGGGGAAGCAGATGCATTCGCGTCTCTTATCGTGCTGGATATAGATGAATATGCCAGGATACGGGAAGAAGGCAGTGAAGAAAACTCTTACAATTCCGGCATGGATGGATACGTATGCGGTAAGGCACAACATCAGCTGTTCGGAAGTCCTGCAGGATGCGCTGGGCAAGATGGCGTCAGTTCGCTAAGAGATACCGTAATTAGTGTCCGCATGAATTGGTGAGATATTGATATAAACAAAGATTATATCCAATCATCAAATTTGCATAGTTGATGATCACTCACAGCTACGGTATATTAACAACCAACAAATCAACAACACACTGCAAATGGCTGACAACATCAAACCTGAAGGAGCGGATTCAAATGAGCGGAGAACACAAATTTGGTTTCAATACACTGCAGTTACACGTAGGACAGGAAGCGGCGGATCCCGCAACGGATGCCAGAGCGGTCCCGATCTACGCCACCACTTCCTATGTATTCCACAATGCGCAGCACGCGGCGGATCGCTTTGCGCTGAAAGATGCCGGCAACATTTACGGGCGGCTCACCAATTCCACGCAGGAGGTTCTCGAGAAGAGGATCGCGGCGCTGGAAGGCGGTGTGGCGGCACTTGCGGTTGCTTCCGGTGCGGCGGCGGTCACGTATTCAATCACAGCTCTGGCGGGAGCGGGGGATCATGTTGTGGCGCAGAAGACAATCTACGGCGGATCCTACAATCTCCTGCAGCACACCCTGCCGCAGTACGGCGTTGAGACCACTTTTGTGGATACGAACAATCTCGCCGAGATTGAGGCGGCGATCCAGCCGAACACGAAGCTGGTTTACATTGAGACACTTACCAACCCGAACGCTGACGTTCCGGACATCGAGGAAATCGCGAAGATCGCTCACAGCCATGGCCTTCCCCTCATTGTCGACAATACCTTCGGCACGCCTTATCTGATCCGTCCGTTTGAGTGGGGCGCGGATATCGTTGTCCATTCCGCGACGAAGTTCATCGGGGGCCACGGAACGACGCTCGGCGGCATCATCGTGGACTCTGGCAACTTCGACTGGACGAAGAGTGACCGGTATCCGCAGTTCACGCAGCCGAACCCTTCCTACCACGGCATTTCTTTCGTGCAGGCAGCAGGCAGCGCGGCTTACGTCACCTACATCCGCGCTATTATCCTTCGCGATGAGGGAGCAGCGATTTCTCCGTTCGCGGCCTTCCTGCTCCTACAGGGCACGGAGACACTGAGCCTTCGTCTGGACAGACATTGGGAAAACACCAGGCGCGTCCTTGAGTTCCTGCGGTCCGAACCTTTGGTGAAGAAGATCAACCATCCTTATCTGGAGGATCATCCAAACCACAAGGTATATCAGAAATATTTCCCGAACGGCGGCGGATCAATCTTCACCTTCGATATTGACGGAGGGCAGGAAGAAGCCTTCGCGTTCATTGATCACCTGCAGATTTTCTCCCTGCTCGCGAACGTTGCGGATGTGAAGTCTCTTGTGGTACATCCTGCCACCACGACGCACGCGGAGCTCTCGGATGAAGAGGCAGCGGAGCAGGACATTTACCAGTCGACGATCCGCCTCTCCATCGGTACGGAGGACGCAGATGATATCATCTGGGATCTGCAGAATGGGTTTGACGCAGTCAGAGAATTGGAGAAGTGAAGGGTGCAGTATCGCTGCAGCACAGTGTAGATTGCAGCATATAGTATGTAGCTGACACTCGGTAATATGGCAAATATGAGCCGGATGAATTCCTGAGATAGAGGTTGTCCTCGGGAAATTCATCCGGCTTTTGTGCGATAGACAGGAGAATAGCAGCCGCACTTGCGAATAAACTTGTGCCGCGGCTGGAGAAAGGCTAATATCTTTATAACTGGTGTAAACCATCATATCCATGAGATATATGCGTATATCTATGCGGAAAGGAGTAACATGAAACGTCAATCTGTGCTGTATAAGGTTATGCCTCTGATCTGTATTGTGATCCTCGTGGTGGCATGGATGCTGCCGTCTGACCTGCTGTTCCGGTTCAGCCATATCACGCCTCTTGGACTTGCGGCACTCTACATTTGCCCCGTACTCGCGATTATCGGACTGATTTCTTCAGTCATAGGAAAGAGCAAGGTTTTCTTCGCACTCAATCTGGTGTTCCTGTTCTCATTCCCGTTGCTCATGCTGCTCGGGAATTTCGCGAATGCAATCTATGCTGAACTACACTCTTAGCGAAAAGACAGACGACAACATAGCTTTTGGAAGGAATGGGTTTTGGGCAAGAGATCAATCAAAGAGAACAAGAACATTTACCAGCAGCTCCGCGAAGAGGCAGGGCTGACCCGCGAGGAGGCGGCAGACGCACTTGGATTCATCTCGGAGAGCCGGATTGAGAAATTCGAGAGCGGGAAGTCGCCGGTTCACCCGGAGGAGGTGCTGGCGATGGCAAGAGCCTATAGGAAGCCTGCTCTCTGCAATTATTACTGTTCGCACGAGTGCCCGATCGGGCAGGAGTATATCCCCGAAGTGAAGGTGAAGGACCTCGCGCAGATCGTACTGCAGACGCTGTCGACGATGAATTCGCTGGATAAGGCGAAGAACCGCTTCATCGAGATCACGGCCGACGGGCAGATCTCCGAAGATGAGTTCACTGATTTTGTCCGGATTGAGAACGGCATCAAAGAGATCGGACTGGAGGCGGATTCCCTCACCCTATGGATGGAGAATATGATCGCGTCCGGGAAGATTGACCGGGAGAAACTGGAGAAGGCACGGAAGACTCTGGCTGAGGATTCCGCAGAGTAGCCTGCGGAGCAGGACCGCGGCGGGAATTCGTCATATTCCGCCAAAACAGAAGAATAAGCCTGTTATTTTCGCTGACTTTGCCATGTACTCCGGCGCGCGGCCCCTGTAGAATGTAGCCATCAATCAATGAAAGGCTTCATCATAAGAGAAGCGCAGGAGGATGCAATTATGCTGGGACTGTTATTACTGATTCTGTTCATTATCGTTCTCTTCAAGCTGACGGGTGTTGTGTTCCACGTGCTGGGGAAGATTCTCGGATGGGTACTCGGCTGTATCGGCTGGGTGATCCTGGCGATTCTGGGTGTCACCCTGTTCGGACTGGCCATTTACGTCCTGCCGATCGTTCTGATCATCGGCGTGATCGCCATGCTTGTCGGCGCAGTTTGATTCGGAGGGCGCGAAGTTTGGAAGTGACGCCGATGCGTCCCTTCCAAACTGTCATCGGTGCCGCGAGCGTCCCCCGATGACCCGATTCGCGGGAAATCGCCTTCGCGAATTTCCCGCGCGGGTGCCGCGAAATATTCAGAACGAGGTGTAATATGACTGATATTTACAATAAAGACAAGGAAATTAACGAGGCTATCCGTGCCGGGGAACGCGCGCTGGAAAGTCTCCGTGAGGCGAACCGGCAGCTGGACAGCGCCGGTAACTGGGGAATTCTGGATATCCTGGGCGGCAACACGGTATCTGGCATCATGAAGCACATGAAGGTCAATAACGCGAGCCGTTGTATCGAGGACGCGCGGAGAGACATGGCGGCATTCCGGGATGAGCTTGATGATATCCGGGATATTAGCGGACTCAATATCGACATCGGAGGCTTCCTGACTTTCGCGGATTTCTTTTTCGACGGGTTCGTGGCGGACCTATTCGTCCAATCCAAAATCCGCAAGGGCCAACAGCAGGTGCAGGAAGCTATCCGCAGGGTGGAAGAGATCCTGGGTAAGTTAAGAAACGTAAGATAAGCTGCCAATGGCTGCTTTGGGCTACTCTGACAACCGCTGCATATCCTCGAAGTAATTCGGGTAGCTTACATTCACGCAATCCTTGTCGTCCAGCGTGGTATCTCCATCGGCGACAAGGGATGCAACAGCAAAACTCATCGCAAGGCGGTGATCCCTGAAGGTGCGGATATTCGCACCGTGCAGAGGATTGCCGCCTTCTATTATCATACCGTCATCTGCCGGCGTGACTCTGGCGCCCATAGCGGTGAGGCCTTCGGTGACGGTTGCAATGCGATCGGACTCTTTGACCTTGAGTTCTGCGGCATCCCGGATCACGGTCGTACCTTTGGCGCAGGCTGCCATCACCGCGATGACCGGGAGCTCGTCAATGAGGGTGGGAATAATGTCGCCGGAGATGTCGATGCCGTGCAGCGGAGAGGATTTCACGAGAAGATCCGCGTAGGGCTCCGCGGCCTCCACCTCATTCAATACGGTGATGTCGCCGCCCATAGCCTTGGCAACACGCAGAATTCCATCTCTTGTCGGATTGGTGCCGACGTTGCGGATCAGGACTTCCGAGCCTGGCACGATGAGGGCCGCGGCGATGAAATACGCCGCCGAGGAAATGTCGCCCGGCACGACGACGTCGTGCGCGGTGAGCTCTGTCGCAGGGCTAATGGTCACGATATGTTCGCCCGGCTGCAGGGAGAGCTGGTTGTTCGCATCCAGGTGATCTGCGATGCCGTAGTCTGCGACGGCCTCGGGCGTCAGGTTCTGCGCGCTGGCGATCCGCTCGTTTGCGAGCCGCAGCGCTTCCTCGCCTTCCGCAACGTGTGCTCCGAAGGCTCGCAGCATACGTTCTGTGTGGTCGCGGGATTTCGCGGGTTCAATAACTGTCGTTGTGCCGTCTGCGTAGAGCCCCGCGCAGAGGATCGCCGATTTTACCTGGGCGGAAGCGACAGGGGTGCGGTATACTATGCCGTGCAGCGCGCTGCCGTTGATACGAAGAGGCGCACAGTCGTCGCCATTCAGGGATGTGATGTCGGCGCCCATGAGACGCAGGGGCGCCATCGCGCGTTTCATCGGACGGCTGTTCACGGAATCGTCTCCGGTGAGGAAAGCTGAGAAATGTTGCGGTGCGAGAATGCCGGACATGATCCTCGTCGTCGTGCCGCTGTTCTGCGTATACAGCGCAACGGGCGAATAGGAAGGATAGAGGCCGTGGAGGCCCGTGCCATGCACGATGAGTCTGCCGGGGTTCTGCCAGTCCCTTTCAATGAAAATACCCAGGCGGTCGAAACAGTCGATGGTGGCATTACAGTCTGCGCCGTCGAGGAAGTTCGTGACGATAGAGTCTCCCTTTGCAAGGGAACCAAACATGACCGCGCGGTGGGAGATGGACTTATCGCCGGGGATGGAAACCTCGCCGTGGAGAGCTGTAGCTTTATGCAGAGTTTTCATATCTGATCACACTTTCCTGTCTATTTGGCCTGATGCACGGTGTAGTTCCTGGCGGTCAGGATCTCGTCTGCCTCGATCAGTTCCTCTTCCGAATTAAATTCGACGCGCAGCACGCCTTCCTGGTACTCGCGGTTATGCGTGATGCCGATGTTCTTGATGCTGATCGCGTTCACGGCGAGCAGTGTCACGACTTCCGCAAGGGATGCCGGGTGATCCTCGATGTCGACGAACAGGAGCCAGAGCCGGTCGGTCGCACCGCTTGACACGACGTCGAAGCTGTCGCGATAGCGTCTCGCACTGTCGAAGAAATCATAGATTTCCTCTGCCCGATGTTCCTCAATCTGATCCCTGGCATGCTGCAGTATCTCAATGTAATCGCCTAAGAGTTTGGTGATATTGTCGCCGTTGGTGAGGCAGATCTGCTGCCACATCCGGGGAGAGGAGGAGGAGATCCGCGTGATATCCCGGAAGCCACCTGCGGCGAGGAGTTTCATCACGCCGTCCGGGTTGTCGCTCTTCTTAATGAGGTTGACGAGGGATGCCGATACGACGTGCGGCACATGGGAGATGCCTGCGACAGCGTAATCGTGGAATTCCGGAGAAATGACGAGGGGGATCGCCTTGAGTCCTGTCACCAGCTCGTAAAAGATATCCAGGCTCTCCTTCGGCACTTCCTGCTCCGGGGAGAGGATGTAGTAAGCGTTCTCTAACAGCTCTGCCCTGGAATTGCGGTAGCGTGTCCTCTCGGAGCCGGTCATCGGGTGTCCGCCGATGAAATGGCGCGCAAGGCCATTCGAGACGACATGCTCGTGGATATCGCGTTTCGTCGAGCCAATGTCGGTGAGGATCGCGTGATCTGCTAGGTGATCTTTGAGGAGTGAGAGGTTCTCTGCGTTCTTCTGCACCGGTGCGCAGAGGAAGATCATATCGCAGCGGGAGAACATCGTGCCATCGAAGGGCCTGCTGTTTTCACTGTCCGCAGAAGATGTCCCGGCATTGACGACACCGTCTGCCATGGCTTCATCCAACGTATCCCTGGAAGGGTTGTAGGCGATGATCGTCGCCGCGGGATAATAGCGGCGGATGGCCTTTGCGATGGAGCCGCCGATGAGGCCAAGGCCCACGAAACCGAATGTGAAGCTGTTGAAATCTGTCATGAGAGCGCACTCCTCGATCTATGCACAATGATCGTCGAATCCTGTCTGCCACCAGAAGACCCGCGCTGTGCGGTAATAGAACAAAATATACCGCACTAAAGCGTTGAAGTCCACCGATCGGCCGCAAAACGATTGAAAAATCGCAATCCGTGGCTTATTATTGTACGGAAACTGTATCGGTTCAGTGCCGTCCGCAGCACCTCTTGTGGCCCTGAACTGTTACCATAAACTCAATGTCAAGAAAGGCCGAACCATGAGATACAATTTCGCTAAAATCGAACCCAAGTGGCAGAAGGCGTGGGCAGACGCTGATGCATTCAAGGCGGTTGATTTCGACAAGAGACCGAAGTGGTACGGGCTGGTCGAGTTCCCTTATCCGTCCGGCGCCGGTATGCACGTCGGCCATATCAAGGCGTATTCCTCGATCGAGGTCCTCGCGAGGAAGAGAAGGATGCAGGGCTACAACGTCCTGTTCCCGATCGGCTTTGATTCCTTCGGACTTCCGGCGGAGAACTATGCCATCAAGACGAACACCCATCCGCACATTATCACGGAGAAGAATATCGCGCATTTCTCGGATCAGTTGAAAAAAGCAGGCTTCTCTTTCGACTGGTCCAGAGAGTTCGCAACTTCTCACGCGGACTATTATAAGTGGACGCAGTGGATTTTCCTGCAGCTGTATAAGCACGGCCTTGTTTTCCGTTCCAAGACGCTCGTAAATTACTGCCCGCACTGCAAGGTTGTCCTCTCCAATGAAGACTCTCAGGGCGGCAAGTGCGACATCTGCCACAGCGATGTCATCCAGCTGCCGAAGGACGTATGGTTCCTGCGCATTACGCAGTACGCGGACAAGCTCCTCGAGGGTCTCGACCACGTAGACTATCCTGATTCGGTGAAACAGCAGGAGATCTCCTGGATCGGCCGTTCCACGGGAACCTTTGTGAATTTCCAGGCGGCGAACGCGGACGGTATGCCGATTCCAAACGAGCAGCTCGAGATTTACACGACAAGGTGCGATACGCTCTACGGCGTGACTTTCATGGTCGTTGCACCGGAGCATCCGATCCTTGATAAATATAAGGCTCAGATCACGAACTGGGACGCGGTCGAGGACTACCGCAGGGAAGCCTCGAAGAAGACGGAATTCGAGAGAACGCAGCTCGCCAAGGACAAGACAGGTGTCAGAATCGAAGGCCTCTGTGCGATCAATCCGATCACGGGCAAACAGATTCCTCTCTTTATTTCGGATTATGTCATGATGGGCTACGGCACAGGCGCGATCATGGCGGTGCCGGCACACGACCAGAGAGACTACGATTTCGCGAAGAAGTTCGGCTGTGACATCGTAGAGGTCATCAAGGGCGGCGACATCGAAAAGGAAGCGTACACCGGCGACGGTGAGATGATCAACTCCGGCGTGCTGAACGGCATGACGAACAAGAAAGACTCCATTGCGAAGATGCAGCAATATCTCGAAGAGAAGGGCATCGGTCACAAGGGCGTGCAGTACAAGATGAAGGACTGGGCCTTCAACCGCCAGAGATACTGGGGCGAGCCGATTCCGCTCATCCACTGCGAAAAGTGCGGCACGGTTCCGGTACCCGAGGATCAGCTGCCGCTCACGCTCCCGGAGGTCACTAACTTCGAGCCCGGACAGGACGGGAAGAGTCCGCTCGCCAGCGTAGATTCTTTCGTTAACTGCACCTGCCCAAAGTGCGGCGGCCCCGCGAAGAGAGAGACCGACACCATGCCACAGTGGGCCGGGTCCTCCTGGTATTTTCTCCGGTTCTGCGACCCGCACAATGACAAGGCGTTCGCGGACCGCAAGAAGCTCGAATACTGGATGCCGGTAGACCACTACAACGGCGGCATGGAGCACGTGACGAGGCACCTTCTGTACTCCAGATTCTGGCATCATTTCCTCTATGACATCGGCGAGGTGAATACGCCGGAGCCGTACGCGAAAAGGACTTACCAGGGCATGATTCTCGGCGCTGACGGTGAGAAGATGTCGAAGTCCAAGGGCAATGTCATCGACCCGGTGGACATTGTCGAGCAGTACGGCGCGGACACGCTGCGCACCTATGTGCTGTTCATGGGCGACTACGGCAGCGCGGCACCCTGGTCCGACGAGTCCTTAAAGGGCTGTAAGAGGTTCCTCGAGAGAGTCGCTGGCTTCCCCGACATGGCGACGGCAGAAAAGGAAGATCCCGAGCTCGAGGGCAGGCTCCATAAGACGATCAAAAAAGTGTCGGACGACATCGAGAACATGAAGTTCAATACCGCGATCGCGGCGCTCATGACGCTCACGAACGACTATTACAAGGCGGGGAGTGTTACGAAGAACGACGTGAAGATCTTCGTCCAGCTCTTATCGCCCTTCGCACCGCACCTTGCCGAAGAGATGTGGCAGGATCTTGGCTGCAACCCGGATGGAAAGACCTTCTGCACGCTCTCTTCCTGGCCTGTTTACGACGAGGAGAAGACGAAGGACAAAGCGGTGAAGATCGGCGTCCAGGTCAACGGCAAGGTCAGGGGCACGATCGAGATCGCGCCGGACGAGGACAAGGCTTCCGTGCTCGCCAAGGCGAAGGCGGAACCGAACGTTGCGAAATTCATCGAGGCGGGGAACCTTGTCAAGGAAATCTACGTCCCCGGAAGAATTCTGAACTTTGTCGTGAAGTGAGTTATAAAGGCAGGCGCCGGGCGTTTTTTGTCGAGAGGTTTTCGACAGGAAGCGGCCGCGGCGCCTGGTTTGTCGAAAGGGCTCGACATATAGATGGCGAGGTGCTTGTCATGTCGAAAGGCTTCGACATGAAATGCAAATATAACTTGTTGTGTCGAATGATTTCGACATGAAATGTCAGAGTGGCTCGTTATGTCGAAGATTTTCGACATGAAATGTCAGAATGGCTTGTTATGTCGACAATAATCGACAAATACGCTTGAAACAGCCAAAAATGTCGACGAAGCTTCGACAAAATGATGCAGATGTTAAATTCATGTCGAAATGTTTCGACACAAATGGCATGGAGAGGCCTAAAATGTCGAAGGGTTTCGACAAGATTGAATGAAGGAAATGTGAATGTCGAAAGGCTCTGCTGCAGTCAATGAATGGCTGTGGCGGAGCCTTTTGTTGAAGTACTATCAACACGGATCTTGTGCGCTCCTCAACATTTTAATAGTACTTTAATTGTGTACTATCCACAATTTAACCTTGTGCATAAAACGATTCTTAGGTAGAATATTCATTGTATTTTACTGCCTGCGAAAATCAATGGCAGTAAAATCACTAAAGAATTGGAGGACTTGCATCATGAAGGTTTACACAACTGACAAAATCAGAAATGTCGTGATCCTCGGTCATGGCAGCGCGGGCAAGACGTCCCTGGTAGAAGCCATGGGTTATCTTGGCGGTCTGACATCCAGGCTGGGGAAAATCGAAGACGGTTCTACCCTCAGTGACTTCACTGATGAGGAGAAGAAGAGAGGCATTTCCATCCGGACTTCTGTGGTTCCGGTGGAGTGGAATGACTATAAGATCAACATTCTGGACACCCCCGGATATTTCGATTTCCAGGGCGAGGTCGAAGAGGCCATGAGCGTCGCGGACGGCGCGATTATCGTCGTATCCGGCAAGAGCGGTATCGAGGCAGGCACGGAAAAGGCATGGGAGCTGTGCGAGAAATTCAAGCTGCCCCGCATGTTCTTCGTTACCGATATGGATATTGATGACGTTTCCTATCGAAAAGTCGTAGAGGATCTCGAAGCCAGCTATGGCAAGAAGATCGCTCCTTTCAATATGCCGTGGCGTGAAGACGGCAAATATGTCGGCTATATCAACACGATCCAGAAGAAGGCCTTCCGCTGGAGCGGCAAGGACGCGGTGCCGGACGAAGTGCCGGATTACTCGAAGGAGTACCTGGACAAGTACAACGATTCTCTGATGGAAGCCGTAGCGGAAACATCAGAAGAGTTCATGGATCGCTACTTCTCCGGAGACACTTTCTCCGAGGAGGAGATCCGCGCAGCGGCAAGGCTGGCGATCCAGTTCGGTGACATGGTGCCCGTGGAGCAGGGCTCCGGCATTATCGTGCGCGGCGTCTACACGCTGATGGATGATGTCATCAAATATCTGCCTTCCGCAGAGAGCCGTCCGATGTCCGGCATCAATACGAAGACAAATGAGATTTTCGAGGCGAATTTCGATGTACTGAAACCGAAGACTGCCTTTGTTTTCAAGACAATCGTGGATCCATTCCTCGGAAGATACAGCCTCGTGAAGGTGCGTTCCGGCGTCATCAAGAGCGACGACACCATGTACGACGCGGTTTCGCAGGAAGAGTTCCGCATCGGCAAGCTCTACATCATGCAGGGCAATAAAACAGCAGAAGTCCCGGAACTTCATGCCGGCGACCTGGGCGCTCTCGCCAAGCTTGGCAGTGTCAAGACCGGCGACACACTCTCGACGAAGACAACACCCGTAACGTACGCCAGAATGGATCTCTCCGTACCTTATACTTACATGAGATACCGCGTGGACAACAAGGCGGATATCGACAAGGCCGCGCAGGCGCTGCAGAAGATCGCGGCGGAGGATCCGACAATCCGTTCCGTCAACGATTCGGCGGATCACCAGTCGCTCATCTACGGTCTCGGCGATCTGGCGCTGCAGGTGGTGCAGTCGACATTGAAGAATGAGTACAAGGTGGAGATCCAGCTCGAGAAGCCGAAGGTGGCTTTCCGCGAGACGATTAAGAAGAATTCCGACGTCGAGTACAAATATAAGAAGCAGAACGGCGGTCATGGTCAGTACGGTCATGTCAAGATCCGCTTCAGTCCGCTCGAAGACAAGACCATTCCTTATGAGTTCACGGAAGCGGTCGTCGGCGGCTCGGTTCCGAAGAACTATTTCCCGGCTGTGGAGAAGGGTATCGCGGAATCCTGCGACAGGGGCCCGCTCGCTGCTTACCCGGTTGTCGGCGTACACGCGGAACTGTACGATGGCTCCTACCATCCGGTAGATTCCTCCGAGATGGCGTTCAAGACAGCGGCGAAGATGGCGTTCAAGGAAGGCTTCATGGAAGCCGGCCCCGTCCTCATGGAGCCGATTGTCGCCCTCAAGGTAACGGTACCGGATACCTACACTGGTGATGTCATGGGCGATCTCAACAAGCGCCGCGGCAGAGTTCTCGGCATGAATCCGACGGCAGCCGGCAAACAGACCATCGAGGCGGAAGTTCCGCAGATGGAGCTCTTCGATTACTGCACAACGCTGCGCTCCATGACGGGCGGCCGTGGAGAATACTCCTACGAGTTCGTACGCTATGAGCAGGCACCTTCCGATGTCCAGAGCAGGGAAGTCGAGGCAAGAGCTGCCAAGGCGGCCGAGGGCTTCACGGAAGGGTGAGATACTGGGGCAGCTGTCCGGGACAGCTCAAATCTCATGCGCTGATCGTCGCGGCGACGTTATGTTCCGCAGGCAGTTGCAAATAGCGAAATCACATGGTACAACAAGGCAGGTTCCCTTCGGGGAGCCTGCCTTGTGTCATCAGGACATATTTATGAAGGGCTGACGCATAGCTGAAGCGGTATGTGTAGCCTATAGCCGTGGAGCGCCGATGGCATTGACTATACAAAAATAAGGATATCGTATGGAGCAGATGAAACAGAACATGAAAAAGGACGGCATCCGTTTCGTAGCCGTGCTGGTGGCTGCGGTGCTGATGGCTGTCAGCATCAAGACCTTTGTCCGCATGGGCGGGCTGTATCCGGGCGGCGTTACGGGCGTCTCAGTGCTGATCCAGAGAATCGCGGAGATGTTCCTGCATGTGCAGCTCCCGTATTCCCTCATCAATATCACACTGAACGCGATCCCTGTGTACATTGGTTTCCGCTTCATCGGCAAGAAGTTCACACTGTACTCTCTATTGATGATCGTAGCGAGCAGTGTGTTCGTCGACCTTCTGCCGGAGCTGGTCATCACCTCCGACACGCTTCTTATCGCCATTTTCGGCGGTATTATCAACGGCGCCGCGATCAGCCTGTGCCTGTCGGTCGACGCGACGAGCGGCGGCACGGATTTCATCGCGATTTTCCTCTCGCAGCGCAAGGGTATGGATTCGTTCAATCTCATTCTGCTGCTGAATGTCTGCATTCTTGCGGCGGCAGGCCTTATATTCGGTTGGGACAAGGCGCTGTATTCCATCATTTTCCAGTACGCTTCCACGCAGGTGCTGCACCTTCTCTACCGCAATTACCAGCAGCAGACGCTGTTCATCGTGACGGACTATCCTGACGAGGTGGCGGCGCTCATCCACAGGTTGAGCCACCATGGCGCCACGATTCTCGACGCCCACGGGTCATATCGGCATGACTCGAGGCCTGTTGTTTACTCTGTCATTGCGAGCAGCGACTCGCGCAGGACCATCAAGGCGATCCGCGACCTGGATCCCAAGGCATTCATCAATTCGATGCACACGACTGAGCTCAAGGGGAACTTCTATCTGAAGCCGAAAGACTGAAATCACCGAATATTTGCGAAAATTCAGCTTTGTGTTATCATGATCAGATGGTATCGGTTCAGAGGCTACGGCTCTGAACCGAATAGCAAAAGTATTTGTAACTCTTGGTTGGAGCAATGCTCCGGAGGAATTATGAACAAGAAATTTTTATCCATTGCGGTAGCAGCCATCCTTCTGCTGCTGTCAGTCGGCGGTTTCTCTGCGGATGTGTTCGCGGCGGAAAGCGCAGCGCCGGCTCCCGCTGCCGGAGAGGAGAAGGCAGCCGGTGAAGATCTCATACATTCGGGGGATCTGGTGGACTACCTGGGGACGGATGGGGAGATGGTGAAGACCGTCTTCAATATTCAGAAGAGCAACGCCACGCCGGACGGAGGAATGCAGCTCTGGGCGGAGGATGACACCATCCTGTTCCAGACGGGGAAAGACGGCAAAGTGGAGTACATTAACCTCCTTGCGCCTTCGCCTTTCTGGATGCGCGGCGTCACCACCGGCATGAGCAAAGATACGGTGAAGAGCCTGTACACTGCTTTCGGTTGGAAAGAGAAGCTCCTGCCGAGTGTGATTGGCGATCTCTGGACGTTCTACAGCCCGGACGGGTACAGCGCGACGGTGCTCCTTAATGCTGATGGCACAGCGGCGAATATTGCGGTCACGAAGGTCGCGGCCGCAAAGTGATGAGATGACACTTACAGCATGCGATTGCTGCATGGCGTTATGCCAGGATGTAGATCCACTGGTGTCAGTTCAACCGGTCGGTAGAGAATCGTCGTAAGGTGCGCGTCAGGATACAGTCGTTGGAATCATAGCACAGATGAACCGGAGAGTAAGGTAGCTGCCAGCTCTCCGGTTTCTTTGCGCGATAAGGGCGGCGAGAGAGTGACAAGATTGCTATAGCTTTTTGGACTTGCGTTAAATGTACTGCGTGTATACAATGATACATATTTAATTTGTATCTATTCAGCACAGCGAAATTTCTGAGCAGACAGGCGTGTTTACACGGCTGTCTGCGATGTAAATTGAGCTGGGGCCAACGCGCGTAGCGCGTCGGAAGGACCTCATCGAAGAAAATCGAAGATTTTCGAGATGGGTCCTGAATAGATAATTTTATTTAAAGATTTCGGGATAGTAAAGAGAAAGAGGAAACTGTGAAATGAATGATTACGATGTCAGGCGGGATGTGAGCGACAAGTATTCCCTGCGTGGGAGGGTGTTCCACAAGATCCGTGATGATATCCTGAATGGTAAATATAAGGAAAATGAAGAGCTCAAAGAGGTGTCGATTGGCGAGGAGCTGGGAGTTTCCCGGACTCCTGTCCGTGAGGCACTGCGCCAGCTGGAGCTGGAAGGGCTCGTGCAGATCATTCCGAACCGCGGAGCTTTCGTGACCGGCATCCAGGCGAACGATGTTCACGACATTTACATGATCCGGGCGAGACTTGAGGGCCTGTGCGCGCGTTGGGCCTGTGAGAAGATCACCAAAGAGCAGCTCGACGACATGGAGGAGAATGTCTATCTCTCCGAGTTCCATGTGAAGAAGGAGAACATCGAGCAGATGGCGGATCTGGACAATCAGTTCCACGAGATTCTCTATGCCTCCTGCGACTCCAAGATGCTGGAGCACCTGCTCATCGACTATCATCAGTACGTGTTCCGCATCCGCAAGAGGACGCTGGCCACGATCGAGCGCGCGAAAGCTTCCACAGCGGAGCACCGCGGCATTATGGAAGCGATCAAGGCGAAGGATCCCGACAGGGCGGAGAAATGCGCTTCCGAGCACATGCACAACGCCTACGAGAACATGGTGAGGAACGGCCTCTACAACCTGTACAAGAACTGACCGCGGACAGCTGCGTCGCTGGCTGCCAGAATGGCCGGGGGCGCCTTTTGTTTTTTGCGCAAATAAAAGGAGAGCGTGATGGATAAGATCAAAATGCAGACACCGATCGTCGAAATGGACGGAGATGAGATGACCAGAATCATCTGGAAGATGGTCAAGGAAGACCTGCTCCTGCCGTACATTGATCTGAAGACGGAATACTATGATCTCGGGATCGAGAGCAGGGACAGGACGGATGACCAGGTGACGAGGGACGCCGCAGAGGCCACGAGGAAATACGGCGTCGGCGTCAAGTGCGCCACGATCACGCCGAACCGTTCCCGCATGGATGAATACCATCTGAAGAAGCTCTACAAGAGTCCGAACGCGACGCTGCGCTCGGCGCTGGACGGCACGGTTTTCCGCGGACCGATCCTTGTCAAGGGGATTGAGCCGTACGTGCGCACCTGGAAAAAGCCCATCATGCTCGCAAGACACGCCTACGGCGATGTTTATAAAAATTCCGAGATCAAGATCGGCGTGCCCGGGAAGGCGGAGCTGGTTTTCACGGAACGGGAGACAGGGATTGAGCACCGGCAGTTGATCCATGATTTCGACGGCGCGGGCGTCGTACAGGGGATTCACAACACGGATCAGTCCATCGAGAATTACGCGAGAACCTGTTTCAACTACGCGCTGAGCCACAAGATGGATCTGTGGTTCTCGACGAAGGATACGATCTCCAAGACGTACGACGGGAATTTCAAGGACATCTTCCAGGAGATGTATGACAGAGAGTACCGGGAGAAATTCGAGGCACAGGGCTGCACCTACTTCTACACGCTGATCGACGACGCGGTGGCGCGTGTCATCCGCTCGGAAGGCGGTTTCGTCTGGGCACTCAAGAACTACGACGGCGATGTCATGAGCGATATGCTGGCGACGGCGTTCGGTTCTCTCGCCATGATGACCTCCACGCTGGTATCCCCGTCCGGCGCCTATGAATTCGAGGCGGCGCACGGCACTGTGCAGCGGCACTACTATAAATATCTGAAAGGCGAAGAGGAGTCAACGAACTCCGTGGCAACGATTTTCGCCTGGACCGGAGCGCTCCGGAAACGCGGACAGCTGGACGGCATTGAGGCGCTCGTGCGGTACGCGGACGCGCTGGAGAAGGCGACACTTGGCACGATTGAGTCCGGCTTCATGACCGGAGACCTCGCCGCGATCACGACACTTCAGAATGTCACGAAGCTCAACACCGAGGAATTCATTCTCAAAGTCGGGGAGAATCTTAGAAATGAACTGAGTTGATATCTGATCGGTACAGCCCGGAGCACTTGTTACTCCGGGCGCACCAATGAAGATGTTCAGTTTGCATGTGCTGCCTACGTAACGGTTCACAACCAATGGTTCTGAACTGCTAACCGAATTAAGTGCTAAGAAGGGGGCTGCCCTGTAGTGAAACAAACACTACAAGGCAGCCCCCGCTTTTTACGTGATAGCCTGGAGAAGAACTATATTCGACAGGCGCATGTCAGCTCTGTAACTCTTCCCACTGCTCGTAGAGGCCGGATAGCTCTTCGTCGTTGGCGTCTTTCTCCTTCTGAAGCTTGCCCAGTTTGGCAATGTCGGTGCCGTTCTCGGGGCGGGCCATCTCTTCATCAATCGCAGAATTCCGCAGCTCCAGCTCGTTGATCCGCTCTTCACATTTCCGCAGCGCGTTCTGTATCTTCCTCTGGGCGGCCTGAATCTCCTTCTGTTTCTGCCAGTCCAGATTGCCGTCGCCGGAAGGCTGGATGTGATTGATGCCGGAGGAAGGTATACCGCCATTCTTATCCGGCGCGGCGCCCTCACTGAGCCCGCCATCTTCCGCATGTCCACCCGCCTCATTCCCGAAAACATCGCTGGTGTAGTGGTAGCCGTCGTCCTCAATGCGGCGGATGTCCTGATCAATGAGGGTCTGCTCGACCTCGGCGGATTTCTGCAGATAGAAATCGTAGTTGCCGATATATTTCTCCGGGATGTCCTCTGTGCCGCTGCCGGGATAGTCGATCAGAAGGCGCTTTGTCAGAGAGAGAATGCGGCTTGCGGTATGGTTGATGAAATATCGGTCGTGGGAGACATACAGTACGGTTCCCTCGTAGGAGTTCAGTGCATTCTCGAGGACCTCCTTGGAAACCATATCCAGGTGGTTCGTCGGCTCGTCGAGGATCAGGAAATTCGCCTCGGAGAGCATGAGCTTCGCAAGACTGACCCTGCCTTTCTCGCCGCCGGAGAGATCGCGGATGTATTTGAATACGTCTTCGCCGGTGAACAGGAACTGGGCAAGGAGACTGCGGATCTCGGTGTTGGTCATGTCGGGGTGCTCGTCTGCGATTTCCTCGAACAGAGTGTTGTTCTCGTGCAGGACGTGGTGCTCCTGATCGTAGTAGCCAAGGTGCACGTTGGTGCCGAAGTGAATGTTGCCCTCATCCGCTGCCAGCTGCTCGATGATGATCTTGAGCAGAGTGGACTTGCCGGTGCCGTTGTTGCCGATGATCGCGACATGCTCGCCGCGCTTGATGTCGAAAGAGATGTCCGTGAACAGGTGCTTGTTGTCAAAGGACTTCGACAGGTGGCGGACTTCCATGACATCCCTCCCGGATCGGATACAGGGCTTTAGGATGAGGTGCATGTCGTCGCGCAGTTCAATCGGCTTCTCCACGCGCTCTGTTCTCGATAGCAGCTTCTCACGGGACTCGGCGCGCTTGATGGACTTCTCGCGGTTGAACTGTTTGAGCTTTTCGATGACCTCTTCCTGGTGGCGGATCTCTGCCTGATTGTTCAGATACTGGTGCCAGGCTTCCTCGCGCATGGCTTTGCGGCGCTCGGCATACCAGGAATAATTGCCGGGGAAGAGCGTCGCGTGCGTGTTCTCAATCTCAATGATCTTCGTCACGCACCTGTCGAGGAAATACCGGTCGTGGGATACGATAAGTACCGTTCCCCTGTAGTTGGACAGGTAGGTTTCGAGCCAGCGGATGGAGCCGATGTCAAGGTGATTCGTCGGCTCATCGAGCATGATGATGTCAGGCTTCTCCAGGAGGAGTTTGGCGAGCGCAACTCTTGTCTTCTGACCGCCGGAGAGGGTGTTGATCTTCTGACCGAATTCCTCATCGGCGAAGCCAAGACCGCGAAGGACGCCTGTTATTTCCCCTTTATACGCGAAGCCATTCTCATTCTGAAACTTCTCGAGGAGGTCGTTGTATTCCTCGACAACTTTGTTCAGCTCGTCACCAACAAGCTTCGCCATCAGCTGCTCGTCGAGGGCAATACGCTTCTCCATCTCAACGATGTCCTTCCGGACGGTCAGCAGCTCGTCGTAAATCGTGTTGTCGGTGGACAGGTTCTGATTCTGCGCGAGATATCCCCAGGTCGTATCGCGCTGGAACGAGACCGTGCCCTCATCGGGGGAGAGCTCGCCGATCATGATCTTCAGGAGCGTCGATTTTCCCGCGCCGTTCACGCCGACGATGGCAGCCTTGTCCCCCTTTTCGAGGTGGAAAGTCACGTCGGAGAGGATGGGATTCTCGAGAAATGATTTGGATATATGGTGACAGGAGAGTATCATGAGTAACCTCTGAAATCTGTGAAAATATGAGACGCACCTAGTGTATCGTGGCGGGAGGGGCAAGTCAATCGGCCTCTCGCTGCTTTGCTTTTGCGGCGCGATGGTCTATAATGAAGGCGTTAAAAAATTAACGATCGGCATCGCGGGGTACCTACGTTGGAAAATAAAGAAATTTCACAGGCAGTCGTTGGCAGGCTGCCACGATATTACCGTTACCTTGGGGATCTCAAGGACGAGGGAATCGAGCGCATTTCATCTCAGGAGCTCTCGAAACTCATGCATGTGACGGCGTCGCAGATCCGTCAGGACTTCAATCATTTCGGCGGTTTCGGTCAGCAGGGCTACGGTTATAATACAGAGTATCTTTACACGGAGATTGGCAAGATTCTGGGCCTCGATCACCAGCATCCGATGGTGCTCGTCGGTTCTGGAAATCTCGGCTCGGCACTCGTTCGATATATGAATTTCAGAAGGAGAGGCTTCGTCTTCAAGGCGGCCTTCGACATCAGTCCGGAGAAGGCGGGCAGGAAGGTTTCGGACGTGACGATTCACCCGATGGAGGAACTGCCGGAGTTCATCCGCAGGAACAACATTGAGATCGTCGTCCTCACGATTCCGAAACAGGAGGCGGTAAAGGTCGCGCACACGCTCGCGGAGTGCCCGATCAAGGCGATCTGGAATTTCGCTCACTGCGACCTGCACGTGCCGGACCGCATCCAGGTGGAGAATGTACACCTGTCTGATTCCCTGATGAAGCTCTCGTACAACATCCGCCGCTTCGAGGAAGGCAAGTCCACGACGAATGTCGGCTCGGATAACGGAGAGTGAGAAATATACCGGGAGAGACCATCCTGTGTTATGATAGTAACTAAGATAAGGAAGCCGTATCGATGGTGGTACGGCTTTCTTTTATTAAGAGGCGGAAGATGCGGTATTTACTGACAGCACAACAGATGAGAGCGGCGGATTCTGCGACGAGCCGGGCGATCGGCATTCCTTCCCTCGTTCTGATGGAGCGGGCGGCGCTGGCGGTCGCGGATGCCGTGTTGCCCCCAGGCGGGCCGGAAAACAACAGGCTCCCCCGTATCGCTGTGGTCGCGGGGAGCGGCAACAACGGCGCCGATGGCATTGCGGCGGGGAGAATCCTGACCGAAAGAGGATGTAAGGTGCGCTTCTACATGACAGGGAGAGAGGATAATAAGAAAGGCTCCGCCATGGAGAAGCAGCTCTCCATCATCCACGCCTATGGGCTGACTGAGGAGACATTCTCCGAAACCACGCTGTTCGACTTCCGACCGGAAGTGATCATTGACGCGATGTTCGGCATCGGGCTGTCGCGAAGGATCGAAGGCACGGCAGAGAGAGCGGTGCACGCCATGGAGAGCCTTCGGCGAATGCATGGCAGCAGAGTGATCGCGGTCGACTTGCCCTCCGGGATCTCTGCGGACGATGGCTCTATTCTGGGTTGTGCCGTCCGGGCAGATGAAACCGTAACCTTCGGCTTCCTCAAACGGGGACAGCTTCTGTACCCCGGCTGCGAATACTGCGGTAAGATAACGCTCGCTGACATCGGCATCACGGAGCGGGGACTGCAGATCGGGCTGCAAGGCGGTGCGGCGGGTGCTCCCCAGGAGCTGTTGCCCACAGCTGCAAAGAGAGATTTTAATAAGTCTCTGTCTATAGTCGCAGAGGGGAAACTGACAGAGCTCCTCATGTTTACATACGATGTTGAGCGGGCTGCCGACCTGCTGCCCCCTAGGGATCCCGCGGGAAACAAGGGGACGTTCGGCAAGGTGCTCGCGATTGCGGGCTCTTGCAACATGTGCGGCGCGGCGCTTCTCTGCGCAGAGTCTGCGGTCAGGAGCGGCGCCGGCATGGTGAAGCTCTTCACGGAAGAGTGCAACCGCGTCATTGTGCAGACGAAGCTCCCTGAGTTGCTCCTTGACACCTATGAGCCGGAAGAGCTGCTGGATGAGGCAACGCGCCCCGCAGTGTTCGACCGCCTGGCGAAGAGTCTTGCCTGGGCTGATACAATCCTTCTGGGGCCGGGACTTGGCAGGAGTGATGCGAGCCAGTGGCTCGTCACGTTCACGCTGGCATGGCTTGCAAAGACATACGGCATCGCGGCCGGGAGCGAGACGGCAACCGACAGCGATGCAGG
Source organism: Lachnospiraceae bacterium NK3A20 (assembly GCA_900107575.1). Lineage (GTDB taxonomy): Bacteria > Bacillota > Clostridia > Lachnospirales > Lachnospiraceae > CAG-791. The sequence continues at coordinate 107,545 of FNQX01000008.1, read as the reverse complement.
TGCAGGCAGCGGAACGGTGGGAACAGCCACGGTGACAGGGACCGGCAACGAGACATCCGGCAAAATGCCCGGAGCTGTTCACAAAGAGTGTTCCGGCGGGATGGAAACTCCTGCACGAGACAAGCGGGAAGCTGCTGGCGAAACGGCGGTACCCAGGTGCCGAGGCGTCGTCATCGACGCGGACGCCATCCGCATCACTGGCTCCATGAAGGAGCTGACAGAGCTCCTTACAAAGGTAGGAAAGGCCACAAGCGTCGTCCTGACACCGCATATGGCGGAGTGCGCGGCACTCCTTGGGACGACTGTGACCGGGCTCAGGACAGATACTGCCGAAAAGGTGCAGCGCTTTGCAAGGGAGCATCACTGTAGTATCCTGTGCAAGGACGCGCGCAGCATCGGTGCCACCTGGCACGATGATCGCATCTATCTGAACGTCTCAGGCAACGACGGACTGGCAACCGCGGGCAGCGGCGACGTGCTCGCCGGTATGTGCGCGGGGTTCCTTGCGCAGGGGATGGAAGGCTTTTCGGCACTCACCGCGGCAGCCTGGCTGCACGGAAAAGCGGCGGAACTGGCAGAATGGCCTGGCTCGCCTGCTGTTTTCCCGGAAGGAAGTGCAAAAGGAAGGCTGCAAAGCTGCTGCGGAAACGAAGGATGGAAGGCAGAAACGGTTGGCAGCACTGGCAATGAAGGGAAGCTGGAAAGCAGGCACGGCAACACAAGGACGCTCATGGCGGGAGATCTCATCAGGGCGATGGAGGAACTGTACTATGAATCATAACTTGAGATGTGAAGCGAGGATTGACCTGGACGCGATCCGGTACAACTGCGAGAGCATGCATCGAAATCTCCATCCCGGAACGAAGATGATCGCGGTCGTCAAGACGGACGGCTACGGGCACGGGGCGGTGGAGATCGCGCGCGCTGTCGAGCCACTCGATTATCTCTGGGGCTACGCCGTCGCAACGTTCGAAGAGGCGAAGGAGCTGCGGGAGAGCGACATCACCAAGCCGATCCTGATCCTTGGCTACGTGTTCCCGTACTGCTATGAAGAACTGGCGAGGCTGGAGATCCGTCCCGCGACGTTCCGGGCAGATATGCTGGAGGAGCTGGGAGCGGCAGGAAAGAGCACCGGAAAACCGATCCGGATTCATATCGCGGTCGATACCGGCATGTCCCGCATCGGTATCCGACCGGACGATCGCGGCCTTTCCTTTGTGAAGAAAGCACTGGAGACGGAAGGCGTTTCCCTCGAGGGTATGTTCACACACTTTGCAAGGGCGGATGAGATTGGCGGAACAGAGGCGACGCAGCGGCAGTTCGATGCGTTCCAGAGCTTTACAAAGAGAATTGAGGCGGAGCTTGGCTACCGCATCCCCATCATTGACTGCTCGAACTCCGCGTCGATCATTTCCCACCCGGACATGAACATGGACATGGTCCGCGCGGGTATCACGCTTTATGGCATGTGGCCCTCTAATGAGGTGCCGAAGGACATTGTACCGCTCCGGCCGGCACTCTCCCTGCACAGCCATGTTGTTTATATTAAGGAAATTGAGGAGGGGACGCCGGTCTCCTATGGCGGAACCTACGTTGCGAAAGGAAAGATAAGAGTCGCGACGATCCCTGTAGGCTACGGCGACGGGTATCCCAGAAGCCTCTCCAACAAAGGCTATGTTCTGATCGGCGGGCACAGGGTGAATATCATCGGCCGCGTCTGCATGGATCAGTTCATGGTGGATGTGACGGCTTACCCGAACATCCGGGAAGGAGATCTTGTCACGCTCATCGGCAGGGATGGGGAACTGGAGATCACGGCGGAGGAGCTCGGGGATCTCTCCGGGAGATTTAACTATGAGCTCACCTGCGACCTCAACAAACGCGTTCCCAGAGTATACTGACACGCTATTGCGCGGAATAGATTTTTGACTATAATAAATCTATTGTGTGTCTTTTCTGCGGGGGAGAACTGCCCTTATGCAGAAGATATTTTGTTGAATGACATGGAGGTGATCGGCCCGGTATGGACAGTCCCGATCCAGGCGGTATTGTACTGTTCCTCCTGCTCCTTGTGATCGATGCCATCGTTTACGGGTTCGGTTCCGCGCTGCATTCGCTGCGCAGGGAAGATCCCGACGACGAGGGGGATGACAGGGACAACAGGAGCGAGAAAAGGAAAATAATGATCCGGAAGATCCTGGAGGATCAGTCGGATTATACGGATACGGTGCAGCTCATCACGACGGGCATCAACTTTGTTTACGGTGCGGTGTACGCAAGAGGGCTCGCCGCGGCAATTGAGGCAGACCTCTCTCACGGCGGCGCGGGTGCAACAATGTCGCCAGGGCTTGCCACGCCGCTCTCGTACATTCTCTCTTGGCTTATCCTGCTCATCGTGATCGAGACCCTGGGCGCGCAGATTCCGAAGCGCCTCGGCGCGGCTCACCCGGAGAAATGGGCGGACCGGTGCGGATGGATTTTCCACGTGTTCCTCAAGATCTTCCTGCCACTCGTGCGGGTGATCTCCACAATGGCACGCGGCATCCTGTATGTTTTCGGGGTAAGAGGCTCGACCCTGAACGGTGATGTCACCGAGGAGGAGATCCGATCGATTGTCAACGAAGGGCACGAGCAGGGCGTCATTGAGCAGACCGAAGCCGAAATGATCACGAACATCTTCGAGTTTTCCGACAAGGAAGCGGGAGATATCATGACCAACCGCTCCGACATCATCTCAATTGAGAGCAGCACGACGCTGGGGGATGCGGTGCACGAAATGCTGGATCAGCACAACAGCCGTTTCCCAGTCTACACAGACAATATCGATACCATCACGGGCGTTGTCCACATGCGTGACGCCGTGAAATACAGAGAAGATCATCCGGAGGACGCGAACCGGCCGATCGGCGAGATCAGGGAAGTTCTGCGGCAGGCGATCTATGTGCCGGAGACGAAGTCGATTGACGACCTTTTCCGTCAGATGCAGAAGGCCAAGGCACAGCTCGTCATCGTCATCGACGAGTACGGCCAGACGTCGGGCATTGTCGCGATGGAGGATATTCTCGAGGAAATTGTCGGCAACATCATGGATGAGTACGATGTCGACGAGAACCATATCACGGCGACCGGGAACAAGAACGAATATATCGTAGACGGCAGGACACCGCTGGAGGATCTTACGAAAAAATTCGGCATCCGCTTCGAGGATGACCGGTTCGAGACGCTCAACGGCTTCCTCATGTCACTCATGGACAGGGTACCCGAGTCCGACTGCCATTTCGAGACGCAGTACGACGGGTTCCGCATCCGGGTTCTGTCTGTCGAAGATAGGCAGGTGGAACGCGTACTATTCACACGATTAAATTAATTGAGGCCAGGTGCACAGGGCATCGGCCTTGCGCACAACGAGGAGGAGTATTTCAATGTCAGGACATTCAAAGTTCGCCAATATCAAACACAAGAAGGAAGCCAACGACGCTGCCAAGGGCAAAGTCTTCACCATCATCGGCCGTGAGATCGCCGTTGCGGTGAAGGAGGGCGGCCCCGATCCGAACAACAACTTCAAGCTGGCTCAGGTCGTTGCCAAGGCGAAGGCAGCCAACATGCCCAACGCCACGATTGAGCGCGGCATCCAGAAGGCGGCAGGCGACGTGGACGGTGTCAGCTACCAGCACAACACCTACGAAGGCTATGGCCCCGGCGGTGTGGCGATCATCGTTGAGGCGCTGACCGACAACGCGAACAGAACGGCTTCTGACGTCAGAGCTGCTTTCTCCAAGGGGAACGGGAACCTGGGTACTCCCGGCTCGGTATCCTTCATGTTCGAGGACAAGGGCGAGATTATGATCTCGAAGGAAGACTACGACGGCACCGCAGACGATCTCATGATGATCGTGCTGGACGCGGGCGCGGAGGACATCGAGGAAGAGGATGAAGATTTCGTGATCACCACAGGCGCCGATGAGTTTGACGCGGTGGACAAGGCCATTGCAGACGCCGGCATCAAGACGGTTTCCGCAGAGGTTGCCAAGGTGCCGCAGAACTATGTGGATGTTTCCGATGAGGCTGCTGTCAAGGGACTGAACATCATCCTGTCCAAGCTCGATGAGTCCGATGACGTGCAGAACGTATATCATAACTGGGGCAACCAGCCGGAAGAGGCTTAAGTCCCGATTGATGCCGGAGGTGAATATGCCGGATCAGGATACGAAGGAAGAGAAGAAGCCGGATCAGGATTATTTCCTGGTGCAGGATAAGGACATTCACTTCCACGCAGACAGAGAAGATGACTATGATTACAGGATTTCGGATGATGACGACTTCGATCTATGGTAATCATGGCTGAGCATAGGGTATAATGGTGAGAGGAAATAGCCGGACGGGTTCCGGTTATTTCTTCTTTTCATAACAGGCAGTAATGAATACAGGCAACTGTTCCACGGGGGGATGGTCGCTGTTACGGATTGACAGGGGATACATGGCAACAGGCAGCAGTCAGGGTAATAAGAGAAAACAGTCAGGCACCCGCAGCGCTTCGGCGTCTGCAAGGGCAGGCGCGGGCGCAGGGCAGACCGCAAGGAGAAACGGCAGCGGAAGGAGCAGCGTGGCTTCGCGCTCCGGGAGAGGCAGCGGGAGCACCAGGTCTTCTGCCGGAAGAAGTGGCACCGGGAGTACCAGGCCTTCGACTGGAAGAAGCGGCGCCGGGAGAGAGTCTGCCGCGCGCAGTGCTGCATCCAGGTCCGCTGCAGCAAGACGTTCTACGGGCTCTTATGAGGATGAGCGCATCCCGGTGAGGAGCTACAGCCCCTCTGCGCAGGAGGATAACTCTGTCGTGAAACGGGATATTATTGTCATCTCGCTCTTTGCCGGCATGGTGTTCCTCTTTCTGTCCAATTTCGGCATCCTGGGTCCGGTTGGAAACGTGTTCTCAGATCTCATGTTCGGCCTTACCGGCTTCACCGCATATTTCCTGCCGATCTTTATTTTCTGTGCCGTTCTGTTCTACTACGCCAATCAGGACAATGAGACGATGCCGACGAAGCTGGGCGCAGCGACCACCCTGTTCGTAGAGTTCGGTGTGATCGCGGAGCTCGTTGCGGGCAGGCTCGGACGTATGCCGGCGTATGATATCGCGGACATGTATCTTAACTGTGTCCATGACAGGGATGGCGGCGGTGTCATCGCCGGTACGATTGCGTATGTAAGCTTTTCCCTGTTCAAAATGTTCGGCACGGTGCTCGTCCTCATCATTGTGACGGTCATCTGTATCGTGCTCATTACGCAGCGCTCCATTATTAGCTTCGTGGGAGATACTGCGGCGAGCGCGAGGGAGAGGCACGCCTTAAGGATGCAGGAGCTCGAGGAAGAGGCGCGCCTTGCCAAGGCTGATGAGAACGCGCGCTTTCGGCAGGGCGAGCCGGATTTCGACGAGCCCGGAGAAGAGATGCCTGAGGAAGAGGCGACGCGCCATGAGCCGGAGGAGGATTATTTCCGCCATCAGGATCAGAACCCTTCCTATGGCGAATGGATGGATGACCTGAGAATCCGCCGTGAGGCGAAACAGCAGGAGAGAGCGGAACGCCTCCGTGCCCGCGGCCTTGCAAGGCAGCAGAAGGCCAGAGAGCGGGAGGAAGAGAGAATCCGCGCCAGAGAACAGGCAAGACTTAACGCAGAAGCAAAGGAGAATAACAGAATCCTCGGCTTCGATCCTCAGAATGGCAGCGGCAATCTCTACCACGGAGTACAGAATGTGTCCCTTCGGAATGACCCTGCCTTTGCGGATGCGGCTGCGGCCGACGCGGATGAAAATGCTGCTGAGGCTTTAGTAAATGGCGAGGTGAATGCAGCTCATGTTGCTGCGGATCATAAGACAGCGTCCGGCGCAACCGGGGCAAATGTTGACGGTGGAGCAGATAACGCTGCCGGGACTGGTGCAGTACACACGCAGGAGTCTCTTGCGGCGGCAAGAGAAGCGCTCCTTGCGGCCGGCGCGATGACTTCGGCGCTTAGCGCTACAGAGGCAGCCGGCGCGGCAGCTTCCGCTGTGCAAACGCTGCATGTCGCGCCTTTCGCTGGTCAGGATTTAAGTCAGGGCATCCAGCCGATGCAGCCCTCTCAGAATGCTGGCGGTGCCGCAGACAATGCAGTACCGGGTGCCAGTCTTGGGGCCAAGCCGTCTTCGAGGGGGGTGTCTGCAGATACTGCGAATGACACGGCACAGAGCCTGAGTCCGGATCTAAATCTGAACGCGGCACCGACAGGGAGGCAGGGGGAAGCTTTCCTTTCAACTCCCGTTTCGCAGCCGCAGGGGGCGATGGCATCTCCTATACCCGAAGTCGACCTTCTAAAGCCGGCACGACCGGAATCCGAGAACCTGCATGAGATCCATGCGGAAGATTATGACAGCGCGCTCACACTGCAGCCGGATCTTGAGACCGCAAAAGCCATGTCGCAGGATACGGCCCCTGTCAGCTTCGGCGATTACAATGGTATGAATGAGGGTGCCGCATACGGTTCGGATGCCTTCTCCAGCAAGGTGATCGGTCAGGGCATCGGCGATGCCATTGATCATGAAACGCTGGACACGGTTGCAGGTATCGTGCAGAGGGAGAGCGAAGAGTCCCAGGATCTTCACAGTATCCGGCCGGAAGACTACATGATGCCCTACGCGGGTGTTGTGAATCTGCCGGGAGAAGATGCGGCAGGGGAGACTGCGACAGATGATACCGCGGCTGATAGTAACGACGACACGAAAGGCGCAGAGCCTGCCTACACGGCACCGTTCATTCCGCCAGATGTCGGTGTGAGAGATGCGGTTGCGTCCGAGCTTCCTACAGATGCGGCTGAGGCAGCTGCCGCCACCGTGAATGAAGAGGAAGATAACGAACCGATCGACTACTCTGAGATCCCGGTGCTGAAATTCGTCGATGATGAGTCCATTCCACAGCTTGCTGGTGGCAACCCGAATGCCGCCGCAGGTATGAATATGTCGGCTGCGGTCACGCACAGCGAAGAAGCTGCACCGATGCCGCAGGCGGCAGCTGACGCTGCTGCAAGGCATTTTGATGAAATGCACAATGCTGAGGCAGATGTCAGAGCTGACAACAATGTCACGGCAGATAGCAGGACCGACAACTATGCCATGACAGACAACGCGACCGAGCAGACAGTGTCTGCCTTTACGGACGATGCCGACGCGCCAGAGGCGGTCGGTGCTTCGTCTGATGCAGTTCAGACTTCTAACGCGGCGCAGGAGATTCCGGTGCACAAGGAAGGCGTCACGGTTATCGCAGACGACATTGTGACAGGCACTGCGACACCGGATGAGCTGCTGCGCACGAAGGCACAGGAAGCGCCGCAGCGCTCGATGGAGGAGCGGCAGCCGCTCACATCGGGCGGTGCCGGATTTACCAGCCTTTCGGGAAGAGAGACACACGAGGTGAAAAAGGCAGAGAGCAAGCCTCGTATTTTCAAGCCGAGGCAGTATCTCTATCCGCCGATGGACCTTCTGCGCAGGGGGCCCGAGGTGGACAACGCGGATTCCGCGAATGAGCTGCGCGAGACGGCGATGAAGCTCCAGACAACGCTCCAGACGTTTGGCGTCAATGTGAGGATCACGGACATTTCACAGGGCCCCGCGGTCACACGCTACGAAATGCAGCCGGAGCAGGGCGTCAAGGTCAGCAAGATTGTCTCGCTGCAGGATGATATCAAGCTCGCGCTCGCCGCGACGGACATCCGTATCGAGGCGCCGATCCCCGGCAAGTCCGCGGTAGGCATCGAGGTGCCGAACAAGACCACCAACATGGTCGCGCTGCGTGACATCCTGGATACGCCGGAATTTAAGAACGCGAAGAGCAAGACCACATTCGGCGTCGGCAAGGACATCGCGGGCAAGACGGTCGTCGCGGATATTGCGAAGATGCCGCACGTTCTGATCGCCGGTGCGACGGGTTCCGGTAAATCCGTATGTATCAACACGATTATCATGAGCATCCTCTATCACGCGTCTCCGGACGAAGTGAAGATGATCATGATCGACCCGAAGGTCGTGGAGCTGTCGGTTTATAACGGCATTCCGCACCTGCTCCTGCCGGTGGTGACGGATTCGCAGAAGGCGGCGGCCACCCTGAACTGGTGCGTTGCGGAGATGGAGCAGAGATTCCACCGCTTCGCGGATGCCGGAGTGCGTGACATCAAGGGCTACAACGCTCTGGTAAAACAGAAGTTGGCGGCGTGCATTGAGGATCCCGAGTACCACTTCATGCCGCATGTCGTCATCATTGTTGACGAGCTGGCAGACCTTATGATGGTCGCGAAGAACGATGTTGAGACGGCGATCTGCCGCCTGGCACAGCTCGCGAGAGCGGCAGGAATGCACCTCATCATCGCGACGCAGCGGCCTTCCGTGGATGTCATCACGGGACTCATCAAGGCGAACATGCCCAGCCGTATTGCTTTCGCAGTGACGCAGGGTGTGGACTCCAGGACCATTCTGGACATGAACGGCGCGGAGAAGCTCCTCGGCAAGGGCGACATGCTCTTCTTCCCGCAGGGACTGCCGAAGCCGCAGCGTATTCAGGGTGCCTTCGTATCGGATGATGAAGTGACCGATGTCGTGAACTTCCTGAAGACCAACGACCCGCCGGAAGAAGATGCGATCACCATGCAGGAGAAGCTGGAGGCCATCGCGAACGGCCAGGGTGGACCGGATAGTTCGGCAGCAGGCGGTGCGGCGGCGCAGAACAACGGCCCGGAGATCGACGAGCTCTTCGAGAAGGCGGGCAAGTTCATCATCGAGAAGAATTCCGCGTCGATCGGTCTTTTGCAGCGTATGTTCCGCATCGGTTTCAACCGCGCGGCGAGGATCATGGATCAGCTCTGCGACGCGGGTGTTGTCAGCGAATCCGAAGGCACAAAGCCGAGGAAGATCCTGATGACAGAGGAAGAGTTCCGACAGTTCATCGAAGAGACAATGTAGCTACCTATTCAATCATAAGGAGACCGGCACATGGCTAAGATCATCGACGGCAAGGCAATTTCACAGAAGATCAAAGACGAGACCAGGCAGAGGGTGATGGAACTGTCCGGGAAAGACATCCGGGTAACGCTCGCCGTCATCCTCGTCGGCGACGATCCCGCGAGTCAGGTTTACGTGCGGAATAAAAAGCGCGCCTGCGAATACTGCGGTATCGAAAGCCGTGAGATTCACCTGCCGGGGGAAACTTCGGAGGAAGAGCTGCTCGCGCTGGTGAATGAGCTCAATGCTGATCCTGCCGTGAACGGCATCCTGGTGCAGCTCCCGGTACCGCCGCAGATCGACGGTGACAAGGTGATCCGCGCCATTGATCCCTCCAAGGATGTGGACGGGTTCAGCCCGATCAGCGTGGGCGCGCTCTCCATCGGCCTTCCGGGATTCCGCTCCTGCACGCCGGCCGGTATTATCGAACTGCTGCACAGAAGCGGCATCGAGACAGATGGCAGGGAGTGCGTGATCGTCGGGAGGAGCAACATCGTCGGCAAGCCTATGGCAATGCTGATGCTGCGCGAGAACGCAACGGTCACGGTGGCGCATTCTCACACGAAGGATCTGCAGGAAGTGACGAGCCGGGCGGACATCCTCATCACTGCGATCGGCCGGGCGAAATTCTTCACGAAAGAGTATGTGAAGGAAGGCGCCGCCGTCATCGACTGCGGCATGGACCGCGATGAGAATGGAAAGCTGTGCGGCGACGTGGATTATAGCGATGTATTCGAGAAGGCTGGCGCCATCACACCGGTTCCCGGCGGCGTCGGCCCCATGACCGTCGCCATGCTGATGCACAACTGCGTCGAAGCGCTGCAAATCCAGGGATTGGACAGAGTTTGATATGAAGTGCCCCAAGTGCGGTAGAGAAATTGAAGACGGTTCCCTGTTCTGCCAGTACTGCTTCGCGGACATCCGCATTGTGCCCACCTACGACTCGACGGTCGAACAGAAGATCAGCGAGACGATGTCCCAGGTCCGGGACGAGGTAGACCTTGAGACCTACAAGGAGGAGCGCAGTATTCAGAAGGCGGCAGAGGCCAGGAAAAAAGAGAAGAAGGCCCGCCTTGTCGTGACGACCGTCATCTTGACGCTGGCCGCGGTCTGCCTGTTCCTCGGATTATTGTGGATGAAGCTTCGCACATCGCCGTCCTATTACCTGGGGCAGGCGTATGAAAAGGCAGATCAGGGAGACTATGGCGGCGCGGCGGATCTCATCACAAAGGCACAGCAGGTATCGGAGAACACGGACACCCGGCTGATGCTGGAGAAGGCGGAATACCTCGAGAAGGCCGGCAGGACCGAGGAGGCGCTCGCGACGGCGAAGCTCGTCATCGCGGCGGCAGACCCCGCAAGTGAGGACGTGGTCAACGCTTACGGGCGGATGATCGATATATATTCACAGGAAAGAGATTATGATAAAATAAGCGGGATATTGGAAGACTCCGGAAATGAGAAGGTGAAGGAAGTCTACAGCCAGTATCTCGTGTTCGAACCGGAAATTCTGCCGGAGTCCGGCGATTTCAACGAAGGTATAGAGGTAACGATTACGACGAAGGGCGGCGGGTCAATTTTCTATACGATTGACGGCTCCATCCCGACCACCGATTCCCTCCTGTACTCGAAACCATTGGAGCTCTCGGACGGCAAATACACGATCCGCGCAATCACCGTCAGTCCATTCGGACTGGAGAGCAAGGTCGTCTCCAGGAAATACTCGATCGGAGAGCAGGAAGAATAAGAATCAACGTACCGCAACAAAGTGAATGGAGGAAACTATGTTTGAAATTCTGGAAAAAGAGCTGATCGGACCCAAAGAATACAAGATGGTGGTCAGAGCTCCCCGCGTTGCGGCTAAAGCGCTGCCCGGTCAGTTCCTGATCGTGCGCGCAGACGCCGAGGGCGAGAGAATTCCCCTGACGGTATGCGACGACGACAAAGAGGCGGGCACTGTCACCATTGTATTCCAGACGGTCGGTGCGGAGACTTACCGTATGTCGGAGCTTGCCGTAGGAGAAGCCTTTGCTGATGTGGTAGGCCCCCTCGGTAATCCCTCAGATCTGATAGACCGCCCGATCGAAGAGCTGCAGAAGATGAAGATCATTTTTATCGCGGGCGGCGTCGGCACGGCTCCTGTTTATCATCAGCTCAAATGGCTCCATGAGCACGGCGTGGACGCGGACTGCATCCAGGGCGCGAGGAACAAAGATCTCCTCATCATGATTGATGAGATGCGCGCTGTCTGCGGCAATCTCTATCTTGCGACCGACGACGGTTCCGAAGGCTTCCACGGTAACGGCAGCCAGTGCCTTGCAAAGCTCTATGAGGATGGGAAGAGATACGACCACTGCGTCATCATCGGTCCCATGATCATGATGAAATTCACTGCGATGCAGTGTGAGAAGCTGGGTCTTCCCTGTGTTGTTTCCATGAATACGGTCATGGTGGATGGAACCGGTATGTGCGGCGCCTGCCGTCTTCTCGTGGGCGGTGAGGTGAAGTTCGCCTGCGTGGACGGACCGGAGTTCGACGGCAGCAAGGTCGACTATGACCAGGCCATGCTGCGCGGCCGGCTGTACAAGACGGAAGAGGGACGACTTCTTCTTAAGGAGCAGGAAGGCGCAACGCACGAAGGCGGCTGCGGCGTTTGTAAATAGTCACTGTTGCAGCAAGCCCTTGGGCTTTTGCATCGGGCTGTACTGAACAGATACATCACCGTTACATATCAGGAGAGAATATATGGCGATCACAGTTGATATGATGAAAAAGGTTCCGGTTCGCGAGCAGGCTCCGAAAGAGCGTGCTGCGAATTTCGAGGAAGTCTGCCTGGGCTACAATGAGGAAGAGGCGCGCGCGGAGTCAGAGCGCTGCCTCAACTGCAAGAACCCCATGTGCGTGGAGGGGTGCCCTGTTTCCATTAATATTCCCGCATTCATTGCAAAGGTGAAGACAGGGGATGATGCGGAAGCCTACCGCATTATCAGTGAGAGCAGCGCGCTGCCTGCTGTCTGCGGTCGTGTCTGCCCGCAGGAGACCCAGTGCGAGGGCAAATGTATCCGCGGCATCCGCGGTGAGGCCGTTTCGATCGGCAAGCTCGAGCGCTACGTTGCCGACAGGGCAAAAGAGCTGAATATCAAGCCGGAGCCGGTTGCGAAGAACGGTCACAAGGTCGCTGTCATCGGCGCGGGACCTTCGGGCCTTACCTGCGCCGGAGATCTTGCAAGGCTCGGGTATGAGGTGACGATCTTCGAGGCGCTGCACAAGGCGGGCGGCGTCCTGGTCTACGGCATTCCCGAGTTCCGTCTCCCCAAGGAGAAAGTCGTCGCAAGAGAGATCGAGAACGTGGAGAATCTCGGCGTGAAGATCGAGACGGACGTCGTGGTCGGCCGCTCCGTCACCATTGAAGAGCTGATGGAGAAGGAAGGGTACGAGGCCGTCTTCGTCGGATCCGGCGCGGGTCTTCCCCGCTTCATGGGCATCCCCGGCGAGCAGGCGCTCGGCGTCTTCTCTGCCAACGAGTATCTGACAAGATCCAATCTCATGCACGCCTACAGGGAGGACAGCAGAACGCCGATTTACCGTGCGAAGAGAGCTGTCGTGGTCGGCGGCGGCAATGTTGCGATGGATGCGGCGAGAACAGCGCTGCGCCTCGGCGCGGAGACACACATCGTCTACCGCCGTTCCGAAGAGGAACTGCCGGCACGTAAGGAAGAGGTCGGTCACGCGAAGGAAGAGGGCATCATCTTCAATCTTCTGACGAACCCCGTCGAAATCACGACAGATCCCGAAACGGGCTGGGTGAACGGCATTACCTGCATCCGTATGCAGCTGGGCGAGCCCGATGCTTCCGGCAGGAGAAGGCCCGAGGCAATCGAAGGTTCCGAATTCCACGTGGACTGTGACTGCGTCATCATGGCGCTCGGCACCAGCCCGAACCCGCTCCTGCATAAAACAACAGACGGCATGGAAGTCAATAAAAAGGGCGGCATCATTGTCAACGAGGATGAGATGACGACGAAGGAAGGCGTGTTCGCGGGCGGCGATGCCGTGACCGGTGCGGCGACGGTCATCCTCGCGATGGGCGCGGGCAAACAGGCAGCGAAGTCCATTGATGCCTACCTGTCCGCGAAGAATTAACCCGGCATAGAAGAGGGAATTCATTGACAGTCAATCTGGATTACAGCGCTGACATCCAGCGTGCGCTCTTCGGCGAGCACGATGCCCATGTCAGGAAAATAGAGAAGGATCTCGATGTCACTGTGGTATCCCGGGACGGGGTACTCAAGGTGACGGGAGATAAGAAGGGAGTCGCCAAAGCCATCATGGTGCTGAACCAGCTGGCCGGGGCGGCAGGGAGCGGCGCCACCATCGAAGATCAGAAGGTGGAGTATGCGCTCTCCATGAAAGATGAGGCGAAGCCTGATCTTTTCACGGAACTGGACAAGGACGTCATTTGCCACACGACGAGCGGCAAGCCGGTCAAGCCCAAGACGCTCGGGCAGGAGAAATATGTGAAGGCAATCCGCGACAATCTGATCGTCTTTGCCGAGGGACCGGCGGGTACCGGCAAGACGTTCCTTGCGATGGCGATGGCAATCACGGCGTTCCAGAATAAGGAAGTTGAGAGGATTATCCTCACAAGGCCCGCAATTGAGGCAGGCGAGAAGCTCGGCTTCCTGCCGGGTGATCTGCAGAGCAAGGTGGACCCTTACCTTCGGCCGCTGTACGATGCTCTGTACCAGATCATGGGCGCGGAGAAATTCCTGGCGAATCAGGAGAAGGGTCTCATTGAGGTCGCGCCGCTTGCCTACATGAGGGGACGTACGCTCGACAACGCCTACATCATCCTGGATGAAGCGCAGAACACGACACCGGAGCAGATGAAGATGTTCCTCACAAGGTTCGGCTTCGGCTCCCACGCGGTGATCACGGGAGACGCGACGCAGAAGGATCTGGAGCCATCGAAACGCTCCGGCCTCGATGTGGCGACAAAGGTCCTTGGCAGGAAGAATATCGAAGGGATAAGTTTCATCAAGCTTGACAGCAGGGATGTCGTGCGGCATCCGATCGTGCAGAAGATCGTAAAGGCTTACGAGGAATATGAGCAAAGTTACACTGAACACGGAAATCACTTCCACAGATAAGTTCGATTTTCCGGTGGAGGAGACGACAGAAAGAGTCGCGCAGGAAGTTCTCAATGAAGAGGGCTGCCCGTACGATGTCGAGGTGTCTCTGACCCTGACAGAGGATGAGGAAATCCACGAGCTGAACCGGCGCTTCCGCGGCATCGACCGGGAGACGGACGTTCTCTCGTTTCCGAATCTGGAATACGATGCACCCTCCGATTTCTCCCATGTGGAGGAGGATGCGCCGGACTGCATCGACCCCGATACGGGGAGGCTGGTGCTGGGCGACATCGTGATCAACACGAACCGCGTGATCAGCCAGGCGAGTGATTATGGTCACTCAAGGCTACGCGAATTCGCCTTCCTCATCGCACACTCCATGCTGCACCTTTGCGGGTACGACCACATGACGCCGGAGGAAGCGACGGTGATGGAAGGCAAGCAGGAGAAGGCGCTGCAGGCGCTGGGCATCACAAGAGACATGCAGACAACAGAATCACATACAGAGGAATAGATAGAATGGCGAGGGCAGTGCGCAGAAGAAAAGTGAATATGATCGACCGGAACATTCTGGCGTACTGTATTTTCGCTCTTGCGGTCTCGCTATCCTGTTTCCTCGTATCGGCGGTCAACGGTTCGGATGGCCTGTTCTATGCGGCGGGCCCCGTGGCGGTTCTCGTCCTCCTTCTGGGCATTTTCGTGTGTGGCGGCAGCGCCGTGGTCGCGGCTCAGATCGCGGAGAGAATTGACCGCGACCGGGTGACGGACGCCCTGCTTTTCTACAAAAGCGCACAGACGGCGCACGTCGTGACAGGACTCATTCTGATCCTGGTCGCGGCGCTCGCGGGAGAGCCGATTTCCGGCCTCATCTTCGGCAGTCGCTACGACTATCTGACGCTGTACACACTGGCGCCTGCTGTTTTATTCGGTATGACGCTGGGACCGATGAAAGGGTTCCTCGACGCGGCAGGTTACCCGCACATTCCGCGATTCGCCATCCTGGTGTTCTCGCTGGTGACGCTTATAAGCTCCGGATTCCTTTCACACTTTGGCAGGACGAGGGGCGACAAGATCGCGCTCCTTCTCATGAATGAGCGGTACGGTGCCGTCTACACGGGCGCGGGGCTGGGGCTCTCCGTCAGTGCGGGGGCGCTGGTCGCCTTCATTTTCCTCCTCGTGTTCACGACACATATCAAGCACATCTATGAAAGGGAAGAGACGGGCTTCGGCCTCCAGTACGACGAGAGGATGGAAGACCTCATTCCTTACTATTTCCGCAAGCTCCTCCCGATCACTGTCGCGGCGCTGATCCCGTACCTTGTCTTCGCACTGGACTACCGGATCGGCCTTGTCTCTTACGGCGATAAGGACAGGGCAGGCTTCGGTCTCCACTGGTGGGACGGATATGCGGGTGTTGCCTTCCCCGTCATCGCGGGAATGACCGCCTTTGTCATCATGTTCTTCTCAAAGCTGCCTTCCGCCTGCGCGGACAACTACCTGCAGCAGAAGAACAAGAGCCTTCGCATCCGGTATTCCATGATGCTGCGGCTTGCCTCCTATTGTTCCATTGCGATCTCGGCATTCCTCTTCGGCGCGGCCAAGCCCATTGTGCAGATCGCACATCTGGGCGTGAACACGCAGGCGAGAGAGTCGGCGATCCTCACCCTGAAGCTTGGCAGTGTCAACGTGTTCCTCCTCTCGACGGCCGTGCTCCTCGCCATCTTTTTCTGGAAGAGCGGATACGCCTCGGTCGTTATGCTGAGCGGCGGGCTTGCCTTTGTCTGCCAGCTGATCGCACTGCTTCTCTTCATGCATGTGCTCACGATCTCTATGAAGGCACTGCCGATCGCCATGGCGGTGTTCGGGGCAGCCTACATCATTATTTCGACGAGACTTGCCGCGAACAGCCTGCTGAAGAGGACGGAATCCTCCTGGGTTCTCGACAATATCTTCGTGCTCGCGGCGGCGGCAGCGGCGGATGTGCCGGTCATGCTGCTGAATGATTTTGTCACCGACGAGATCATCCCCGTCGGCGGCATGTTCCTCCTGCTCCTGATCTTCGTGGTGCTGTTCGTTGCGTTCTCCCTGTTCTTCCGCGCGGTGGACCTTGCCAACATCGACCGCATTCCGGGAGGCAAGTACATTTATCGCTGTGCACAGCTGTTCGGATTCGCGAAATGATGCAGGAGCGTAGAGAAGGTGCTGACTGAAACTTTGAATGCAAGTCTGAGTTTTACGAAATGACGCAGGAGCGCAAGGCAGCGGCGAGGGTAACGTGTATGGCAGCTGAGAAGGAATATACCGCGGAGAAGAGAATCATCGTCATCGGCGGCGGTGCGGCAGGCCTTGTGGCAGCCATCGGCGCAGGGGAAACGCTGGAAAACAGCAGGCAGGCCGCGGATCATGGCGATACCGTCGGTGCCCCGGCAGGAAGCGTATCTGTGCAGTCATTTTATGAGAATCCCGCTGTGCTCGTCCTGGATGCCGGCAGGAAGCCCGGCGCGAAGATCTACGCGACGGGGAATGGCAGGTGCAACCTGACCAACTTTGTTCAGAATGAAACCTGCTATTATACGGACGGCGACACCGATCCGTATTTATTTATGCAAAGATTCGGTTCGGACGCCCTGCGGGAGTTCTTCCTGCGAATGGGCGTGCGGCTGCATGACCGAAACGGCTATGTCTATCCTGCAACGGATCAGGCAGGCACGATTGTCCAGGCACTGCTGCACAGGCTGCGCCAATTGAAGATCCCGGTCCTGTCGGATACCAGGGTAACAAAGCTGGAACAGCTTCCGGATGGCGGCTTTGCCATGACTGCGGCGGACGGGAGGAACTTCCGCGCAGAGCGGGTGATCCTCGCAGCCGGAGGGAGAGTCTCGAAGGCCTTTGCCTGCGACGGGTCAGGCTATGAGATGGCGCGGCAGCTGGGGCATAGCCTGATCGCGCAGGTGCCGGCGCTCTGCTCACTGACTTCCCCGCTGGAGGATATTAATCTGATGGCAGGCGTCCGGGCGGAGGGGAGCCTGACTCTTACGATTGACGGGCAGAGTATCCGGACGGAGACGGGTGAAATCCAGCTCACGGACTACGGCGTCTCCGGTATTCCGGCCTTCCAGGTAAGCCGCATTGCGGGAAGAGCACTGAAGGCGGGCCGCAAAGTGAGTGCCATACTGAATTTCCTGCCTGAGTTCTCTGATGCTGCGTTTGAGGCCTATCGAAAGCGGAAGCTTGAGAGCCTCTCCGGGGAAGACTGCGTCCTGGATATCCTTGCGGGCGCGGTCAACGACAGAATTGCCGCCTTCCTCTACCAGCGGCATCACCTGATCGCAGAGAAGAAATTGAAGAAGCTGGGGAGTGCCGCAGAGATCGCAGCGCTTGCCGGTGAGCTGTTATCTGAATGCAGACGCCTTGTGATTCCGATTGATGGGACCAACGGTTATGACAAGGCGCAGGTGACGGCGGGCGGCATCCCCCTGGATGAAGTGGATCCGGACACCATGGAGTCCAAGATTACGCCAGGTCTTTACCTCGCGGGGGAGATCCTGGACGTTGACGGTATCTGTGGCGGATACAATCTCACCTTCGCAATGTGCACCGGGTACGAAGCAGGGTGTGCGGCAGCGAAAAAAAATTAATTTTGAAGTGACGCTGATGCGTCGCAGCATGAGGTATTAATTTGATCGTAGTTCATCAATGTAAGCTCCCCTGCGGAGTCGATATTCATACGAAGGAGGGAGCCTCTCTTCTCGAAGGGAAACTTCGGAAGACGCTGCGCATCCGGGGGGAGGAGCCTCTCTCCTGGAAGATCGTGCGACACTCCGTCGATGCGAGGAAGAAGCCGGATTTATTCGACATTTATTCCTGCGCCGTCTCCTTCGGGAAGGACCGCGTGCGGGAGCAGAATCTCGTGAAAAAGCTGCGCGACCGAAACGTCCTCTATGAGGAGCCTGCGGAGTATCATTTTCCGGTAGAACTTCATGCAACAGATGCCGCCACCAAGCAGCGCCCGGTTATTGTGGGCTTCGGGCCGGCTGGTATTTTCGCGGGACTCCTCCTCGCAAGAGCGGGCCTCCGGCCGATCATCCTGGAGCGTGGAAAGGCCATGGCGGAGCGCGTCGCCGACGTGGAACGGCTGTGGCAGGAGGGAATTCTCGACCCTTCCTCGAACTGCCAGTTCGGCGAGGGCGGCGCGGGGACCTTCTCCGATGGCAAGCTCAATACCAACGTGAAGGATCGACAGGGGCGAACGGATTTCGTGCTGCGCACGTTCATCGAGGCGGGTGCCACGGAGGATATCTCCTATGAGTTCCACCCGCATATCGGCACAGATGTTCTGCGGAATGTCGTTGTGAACCTGAGAAATGAGATCATCTCGCTTGGTGGGGAGGTGCGTTTCCAGTCGGAAATGACAGATCTTCACATTGAGGGCGGGCGCGTTGCCGGTGTGACGGTGCGGCAGGAAACCACCTGCTATGATATTCCAACGGACACTGTGATCCTGGCGCCCGGACACAGCGCGAGGAATACGATACGGCGCCTGTATGAACAGAAGATTCCGATGGAACAGAAGGCGTTCGCTGTCGGCCTTCGCGTCTCGCATCCGCAGTCGCTCATCAATCACCAGCAGTACGGCATTTCCGATGAGAGAGAGCTTGCGCGGCTGCATCTGCCCGCGGTGAGTTACAAGCTGACTGCGCACGCAAAGGACGGCAGGGGCGTGTACAGTTTCTGCATGTGTCCCGGCGGCTACATCGTCAACGCGTCCAGCGAGCCGGGCCGCCTTGCCGTGAACGGCATGAGCGACTACCTGCGGGATTCCAGGCGTGCGAACAGCGCCGTTGTGGTAACGGTGGACTCTGGTATTTTCCAATCGGAAGAGGTTCTCGCCGGCATGGAATTCCAGGAGCAAATTGAAGAGAAGGCCTTCCGCCTGGCTGATGGCAGGGTGCCGGTGGAGCGATACCGGGACTTCGAACAGGGCTTTGCCGAGGGGGCTGGTGTTTACGAGGCGACGCCGGACGGAAATGATCTTTCGGACGCAGAGCGCCTCTGCATCAAGGGACAGTGCCACGCGGCGCCGGTACACACGCTGATGCCAGAAGAGCTCACGCAGGATTTCATCGAAGGAATGCAGGCGTTCGAGCACCGGATCCCCGGCTACACGGGGGATGGGGCATACGTTTGCGGCATCGAGAGCAGAACCTCATCGCCGGTTCGCATTCTCCGGGGAGAGGATTTCCAGTCGGAAATTGAAGGTCTCTATCCCTGCGGGGAAGGCGCGGGCTACGCCGGCGGCATCACCTCGGCAGCCATTGACGGCATGAAGGTTGCGGAAGCCGCTGCGGCACACATCGCGGCGAAATTGGGGACAGATTAGAGTGACGCCGATGTGTCATTTACGAATTGCGATCGGTGTCATGAACGACACGATAACCGATTTGCGAGAAATCGCGTTGGCGATTTTCACCTGCGGGTGCCGCAAAATCTGTGATACTGGGGAGAAGCATGACTGAGAAGGAATTGGAACAGGAAAATCTCATATACCGGCAGGGGCTGAAAGGCAGGAAGCGCGTCGTCGTGAAGATCGGATCTTCGTCTCTGCTGCACCCCGAGACCGCAAGGCTCGACTACCACAGGATAGATCAGCTCGCGCGGGAGCTCTCGGATCTCAAGAACGGCGGACGGGACGTCATCCTCGTCTCCTCCGGCGCCGCGGCGGCGGGCAGGGAAGCACTGAACGTAGACCTCGACATTTACCGCAAGGAAGCGCCGATGAATATCAAGCAGGCCTGTGCCGCGGTCGGTCAGGCTCGGCTCATTCAGATCTATCAGAAGTCCTTCGAGGAATACAACCAGACGACGGCGCAGGTTCTGATGACGCGCAATACCATCACGAACAGGAACAGCAAGGCCAACCTGCAGAATACTTTCTCAGAGCTCCTGAAGCTCGGCGTCATTCCGATTGTCAATGAGAATGATTCCGTGGCGACGGCGGAATTCTCCGTAGGGGACAACGACAATCTCTCCGCCATGGTGGCGAGCCTCGTGAATGCGGATCTTCTGATCCTGCTCTCTGACGTCAAAGGCCTGTACACGGATGATCCGAGGAGCAATCCGGACGCGAAGTTCCTCGATTACATCCCGGCTCTGACGGATCAGATCTACGAGATGGGCAAGGGCTCAACCGGCACGAGCGCCGGTACCGGCGGCATGAGCACGAAGCTGCATGCCGGCCTCATTGCTACCTCGTCGGGATGTGATATGATAATCGCCAGTGCGGAGGAAGGCATGAGCATCCTGCACGATCTCATGGAGGGCAGGAATCTGGGCACGTTGTTCCGCCAGAACAGGTCGGAGAGGTTCGACCTCGGGGATTACGTGAGCGCGTTCGGGGAGAAAGATACGGAATAAAACGCTCAACAGCTTTGCTGTTGAGCTTGAGCGCTTGGAAAACAGCGCTACGCGGTCTTTCGCAGAGCGTTTGACCTAGAGCGCTAAAGGACGGCGCCATATGGAGTGAATGACATGAATGATTGGGAGAAGCTGCAGCTGCTGAATCAAAGAAAAGATGAGCTGCGAGATAAGATGAAGGCGGTGCGGAACGGCATTTCGGATGAGAGCCGCGCCGAGCAGAACAAGACGCTGTTCGACATGATCACGCAGACGGAGCTGTACCAGAATGCGAAGTGGATTCTGTCCTATGTGAGCTTCAACTCCGAGGTCGATACGAAGGAGCTGTTAAAGCGTGCGCTCAAGGATGGCAAGAAGGTATACGTTCCGAAGATCGCGAATGAGAGGATGAATTTCTTCCGCCTGGAGGACTTCGGTGAGCTGTCCATGAATTCCATGGGCATTCTGGAGCCGGACGGCGATCCCGCGAAGTCGTTTCCGTACGACCTGCACCTGTCCCTGGACCGCGCGGAGGAGTGCGTCTTCTTCGTTCCGGGGCTTGCCTTCGACAAGGACTGCAACCGGATCGGTTTCGGCAAGGGGTATTATGATAAATATCTTACAAGGTTCCATAAAAAGATGACGGTGGGCCTGGCATTTTCCGAGCAGATTGTGGATCAGGTGCCTTCTAATGAAAAAGATGTTGCGCTGGATCTTGTCGTAACGCCGACGGGTGCATATTATTAAGCGAGACTGACAGTTCCATACCAGGCGCTAAGTATTGTTCTGACATTGAGACAGTGAGGTTAATATGAGTGAACAGATTGCAGAGCTGTGCCGCAGGGCTTCGGAGGCGAAATACGAGGTTCAGGCGCTGTCTTCGGAACAAAAGAACAGGGTGCTGACCTGCGCGGCAAAGCTGCTCATTGCAAGGACAGAAGATATTCTGGCGGCGAATGCACAGGACGTCGCTGCCGGGAGAGAGGCCGGTATGAAGGAGAGCCTCATCGACCGGCTGACTCTAACTGCGGAGAGAATCTCCGGCATCGCCGAGGGGCTGCGTCAGGTGGCAGCGCTGCCGGATCCGGTCGGGGAACTGCTGGATGAGTGGGACCGGCCCAGCGGCATCCATATCCGCAAGGTGCGGGTACCGCTCGGTGTCATCGGCATCATTTATGAGTCCCGCCCGAACGTGACGGCGGATGCTTTCGCACTCACATTCAAGGCGGGGAATGCCGTCGTATTAAAGGGCGGGAGCGATGCCGTACACTCCAACGTTGCCATTGCGGCTGTGTTGCAGGAAGCGCTACGGGAGAACGGCGTCACCGAGGCCGCGATCGAACTCATCGCTTCAACGAACCGGCAGGACACCGTGGCACTCATGCAGCAGCGGGCCTATGTCGATGTACTGATCCCCCGGGGGAGTGCAGGCCTCATCCGTGCCGTCGTGGAGAACAGCAGGATTCCTGTCATTGAGACGGGAAGCGGCAACTGCTGCATTTACGTCGACAAGGACGCAGATTTTGCAAAGGCCATTCCGATTATCATCAATGCCAAGACGCAGCGCACCGGTGTCTGCAACGCGGCAGAATCACTGATCGTCCACGAGAAGATCAGTGATTCCTTCCTGCCACTGTTGTCGGCTGCGATGAGAGAGCACGGCGTGCAGCTCTATGCCGATGCGCCTTCTATTCGTTACCTGCCCGGGGCGGAACCCGCGACAGAGGAGGATTTTGGCAGGGAGTACCTGGATCTGAAGCTCTCGGTCAAGACGGTGGGAAGCGCCGGGGAAGCCATCGCGCATATCAACCGCTATCATACGAAACACTCCGACTGCATTATCACAGAGAATCAAGAGATCGCGGAGCAGTTCCTGCGGGACATTGATTCTGCCTGCGTTTACGTGAATGCATCCACCAGATTCACGGACGGCTTCGAGTTCGGTTTCGGCGCGGAGATCGGCATCAGCACGCAGAAGCTCCACGCAAGGGGGCCGATGGGCCTTCGAGAGCTCACCTCCTACAAATACCTCATCACAGGGCAGGGACAGACGCGCGCCTGAGCGCGACCGAAGGACCGCAATCGGAAATGCCATCGGCTGTCAAATCAAAGATTTTGAAACAGGTTTGAAATCGTTGCGCGTAACAACGGTAAATGCATAGTGCTCCGGTACTATGCCACACGAAAGGATAATATATGCCCGTATCACAGGCAGTGAATACAGAGGAGCTCATCCAGGTGGATGAAGCTCTGGCGCATGAGAAATTAGAGAATCTGAAAACATATTTAAGAGAGCTTGGCAGCGTTGCCGTTGCTTTCTCCGGTGGCGTGGATTCGACGCTCCTTCTGAAGGCTGCGAATGAAGTCCTGGGCGACAAGGCAGTTGCCGTGACGGCAGCCTCCAATACTTTCCCTGGAAGGGAAGCCAGGGAAGCAAAGGAATTCTGCGAGGAGAACGGCATCCATCAGATCGTATTCGAGTCTGACGAGATCAATGTCCCTGGTTACCGCGCGAATCCGGTGAACCGCTGTTATCTGTGCAAACACAGCCTCTTTGAGGGAATGCTGAAGCTTGCGAAAGAGAACGGCTACGACTACGTATGCGAAGGGTCCAACATGGATGACAACGGGGACTACCGTCCCGGTCTTGTCGCGATCAAGGAGCTTGACATCAAGTCGCCGCTGCGCCACGCAAAGCTGTATAAGGATGAGATTCGTTTCCTCTCCAAAGAGTATGGCCTGCCGACCTGGAGGAAACAGTCTTATGCCTGCCTCGCTTCCCGATTTGTTTACGGCGAGACGATTTCCGAAGAGAAGCTCTCCATGGTCGACAAGGCGGAAGAGCTGCTCCTTAACCTGGGCTTCTATCAGCTGCGCGTGAGAATCCACGGGGACCTCGCAAGAATTGAGGTCATGCCCGAGGAGTTTGACAAGCTCATGGAGAACCGGCTGCTCATCAACACGAAGTTCCACGAGTTTGGTTTCAAATATGTGACCATGGATCTGCAGGGATACCGCACCGGTTCGATGAACGAGGTTCTCGATCAGAAGACCATGGCTGACAATACCGTGCATCCTGAAGCGTAAGGGCAGAGACCATAATGCCGAACGGTGATGGTGAGCCACGATCACGAGGTACTATGACGACGAGAGAAATTCTGGAACAGGTGAAGAGCGGTGCGCTCGCAATCGACGACGCAGAGCGATTCTTCAAAGAAGAGCCTTATGAGGAGCTGGGCTACGCGAAGCTCGATCTCAATCGTCAGGCGCGGACCGGCTTCCCCGAGGTTGTGTACTGCCAGGGGAAGGATGACAGGTTCCTCGGAGAGATCTATCAGAAGCTGTACGAAGCGAACGGCAAGGTCATGGGCACCCGCGCGAACGAGCACCAGTACGAAATCGTGAAGGCAGTCCTGCCTGTCGCGGAGTATGACGCGGTGTCCGGCATCCTGAAGGCGACGAGACCAGGCCTTGAGGAAGCTGCGGAGGGCAATGTCTGCGTCTGCACGGCGGGAACCGCGGATATCAGAGTCGCGGAAGAGGCGGCACAGACGGCGGAGTATTTCGGCGCCAGAGTGGTACGCGTTTACGACGTCGGCGTTTCCGGCATCCACCGCCTGTTGTCGAAACTCGACGAAATCCAGCAGGCGAATGTTGTCATCACGGTTGCCGGCATGGAAGGCGCACTTGGCTCCGTCATCGGCGGCCTTGTGGAGAATCCTGTGATCGCCGTACCGACGAGTGTCGGGTACGGCGCCAATTTCGGCGGCCTGTCCGCGCTGCTCACGATGATCAATTCGTGTTCCAACGGCATCGCCGTCGTCAACATTGACAACGGTTACGGAGCGGGGTATCTCGCGACGCAGATCAACCGGCTGGCTGTCCGGGGAAACCGAAATTCTGCAAATACTGACGGATGATCCGTATAGAAAGATGATGTAGTGAGAGTATATATTTTACGTCACGGGGAGACGGACTGGAATGTAAGACATGTCTTCCAGGGACAGACCAATACGAGTCTCAATGAGAATGGCTTTGCACAGGCACGGCGCTGCCGCGACAGGGTACAGGCGCTGGGGCTGTCTTTTGATCGAATTTATTGCAGTCCGCTGGACCGCGCACTGCAGACCGTGGAGACCGTCACGGGTGCTGACAGGTCCCGGATCATAACGGATGCGCGGCTGCTCGAAATGAATTTCGGTCCGCTGGACGGCACACCGTTTGATAAGAAGAGCATGGTCTGTGGACACCTCTTCGATGATCCTACGCGTTATGTGGCGCCGGAGGGAGCCGAGTCCTTCGAGGAACTGGAGCAGCGCCTTTCTTCCTTCTATATGGAGCTGGCCAAAGAGCACCCCGGGGAGTCGATCCTTGTCGGCTGCCACGGCTGTGCGATGCGGCTCACCCTCGTCTGGATGGGGTTTCTTAAGCTGCGCGACATCTGGGAACAGAGCATCGGCAACTGCGCGATCATTGAGGCGGAACTGGACGAGGACAAGCTCCCTTCCGCAATGGGTGGCAATTCTGATAGAATAGCAGATGACAGTATCATTCTGCCCGCTTCACCCTATCGCGTGAAGCGCCTGTATGAGACACAGGACTGGATCTGATCACAGCCCCGGGAGGCGGGAAGTTTGAAAGTCATGCCGATGCATGACTTTCAAACTGTCATCGGTGCCGAAAACGTCCCCGATGACCCAGATACAGGTGAAACCGCCTGCGCGGATTTCACCTGCGGGCGCCGCGAAATACGCGGCACCGGGTATAATCTTACCAGGAGATCGGGCGCAATGATTCTGGTCTCTGATAGAGAATTTACATTTCATCCGCATAACAGAGAGAAGGCAGTTATGGCAACGAGTAATGGTAAATACGTAGCTTATGTTTCCGCGTACACGACGGCTTCCAAGGGAAACTTTGGCATCCGCATTTATGACGTCGACATGGAGAACGGCAGGTTCACGGAAAAGGACCAGGTGGAGATCACGAACTCTTCCTACGTCACGATTTCTCACAACCAGAAATACCTGTATTCCATTACCGATTTCGGCGTGGAAGCGTATGAGATCACAAAGGGCGGTGACCTGCGGTTCCTGAACAAGGCGGGCATCAACGGCATGCGCGGCTCCTACCTCTCGACCGACTACACCGACAGCTGGCTGTTCGTCGCGGGTTATCACGACGGCAAGATCACGGTGCTCAAGCTGGCAGAGGACGGCACAATCGGCGAGATTACGGATGAGATCTATCACCGCGGGATGGGTTCCGTCGCGGAGCGCAATTTCCGCCCGCACGTGCAGTGTGTCAAGATGACGAGGGATAACCGGTTCCTCTGCGCCGCGGATCTGGGCCTCGACCATGTCAATGTCTACAAGTTCGATCCTGTGAATGGGAAAATAAAACAGGTCGACATCATCCATTGTAACTTAGAGTCCGCGCCCCGGCACCTGAAGTTCTCGAAGGACGGCAGCAAGCTCTACATTGTCAACGAGATGGAGAACAACATCGATGTCTTCCAGTATAAGGTAATCGACGACGAGCCGGATTTCGAGAAGATCCAGACCATTTCGACGCTCAATAATTACCACGCGGCTGACGCGGCGGCCTCCGCGCTGAACCTCTCGGACGACTTCCGGTATCTCGTCAGCTCAAATGCGGGAGACAATTCTGTCGTTATTTTCCGTATTGACCAGGAGACTGGCCTCCTCTCAAAGGTTCTGTGCCTGCCGGTATCGGGCGACTATCCCAAGGACTGCGCGCTGTTCCCGGATAACCGCCACCTGGTATCGCTGAACCACGAGTCCAACACGATGACGTTCTTCAAGGTCGATCTCGAGAAGGGGCTCCTCATCATGAACGGCAGGGAGATCCGGGTCGACCAGCCCAACTGTGTTATTTTCCACAAACTGACACCGGAACAGCTCTGACGAACGCGAGGTGACGCATGGCAGGTTCATCATTCGGCACGATACTGAGGGTTACGACCTTTGGCGAATCGCACGGCCCGGCGATCGGCGCGGTGCTGGACGGGTTTCCCGCGGGCATGCCCCTGTGTGAGGGTGACATCCAGGCATACCTCGATCGCAGGAAACCGGGGCAGTCTGCCGTCACGACACAGCGCAAAGAGTCGGATACGGTGGAGATCTTATCCGGCGTCTTTGAGGGGAGAACAACAGGCACCCCGATTTCCCTCCTCATCCGCAACGCGGACCAGCACTCGAAGGATTACGGCAACATTGCGGACACGTACCGCCCGGGCCACGCGGACTTCACCTTTGATCAGAAGTACGGCTTCCGTGATTACCGCGGCGGCGGCAGGTCCTCGGGGCGGGAGACGGCCTGCAGGGTCGCGGCAGGTGCCATTGCGGAGAAGTTCTTAAAGGACGTTCTGGGAATTGACTTGTGTTTCTATACGAAGTCGATCGGCGACGTGGAGATGGACCCGGCCAATTTCGACCGGAGTCTCATCCTATCGACGCCCACCGGCATGCCGGACGCCGAGGCGAATGAGAAGGCGATGGCGCTCGTCGAAGCCTGCCGGATGAAGCTTGACTCTGTGGGAGGTGTCGTCGAAGGTCGGATTGCTGGCGTGCCCGCGGGCATCGGCGACACGGTTTTCGAGAAGCTCGACGCGCGGCTTGCCCACGCGCTGTTCTCGATCGGCGCGGTCAAGGAGGTCGGCATCGGCGACGGCGCCGCGGTATCGCGCCGCCGTGGTAGCGAGAACAACGACGATTTCTATCTTGCGGATTCCGGTTCTGTGGAGAAACGCTCCAATCACGCAGGCGGCATTCTGGGCGGCATGAGCGACGGCTCGGACATTGTGGTCCGCGCCTATTTCAAGCCGACGCCGTCGATCGCGCAGCCGCAGGAGACGATCACCCGGGACGGCAAGTCCACGATGCTCGAGATTCACGGCCGCCACGATCCTGTCATTGTGCCCCGCGCCATTGTTGTGTGCGAGACCATGTGTGCGCTTACGCTCCTCGATGCGATGCTCGTCAACATGAGCGCCCGCGCCGACAGCGTCGCGCGTTTCTATCAGCGAAGCTGACCTTTCGCCGCGCCACGATTTTTGTACTTCGGCCCGCGCCGTGCCCGGGAAGATAGATTTCTTCCTGTCAGTGGACAGCGACGAACCCGATGGATGCAGAGGCTGCCTGCCGGCCCGAAGTGGGGATTTGGGTTATCTCTTCCGCGCGTTCCAAGGTTCCACCGGATCGGAGCGCGGGGGCTCGCGTTGCTGCGACGTGAATTACGGTCATAACCGGCCTGCCAAAATGCTGGCAGGCTGGTTATAGCCATAATTCACGTTTCCGAGCATGCAAAGCGACCCCCGCATCTCCGATTCGCCGTCGCCTTGTCTCTGCGCGGAAGACATGACCAAAATCCACACAAAAGGCATGCAGCCTCCGCGCCATCGGGTGCGGCACTGTCCATGACAGAATAAATAATGGAATCTCCCCGGGCACGGCGCGGGCCGGATAGAAAGGCTGCGTGGCGCGGCGGCAGGAGATTACGTTTGATCAGGAAAGAGTGTGTATGTCAGAAGAGTTTACAGAGAAAGAACCGGCGCGCGACGCGGGGAGCGCGGTGAAGATGCAGCCCATCAGCGTCACGAAGACGGAAGATTACCAGTACGAGCTGCTCCGGGTGGAAGGCAGGACCAAGAGGGCGCGGGTCACCACGGTGCACGGCGTCATCGAAACACCGGTGTTCATGAACGTTGCGACGGCCGGCGCGATCAAGGGCGGTCTGTCCTCCAGGGATCTCAACGAGATCACAACGCAGGTGATGCTCTGCAACACCTACCACCTGCATGTCAGGACGGGAGATGCGATCATTAAAGAGCTCGGCGGCCTCCACAGGTTCACGCTCTGGGACAAACCGATCCTCACGGATTCCGGCGGCTTCCAGGTGTTCTCCCTCGCGGAGCTTCGACACATCAAAGAGGAAGGCGTCACCTTCCACAGCCATGTGGACGGCGCGAAGATCTTCATGGGACCCGAGGAGTCGATGCGCATCCAGGCAAACCTGGGGTCTACGATCGCCATGGCGTTCGATGAGTGCCCGCCGGCCCTCGCGGAGCGGAGCTATGTGGAGAAGTCCGTGGCCCGGACCGAGCGATGGCTGCAGCGCTGCCAGAAGGCGATGGCAGAGATGAAGAGGGAAGAGACGGCCGTCAATCCGAACCAGCTCCTCTTCGGGATCAACCAGGGCGCGATTTACCACGACATCCGTATCGAGAACGCGAAGCGAATTTCCGACTGGAACCTCGACGGTTATGCGGTCGGAGGTCTTGCGGTCGGTGAATCCCATGAAGAGATGTACTCTGTCCTGGACGATGTCGTACCGTACCTGCCGCAGAACAAACCGACCTACCTCATGGGTGTCGGTACGCCGCAGAATATCCTGGAAGGCGTGGAGAGAGGCATCGACTTCTTCGACTGCGTTTATCCGTCGAGGAACGGCCGTCACGGAAATCTCTACACGAACCACGGTACGCTCCATATCCGCAATGCGAAATACCAGAAGGATATGCGGCCCATTGACCCGGACTGCGGCTGTCCCGTGTGCAAACAGGGGTATTCCAGGGCGTATGTGCGCCATCTTCTGAAGGCGGACGAGACGCTGGGGCTCAGGTTTTGTGTCATGCACAACCTGTATTTCTACAATCACCTGATGACCGAGATCCGCAGCGCGCTGGATGAGGGGAGATTCACCGAGTACAAGAGGGCGAAACTCGAAGCTCTGGCCGAAAACTGTGCAGACTGACCAGTTTGCAGCCATGGGAAAGATCCGGTTCGTGACAATTCAAACTTGTCATGACCGATCGCTTTGTTGTATAGTATTGAAAATGTTCAGATAGAAAATTCAAAGGAGCCAGCCATGAATTCAGCCTTATTACTCACCAATGCAGCCGGAAGCACATCTTCCGTCGGCGGATTTACGATTATTTATCTCGTCATTATCGTGCTTTTCTTCTATTTCTTTTTCATTCGTCCGCAGAGGAAGGAACAGAAGCAGAAGGACGCGCTGCTGTCTGCGCTCGAGGTTGGTGACAGCGTCCTGACCAGCGCCGGTTTCTACGGCGTCGTGATCGACATTGCGGATGACACCGTCATCGTCGAGTTCGGCAATAACAAGAACTGCCGCATTCCCATGCAGAAGAATGCCATCATCCAGGTAGAGAAGCCGGAAGATGCCGCAGGCGAAGAGGCAGCAGAGGACAAAAAGGACACGAAAGTGAAGAAGTGATCCTTCCTCTATTCATCAGGAGACCAGATAAGAGAAGGCTTCCGGGCCTTCTTTTATTTTCACTAAAGCGCTTTCACAGGTTAAACTGCTAAAGCTATTACATATAATTATATCATTTTGATATAGTTTACAGGAGGCTATGACTATGAATCTTAATATTGCCTGCATCCCGGGGGACGGGATCGGACCGGAAATCACAGCCGAAGCCAAAAAGGTGCTGGAAACGGTGTGTGAGAAATACGGGCACACGTTGACGATCGAAGACGTGCTGATGGGCGGCTGTTCCATTGACCGATACGGCGTGCCGCTCACACAGGAGACGATTGACGTCTGTCGTTCCAAATCGGCGGTGCTCATGGGTTCCATCGGCGGCGACGCAAAGACGTCTCCCTGGTATCAGCTGGAGCCATCGAAGCGGCCGGAGGCAGGGCTTCTGGGAATACGCAAGGCGCTGGGGCTGTACGCAAACTTACGTCCTGCCTATCTGTTCCACGAGCTTGCGGCATCTTGCCCTCTGGCAGCCGGAGAGAACGGAGACAGAAGTTTCGACCTTATCATCGTGAGGGAGCTGACCGGCGGCCTGTATTTCGGCGAGCGCTGGACGAAGACGATCGACGGTGTGGAGACTGCCGTGGATACCCTTCGCTACAACGAGAACGAGATCCGGAGGGTTGCAAGAACCGCCTTCGAGATCGCGAAAAAGAGAAGGCACAGGGTCACTTCCGTCGACAAGGCCAATGTTCTCGACACCTCGAGGCTCTGGCGGAAGGTCGTACACGAAGTCGCCGCAGACTATCCGGATGTTTCGCTCGACGACATGCTCGTTGACAACTGCGCAATGCAGCTCGTGAGAACCCCTGAGCAGTTCGACGTGGTTCTCACGGAGAACATGTTCGGAGACATCCTCTCCGACGAGGCATCCATGATCACGGGCTCCATTGGAATGCTCCCTTCCGCGTCGCTCAACGAGTCGAGTTTCGGCCTGTATGAGCCGAGTCACGGGAGTGCGCCGGACATCGCGGGCCTTGGCATTGCCAATCCGATCGCAACCGTGCTCTCGGGGGCGATGATGCTGCGCTACAGCTTCGGCCTTGCGAAGGAAGCAGACGCGGTGGAAGCGGCGGTGCGGCAGACTCTTTCAGACGGCTACCGCACCGCGGATCTGATGCCGAAGGACGCCGGGCCGGCAGAGGGGCTTGTCAGGGTCGCCTGCTCCGAAATGGGCAGCAAGATCTCAGAGAGAGTCCAGTAAATCCATTAGAAACCAGAGTCAGAATCCCACAAGAAAAGGGATTGACCCATAAAATGCAAAGGAGAATCATCCATGTTAAGTGATAACGTAAAAGAGGGCGCACAGCATGCGCCGCACAGAAGTCTGTTCAATGCCCTTGGCTTTACGAAGGAAGAGATGAGAAAGCCCATGATCGGCATTGTATGTTCCTACAATGAGATCATCCCCGGTCACATGAATCTCGACAAGATCGCCAACGCGGTCAAGCTCGGCATCGCCGAAGCCGGTGGCATGCCAGTCATGTTCCCCGCGATCGCGGTCTGTGACGGCATTGCCATGGGCCACGTCGGCATGAAATATTCCCTGGTAACGAGAGACCTCATCGCCGATTCCACCGAGTGCATGGCAAAGGCGCACCAGTTCGACGGCCTGGTCATGATCCCCAACTGCGACAAGAATGTACCTGGACTCTTAATGGCGGCGGCCCGTGTGAACGTTCCGACCGTATTCGTTTCCGGCGGCCCCATGCTGGCAGGACATGTGAACGGACAGAAAAGATCCCTCTCTTCCATGTTCGAGGCAGTCGGCGCCTTCGATGCCGGCAAGATCACGAGGGAAGAACTGACTAATTTCGAAGAGAATGTCTGCCCGACCTGCGGCTCCTGTTCCGGTATGTACACGGCAAACTCCATGAACTGCCTGACAGAGGCCATCGGCATGGGACTTCGCGGCAACGGCACGATCCCGGCGGTTTACTCTGCCCGCATCCGTCTCGCGAAGGAAGCCGGCTATGCGATCATGAACTGCGTGAAGAACAACATCCGTCCCCGCGACATCATGACGAAGGAAGCGTTCGAGAACGCGCTGACCGTCGACATGGCGCTCGGATGCTCCACGAACACCATGCTGCATCTGCCTGCGATCGCACATGAGTGCGGCATCGAGCTCAACATGGAGTACGCGAACGAGATCTCGAACCGTACCCCGAACCTCTGCCACCTTGCTCCGGCAGGCCCGACTTACATGGAAGATCTGAATGAGGCGGGCGGTATCTACGCAGTCATGAATGAGCTCGCGAAGAAAGATCTCCTTCACCTGGATGGCATGACGGTAACGGGTGCCTCCATGGGCGAGAACATCCACGGCGTGGCAAACCGCGATCCCGAGGTCATCCGTCCGATCGAGAATCCTTACATGCCGCACGGCGGTATCGCCGTGCTCAGGGGAAACCTTGCGCCGGACACCGGCATCGTCAAGAGATCCGCCGTTGCGCCCGAAATGATGCAGCATGAAGGTCCTGCCAGAGTATTCGACTGCGAGGAGGATGCGATCGCGGCGATCACTTCCGGCAAGATCCACGACGGAGACGTCGTTGTCATCCGCTACGAAGGACCGAAGGGTGGTCCCGGCATGAGAGAGATGCTGAATCCGACCTCTGCGATCATCGGTATGGGCCTTGGCTCTACCGTCGCACTCATCACGGATGGCCGTTTCTCGGGGGCTTCCCGCGGCGCTGCCATCGGACATGTCTCTCCGGAGGCTGCGGTCGGCGGACCGATCGCGCTCGTGCACGAGGGAGATGTGATCTCCATCGACATCAACGCCAACAAGCTGGAACTCAAGGTTTCCGATGAGGAAATGGCAAAGAGAAGAGCCGAGTGGAAGCCGAGACAGCCTAAGATCACGGACGGCTACCTTGCGCGTTACCAGGCGCTCGTGACCAGCGGCAACCGCGGCGCGATCCTGGAGCTTCCGAAAGAGCTGCGTTTCTGATGGATATGAGGTGAGAGGAAGATGGAACTTACTGGTGCGGAAATCCTGGTGCAGTGTCTCAAAGAGCAGGGAGTCGATACCATTTTCGGCTATCCCGGCGGTGCGATCCTGGATGTCTATGACGCGCTGTATCAGCATGCAGGAGAGATCCGGCACATACTGACGAGCCACGAGCAGGGCGCGGCGCACGCGGCGGACGGCTATGCCAGAGCATCCGGCAAAGTCGGCGTCTGCATGGCGACATCCGGCCCCGGTGCGACGAACCTGGTCACCGGTATCGCTACGGCATTCATGGACAGCGTGCCGATCGTTGCGATCACCTGCAACGTGGCGCTCCCCCTCCTTGGCAAGGACTCCTTCCAGGAGGTGGATATCGCGGGCATCACGATGCCGATTACGAAACACGGCTTCATCGTCAAGGATGTGAACCAGCTGGCAGACACGCTGCGCAAGGCTTTCTGCATCGCAAGAAGCGGCAGGCCCGGCCCCGTTCTCGTAGACATCACGAAGGATGTCACACAGAAAAAGGCGGAGTTTATCCGCGAGGAACAGCCGGCGTGGTATCTTCCGGAATATGCGCCGCAGTATACAACGGAGGATATTGAGACTGCGGCGGAGATGATCCGTGCGGCAAAACGCCCGATGTTGTACGTGGGCGGCGGCGCCGTAAGTTCCGGCGCATGGCAAGAGATTCGCGAGCTCGCGGCGAAGCTGGACGCACCTGTCTGCGATACACTGATGGGCAAGGGCGTCTTCGATGAGCACGATCGCCACTATACCGGAATGATCGGCATGCACGGCACAAAGGCGTCGAACCTTGGTGTTTCGCGGTGTGATCTGCTCATCACGCTGGGCTCCCGCTTCTCCGACCGGCAGATTGGCAATCCGAAACAGTTCGCAACACGCGCGAAGATCCTGCAGATCGACATCGACGAAGCGGAAGTGAACAAGAATATCAAGGTGGACTTTGCCATTACGGGCGACCTTCGAAAGGTATTGCTGGAGTTAAATCCGAGGGTTGAAGAGACTTCCAACGAGGAGTGGATGAGAGAGATCAGCTCGCTCAAGGAGACGTTCCCGCTGAAATTCGATGAGACGCATCTTACCTGTCCCATGGCGATCCGGGCGATCGATAAGGCGACGGACGGCAAGGCCATCATTACCACCGACGTCGGCCAGCACCAGATGTGGGCGGCGCAGTATTACACTTACAGCGAGCCGAGAACTCTTCTGACCAGCGGCGGTCTTGGTACGATGGGGTATGGCCTGGGCGCCGCGATCGGCGCGAAGACGGCGCGGCCGGACAAGACCGTCATCAATATTTCAGGAGACGGGTGTTTCCGCATGAATCTTGTCGAGCTCGCGACCGCAAGCCGCTACAACATCAAGGTGATCGACGTTGTCATCAACAACCAGGTTCTCGGCATGGTGCGGCAGTGGCAGACGCTGTACTATGGAAAGCGCTATTCGCAGACTGTGCTGACGGACAAAGTGGACTACTGCAAAACAGCAGAAGGCCTCGGCTGTATGGCAATCCGGGTAACACAGCCTTCCGAACTGTCCCCGGCGCTCGAGAAAGCACTTGCGGCGGACGGTCCTGTTGTTATAGACTTGGTAATTAATGAAGATGACAAGGTGTTCCCCATGGTTTCTCCGGGAACCTCCATCGAAGAAGCATTCGACGCGGACGACCTTGCAAGGAAAGAGTTAAGCAATTAGAGCAGGACTGACAACATGTTAAATCGTAGAAAGATAAGATCTCTGATTCACCGGATCGCGGCGGTTGCCTGCGCAGTTATTCTTACGATATCCATGCCGATGGCGGGGCGAACCGTCAAGGCGGCAGGAAACGGTGAGGTGCAGGCTGTACTGGAGAATATCGCAGGGCTCACCCCGGCAGCTCCGGAGTGTCAGATCACGATGGATTTCGGCGGCGGCAGAACCTTCGAGATCGGGCCGGAGATGGCAATGTCCCTTATGAAGACGAACCCGGACGGCAGCTATTACGTCTCCCCCGCGTCCAACTACTACGAGGTGGACATGGACAAGGTGAAGGCGCTGACCGCGGCCCTTGGCGCCATCTATCCCGTGACGAGCAATACGCTGACCTTCAAGACAACGGGAGGCGCGACGAAGAAATTCCAGCACACGGTCTTCCACGACCGCATCCTTAACGCGAACTCGGAAGCGGATTACCTGGCTTCCGCGATCATGCAGGGCAAAAAGGGTGCGCACGCCGTGAATTCGATTCTGCCGGATTCCTACGTCGAGATCAACCTGACCGGACAGAAGGCATATTACTACAGCCAGGGGAAACTTCTCTGGAGCAGCGACGTCGTGACCGGCAACACCTCTCTTGGCAGGAACACACCGGAAGGCGTGTATTATATCCGCAGCAAGGTACGCAACACGACGCTCATTGGCGAGGACTACGCGTCTTTCGTCAGCTACTGGATGCCGTTTGTCGGCAACTCCATCGGTCTCCACGACGCGTCCTGGCGCTCCAGGTTCGGCGGCGGCATCTACAAGACGAACGGCTCCCACGGCTGCGTCAATCTGCCGACCGGCAAGGCGGGCCCGTTGTATGATCTTATCAGTGTCGGCACGCCGGTCATCGCGTACTACTAAAGGTGCAACTATTCAGACCCAATCTCGAAGATCTGCGATTTTCGTCGATAAGGTCCTATCATAAGCTCTCCGACACCATGGTTTTGGAGAGCTTATATTTTCACCAACCCGATTTAGCGAATTAAAGAGCTAAATCAATTGTATCCATTAACACAATGTTGGAAACGTGTTATGATACACGTAATTTTGGTACGGCCGGGAACACTTTTACAGGCTACAGATTGTGATGAGGAGGATGAGAGTTATGGGTCGAGTGTTTAACTTTTCCGCGGGTCCCGCGATGCTGCCCCTGGAAGTGCTGGAGCAGGTGCAGAAAGAGCTCCTGGATTACCACGGCAGCGGCATGTCCGTGATGGAGATGAGTCACCGCGGCAAGGTGTTCGACGGCATTATCAAGGAAGCGGAGAAGGATTTCCGGGAGCTCGTCGGCGTGCCTGACAACTACAGCGTGCTGTTCCTGCAGGGCGGCGGCTGGACGCAGTTCGCAGAGGTTCCGATGAATCTGACGAAGAACGGCACCGCAGCCTACATCATCACCGGCAACTGGGCGAAGAACGCGGCGAAGGAAGCCGAGCGCTACACGAAGGTCGTCCGTGTGGCCTCCTCCGAAGATCAGAATTACTCCTACATTCCGGATTGCAGCGATCTCGACATTCCGGACGACGCGGATTACGTCTATATCTGCGAGAACAACACCATCTACGGCACGGAATATTTCGAGCTGCCCAATACGAAAGGGCATGAGCTCGTCGCGGATGTCTCCTCCTGTTTCCTCTCAAGACCCATTGATGTGAACCGGTACGGCCTGTTCTACGGCGGCGTACAGAAAAACGTCGGCCCCGCGGGCGTGACCATTGTCGTTGTGCGAAACGACCTCGTAAGAGACGATCTCCCGGACTATGTGCCGAAGATGCTGCGTTACCAGACACAGGTGGAGAAAAATTCCCTGTTCAACACGCCGCCGGCCTTCGGAATCTATGTCTGCGGCCTTGTTTTCAAGTGGATCAAAGCGCAGGGCGGCCTTGCGGCAATGGATCAGATCAACCGCGAGAAAGCAAAGATTTTCTACGACGCGCTGGATGAGTCGAAGCTGTTCCAGGGCACCGTACGCAGGGAAGACCGTTCCCTGATGAATGCGCCGTTCGTGACCGGCGATCCCGATCTGGACGCGGCCTTTGTCAAGGAAGCCGAGGCAGAGGGCCTTGTCTCTTTGAAGGGACACAGGAGCGTCGGCGGTATGCGGGCCTCCATGTACAATGCGATGCCGGTCGAAGGCATTCAAAAGCTCGTCTCCTTCATGCAGGAGTTCGAAGCAAAGCACAGAGTCTGAAGCCGCAGGGGAGGGCAGAGAGATGTTCCGATATGCTACGTTAAACAATATCGCCGAGGTGGGACTGGAGCGACTGGGGGATAATTTCGTAAAAACCGACAACCTTGATGAGGCGGAGGGCATTCTCGTGCGCAGTGCGAAGATGCACGACATGCAGTTCTCCGATAATCTCCTCGCGGTCGCAAGAGCCGGAGCCGGCGTCAACAACATCCCGCTGGATGCGCTCGCGCAAAGGGGCGTTGTCGTATTCAACACGCCGGGCGCCAACGCGAACGGTGTCAAGGAGCTCGCCATTGCCGGCATGCTCCTCGCGAGCCGTGACATCGTCGAGGGCATCGACTGGGTGCGCTCCAACTGGAACAACCCCGACATTGTCTCCGATGTGGAGAAACAGAAGAAACAGTTCGCAGGCACGGAGATTCAGGACAAGAAGCTCGGCATCATCGGCCTTGGCGCCATCGGCGTGAAGGTTGCCAATGCTGCGGTTTACATGGGAATGGACGTGTACGGATACGATCCGTACGTCGGCGTCGACAGCGCATGGCACCTCTCCCGCAAGGTGACTCACGTCACCGACATCAATGAAATCTACAGAAACTGCGACATCATTACAATCCACGTACCCGCGATGGAGAGCACAAAAGGCTATATCAACAAGGAAGCGATCGACCTGTTCAAGCCCGGCGTCATCGTCATCAACATGGCGCGCGACGTCCTCGTGGACGAGAAGGCGATGATCGCAGCGATTGACGATGGCAAAGTGCGCCGCTATGTCTCTGATTTCCCGAACCCGATTGTCGCAGGCCACAGGGGCTGCATTACGACACCGCACCTGGGCGCTTCCACGGAAGAGTCGGAGACGAACTGCGCGATTATGGCAGCCGATGAGCTCAAAGACTATCTGGAGAACGGCAACATTATTCACTCCGTCAACTATCCTTCCATGGATGTTGGCATCTGTCGGCACGCGGGAAGAGTCGGCGTATTCCACAGGAATATTGCCAACATGATCACCCAGTTCACAACGGTGCTGGGCGATGACGGCATCAACATTTCCGAGATGAGCAACAAGTCGAAGGGCGATGTTGCCTATACCGTCATCGACGTGGATTCTCCGGTGCCTGCCGATGTCATTGGCAAGCTCACCGCCATCGACGGCGTATTCCGCGCAAGGAAGATCAAGTAAAGGTAATTAAAGGAAGGATAACGACAGCTATGGCAGAGATCAGACCGTTCCGTGCATTCCGGCCGAAAAAGGGAGAAGAAGCAACGATTGCGGCGCTTCCGTACGATGTCTATTCAAGGCAGGAAGCGAAGGCTTATGTAGAGGCGCATCCGGGCAGCTTCCTTGCGATCGACCGCGCGGAGTCCCAGTTCCCTGACGATGTCGACACCTATGATCCGCGTGTGTACGACAAGGCGAAGGAGCTGTTGGAACAGAGGATCGCGGACGGGGATTTCGTCCAGGATGATGCGTCGTGCTACTACATCTATCAGCAGACCTGGCGGGGCAGGACGCAGACCGGCATTGTCGCCTGCGCCTCCATCGACGACTATCTGCATTCCGTGATCAGGAAGCACGAGAATACCGTCGAAGCCAAGGAGCGGGACCGGATCCGCCATGTGGACACCTGCAACGCGCAGACGGGGCCGATCTTCCTCGCGTACCGCAACAACGCCGCGATTGATGCAGTTACAGAGAAAACAACAGGCGGCGAGCCTGTCTGTGATTTTATCTCGGATGGTGACGTGCGAAACCGTGTCTGGGTCATTGACAGGGCAGAAGACATCGACGCCATTCACACTGCGTTTGCAGGGATCAGCAGCATCTACATCGCAGACGGACACCACCGCTGCGCCTCCGCGGTGAAGGTAGGACTCAAGAGGCGGGAAGAGAATCCGGGGTATGATAAGGATGCGGAGTTCAACTATTTCCTCTCGGTGCTGTTCCCGGAGGATGAGCTCGAGATCCTCGACTACAACCGCGTCGTAACGGACATCGGCGAGCTGGACAAAAATGACATCCTCCTCTCCATTAAACGGCATTTCAATTGTATACCGTACCACAGAAATCAGGCAAAGCCCACCGTCAAGGGAGAGATCGGCATGTACCTGGATCACAACTGGTACCTTCTGACCGCGCGAAACGGCATCAAGTCAGGAGACCCGGTGGATGGCCTGGATGTTTCCATCCTGCAGCACAACGTGCTGGGGCCGCTGTTCCACATCAACGATCCGAGGACTGATCCGAAGATCGAATTCGTCGGCGGAATCCGCGGCCTGGATGAACTGGAGAAGCGCGCCGATGCGTGTGGGGGCGTAGCCTTTGCGATGTACCCCACAGACATCCGTGAGCTGTTCGCCGTGGCGGACGCCGGAAGGCTCATGCCACCCAAGAGCACCTGGTTCGAGCCCAAGCTCTTATCCGGACTCTTCATCCACAGGCTAGGTTAACTTTTTCTTCCCGTGGATGAAAATTACCCTTGTCAAAAAAAGCACCTGCCTGTATAATCATGTTTGCGTCTGAAATTGATATCTTTTTTGCCGTATTCTTTCAGTCGCAGACATATGCTGGAATGGCGCAGTTGGTAGCGCAACTGATTCGTAATCAGTAGGTCGTGGGTTCGAGTCCCATTTCCAGCTTTTCCGGGCAGAACTGCAATGCGGTTCTGCCCATTTTTTGTATCTGTTCAGAACAGCGGAATTCATGAGCAGACAGACGTGTTTACACGGCTCTGTGCGATGTGAATTGAGCTTGTGCCCATACCCCTTCCGGGGTACAGTGCGTAGCGCGTCGGAAGAACCTCCATCGAAAAAAGCCTTCGGCTTTTAAATCGAAGATTTTCGAGATGGGTTCTGAATAGATACGTATCCATATTATTTATCAATGAAAGGGAGATCATGGCACAGCTCTGGGGTGGCAGATTCACGAAGGACACCAACGCTCTGTTCAAGGAGCTCGGCGATTCCATTCACTTTGATCACAGATTATGGAGAGAGGATATCGAGGGCTCCCGCGTCCATGCAAGGATGCTGGGACGACAGGGAATTCTCTCTGAGGAAGAGACGACACGCATCGAAGAAGGGCTTGACTCCATCTATCATGATATTGAAGCAGGGAAGCTTTCGATCACGACGGAT
This sequence comes from Lachnospiraceae bacterium NK3A20, assembly GCA_900107575.1. Taxonomy (GTDB): domain Bacteria; phylum Bacillota; class Clostridia; order Lachnospirales; family Lachnospiraceae; genus CAG-791. The sequence continues at coordinate 67,640 of FNQX01000008.1, read as the reverse complement.
GTCGAGGACATCCACAGCTTCGTGGAAGCGGAGCTGATCCGCAGGATCGGCGACGATGGCAAACGCCTGCATACGGGCCGCTCCAGGAACGATCAGGTTGCGCTCGACATGCGGCTCTGGACACGAAATGAAACGGACGAGATCCGGCACCACCTTCTGCACCTCGAGGAAGTGATCCTTGGCATCATGCAGGAGAATGTGACAACCTACATGCCGGGATTCACCCATCTGCAGAAGGCGCAGCCCGTGACACTGGCTCACCATTTCGGCGCTTACTTCGAAATGTTCCGAAGGGACATCACGCGCCTTGCCGATACGAGGAAGCGGATGAATGAGTCCCCGCTTGGCGCCGGTGCACTGGCCGGAACGACCTATCCCCTGGACCGGGAGTACACCGCAAAAGAGCTTGGGTTTGATCGGCCCTGCGCCAACAGCATGGATGCCGTATCCGACAGGGATTATCTCGTGGAATTCCTGAACGACCTCGCACTCATCCAGCTGCACTTATCGCGCCTTTCGGAAGAGATCATCATCTGGAATTCCGATGAGTACCGCTTTGTCGAGTTGGACGATGCCTACTCCACGGGGAGCTCCATCATGCCGCAGAAGAAGAACCCGGATGTGGCCGAGCTGATCCGAGGCAAGACGGGACGCGTGTATGGGGATCTTATGAGTCTTCTCACGGTCATGAAGGGCATTCCCCTTGCCTATGACAAAGATATGCAGGAAGATAAGGAGCCGGCCTTCGATGCCGCTGATACGGTAGCCGGCTGCATCCAGCTGATGGCCGGGATGATCGAGTCCATGAAATTCAACCGGGATGTCATGGAGGCCTCCGCAAAGCATGGATTCACGAACGCGACGGACGCCGCCGACTACCTCGTGGGCAAGGGCATTCCGTTCCGCGACGCGCACGGCATCATCGGACAGCTCGTTCTGTACTGCATCAAAGAGAAGAAGAGTCTCGACATGCTGACGCTCGATGAATTCCATGAATTCAGTCCGGCCTTCGACCGGGACGTGTACGATGCCATTTCGCTGCGCACCTGCGTCGAGAAGCGCAACACAATCGGCGCGCCCGGGAAAGAGGCGATGCGGCAGGAGATCGAAGAGGCAAAGAATTGGCTGACTGAGGAAATAAAAAGATAACACCCGCCCACGGGCGGTCAAAGTGAGGAGAGAAGATTATGGAGAAATTACGTGTAGGCATCCTTGGCGGTACAGGAATGGTGGGACAGAGATTCATCCAGATCCTGGAGAATCACCCCTGGTTTGAAGTGGCAAGAATTGCGGCCAGCCCCCGCAGCGCCGGCAAGACCTATGAGGAAGCGGTCGACGGCAGATGGAAGCTGGACGAGCCCGTTCCGGAGAATGTGAAGAATATCCGGATCCAGGATATCAATGACATCCACGGCGTCGCGGATGATGTCGATTTCATCCTCTCTGCCGTCAACATGTCCAAGGATGAGATCCGCGCGATTGAGGAAGCCTATGCGAAGACGGAGACGCCCGTTGTCTCGAACAACAGCGCACACCGCTGGACGCCCGATGTGCCGATGATCATCCCGGAAATCAATCCGGAGCACACGGACATCATTGAATATCAGAAAAAGAGACTGGGTACCACAAGAGGGTTCATTGCGGTGAAGCCCAACTGCTCCATTCAGGCTTACACGCCCGCACTCGCCGCGTGGAAGGAGTACGGGCCAATAGAGGTGATCGCCTCCACCTATCAGGCGATTTCCGGCGCCGGCAAGACATTCCGCGACTGGCCCGAGATGAACGGCAATGTCATCCCTTACATCTCCGGGGAGGAGGAGAAATCGGAACAGGAGCCTCTGAAGATCTTTGGTCACATCGAAGACGGCAAGATCGTGAAGGCGGATTCCCCGAAGATCTCCTGCCAGTGCATCCGCATCCCGGTGCTGTATGGACACACGGCAACGGTATTCGTGAAATTCAAAGAGAACCCCTCGAAGGAAGAGCTCGTAGAGAAGCTCGTGAACTTTGGCGGACTGCCGCAGCAGCTCGGCCTTCCTTCCGCACCGAAGCAATTCATCCAGTACTGCGAAGAGGATGACCGCCCTCAGGTCACAAAGGATGTATACTATGAGAATGGCATGGGCGTTTCGATCGGACGCCTGCGCAGGGACAGCATCTACGACTGGAAGTTCGTCGGCCTTGCCCACAACACCATGCGCGGCGCCGCGGGTGGTGCCGTGGAGTGCGCCGAACTTCTGACCGCGCAGAAATACATTCAGAAGAAGTGAGTTACAAGAGATTTGGGAAAGACAGTATTTATCGCAGAAAAACCCAGTGTTGCCGAATCCTTCGCCAAAGCGCTGCACATCAAGTTCACGCGGCGCGACGGCTATGAGGAGGCGCAGAATACCATCGTCACCTGGTGCTTCGGGCATCTGGTGACGATGTCGTATCCGGATGCTTACGACGAGAAGTACAAAAGGTGGTCTCTTGCGACGATTCCGTTCATTCCGGACACCTACAAATACGAAGTCATCAATGACGCCGGTGTGAAGAAGCAGTTCAAAATCGTGAAGGGCCTCCTCACAAGTCCCGACGTCGACACCATCTATATCTGCACGGACTCCGGGCGCGAGGGCGAATATATCTACCGCCTCGTGGCGAACCAGGCAGGTGTCAGAGACAAGAAACAGCTCCGGGTCTGGATCGACTCTTTCACGGACGCGGAGATCATTCGCGGCATCAAGGCCGCCAAAGACGATTCTGAATACGACAACATGGGAGCGGCAGCCTACCTTCGCGCGAAGGAAGACTATCTCATGGGCATCAATTTCTCCCGCGCTCTCTCTCTCAAATACGCACGGGGCATCCGTGATTTCCTCGGCATGGATCACTGCGTCATCGCGGTCGGCCGCGTCATGACCTGCGTCCTCGGCATTGTAGTCAAGAGGGAGCGGGAGATCCGCGCCTTCCAGAAGACGCCTTTCTACCGCGTAATGGGCAGTTTCTCCCCGATGGGAGAAGACGCCGGTGCGGCCCCCGAAGGCGCCTTTTCTGCCGAGTGGAGTGTACAGGCAAAGTCGCGCTACCATGAATCCCCCCTCCTCTACAAGGACAACGGCTTCAAGGAGAAGAAGGACGCAGAGGCACTCATCTCTTATCTGGAAGATTCCTCGAACGGTGACAATACCGCCGTCGTCCACTCCATCACACATAAAAAGGAAACGAAGAATCCGCCTCTTCTCTATAATCTTGCGGAGCTTCAGAATGACTGCTCGAGATTTTTCAAGATCAGTCCCGACGAGACGCTGAACGCCGCGCAGGCGCTGTATGAGGCGAAGCTCACCACTTACCCCAGAACCGATGCGCGCGTCCTCTCGACGGCGGTCGCCAAAGAGATCGACACGAACCTCAAGGGGATTGGCTCCCTTCCGCTGTACCGTGACCTTGTGCGGGAAATTGCGGAGAGCGGCTCCTGGAAGAAGATCGCCAAGACGAAATATACGAACGACAAGGCGATCACCGATCACTACGCGATCATTCCGACAGGCCAGGGCTATCAGAATCTGGCGAAACTCCCTACGACCTATCAGAAGGTGTACGAACTGATCGTAAGGCGCTTCCTGTCTGTTTTCTATCCTGCTGCCATCTACGACCGAATGCAGCTGCAGGTAGCTGTGAAGACGGAGATTCTCTCTGCGTCCCTGCGCGTGAACAAAGACAGGGGATATCTCAAATGCCTCGAGTATTCCTTTTTCAAAAAAAAGGAACAGGCAGAGACCGCGGAGGATAAGGGAGAATCCGGGGACGATGAGGGACGCGAGGAAGATCCCTCCCTCGAGAAATTTATCCGACAACTCAAAAAGGGCGACCGGCTGCAGACGAGGGGATACGAGATCCGGGAGGGAGAGACGACACCTCCCAAGCGCTACAACTCCGGTTCCATGATCCTCACCATGGAGAACGCCGGCCAGTTCATCGAGAATGAGGAACTGCGCGAACAGATCAAGGGAAGCGGTATCGGCACATCCGCGACGCGCGCCGGGATTCTCGCTAAGCTCGTCGACAATCAGTATCTGAATCTGAACAAGAAGACGCAGATTTACACCCCGACGCAGCTGGGGGAGATGATCTACGACGCGGTCGATGTGTCGATCCGTCCGCTCCTCGACCCGAAGCTGACCGCGAGCTGGGAGAAGGGCCTGACGCAGGTCGCGGAAGGCACCACTTCCGAAGAGGAATACCAGAAGAAGCTGGACGACTACATCACCCGCCGCACGAACCTCGTGAAACAGTCGGACAACGGCGCGCTGTTAAACCAGCTCTACAGGCGAGACGCGCAGTACTATCCAAAGCCAATGAAATTCAAGGCGAAGTATACTTACACCAAATACAAAGGCAGCACCGGTGCGCAAAGAAAGCATTCCGCGAGTAAGGATTCATGATATTATTTATCTGTTCAGCAAAGAGAAATTTATGAATCGACAGACATGTTCACATGGCTGTCGGCGATGTGAATTTCTCTTTGGCCAACGCGCGCAGCGCGTCGGAAGGACCGAATCTCGAAAATCTTTGATTTTCGAGATTCGGTCCTGAATAGATAATATAAAGTGAATGAAGAAACGTTGACAGGAGCATACTATGGCGATCAAAGATTATACGGTAGAGAAGTTGTTCGACTGTAATGAGACCATTGCGGCCGAATTCATGCAGACGAAAGAGTATCCCTGGGAGCTGCTCTCCGGGATTGAGGAGTTCATCATAAGGCTCGGGCAGACCCTGCCGGAGGATCAATATGAGAAGCGCGGCGAGAATATCTGGGTCGCGAAGGACGCGCACATTTTCGATTCCGCGTACATTGCGGGCCCCTGCATCATTGATCAGGGAGCGGAGCTGCGTCAGTGTGCTTTCATCCGCGGCAAAGCGATTGTCGGCAAGGGCACGGTAGTCGGCAACTCCTGCGAGCTTAAAAATGTCATCCTGTTCAACCACTGCGAGGTGCCGCATTACAACTATGTCGGTGACAGCATCCTCGGTTTCCACGCGCACATGGGCGCCGGTTCCATTACGTCCAACATCAAATCCGACCGCACGAACGTCGTCATCCGCGACGGTGAGGAGAAGTGCGAGACCGGTCTTCGCAAGATGGGCGCCATGCTGGGCGACTGGACGGAGATCGGCTGCAACAGCGTGCTGAATCCCGGCACGGTCATCGGCCGCCACACGAATGTTTACCCGCTCTCCATGGTGAGAGGCGTCGTGCCCGAGAACCACATCTACAAGGACAGAGACCACGTTATCGGCAAGATGGACAACTTCGGCGTCACGGACTGAGTCACATGCCTGCTGAATATCTACTTTGGTATGCCAAGAGCAGCAAAGCCCCTGGGCTTTTGCTTCGGGCTGTATTGAACAAATATCCTGACCGTAACAGGTAGAGCAAATAACAGGAGGGAGGATATACCATGGCGAATCCGGATCTGGCTTTTGCCCAGCTGTTCTGGGATCTGATGAATCGAAGAACCGGCGAACTGGGCCATGTCGATTTCCTGCCCCAGAAACCCGTCTGTGATCTGAAATCCCCCATTGAGCAGCCCTTTCCACGCAGTACACCGGAGGAGCAGGGTATCTCATCCTCATATCTGGCTGCACTGGTGAGGGAGCTGGCGGCCAATCCACACGTCAATCCCCACGAGTTCATGGTCGTACGCCACGGGCATGTGATCTACGAGGGCGCTTTCGACCCCTACAAGAGGGGCGTCTGGCACGTGACGTATTCCATGTGCAAGACCTTCACCGGCATGGCGATCGGCCTGCTCATCGACGAAGGGAAACTCCATCTGGACGATGCCGTGCTGGATATCCTAAAGCCCACGAGAGGGTATCTTGGCACCCTCCTCATGCAGGTGAAATTCAGCGGCCTGACGATCCGCCATCTTCTCACCATGTCATCCGGCGTTGCGTTCAACGAGGTTGGCGCGATCTCCGGGAACACCTGGACGGAGTCTTATTTCAACGCCAGGGTGAAGTTCGATCCGGGGACTAAATTTGAATACAATTCCATGAATTCGTACATTCTCTCGGCTGTAGTGACAGAGCTCACCGGCAAGACAATGTTCGAATATCTTTCCGAGAAAATCTTCCTTCCCATGGGCATCACGAAGGTATTCTGGGAGACGAGCCCCGAAGGCGTCACCAAGGCGGGCTGGGGGATGTTCCTCACACAGGAGGATGCTGCGAAACTGGGCTGCCTCTATCTCAACAAGGGAGTATGGCACGGACAGCGCCTGTTGTCCCGTGAGTGGGTCGAAGAAGCGACGAAGCCGCAGATCGAGACAGGACGTGAGACCAATCCCTCCTACGGCTATCAGCTCTGGATGAACAATCTTCCCGGAAGCTACACCTACAACGGTATGCTGGGGCAGAATGTCTACGTCTATCCTTCCCTCGATCTGGTCGTCATCATCAACGCGGGAAACGATGAGGTATTCGCCGGCGGGACGATGACGAAGATCATCCGGAAATATTTCCACAAAGACTATGTTCCCTCCGATGTACCGCTCCCCAGAGACCCCGTGGGGGAGCTCGAACTTGCTACCGTGCGGCAGAAATGCGAAGACCCGTACGGACAGGCAAGGATACAGGGCGGCGGCTGGGGCCGTGGCAAGACAGCAGCGGCGGAGTCGGACTATTTCTTCCACCAGATCGACGGCAGGCTGTATGAGATGCGCTCCAAGGGAATCGGCCTGTTCCCTCTCATCATGCAGGTCGTCCACAACAATTTCACGAACGGCATCGCCGCGCTGCGCTTCGAGATGAAGAGCGGCATCATGAATCTGGTATTCCGGGAAGGCGAGGATGTGTACACGCTCCCGGTCGGCATGGGCCGCAGCCGCTACAGCGTGGTGCGACTCAACCAGGAAGAATATCTGGTGGGCACGAAGGGCAGATACGGGTACAATGAGGACGGTGAGCCGGTGTTGTCTCTCAGGATCGCCTTCATTGAAGAGGCGACGGAGCGAAGACTCAAGATCGTCTTCCACGACAGGGAGAACATCACCCTGCAATGGGACGAGACACCGGGGAACGACATCATTCAGAACATCCTGAAGATGATCACGACCGGTTCCGGCAACACCAACTTCATCGTGGACAGCGTGATGAACCACATAAATCCCGAATTATTGGAGGACGCGATGCAGTCCGCCATCGAGCCGGTGGTGAATGCAGTATTGGTGGAAAAAGACATGTAGCGTCTGCCGATGCAGACGCTGCATGTGAGGTTCGGTGCTGTGCACTGAGTCCCTGATCACAAGGAAAATCAGGCATTTGCACTGTGGGAAATCGAAAAGAGGTTACTATGTTAGAGGATGTAAGAGCTGCGGTTGTCGCGATCCGCAGGGTGACGGATTTTGTTCCGAAGGTAGCGCTGACGCTGGGGTCAGGCCTTGGAAATTTTGCGGACCACATCCGGGTGGAGACGGAGATTTCCTACCGGGATATTCCAGGCTTCCCCATATCCACGGCACCGGGGCACGACGGCAGATTCATTTTCGGCTACCTCGGGGAAGTTCCCGTCGTCTGCATGAAGGGCAGGGTGCACCTCTACGAGGGCTATCCTGTGGAGAAGGTGGTCATGCCGGTTCGGACGATGCACGCGCTCGGCGCGCAGATTCTGTTCCTCACGAATGCGGCGGGCGGCATCAAAGAGAGCTACCACGCGGGGACACTTGCCCTTGTCACGGACCACATTTCGGATTTCGTCCCGAACCCGCTCATCGGCCCCAACGATAACGAAGAAGGCGTCCGCTTCCCCGATATGACGAACGTCTATGATAAAGAGCTGCAAAAGGTCATCCAGAAGGCAGCGAAGGACAACGGCATCGGGCTCGACACCGGCGTCTATGTGCAGCTCTCCGGTCCCTCATTCGAGACACCCGCGGAGATCCGCATGATCCGGGCGATCGGCGGAGACATCGCCGGCATGAGCACGGTGGTCGAGGCGATTACGGCAAGACACTGCGGCATGCGCGTCTGCTGCGTCTCTCTCATCAGCAATCTCGCGGCCGGCATTTCACCGCATCCCCTTTCTTCCGAGGAAGTAAGTGCGGCGGGAGAGGCAGCCGAACCCGTATTCACGAAGCTTGTCACCGCGTCCATCGAAGCCATGAAGGAGATCGCATGAGAACCAGATTTTACAATGCCAGAATTCTGACCATGAAAGCCGCTGCGCCTGATGTTTTCCAGGGCGAGGTGTATGTTGAGAACGAGAAGATCATCTATGTCGGCGACGGAAAGGGCGTCGAGATGTGCCGCGGCCACTTCGACAGGGAGATCGACTGCAAGGGGAATCTTCTGATGCCGGGCTTTAAAGATGCGCACACGCACTCCGCGATGACGATGCTGCGTTCCAACGCGGACGATCTGCCGCTCTCTGACTGGCTGAATCACCAGGTCTTCCCCTACGAAGCGAAGCTGACGCCGGAAGATATCTATGCGCTCTCGAAGCTCGCCGTGCTGGAATATCTGACGAGCGGCATCACCGCGGCGATGGAGATGTATCTCACGCCGGAAACGATCGCGCAGGCGTTCTCCGAGATGGGCATGCGCCTCGTCGAGGTTGGCGGAGTCAACAATTTCTCCCAGTCACCGGAACTTCTCGAAGACTGGTATCAGAAACTGAACGGCAAAGACCCGCTCATCTCCATGCAGCTGGGCTTCCACGCGGAATACACCTGCTCCGAGGAGCTCATTGAGAAGATTGCGGATCTTGCAAAAAAATATCAGGCGCCCGTCTACGTTCATGTCGCGGAGACCGCGGATGAAGTCGAGGGCTGCAAAGAGCGCTACGGGATGACGCCCGTGGCCTTCCTTGCGAAGAAGGGGATCTTCGACTACGGCGGCGCGGGCTATCACTGCGTGCACACAACGCCCGCCGACTGGGAGATCATGAAGGAGAAGCATATCGATGTTGTGACGAACCCTGGCTCCAATACGAAGCTCGCCTCCGGCATTGCGCCGCTTTCCGATTACCTGCGCATGGGGATTCCCGTTGCGCTCGGCACGGACGGCCCCGCGAGCAACAACGCGCTCGACATGTTCCGCGAGATGTTCCTCGCCACCGGCCTTGGGAAGCTCAGAGAGAACAATGCGGCAGCCGTGCCGTTCTACGAGGTGCTCAAGATGGCAACGGTGAACGGATCGCATGTGATGCGCCTTCCGGATACGGATGTGCTGGCACCCGGCAAGCTGGCCGACATGATCATGATCGACCTGCACCAGCCCAACATGCAGCCTCTGAACAACATCGCGGCGAATGTCGTATACTCCGGTTCCAAGGAAAATGTCATTATGACCATGGTGGCCGGCAGGATCCTGTATGATCGGTTCGACGGCAGGATGAATTTCCACATAGGCGAAGATCCGGAGAAGATTTACGCTGACTGCAACGCGATTAAGACAAGAATTGTAGGACGTTCATGACAGAGAGCACAGTAACCTTCCTCGGCTTCCTGATCACGGTAGTGATCGTCACGGCCTGGCTGGGGTTCGTCAACAACAGAAGACGGAACGCGGTGCTGCATTCGCTTTTCACGAGGCAGTTCGGAGCCATTCCTTCCAAGGATATGAGCCCGGAGCGCTATGCCAGGGTGCCGGGGTATTATCTAAAGCACAGATCGGCGCGCGCGATTGACGATATCACCTGGAATGATCTCGACCTGGACGCTGTCTATAACCGCATCGACATCACGAAGAGTGCCGCAGGAGAAGAATATCTCTACTATGTGCTCCGCACGCCTTCGCTGTCGGATGCGTACGCCACCGTGCGTGAGGGGGCCGTCTCTTATTTTCAACAGGATGAACATGAGAAATCGCGCCTTATGATGGAGCGCGCCCTCTACGATCTCGGGCACACGGGCAAGTTCTCGCTCTACGACTATCTGGACCTGTTGGATGAGCTGGGGGAGCGCAATAGTTTCAGGGAATATATGCACTTCGTGCTGCCGTTTGCCGCGATCGCTATCATGTTCGCAAACGTGCAGATCGGCATCGTTCTCCTCGTGCTCGCGAGTATCGTGAACATGGTGACGTACCTCAATGAGAAGGGCAGAATTGATCCGTACATCGTCTCATTCCGCTACCTGCTGCGGCTCCTCAAATGCAGCGACCGTCTGCTCGCGGTGCCGATGACAGACGTCCCCAAAGACCTTACGCTGGATCTGGACGCGCTGCGTGATGCGGCAGGGAAGCTCTCAGGCTTTCGGAAGGGGAGCTTCATGCTCACCCGGGAGGGAGGAAACGGTAACCCGTTCGACCTTCTCTTTGACTACATCCGCATGGTGTTCCACCTGGATCTGATCAAGTTCAACCAGATGCTCTCCGTGGCAGAAGCGCAAAGAACCGACGTGGACAGGGTGATCGAGATCGTCGGCAGAATCGACACGGAGATCTCCATCGCGTCCTACCGCAAGAGCCTGTCTTATTATTGCACGCCGGAATTTATCACTGGAAAAGAGAACGGGAGTGATATCGGCCTCCGTGCCTCGGACCTCTATCATCCGCTGCTGGAGCATCCGGTGCCCAACAGCATTGAGGCTGCGCGGCCCATCCTCCTCACAGGCTCCAATGCCTCCGGCAAGTCGACCTTCCTCAAGGCTGCGGCGCTTGCGGCACTCCTTGGACAGACAATTCTCACGGTCTGCGCGAAGGAATACCGGGGAAGATATTACAGGATCTACTCGTCCATGGCGCTCCGCGACAGCATCCAGGCGGGCGATTCCTATTTCATGGTAGAGATTAAATCTTTAAAGCGGATCGTGGACGCGGCGAGGGCAAAGGATTCCCCGGAGAATCCGGTGCTGTGTTTCATCGACGAAGTCCTGCGCGGCACGAATACGATCGAGAGAATTGCAGCGAGCTCGGAGATCCTCGAAACCTTTGCTAAGAGCGGCGTTTTATGTTTCGCCGCAACGCACGACATCGAGCTCTCGGAGCTGTTGGGCGCCGATTACGACAATTACCACTTCGAGGAAGAGTTGCGTGACAACGAGGGCACGGGCAGGAAAGACGTCGTGTTCTCGTATGAGATTCACAGGGGAAAGGCCCGGTCACGGAACGCGATTCGCCTCCTCGGTGCCGTCGGCTTCGATGAGAAGATCACGGAGCGCGCAAAGAAGCGGGCGCAGGCATTCGAAGCGACCGGGATCTGGCAATAGTTTTGGAGTAGATGCATGACAAAAGTAACAATATACAGTGACGGCGCGGCGCGCGGCAATCCGGACGGCCCGGGCGGGTACGGCTCCATCATCCAGTTCCGCGACGCGAAGGGCGAGCTCCACGAGAAGGAGTTCTCCGAGGGCTTCAACCCGACGTCGAACAACCGCATGGAGCTCCTGGGTGCCATCGTAGCGCTGGAGCATCTGAACCGCCCCTGCGAGGTGGACCTCTATTCCGACTCCAGCTATCTGATCAACGCATTTCTGAAGAGCTGGATTGTCAGCTGGCAGGCCAACGGCTGGAAAACAGCAGGCAGGCAGCGGGTTAAGAATCAGGATCTCTGGAAGCGGCTTCTCGCCGCCATGGAGCCGCACACCGTACACTTCCACTGGGTGAAGGGGCACAACGGGCAGCCGGAGAACGAGCGGTGCGATACGCTGGCAACGACGGCGGCGGATGCGCAGAAGACCAGGAAACCGAATGTAGATGCAGGGTAACGGAGACAGATGCATGAGAATTAATGTGAAGAAACTGACGCCCACAGCAAAGCTCCCCATGCGGGGGAGCGACTCTGCCGCAGGCTATGATCTCTATGCCGATGTGCAGGAGACGGTGCATATCGCGCCGCACACAACGGCGATGATTCCGACGGGCCTCTCCATGGAAATCCCGGAGGGATATTTCGGCGCGATTTTCGCGCGCAGCGGTCTTGCCATGAAAGAGCAGCTGCGGCCGGGCAACTGCGTCGGTGTCGTGGACAGCGACTACCGCGGTATGTGGCAGATCGGTCTGCACAATGATGCGGACACGGAACGCAGCATCACGCCCGGAGAGCGGATCGCGCAGATGGTCGTCATTCCCTACCTCCCGGTAGAATTCAATGAGACCAATGAGCTCTCCAGGACGCAGCGCGGTGAGGGAGGCTTCGGCTCCACGGGGAAGAACTGAAGGTGAAAAATTTCTATCCAACCAAAGAGGAGATCAGAAAGCGCCGCGCTGCGGAGAGGAAAGAGCTCCTTACCAAAGAGCGGGGGCTCGCCTGCTGTTTTCTCCTCTCCGAAGATCCCGCGTACCCCGTGGAAGATCAGGAAAGGGATGTGGCAAGGATTGCAAAGGAGCTCTCTGGAACCGGCGTTACTCTGGAGCTTACGAAGACGGACCGGGGAAGAATTCTGAAACTCACGGTGCGGGAGAACAATCTGAAGAATCTCAAGACCCGCCACGCGGGAAGGCCCCTCGAAGACATCTGGTATCAGACGGACGAGGGCGAGGAGAAGGCCACGGTCAAAAAGGTGCGCGGCCTCATCACGGCGTACGGAGCCATCGGCGCCGCCAAAGTTCTGGGGCTGTCGAAGGCCGGCATGTACAAGCGCCTTTCCACCGCAGAGCAAACGAAACGTCCCTGTATGCCAAGCGACCACCCCATAGGAAACGACGATCTAAGATTCTGAGCGCAGAATCCCGATTGTGGATTCCGGATGCATGGTATTATAATGATTTTTGGTGCCGGAATTGCCGGCCACCGGACAGGAAACGAACACGAGGAGAATGGATAAAATGAAATTTGGCAGCAGATGGATCGCGGGCTGTGCGGCAGCGATCATGGCACTCTCTATCATAGGATGCTCATCGGCGGACGAGAACCCGGACCTGAACGCGACGACACCGGAGTGGGAATCCATCCCGGAGGATGCGCAGATCGCAAAGACCGAAGAAGATAAAGTGGACGAAGCCGCCACCGAAGCAACGACGGAAGAAGAGGCTTCCAAAGAGCTTCCGGAGGGCACTTACCGTTCCGAACTGACCGGACTCCCGATCAGCACCAGCCTTCAGAATCAGCGCCCCATTGCGATGATGATCGACAATGACGAGCGCGCCATGCCGCATTACGGTGCCGTGGACTGCGACGTGGTCTATGAGATGCTGAATTCGACTGACAACAACAGAATCACGAGACTGATGTGTGTCCTCAAGGACTGGGGCAGCATCACACAGCTGGGCTCCATCCGCAGCACCAGACCGACCAACATCTTCCTGGCGCCCGAGTGGAATGCCGTGCTCTGCCACGATGGCGGGCCGTTCTACAACGACCAGTACTGGGCAACGAACTGGGCGCCGCCGCACTTCTCCGGATACTTTTCCAGAGTGAATAATGGCAAGGCGACCGAGTTCACGGAATACTGCCTGCAGGGAGAAATGGCAGGAAGATTCTCCGCAGCCGGCGTCTCGACGAGCTACACCGCTTATCCCGGTGACCACTTCCAGTTCGCGGAGTACGGAGAAGAGGTGGATCTCTCGAAAGAGAGCGGCGCGATCACAGCCAGCAAGGCCGTGCTGAACTTCCCGCACACGAACTCCCAGCTCATCTACAACAGCTCGACGAAGACCTACGACTACTATGAGTACGGCGCACCTTCCAAGGACGGCATCACCGGCGCGACCATGAGTTACAAGAATGTCTTCCTGCAGAGCTGCAGCTTCAATGTCTATGATGAGCACGGGTATCTGAAATACGATATCGTGAACAATGGCCAGCCCGGCTACTACCTGACGGACGGCTACGCAATTCCGATCACCTGGACGAAGAGCAGCGAGACCGCCATCACGAGATACTATGATGCTTCCGGCCAGCAGATCACTGTCAACAGCGGCAAGAGCTACATCGGCATCTGCCCGAATGACACCTGGGGCAGCGTGACCATACAGTAAGTGAATACAGACACATCCATCCCCACAGACCTGCGCGACCTGTGGGGATTTGAAGATCAGAGGAGACGCGACCATGAAAAGAGTTCTTGTGGCATACCACTTCAACGAGGAACAACAGAAGGCGCTGCGGACGGTTGCCGATCAGTACGGGGATGAAATCGTCTTCGACACCACGCAGGAGGTGGCTCCCGAAGAGATGACGAAATACAATGCCGTGATCGGCAACATGTCAGTTGACAGCATCCGATCCAACCACGCGCTCGAATGGGTGCAGCTCAACAATTCCGGTGCCGACGCCTATGCAAAGCCCGGCGTGACCGGCGAGAGAACCGTCCTCACCTCCGCAACCGGCGCGTACGGTACGGCGATCTCCGAATACATGGTCGGCATGCTGCTCGTCATGATGAAGAAGATCCCGGCCTATTTCGTCAACCAGCAGAACCAGACCTGGAAGGATGATGGCGTGGTCACGACGCCCGCAGGCAAGAGAATTCTCCTCGTCGGGGTCGGCAATATCGGCATGGATTTCGCCCGCCACATCCGCGCATTTGAGACTTCTGAGCATCCGATCACGCTCGTAGGCGTGCGCAGAAGAGCGGGCATCTGCCCGGAAGGGCTTAACGAAGTGCATCCTTTGGATGAGCTGAAGGCAGAGGTTGCAAAGGCAGACGTCATAGCCTTAAGTCTTCCCGGGACGGATGCGACCTACCATCTCTTTGATAAAGAGATGATGGCTGCCTGCAAAGAGGGAGCCTTCCTCATGAATGTTGGAAGAGGCAATGTCATCGACAGGGAGGCACTGCTGGATCCGGCCATTTCCGGGAGATTCTCCGGCATCTGGATTGATGTCGCGGAGGTGGAGCCGATCCCGGATCAGGACCCTCTCTTTGCGGTACCAAATCTTCTCATCACGCCGCATATCACCGGAGGAGCGCACCTCGACATTACGGTGGAAAATATCTTCAAGATCGTATTCCATAACTACAGGGCATACCATGGAGACGGCGAATTCATGAGCGTGGTCAACAAGGAAAGCGGGTACGTCAGCTAGATCTCTTGTAGTGCTTCGGGGGGATGCTTCGGGCGGTACGGAACAGATACGATCTTTCCTTGCGATTTATATAAGGGAAGCTTATACTGATAGCGCTGTGCCGTTCGGCATGGCGTTATTATTATGCCCCGGAAACAGTCATTCATCCGCATGAGCGGGAGTTTCCAGGCGGCTGGGAGGAAAAGATTATGGCAGAGAAAATCAGAACCCGATTCGCACCGTCTCCGACGGGCAGAATGCATGTCGGCAACCTCAGGACTGCGTTGTACGCGTACCTTATCGCGAAACACGAGGGCGGAGACTTCATTCTCCGCATTGAGGACACGGACCAGAAGCGTGAGATGGAAGGCGCCGTGGATATCATCAAACACACGATGCAGGAGACGAGGCTGATTCCCGACGAGTCTCCCGAGCTCGGAGGACCGACCGGTCCCTACGTGCAGTCAGAGCGCGTGAAAGCCGGCCTGTATATGCAGTATGCGAAAGAGCTCATCGACAAGGGCGAGGCGTATTACTGTTTCTGCACGCCGGAGCGACTGGAGTCACTGAAACAGGTTGTGGACGGCAAGGAAATTTCTGTTTATGACAAGCACTGCCTGCACTTATCCAAAGAAGAGGTGGCAGAGAATCTCGCCGCAGGCAAGCCGTTCGTCATCCGCCAGAACAACCCGACAGAAGGCACCACAACCTTCCATGATGAGCTGTATGGCGATATCACGGTAGAGAACAAAGAGCTCGACGATATGATCCTCATCAAGTCGGACGGTTATCCTACCTACAATTTCGCCAACGTGGTCGACGATCATCTGATGGGCATCACGCACGTGGTCCGTGGCAATGAGTACATTTCCTCTACGCCGAAGTACAACCGTCTCTACGAGGCGTTCGGCTGGCCGGTTCCGAAATACATTCACTGCCCGCTCATCACGGACGAGGAACACAAGAAGCTCTCCAAGCGCAGCGGCCACTCTTCTTATGAGGACCTGATCGAGCAGGGTTTCCTGCCTGAGGCGGTCGTGAACTTCATCGCGCTCCTTGGCTGGTCTCCGGAGGGAGACAACGAGATCTTCAATCTGGACGAGCTCGTGAAGGAGTTTGATTACCACAGAATCGGGAAGTCGCCTGCTGTTTTCGATTACACGAAGCTGCGCTGGATGAACGGCGAGTATCTGAAGAAGATGGATCCTGAAGTCTTCTACGAGAAGGCATATCCATATCTGAAGGACGCGATCCACAGGGAGAATATCGACCTGCGTGAAGTGGCGGAGATGGTGCGCACGCGCATTGAGATCTTCCCTGACATCGCGGAGATGGTCGATTTCTTCAACGAGCTGCCTGAGTACAGCATTGATATGTATGTCAATAAAAAACAAAAGACAGACCTTCCCAACTCTCTGGACATCTTAAACGGCATGCTGCCGATCATTGAGAATGCGGAGACGTTCACGAACGACGCCCTCTTCGAGAAGATTGCGGAGTTCGCCGCGGCGCATGAGTATAAGAACAAGACCGTCATCTGGGCACTGCGCACTGCCGTTTCCGGCAAACAGGTAACCCCCGCAGGCGCAACACAGATCATGGAGATGCTCGGACGGGAAGAATCCCTCGCACGAATCCGCAAGGGCATCGATAAGCTCTCTGCCGCGCAGGCATAATCCTCTGAGCGAGAATGCGGACTGCCTGCTGCATAGCTACGTTGGTACGCCCTCAGCAGCAAGGTATTTTTGCTGTTATGAATCAAACCGGTATCTTCCACGCGATGTGGGAGGTGCCGGTTTCTTTAACCCATTTTCGCGAATTTTGCGGCACCTGCGAGCGATATCGTCAGGGCGATTCACCGCGCAGGCGGTTTCGCCTGCATCGGCGTCGCTTCCGAACTTCTCATGCCTCGATATGGACGTTGGTGCCGGAATGGTCGCCAGCATATCGCCAATAGGCTATACTGTCCTCAATGCAGGACTGCAGCGAAACCTTTGATGCCGGTTACGGCAGATACCGGCAAGACCGGCAGGACAGAAACTTAGCAGAATCATTAGGAGAGAATGCAATGACAGATTACAAGATGATGGCAGAACAGGTGAAGACACTGGCGGAGACCGACCCCTGGTGGGTGCCGATGCTCTCCAATATTTCATCTCTGATCTACAATACGGTGCCGGACCTCAACTGGGCGGGGTTCTATCTGATAAACAACGGGAAACTCGTCGTCGGCCCTTTCCAGGGGAAGCTCGCCTGCATCCATATCGAGGTGGGAAAGGGTGTCTGCGGCACGGCAGTTGCGACCAATAAGCTGCAGAAGGTAGACAACGTGCACGAGTTCGCGGGGCATATTGCCTGCGATGCCGCATCGAATTCCGAGATCGTCGTGCCGATTCACTATGAGGGAAAGACGGTCGGTGTACTGGATGTAGACAGTCCGACGCTGAACCGCTTTACAGACGAAGACGCAAGCGGCCTGCAGGAAGTGGTCAGGACCATTGAGCAGGTCATCTCCTGGACCTGTGCCAGGGCCTGAACCCTCTGCCACACCGGAAGGGAATCCTGCCCAGTGGGAGGCGATTTCCTTCTCCGGCAGAGCCTGCCTCGTTCTGGCAGGCCCGGGGAGCGGCAAGACTTTTGTGCTCGTCCGCCATATCCGCTATCTCGTGCAGGTTCGCCATGTGCGCCCGGAATCCATTCTGGTCCTGACCTTTTCCCGGGCTGCCGCGCGGCAGATGCAGAAGCGTTATGAGAAGCTGGGGAAGACTTGTACCTCAGAGAGCCAGAATGATTCGCGCCCAGCTGCGCCAGCCGGCTCTTCGGCGGTTACGTTCGGCACGTTCCATTCTGTTTTCTATCATATCCTCAGGGAGAGCAGTGGCACCCGCATAGCCCTCATTGATCCTCGAACCAGACAGGAACTCCTGAACCGGCTGGCACACCAGTATCTTGGCTCTGACGCAGATGAGCGGGATATCCAGGCGCTGGAGAAGAACATCTCTCTTCGCAAATCAGGAAAAGCCATGAGTACTGCCGCGGGTCCGGGAATGGAAGAGGCGTACGCCTATTATGAAACCTACCTGTCGGAGAATCACCTCATTGATTTCGATGACATGATCCTTGCGTGTGACCATCTTATGGAGAGTGATCCAGCCGTGCTCTTACGGTGGCGCAGGAAGTTTCGATATATTCTCATTGATGAGTTCCAGGATATCTCGCCGAGTCAGTATCACATCATCCGTATGCTGGAAGATGATGCGCGCGGCGCAACGCACCTCTTCTGCGTCGGTGATGACGATCAGTCGATCTACAGCTTCCGCGGCGCGGATCCGGCCGTTACGAAGCAATATCTGGCAGATCACCCGCATGCCCGCACGGTGCGGTTGCAGGTGAACTATCGCTCCGGGAGGAACATCCTCCGCGCCGCGTCGAAGGTCATCGCGGAGAATCAGAACCGAATCGTGAAACGCCAGATCTCCGGCTACCTGGAACAGGGAGAGGTATCGCTCCATCCCTTTGTCTCGGAGAGAGAGGAATGCGCTGCCATTTGTGGCATGCTGCAGAGGGAAGCCCCGGAAGAACTTGTAAGGACGGCGGTTATCTTCCGTACGCATACACAGGCGGCGGGGCTCTGGTCTTATCTTCGCAGCATGAAGATCCCGGTATACGGCCGGAATGTGCCGCAGGGAACAGACAAGGGAGCTGATGTCATCAAAGATATCGAGGCATATTTCCGCCTTGCAAGAGACTCTGCGAAAGGAAGCTTTCGTCGCGAGGATTATTACCGCGTGATGAACAGGCCGGAACGCTATCTGACAAGGAAGTCCGCATCTTCTGAAGAGGTGCGTCCCGCAGAGCTTCTGCGCTCTGCGCTGCCGGGAACGGTGCTGTACCGGACCATCTCGGATTTTCTGCAAGACCTCAGTATCCTTGCAAAGCTTCGCCCGCCCATGGCGCTTCGATTCCTCTGCCGGAATATCGGATACCGGCAGTACGCGCTGAATGCAGCGGATACGGATGCCGAACGGGAGGAGGTGGAACGCGTGCTGCGCGATGTAGAGGAAAAGGCAGATGCGGCCCGCGACCACTCTACATTTCTTGCTCTTCTGGAGCAGCTCTTGAGGGATCAGAGGGCAGAGATGGGCCAGCACAATGGTATCAGGGGGAACAGCGGGGAAGAGCAGGCGCGCAATACCCGCGGCGTCCACATCATCACGATGCACGCGTCCAAGGGTCTCGAATTTGACACTGTGATCATCCCGGACCTTAACGAGGGCATTCTGCCTTCCAGGAAATCGTACACGCCGGAAGGCGTTGAGGAGGAGAGGAGACTCTTCTATGTCGCGATGACGAGGGCGAGAAAGACGCTGTATCTGTGTTATGTGCGCGGAAGCAGCCTGAATCCGAGGCTGCCGTCCAGGTTTCTGAACTGCCTGGGAGTTGAGAACTGGGTGTGATGTTGCGCCCGCAAAGTTTACTTTCTGTGCTAGAATGAATTGAATTTCGTATCTGTTGATCATCACGCTGGCATAGGGAGGAACCGGAATATGACGACTACATTTGTAACCTCACCCGCGCACATGGTTGTGCCCGGCACCGCTGTAGACGATGACGGGGTGGTGTTCAGCACGGTGTTCCGAAATTGTGCTTCCTGCGGCCTCATTCTCTATCGCCTTGCCGATCTGGAGGAGATTGTTCTGCCCTTTACCGATGAATACCGCTACGGAAGTCTCTACTCCGTCAGGGTGCACGGCATCCGGCCGGAAGACTGGGCCTACCGGTATTACCGGGACAACTATACGTTCGAAGATCCGTATGCCAGAGAATTGATCGAGCTGGAGACAGCAAAGGGCAAGATCACCGCGGGACGCCTTTTCCCCCGGAATGAGGATCAGCTGCCGGCGTATGGACGAAAGACTGCGCCCTGGCCGGATCAGTACATCTACGTGCTCCACGTAAAAGGCTTCACCGCTTCTCGCACGTCGAAGGCTGCCCACCGTGGCACCTTCAGGGGTGTCGCAGAGAAGATTCCCTATCTGAAGAAGCTGGGCGTCACCGCGGTCGAGCTGCTGCCTGTCTACGAGCTGCGGGAAGCCGCGCTTGGCAGGATGGAGGGGGCGCCGGTGCCGGAGTCTACGGGCTCTATGGCAGGGGATGTCGCAAGATTTGCCACGTCGCCTTATACCGCAAGACCTTTACGCAAAGACAGCAGCAAGATGAACTACTGGAACTTTGGGGAAGGCTGCTATTTCGCCCCGAAGAGAGCCTATGCTGCCAGCGGCAAGCCGCAGCAGGAGTTTCGGGAGATGGTCGATGCCTTCCATAAGGCAGGCATCCTCGTCTATCTGCAGCTGTTCTTCCCGGATACCGTTTCCATCCAGACCCAGCAGGAGACGGCAAGGTTCTACGTGACGCACTACCATGTGGACGGTTTCCATTTGAAGGGCGGTGATTCCGCGCTGAAGACGCTCGCGACGGACCCGATGCTGAGCGATACGGCAATTTTCTATTACGGCTTCCCGTATGAGGATCTGCAGAAAGAGGACAAGGAGAATCCCACCGTCGGCAGGCCTTCGATTTCGCATCTTTCGGAATACCGCGATGATTTCGAACCGCTGGTGCGCCAGTTCGTAAAGAGTGACAACAATGTTGTCCGCGAATTCACAAAGCGGTTTGTCACGGTTCCGGTGGAGCACGGTGAGGTTCACTATGTCTGTAACTATGACGGATTCACGCTGATGGATCTCGTTTCCTATAACTGGAAACACAATGAGGACAACGGAGAAGATGACCGCGACGGTACGGACCAGAACTATTCCTGGAACTGCGGCATTGAGGGCAGGAGCCAGAAGAAAGATATCCGTACGCTTCGCATCCGGCAGATCAAGAATTTCCTCACGTTGAACTTCCTGGCGCAGGGTACGCCCGTGCTCCACGCAGGAGATGAGAGATGCAATTCACAGAACGGCAACAACAACCCGTATTGTCAGGACAACGAGATCGGCTGGATGCAGTGGAAGGATACGGTTGACGCGAGGGAGATCCTGCACTTCACGGAAGCGATCGCAGCCTTCCGCAGAGAGCATTCCATTTTCCGCAGGAGAACGCCTTTCCGGTTCAACGATGATAAGGTGTCGGGCTATCCCGATATCTCTTTCCATGGAAAGGATGCGTACAAGCCGGATTTCTCGAGCTGCAGCCACACGATCGGCATCCTGTACAACGAAAGCTACGCGGAGGAAAATCCGGACAACCGGCTTCTCTACCTTGCCATCAACATGCACTGGCACAACCAGCTCCTCGGCATTCCCCAGCCGCCGAAGGGCTATCAGTGGTTTGTCGTGATGGATACGTTCCGTGACAAGTCGTTCCCGGACCATGCGGAGGCGCTTCCGGATCAGCGCCGCACCGCAGTTCCCGGCCGCTCGATTCAGATCCTGGAGGCAAGACCCGCCGCCGAGGGCGAAGAGCCGGTGCAGGCAAGGGTATACTTGGTAAAGTCTCATGATAAATAAAGTTTCCCGTTCCCAGGCCGGCAGCCATCCGCCGCTCACCATGCAGAAGGCTGCGGCGCATTTTGCCACCATTACGCATCACAAAATGCTCGTGTGCGAGGGCTGCTGGAAGGTAGGTCTCTTGCGCCAGGGCCTTTTGCACGACCTCAGCAAATACAGTCCCACGGAATTCCTCGTAGGCGCCCGGTATTATCAGGGCGATCGCAGCCCCAACAACGCGGAGCGCGAGGATATCGGCTATTCCACCGCCTGGCTGCACCACAAGGGCAGGAACCGCCATCACTACGAATACTGGATTGACTATTCGACAAGGGCGTCGGAAGGCAACGGGAGAGTCGGCATCATGCCGGCGAAGATGCCGGGGCGCTTTGTTGTGGAAATGTTCATGGACCGCATCGCCGCCTGCAAGGTATACCGCGGCGCAGACTATACCGACGCCGATCCCTGGAATTACTACAGTCAGGGTGACACGGCACAGTTCCTGCATCCCGAGACGGCAAGGCTCATCGAGCATCTGTTGAAGATGTTGCGAGACCGCGGTGAGGAAGAAACCTTTGCCTATATCCGCCGCCACCTGCACAAAAGGAAGCTACAGTGATGATCCCGGAGACAGAGCTTGCCCGCTTTGTGGCGGCGAGAGACAAGATCATCACGCTGGGTCCCAGAGAGCGCGACAGCATCGGAGTGCAGAAAGAGAAGACCGTCCACGCCATCTTAAAGAACACCATCGAGCCCGAGGAACTCTATCAGGAAGTCCCGGTCGGTGGCTATATCGCGGATATCTGCAAAGAGAATGACATCTATGAGATCCAGACGGCCAACTGGGGGAATCTTCGGGGGAAGCTGTCCGCTTTTCTTCCGGAATACCACGTCACCTGTGTGCTTCCGATCCCGCACATCAAGTGGACGATCTGGATTGACCCGGAAACGGGGGAGCTTTTGGAGAAGAACAAAGGCACCATGCGCGGCACCTGGTACAGCGCCTTTCGTGAGCTGTATCGCATCCGGCCGTTTCTGTCCGATCCGCAGCTCTCCATTCGGCTCTACCTCCTCGACATGGAGGAGTACCGCGTAAAGGACGGCTACGGCAAAAATGGCAAGAGAGGCTCCCACCGCTATGACAGAATTCCTCTCTCCATTCATGACATTCTCCAGCTGGATACGCCTTCCGACTATGCACAGCTCATCCCGGAGAATCTTCCGGAAGAGTTCACCGCGAGGGACTTCCAGGATGCTGTGAAGATTCACAGAAAGAGTGTCTCTTTCTCGACGATTCTTCGGATGCTCTCGGAACTGGGCCTTGTGGAGAAATGCGGCTTGACACAAAGGCGGGCCTTTGTATGGAGACGCTTATAGGTCGCTGATAGGACATGGGACGTTTGCGGCAGGGCAGACGTCCTGATTTTTATGTGCTATAATATTAGCCTTATCTAACCATTATCACCTGAT
The DNA here is from genome assembly GCA_900107575.1 of Lachnospiraceae bacterium NK3A20. Lineage (GTDB taxonomy): Bacteria > Bacillota > Clostridia > Lachnospirales > Lachnospiraceae > CAG-791. The sequence continues at coordinate 44,738 of FNQX01000008.1, read as the reverse complement.
GACAACACTGATAGAACAACAATAACAGGGCAACAATAAAAGGACAGCGAAAGGAGTTACACGATGGCTCATTTTGACAAGAATGAAATTGCGGAGAGATTCATCCGCTATGCTGCTATTTTCACCCAGTCGGAGGAGGGCGTTGCCGATACGCCGTCGACGCCGGTGCAGAGGGACCTCGCAAGGGTCCTCACCAGAGAGCTGCAGGACATGGGCGCTGCAGACGTCGTATTCGACGAGGAGAAGTGCTACGTCTATGCGACGATCCCCGGCAACATTCCGACAGATCCGGAAAAGGTGGCAAAGATCCCCGATGCACAGAAAAAACGCCGCGAGAACACGGCCCCGATCCTCGGCCTCGTCGCGCACATGGATACGTCCGCTGCGGTCGACGGCAGGGGGATCGGCATACATCCGCGCCTTATTCCTTCCTACGACGGCGGGGAGATTGTGCTGAATGAGGAACTTGGCATCCGCATGAGCGAAGAGGACTATCCTGACCTTGCGACGAAAGAGGGCAAGATGCTCGTTGTGACCGACGGCAGATCGGTGCTCGGCGGCGATGACAAGGCCGGTGTGACACAGATCATGGAAGTAGCGGACTTCTTCCTGCACCATCCCGAAATCGCACACGGTACGATCCGCATCATGTTCACGCCGGATGAAGAGGTCGGCAACGGCGTCATGAATTTCGACCCGGAACAGTTTGCGGTCGACTACGGCTATACGATCGACGGCAGCAGGGTCGGCGACATGGAATTCGACAACTTCAACGCGGCCTCCCTTCACGTCGACATCAAGGGCAAGTCCACACACCCGGGAGATGCCTACCATTCCATGCGGAACGCACTGCTCGTTGCGATGGAGTACAACGCACTCCTGCCGGAGAAGGAGACGCCGTACCACACGAAGGACCGCGAGGGATTTTTCCACGTCGATGAGATGAGCGGCACGACGGATCACGCCACGATGGAGTACATCATCCGTGATCACGACAGAGAGAAGTTCGAAGCGCGCAAGGCGCTCGCTAAGTCTGCAGCGGACAAGCTGAATTCCCAGTACGGGGAAGGCGTCGTGACCGTGACCATCAAGGACAGCTACTACAACATGCTGGAGAAGATTCGCCCCCAGATGCATCTCATCGAGAATGCGCGGGAGGCGACACGCGCGCTCGGCATCGAGCCTGTGGACGTTCCGATCCGCGGCGGCACCGACGGCTGCACGCTGTCCTATCGCGGCATTCCCTGCCCGAATCTCGGCACGGGTGCCTACAACTACCATTCCAGATATGAATACGTCTGCGTCGACGAGATGGAGCTGGGAGCAGAGATTCTGCTCCGCATCATGAATAAATACGCAGGCTTTGAGATCGACATTGCATGAATACAGAGAATACGACAACCAATACCATAGAGAAGGCAACCGGCATCCCCGCAAGATTCCTCCGAAAACCTACGGAGGAAGAGAAGGCGGCGGATCTTAAGTCGCGCGATGCATCTGAGCTGCAGCGGCAGGAAGCCTACCTGGAACTTGCCAAGACCTACACGAAAAAACTTGCCGAAACGCTCGGACGAACGCCTACCTATCACGTGCAGAATTTCGGCTGTCAGATGAACGCGAGGGACGCAGAGAAGCTCTCCGGCATTCTGAATGCGGCAGGGTTTACGGAAATCGAGGAGGAGTCCGCGGATTTCGTGATCTACAACACCTGTACGGTGCGGGACAACGCGGATCAGCACTTCTTCGGGCGGCTCGGCAGAGCGTCTCACTATAAAAAAGATAATCCCTGCATGAAGATCGCCGTCTGCGGCTGCATGATGCAGGAGAAGACGAACGTCGACAGGATCCGGAAGAGCTTCCCTTATGTCGATCTGGTCTTCGGCACACACAATCTCTTCCGGTTCGCGGAATACCTCTGCAACGTATATGAGGAAAAGCCGGAGAGTACCGGCACCGGCAGGAGACGGAGAAACCGCTATACGGTCATTGAGGATGCGAGCTACCAGGGCGACGGCATCCGCAGGGAGAATGATATCCGGCAGCCTGTGGCCGTTACTGACACCGCACCGCAGAAGGGGCAGTTCAGTCCCAGGGGACACAAGATCATCGATGTCTGGGACAGCACGGACGAGATCGTCGAGGACCTTCCTGTAGAGCGCAAATACCGCTATAAATCCGGCATCAACATCATGTTCGGCTGCAACAATTTCTGCAGCTACTGCATTGTGCCCTATGTCCGCGGCAGAGAGAGAAGCCGCGCGCCGAAGGATATCCTGCGCGAAGTGGAGGCGCTCGTTGCGGACGGCGTGGTCGAAGTCATGCTGCTCGGACAGAACGTCAACTCGTACGGCAAAGACCTGGAGGAGCCTGTTGTTTTCGCACAGCTTCTGGAAGAAGTCGCGATGGTGCCGGGACTCAAACGCGTGCGCTTCATGACGCCGCACCCCAAGGACCTCTCCGAGGATCTCATCCAGGTGATCAAACGGCATCCGAATATCGCGCGGCACATTCACCTGCCGCTCCAGTCGGGTTCCGATAAAATCTTGCAGGCGATGAACCGCCGCTATACGAAGGAGCAGTACATCGCACTCGCGCAGCATATCCGCAAAGAGCTGCCGGACGCGGCCATCACGACGGACATCATCGCGGGCTTCCCCGGGGAGACGCCGGAGGATGTCGACGATACCATTGACGTCATTCGCCGTGTCCACTATGACAATGCCTACACGTTCATCTATTCGAAGCGCACCGGAACGCCGGCAGCGAAGATGGAGCAGGTGCCACAGGAGCTGGTGAAGGAAGGGTTCGACCGGATTCTTCGCGAGGTGCAGGCATCGGCGAGAGACCAGGCGGCAAAGCTCACAGGACGGACGATGTGCGCCCTTGCAGAAGAGGTGAACGAGCAGGATGAGAGCCTCGTCTCGTGCCGCCTCTCCAACAATCTCATCGTGCATGTCAAAGGTGACCCTTCCATGATCGGGCACTTCTATGACGTGCACCTGGATGAGTGCAGGAATTTCTATTATTTCGGAACCGTAATCGGGGAAAACGAATCCGGCTGTTGAGCCGCAAAAAGAGGTGTGACCATTGGCTTATCCCAATCCCGCAGATGTATCTCCCATGATGCAGGAGTATCTCAAAATAAAAGCGCAGTACCAGGACTGCATCCTGTTCTACCGGATCGGCGATTTCTTCGAGGAATTTTTCGACGACGCAGAGACGGTTTCCCGCGAGTGTGAACTGACGCTCACGGGCAAACAGTGCGGCTTGCCGGAGCGCGCGCCGATGTGCGGCGTACCGTTCCACGCGGTCGATATCTATATTTCCAAGATGGTCGAGAAGGGCTACAAGGTTGCGATCTGCGACCAGGTAGAGGACCCGCGCTACGCGACGGGGCTGGTGAAGCGCGCCGTCACGAGGATTGTGACGCCCGGCACGAAAACCAGCATCGAGACCCTGGACGAGAACCGGAACAACTACATATTCTGTATTTTCTACGATGCGCAGAATAGCGGTAATGCCCATAGCGGCATTGCCCATAGTGGCATTGCCCATAGCGGCATTGCCCATAGCGGCATTGCGGTCTCCGACGTTTCGACCGGGGATTTCTACTGTACAGAAGCCTCCAGTACGGCGAAGATCCTGGATGAGATCAATAAATATGCGCCCTCCGAGATCATCGCGAACGAGGCGTTCCTCTTATCCGGTATTGATATGGATGATCTGCGCGGCCGCATGGGGATCACCGTCAATACCCTCGATGCGCACTATTTCGGAGAGAACGAGACAACCAGTGTCCTGAAGGAGCATTTCAAGGTATCGAGTATCACGGCGCTCGGCATTGACAGTTTACGTGCGGGCGCGGTTGCATCCGGCGCCCTCCTGAAGTATCTCTACGATACCCAGATGAATGATCTGGGGAATATCACGAGAATTGAAGCTTACGTGAGCGGCCGCTACATGCTGCTGGATGCCGCGACGAGAAGGAACCTCGAGCTCACCGAGACCATGCGGGAGAAGAAGGTCCGCGGTTCCCTTCTGTGGGTGCTCGACAAGACGAAGACCGCGATGGGGGCGAGGCTCCTGCATCAGTTCCTGGAGCAGCCCCTCATCGACAAAGATGAAATCGAGAAGCGTTTCGATGCCGTGGAGGCGCTCTCTGCCAACACGGTGGACCGCGATGAGATGCGGGAATACCTGACCCCGGTCTATGATCTGGAGCGGCTCCTCACGAAGATCAGCTACGGCTCCGCCAACCCGCGGGACGTACTGGCTTTCCGCGAATCCCTCAAGATGCTGAAACCCCTTCGTATCACACTCGAAGACTTCCCGGACACGGCGGCCCTTGTCCGCATCCACGATGATATCGCGGATTTCGACGAGCTCGTAGATCTGATGGATCGCGCGATCGTCGATGAGCCGCCGCTTGCCATGAAAGAGGGCGGCATCATCCGCACCGGCTACAACGCCGACATTGATCAGTTCCGCAAGGCCAAGACGGATGGCAAACAGTGGCTCGCCGATCTGGAAGAAGAGGCGCGGCAGGCAACCGGTATCAGCAAACTCAAGATCAAATACAACAACGTGTTCGGCTATTTCTTCGAGGTGACGAACAGCTTCCGCGACAAGGTGCCGGAGGACTGGACGAGGAAACAGACCCTCGTTGGCTCCGAACGCTACACGACACCGCGCCTCAAGGAGCTCGAAGACACCATCCTCAACGCGCAGGACAAGCTGAACGATCTTGAGTATGAGGAATTCAGCAGGATACGGAACCTCATCAATGACCGGGTGGTCGACGTGCAGCGGTCGGCCAAAGCCGTGGCGTACCTGGATGTTTTCTGCAGTCTCTCCCTCGTTGCGGAGCGCAACAACTATGTGCGTCCCCATCTGAACGAGCAGGGGATCATCAAGATCACGGATGGGAGACACCCGGTCGTCGAGCAGATGATGCAGGGTGATTTCGTTTCCAACGACACCTACCTGGATAACAAAAAGAACTGCATTGCTGTCATCACCGGCCCCAACATGGCGGGCAAATCGACCTACATGCGGCAGGTCGCCCTCATCACGCTGATGAGCCAGATCGGCAGCTTCGTTCCGGCAAGAGCCGCGGACCTGTGTGTCGTCGACCGGATTTTCACGAGAGTCGGGGCGAGCGATGATCTGGGGAGCGGCCAGTCGACCTTCATGGTCGAGATGAATGAGGTTGCGAACATTCTGCGTAATGCAACGCCCAGGTCCCTGCTCATTCTCGATGAAATCGGCCGCGGCACCTCCACGTTCGACGGCCTTTCCATCGCGTGGGCTGTGATTGAGTACATCAGCAACAAGAAATTCCTCGGCGCGAAGACGCTGTTCGCGACGCACTACCACGAGCTCACCGAACTCGAGGGCAAGATTGACAACGTGATCAATTACTGCGTGGCGGTCCGGGAGAAGGGCGATGACATCATCTTCCTGCGCAAGATCGTCAAGGGCGGCGCCGACAAATCCTACGGCATCCAGGTGGCGAAGCTTGCGGGTCTGCCCGACATGGTTGTCGACCGCGCGAAAGAGATTGTGAACCAGCTCTCGGACAACGATATCACGGAGAAGATCCAGTCGATTGAAGTGCGCCAGGATGCAGCGGGCGGCAAACAACAGAAGGTCCAGCACTATGATGAAGTGGACCTGGGGCAGATGTCGCTGTTCGATACGATCAGCGACAACGACGTATTGAAGGAGCTCGAGTCTGTCGACATCACCAACATGACGCCGATGGATGCGCTGAACACGCTGTACCGGCTGCAGTCGGAACTGAAAAACCGCTGGACCAGTAATAACAAAGCCTAAAGGGGAATGCTATGTCCACGATTCACGTTCTCTCCAGTGAGACGATTAATAAAATTGCGGCCGGTGAGGTCGTCGAACGGCCGCTCAATGTCGTAAAGGAGCTTGTCGAGAACGCGATCGACGCGGGCGCTACGGCGGTGACCATTGAGATCCGAAACGGCGGGATCGACCTCATCCGCGTGACGGACAACGGCTGCGGCATTGAGGCGGACCAGATCACGAAGGCCTTCCGTCGCCACGCGACATCGAAAATCGAAGACGATCGTGACCTGCTAAATCTCATGACGCTCGGTTTCCGCGGAGAAGCGCTCTCCAGTATCGCGGCGGTCTCCGAGGTAGAGATGATCACGAAGACGCACGAGTCTCTGATCGGCACGCGGGCGACCAATGAAGTCCTGCATCCTCTGGGGCAGCATGCGCCCGATGCGGCAGACGCGGGGGCGGCGAGCCTTCAGACAACGGACATCATCCCTCTGGACATCTCGGAGGTCGGCGCGCCTGATGGCACCACGGTCATCGTACGGAATCTGTTCTACAACGTACCGGTACGGAAGAAGTTCTTGAAGTCTGCGCAGACCGAGGCGGGCTATGTTACAGACCTTGTGGAGCACCTTGCACTGTCCCACCCGGGCATTTCCTTCCATTACCGCGTGAACAATCAGGAGAAGCTCCACACGACGGGCAACGGCAATGAGAAAGAGCTGATCTACCGAATCTACGGCAGAGAGATGTCACAGTCGGTGATCCCGATTCATGTGACAGACGGCGATTACGGGCTGGAAGGGTACCTTGGACGCCCCGAGTTCTCGAGGTCTTCGAGGAACTATGAGATCTTCTTCGTAAACGGCAGGATCCTTCGAAGCGACGTCCTCTCGAGGTCACTGGAAGAGGGGTACCGCACGGACCTCATGCAGCACCGGTTCCCCTTCGCGATCCTGCACCTGTCGCTCCCCGCAGTAGAGATCGACGTCAATGTGCACCCTTCCAAGCTGGAGGTGCGCTTTTCGAAAGCGAAGGAGATTTACGACTTCATCAACGAAGCGGTGCACAAAACGCTGCACAAGGTGGAACTGATCCCACGCGCGACCTTCGGCACCGAGCAGGAAGAGGCGAGGGAGAGGAAATCAGAAGAAGCAACCCGCGCCGCCAGTATCGCGGCACAGCCCCACGCAGAACCGTTCGAGCGCGCGCGGGAAGCCAAAGCTGCCTTCGGCAGCTTAGCCGCAGCTGGCAGCCCAGCTGCAGCGGATGCTCCGACTACACATTCTGACCTGGTGCGGGAGAGTGATGCGGCGGCAAAGACGTACGGGGAGACCTCGGATTTCATCTTCGACGACCGCCGTAGCGCGGACAAAAAGAGCGCGACCACAAATCCTTTCGTACAGGAGGATCATGCGAAGGAGCTCCTGGGCGCGGACGCTGACGTCGCCGGCCAGTTCGAGCAGGCAACATTCCTGCAGGAAGAGAGTCTTCCTTCCAAACCGTCATCTCAATCTGTATCGGGCAGTGTCTCCACGGATCAGACGCCGGCAAATGATGACGTCAATGATAATATTGATGACCTCGCCGCGGCTGCCTTCCTCGCAAAGGCTGCCAGGGAGGCGGGAGATTCATCGCAGACCGAGGAGTATGCGACATCCGCCTACGGCCAGGACCTTCACTACCATTTCCTCTCGAAGGAGAATGTGAAGAACTGGCACATTGTCGGTCAGGTGTTCCGCACCTACTGGATCATCGAATTCCAGGACAAGATGCTGATGATTGACCAGCACGCGGCGCACGAGAAGGTGAACTTCGAGCGGCTGATGCGGCGACTCTCCCGGGAGCAGGAAACCGCGGCGGCCTCCCAGATGGTCGCGCCTCCCATCATCGTGAACCTCACTGGCAGGGAAGAGGCCGCATACCATCAGTACGAGGACTATTTCCGCCGGATGGGATATGAGATCGAGGACTTCGGTGAGAATTCCTACGCGATCCGCGCGGTGCCGATGGAGCTCTACGCCAACGAGCCGGACGCGCTGCTGAAGGAAATTCTGGATGAGATCCTTGGCGAGAAGATGAGCGGGACGCCGGCTGCGATTCTGTACAAAATCGCGTCCATGTCCTGCAAGGCGGCGGTCAAGGGCAACATGACGCTCTCCCTCGCGGAAGCAGAGGCGCTGATCGGAGAGCTGCTCTCCCTCGACAATCCTTATCACTGCCCGCACGGGAGGCCTACCATGATCGTGCTGTCGCAGAAGGATCTGGAGAAGAAATTCAAGAGGATCGTGTGAGCTGCCATGTGTGAGAACTTGAGAGAAAATAACAGGCCCCCGCTCGTCATTATCGCGGGCCCGACCGCATCCGGCAAGAGCGCAGCAGCTGTAGAACTTTCGAAACGGTACAGTGGCTCCGTGATCTCTGCGGACTCCATGCAGGTCTACCGCGGCATGGACATTGGCTCCGCGAAGATCACCAGGGATGAGATGCAGGGCATCCCGCACTATCTGATCGACATCCTGGACCCGACGGATGAATGGAACGTCGTACGCTTCCAGAAGGAGGCGAAGGCGGCCCTGTCCGACATTTATGCGAAAGGGCGCCTGCCGTTTTTATGCGGGGGAACCGGCTTCTACATTCAGTCGCTCCTCTATGACATCAATTTTACCGAAATTCGCGAGGATACGTCCTACCGGGAAGAGCTGCAGAGGATCGCGGAACGTGAAGGACCCAAAGTCCTGCACGAGAGACTGCGCCTCGTCGACCCCGCCTCTGCCGACGCGATCCCCGAAGGGAATGTCAAGCGCGTCATCCGGGCACTGGAATACGCAAAAGAGAGCGGGGAGAAGATCTCTTCGCACAACGAGACAGAGAAGGCGCGGTCTGCTGCCTATGACGCCTTATATTTTGTCCTGACCATGGAGCGAGCGCGCCTCTATGCGCGGATCAATGAAAGAGTCGACCGCATGGTGCGAGAGGGGCTCGTGGAGGAAGTCGCGAGATTGAAGGCGGCAGGGCTATCCGCGTCTTCCGTGTCCATGCAGGGGCTTGGCTATAAACAGATTCTCCAATATCTGGATGGGACGTGGACGCTGGAGGAAGCGATCGAGGAGATCAAGATCCAGACGAGGCATTTTGCGAAGCGCCAGCTCACCTGGTTTCGCCGGGAGGAGAAGAGAAATTCATCTCTTGTCTGGATCGACAAAGACGCGTTCCGGGATACCGGGGAAATGCTCGCCCGGATGGAAGAAAAGATCCGGGAACACTACCACATATAACAGAAAGGCAGATACATGAGTTCCATTCTCGATAAAGACATTTATGAAAATTTGCAGACGGAGCGCGCGCTCGTCTATGAAAAGCTTGGCATCAGCGACAGAATATTGCAGTTCGCGGCGCCGATACTGGGGCGGCTGGAAGAGCGGTTTCGCCAGATTGACGCGATGGCGGAGGTGAACCAGCTGCGCATCATTAAGGCTATGCAGGATGCACATATAGGCGAGGCAAACCTCAAGGGCACGACGGGCTACGGCTACGATGACATCGGGCGCGAAGGCCTCGAGAAGGTATTCCGTTATTATTTCCACACGGAGGATGCGCTGGTGCGCCCGCAGATCACCTGCGGCACCCACGCGCTCGCGCTCGCGATCTTCTCCAATCTGCGCCCGGGGCAGGTGTTCATGAGCGCGGCAGGCAAGCCCTACGACACCCTTGAAGAGGTGATCGGCATCCGGAAGTCCCGCGGATCTCTCGCGGAGTACGGCATCGGCTACCGGCAGGTGGACCTTTTGCCGGACGGAAGCTTTGATTTCGATGGTCTTGAAAAGGCCCTCACGGAAGATACGGAGCGCAGGATTCACCTCTGCACGATCCAGCGCTCCAAGGGCTACCAGACGAGGCGGACGCTCTCAGTCGATCAGATCGGCGAAGCGATCCACTTCATGAAAAAGCTGCGGCCCGATGTCACCTTCATGGTCGACAACTGCTACGGCGAATTCACGGAGTCGAAGGAGCCCTCCGATGTGGGCGCGGACATGGTCGTCGGATCCCTCATCAAGAACCCGGGAGGCGGCCTTGCCGCGACCGGCGGCTATATTGTGGGGACGAGCGAGTGCATTGAGAATGCCGCGGTGCGCCTTACAAGTCCCGGCCTTGGCAAGGAGGTCGGCGCGAGCCTTAGTGTCCTCCCATCCTTCTATCAGGGATTTTTCATGGGGCCGATTGTCACGGCTTCGGCGTTAAAGGGCGCGATCTTTGCCGCCAACGCCTATGAGGAGCTGGGCTTTGCCGTCCTGCCAAACGGCTCTGAACAGCGCCACGACATCATTCAGTCCATTACCTTCGGCAATCCGGAAGGCCTCATTGCCTTCTGCCAGGGGATCCAGGCGGCTTCTCCCGTGGACAGCTTCGTCACGGCAGAGCCCGCGCCGATGCCGGGCTATGACTCCGATGTCATCATGGCAGCAGGCGCCTTCGTCTCCGGATCCAGCATCGAGCTCTCCGCGGACGGGCCGCTGCGCGCGCCATACAGCGCTTATTTTCAGGGAGGACTCACCTGGCCGCACGCCAAATTCGGGATACTCAAGACCCTGCAGAACATGCTGGATCGGAAGATCTGTGTTTTCCCTGAAAGTTGAATTCGCTGCGCCGAAGAATTAAAATGATATCTATTCAGCGCAGCGAGGTTCATGAGCAGACAGACGTGTGAACACGGCTGGATGCGATATGAACTGAGCTGCGGCCAACGCGCGAAGCGCGTCGGAAGAACCTCATCTCGAAAATCTTCGATTTCCGAGATGAGGTTCTGAATAGATTCTGTATTGCTCCCCGTATCTGCCCGGAGAGGCGCATGCCTGCAGAAACGGAGCAAAATGAAAAAAAAGAAAAATGAAAAGTTCCCTGCCGGCATTGAGATGCCATGTGAGCGCTTTATGAAATACGGGGCTTCCTCCCTCTCGGACACGGAGCTCATCGCCATCATCCTGCGCTCCGGCACGCACACATCGCCCGTTATGCAGATGGCGGCAGCCGTGCTGGAAGCGGGAGATCACGCAAATCACAGCCTCCTTGCGCTCTACCACTTAACGCTACAGGATCTTGTGAAGATCGACGGGATCGGAGAAGCGAAGGGCGTTAAGCTCCTGTGTATTCTGGAGCTGTCGAAACGCATCTCGATGCAGAAATGTCGGCCGCAGGTCATCTACAACTCGCCGGCGACCGTCGCGAAATGCTACATGGAGTCCATGCGGCATCTGGACAATGAGGAAGTCTGCCTCGTGAACCTGGACAACAAGCTGGGCTTTATCTGCGACGAAGTGCTGTCCATGGGAACTGTGAATGCATCCCTCATCTCGCCGCGCAACGTCTTCACCGCCGCGCTACGCCACGGCGCCGTGAACATCATGCTGCTGCACAATCATCCGAGCGGCGATCCTACGCCATCCAGGGAAGATATTGAGATTACGAACAAGATCAGAAACGCCGGAGACGAGCTGGGCATCCATCTCATCGACCACCTCGTCATCGGCGACAGACAATACATCAGTATGAAGGAACAGGGATATCTCTAATGGGCTTATTCTTTAAGAGCAAAAATAAGACAGGCGCCATGCCACGTCCTGTGCAGGAGGATCTTGGCGTCTCCGGCAACGCGTACGGCATTGACCTTGGCACCAGCAATATCAAGATCTTCAATTCCCAGACGGGCAAGATCAAGGTCGCGAAGAACATGATCGCGATCCAGAACCGCAAGCTCCTATTCGCCTACGGCGACGCCGCCTACGAGATGTATGAGAAGGCGCCCGCGAGCATCAAGGTCTCAAGGCCGATCAACTACGGCGTCATTGCCGATATCAACAACATGGAGCAGCTGCTGCAATCCTTCCTTCGCGATGAGCAGCGGGGCGTGCTGCGGCCTGCCGATTTTTTCATCGCGGTGCCGACGGATGTGACGGAAGTGGAGAGAAGAGCCTTCTATGACCTTGTAAGGGACGCCGGTGTCAAGGCGAGGCGCGTCATGGGCGTCGAGAAGGCGATTGCCGACGGTCTGGGGCTTGGCATCGACGTTAAGAATTCCCAGGGCTGTATGATCGTCGACATCGGTTTCGATACGACTGAGATCTCAATCCTCTCGCTCGGCGGCATTGTGCTCTCGAAGCTGCTCAAGACCGGTGGTCACGTGTTCGATCAGGCGATTGTCACGGCGGTCCGCAGGGAGTACAACCTTGTCATCGGCATGAAGACGGCGGAGGCAGTGCGCCTCTCATCCCATTCTCAGGGTGGGAGAGGAACGACGGTCGTCTATGGAAGAGATATCGTGACGGGACTTCCCGTGGAACGGATTCTTTCCAGTGAATTTGTCGAGAAATCGCTGGAGGAACACTTCTCCGGCATTGCAGATCAGGTACACGTCATCTTAGAGCGCACCCCGCCGGAGCTGTCGGCGGACATCTACCGCCACGGACTGTTCATCACGGGCGGCGCCTGCCAGGAAGAGGGGCTTGCACAGAAACTGCAGGAGGAGTGTCGCCTCGATGTCAACATGGCGGATGCTCCGGTCAACACGGTTGCCATCGGTCTCTCCCAGGTGATCCGGAAAAAACAGTACCGAAATCTTGCATATACCATAGAGGGACTTGCTGAATAATGCCTTCCCACAGAAAAAGACATGATCCCATAAGGTTCAATATACCGGGGCGTTACCTGCTGCTCATCGTAACGCTCGTATCCATCGCGCTCATTACGATTACCTACCGCACGAATCTTTTCACCGGCCCGCTGAACACCGTTGCCAATTACCTCATTGTCCCGTTCCAAAACGGGGTGTCGGACGTTGGCGGGTGGTTTGTCACGCGCCACGAAATGCTGGAGACGATGGAAGAGCTCCGGGCGAGGAACAAGGAGCTCACCAGTCAGAATCAGGATCTTCGCACCGAGAACACCAACCTCCAGCAGGAGAAATATGAGCTCTCGGAGCTTCGGGAGCTGTTCGCGCTCGACAATCAGTATTCAGAGTATGAGAAGACAGGGGCGAGGGTCATCGCGAAGGACGCCGGCAACTGGTATCACTCCTTTGTCATCGACAAGGGTACGAATGACGGCCTTGCCGTCAACATGAATGTCCTCGCGGGCTCCGGACTCGTCGGCTGCATCACGTCGATCGGGCCGGACTGGGCAAGGGTTGAGACCATCATCGACGACGGCGTCAATGTAACGGCGATGATACTCTCGAACAATGAGGATCTCACGGTGTCCGGCAATCTCGAGCACTATGACGAAGGCAGAATCGACTATTCCCGCCTCCAGGATCCGGATGACCTCATCAAGGAGGGGGACAAGGTCGTCACCTCCAACATCAGTGACAAATATCTGCCGGGCATTCTCATCGGCTATATTGCAACGATCGAGAAGGACCCGAATAACCTCACGAAATCCGGCGAGCTGATCCCCGCCGTCGACTTTAGTCACCTCAACACCGTACTCGTTGTCAGGAAGCTGAAACAGGAGGTGCCTTAATGCGCCAGCTTCGGAATACTGTCATCATCGCGGTGGTGACGATCCTCGTTTTCGTTCTGCAGTGCACCCTGATGGACAGGATCAGGATTGCGGAGGTTTCGCCGAATCTTCTGATCGTCCTGGTAGCAACCTTCAGTTTCCTTCTGGGGGATCAGCAGGGTCTTTTGCTGGGCTTTATGGTAGGGCTGTTGTCTGATATTTTCTTCGGACCACTCCTTGGCTTCAACGCGCTTGTCTATGCCCTGATCGGGTTCCTTGCGGGCAAATTCCAGCGCATCCTCTACGTCGAGGATCTGGGGTTCCCCCTCCTTCTCATCGCGGTGTCAGACTTTGTCTACTCATTCCTTAATTATGTCTTCCTGTTCCTCATCCGCAACCGCCTCTTCTTCGGAGAATTCTTCCTGCGTATTGCACTCCCGGAGATGATCTACACGGCGGCAATCTCGCTCATTGCCTACCCGCTCCTGCGCCTTTTATACGACAGGGTAATCCGGGTAAGGAGAGTAGCGGGGAGAGAGGAGCTGTTCCTCTCAGAAAGGAAATAACCGTTTTGTTCGATGGGATTAAATTCAGAAAAGATATGGGCGATTTCGTCGGCAGGCTCAATATTCGCATCCTGCTGCTCATCGCCGTTGTCGCCGCCGGCACAGGCCTTCTGATCTATCGCCTGTTCTCGCTGCAGATCGTGAACGGCGAAGAATATCTGAACAATTTCCAGCTGCGCATCCGCAGAGAGATCAGTCTGCCCGCCGCAAGAGGCAATATCTATGACAGGAACGGACAGCTCCTCGCCTACAATGAACTCGCCTATTCCGTCACGATTCGTGACCTCGGAGATACGGACTCGTCATCACACAACCGGGACCTCAACGACACCATCAATAAGGCGATTGACATCATTGAGAAGAATAGAGATCAGGTCAACAGCAATTTCAACATCGTCCTGAATGCCGACGCAGATCAGTACGAATTCTCGGTGGATGGCGCAAGGCTCACGCGATTCCGCGCCGATGTCTACGGGCACGCAAAGCTCGAGGACCTTACGAAAGAAGAGGCTAACGCATCTCCGGACATGATGATCCTCTCCCTTGCAAAGCGTTACGGCATCGGCTCCTATACGCCGAAGGACGACGGCACCACCACCTTTGTGCCGGAAGAGGGGTACGATAAAAGGCGCCTTTTGCAGGTCGCCACGATACGCTACAATCTGCAGCTTAATTCCTTCAAGAAATACATCGCGACTGCCATCGCGAGCGATGTGTCTGACAAGACGGTCTCGTCCATCCTCGAGAACAGCAACACCATGCAGGGGATCAATATCGAGAACGATACCGTGCGCCGCTACGTGGACGCGAAGTATTTCGCCCACATTCTGGGCTATACAGGCACGGTTTCCCCCGAGGAACTCGAGGAGCTGCAAAAGGAGAACCCGGACTATACGGCGACCGATCAGGTAGGTAAATCCGGCATTGAGAAGAGTCTGGAGACAACGCTGCAGGGCACCAAGGGGACGAAGACGGTGTATGTCGACAACCTCGGCAAGGAGTTGGAGACAATACTTACCGTGGATCCGGTTGCCGGTGGCGACGTGTATCTGACTATCGACAAGGATCTTCAGGAAGCTGCCTACGATATTCTGGAGAAGAAACTCTCCGAGATCATCCTCGCGAAGATTCGTCCGATCAGGGAATACATTCCGGAAGAGAAGGCGACGGCAGAGGATATCACGATCCCCATCTATACCGTTTATTACCAGACGATCAACAACAATATCATCAGCATCGACCACTTCGGCGCAGCGGACGCTTCGGATACGGAGAAGGCGGTCTACGCTTCCTTTGGTACTTACCTTAACGGGACACGGGAGAAGCTCCACGCAGAGATGTTTGATGCAAAGACGCCGTATGAGAACCTGTCCAAAGAGATGCAGGACTATGAGAGCTACATCATCCAGTTCATGAAGGATCAGGGCGTACTCGACATGGACAAGGTCAATACAAAAGATGAGACCTATCTTGCCTGGACGAAGGAAGAGACCATCTCCATGACGGAGTTTCTCTATTATTGCATCAGCCAGAACTGGATTGATGTAACGAAGCTCGACATGGAGGAAACTTATGCGGATTCGGCCGAAGAGTTCCAGGCAATCGCCGACTGGCTGGACAAGGCTCTTTCCGGGGATAAAGGCTTTGCGAAACACCTGTACCACTACATGATCCTTGGCGATGTCGTGTCGGGAGGTCAGATCTGTCAGCTCCTTCTTGACCAGAATTGCGTGAGTGTCTCTACAGAGGAGGCCGAAGCTCTCTCTGCCGGGACAGAGTCTTCCTATGACTTCATGGTGAAGCGCATCACGAACCTCGACCTCACACCGGCGCAGCTGGCCCTCGATCCCTGTTCCGGCTCGATCGTCATTACGGACGTGAATACGGGAGATGTGCTGGCGCTCGTATCTTATCCGTCCTACGACAACAACCGGATGGCGAACGGCGTCGACGCTGCCTACTATGAGAGCCTCCGGCAGGATTTGTCCAAGCCGCTCATCAACTACGCAACGCAGCAGCGCACTGCGCCGGGTTCCACGTTCAAACCGATCTCCGCAACGGCAGGCCTCATGGAGGGTGCGATCACAACGAGCTCGGAGATCACCTGCACCGGTGTCTTCACCAAGATCGGCGAGCCTGGCCCCCGCTGCTGGATTTATCCTGCGGCGCACGGAACACTCAACGTCGTTGGCGGTATCCAGAACTCCTGCAACGACTTCTTCTATGAGGTCGGCTGGAGACTGGGACTGGACGATGGTGGCACCTACCACCCGGAGATCGGTGTGGAGAAATTGAAAAAATATGCCGAAATGTACGGCCTCGGCGACAAGTCCGGCATTGAGATCGAAGAGGCAGCGCCCATCATTTCCTCGGAGGATGCCGTCAGATCCGCCATCGGACAGGGCAACTCCAACTACACGACCGTCGGCCTTGCAAGGTATGTGACTGCAGTCGCGAACAGTGGAACCGCCTATAACTTAACACTCGTGGATAAGACCACAGCGGGCGACGGCTCCGGAGTGATAGACAACAGCGCCACGATCAAGAGTCAGCTCAACATGGATCCTTCCTACTGGAGCGCAATTCACGAGGGAATGGAGAAGGTGGTAGAAGGCCTGTCTTTCGACCTGCCTGTCACGGTCGCCGGCAAGACCGGTACCGCGCAGGAGAACGCAGAGCGGCCGAACCACGCACTCTTTATCGGCTACGCGCCCTACGATCGGCCGCAGATCGCAGTGGCAACCCGCGTTGCGAACGGCTACCTCTCCAGCTACGCGGCCCACATCACGGAAGATGTGCTGAAATACTATTACAAGGCGGCGACGAAAGAGGAGCTGACCACCACGACATCCTCTGCCCTTGTGAACAACGCGCTCGGCGGAGACTGATATCAGAATTATGCGGAAATTATTCAACACCTTTTCAATTAAAAATTTCGATTTCATCCTCGTGGGACTCATCATCGCGCTGAATCTGTTCGGAATCCGCGCGATCGGTTCCGCGGCGCCCGATATGCAGACAAGGCAGCTGCAGGGCATGATCGCAGGCCTCATCCTCATGGTGCTCGTCTCCATGCTGGACTACAACAGGATCCTTCGCTATTACTGGATCCTGTACGGCCTCAATGTTTTCCTCCTTCTCCTCGTGCGCTTTGCAGGCACGATTACCAACGGTTCCAAGCGCTGGGTCAACATTGGCGGCATCACTTTTCAGCCCTCCGAGGCGGCAAAAATCATATTGATTTTGTTCTATGCAAAGCTTATTATGAAGTTCAGAAACAGAATGAAATCATTCGGGTTTATAGTGCTCTGCCTCGTATTGGTGGCAATTCCGCTGCTGCTCATCATCCTGCAGCCCGACCTTTCCACCACGATCATGGTGTTCCTTATTTTCTTCATCATGATGTTCGTCGGAGGTCTCTCTTTCAAGGTAGTCGGCGCGTTTCTCGCAATCGTGATTCCATCCGTGATCATTTTCGTCCATCTGCTCGACCAGGGAAGCCTGAAACTGACCGGTCCCTTCGAGTATCAGGCGATACGTATCCTGTCGTGGCTCCATCCGGAGGATTATGAGACATCTGCTTCCTACCAGACCGTGAACTCGATCATGGCGATTGGTTCGGGAATGCTGACCGGCAAGAGCAACAGCAGTACGGACGGCTTCACTTCTCTGTTAAAGAGCGGTTATATTTCGGAGTCTCAGACGGATTTTATCTTCACCGTGATTGGGGAGGAGTTCGGTTTCATCGGTGCGAGTGCGATAGCGATCCTGCTGGCGCTCATTGCGGTTAAGCTTTTCTGGATCGCCAGAGAGGCGAAGGATGTGGCGGGGGCCATCATTGCCGCTGGTATGGGTGCCTGGATTGGCTTTCAGGGTTTCGTGAATATCGCTGTGGCGACAGGCCTTCTGCCGAACACAGGACTTCCCCTCCCGTTTGTCAGCTACGGCCTGACATCTCTATTGAGCCTTTACCTCGGAATTGGTTTTGTTCTGAATGTGCGTATGCAGAACAGACGCAAAACGACAGCAAGACAGACGCACGCATAGTGGGGGGGATAGAATGAACATTGCACTGATAGCACATGACGCGAAGAAGAAACTGATGCAGAACTTCTGCATTGCCTATAGAGGAAGCTTATCGAAGAACGAACTGTACGCGACCGGCACGACAGGAAGACTCATTGAGGAGGTCACGAATCTCAATATCCACAAGCTTCTCGCGGGTCACCTTGGCGGCGAACAGCAGATTGGTGCACAGATTGAGAACAATGAGATCGACCTGGTTATTTTCCTCCGCGACCCTTTCAGTGACAGCAAGAAACATGAGCCCGACGTCAACAATATCGTCCGGCTCTGCGATATCCACAATATCCCGCTCGCAACGAATCTTGCAACAGCGGAGCTTCTGATAAAATCTTTGGACAGAGGAGATCTTGAGTGGCGTGAGATGTATAAATAATTGCAAGCGCCTTATCTTATCCCTGCTGGTGTGTGGCGCGGTGCTCATGACAGGTTGCGCGTCCGCACCGGGCATGAGTTTCCAGAACAACTCCAATCTCAGTAATTTCAATTTCCTGGTCGGTGAATCCGGCAATGCGGAAACCGCAAAGCCGTTTGCCGGCGATCTTTGCGTGGTCAAAGGCAATGGCAGCGAGAATACGGATTCTCTCGAAGACATGGCAAAGGAGACCTCAGCAGCCCTTTTCGATCTCAACGATACGACGACAATCTACGCCAAGGACGTCTACAAGAGAGTCTACCCTGCTTCCCTGACCAAGATCATGACGGCGCTCGTGGCACTCGAGAATGCGAGCTCCGACAAGGTTCTGACCGCTTCCGGCAACGTCTACATGACGGACGCGGATGCCCAGAAGGCAGGCCTCGAAAAGGGCGATACTATGACGCTCGATCAGGCACTGCACATCATGCTGATCTATTCGGCGAACGACGTCGCGATTATGATCGCGGAGAACATCGGCGGCACCGTCGAGAACTTCATCAACATGATGAATGACGAGGCGAAACGCCTCGGCGCGACGCAGACCAACTTCATCAATTCCAACGGCCTCTCCGATGAGAATCACTACACGACGGCGTATGACATGTACCTGATCTTCAATCAGGCACTGCAGTTCTCCACCTTCAATGAGATCATCAACATGCCCAATTACACGACAGTCTACCACGACCAGAATGGGGCGGAGAAGGAGATCACCGTCAACTCAACGAACATGTACTTACAGAGCGTGCAGGCGCCCCCCACCGGGGTCACCGTAGTCGGTGGCAAGACCGGGACCACGACGGCGGCAGGTCACTGTCTCGTGCTCCTTGCTCGGGATACCTCCGGCAGACCTTACATCGCGATCGTTATGAAGAGCTGGGATGAAGATAAACTCTACTCCGAAATGAATCAGGTTCTGTCCCTGATCCCCAAGGGATAGGGCGTTGTTTTTTAGCACTCTTTCCCTTATAATGACTGTAACGGAAGCGGAACACCAATCACCGATTTCGTTCAATAAATCCATCATTTAGGAGGGCGATCTCATGGTTCAACTGATTGTAGGCAACAAGGGCAAAGGTAAAACGAAGATCTTACTCGATAAGGTGAACACCGAAGTCAAGAACATTCTCGGCAATGTCGTTTATCTTGATAAATCCACGCAGCACATGTTCGAGCTGAATAACAAGGTAAGACTCATCGACGTATCGGAGTACAGCGTAGAGAATCAGGATCAGTTCCTTGGCTTCGTCGCCGGTATCATTTCCCAGGACCACGATCTGCAGCAGATGTATTTTGACAGCTTCCTCGATATCGCACACCTTCGCGGACAGGATATCACCCCCGCCCTCAAGAAGCTTCAATCCTACAGTGAGCAGTACAAGATCGAATTCGTATTGAGCGTATCCATGGATGAGGCAGACCTGCCCGAGGATGCAAAGTCCATGATCGCTGTTTCCCTCTGATTCCTGTCTGAGATCAAGACAGGACCTGCTGGGCTGGCAATGCCTGTCCATCCCTTGCGACGAATCACCTCGCAGCAGAGCTGCCAGATGATTCATCGCGCAAATAGCAGCCGCGCCGTATCATAGTGGCTGTGTGTGAATAGTCCATGGGCCTTGGGAGCAGTCTCAAGGCTCATTGTTATATCAGAGCCGTAATCCGGAGTATTCCAGTGGCTAACGTCCCCCCTAAAAATCGTAGGAAAAAACCGAATAACCAGATCACCTATCACCGCCCGCCGCTCAATCTGAATATCGGCATGGTGATCTTCCTTGTGATCCTCATCTACGTCGTTTACAGCCTGGTGCGCTACGTGACACAGAAACATGTCGTGGGATACGAGGTGCGCACCGGCGCCCTCGAGTCGAACGAGGTCTACAAGGGAATTGCGCTGCGCAAAGAAGAGGTGGTCGGGAGCAAATATTCCGGACACATCAATTACTACACGAGGGAAGGCGACCGGCTCGCAGCCAACAAGCTCGCCTACACGGTGGATGAATCCGGTGAGGTCGCACAGGCGATCAGCCAGGAGGAGTCGGATCAGACCGTGTTCTCCTCTGACGATTATGCGAACATCCTCACGGATGTCACAGAATTTTCCTCCGAGTTCAAGCCCGGCGCGTTCAACAGCGTCTATGAGTTCAAAACAGACCTGAGCTCGACGGTGCAGAAGATCACGAACAACAGTATCCTCAGCGATATTGAGAGAATCGGGGACGACAGTTCGATTCACTACTGCAACTCGGATAACACGGGCTACATCGTCTACAACACGGACGGCTATGAGGGGCTTACCTTCGACGCCTTAACGCACGCGGACTTCGATGAGACGAATTATCAGAAGTCAGAGCTGGACAACAACCGCATGGTCGCGGAAGGGGATGCGGCGTACAAGCTGGAGACCGCAGAGGACTGGGACATCGCCGTAGAGCTCAAAGATGACGCTACGGCCAGAGA
This sequence comes from Lachnospiraceae bacterium NK3A20, assembly GCA_900107575.1. Lineage (GTDB taxonomy): Bacteria > Bacillota > Clostridia > Lachnospirales > Lachnospiraceae > CAG-791. The sequence goes on along the minus strand of FNQX01000008.1, from coordinate 23,906 downwards.
GCTGGAGGACGCAGGTGTCGTCACGGTGCGTTTCCTCAAAAACCAGCTGGAGTCCTATGCCACGGTGACGACGAAAAAGGACGCCGACGGCAGAAACTACGCGAATCTTTCCCTGACCAATTCGATGATGACCTTCTGCACAGACCGCTTCCTCAATATTGAGATCATCACGGACAACACAAAGGGTCTGAAGATCCCTGTATCCTCCCTGGTGGATGACGACTTCTATGTCGTACCTGCGGACTTTGTCACGGAGGGCACGGGCGGCACGGAACAGGTGCTGCGCCAGATGGTGAACGACGCGGGTGAGCAGACGACGGAGACGGTGACAGTGACGCCCTACGGCACGGCGAAAGACGGCAGCTATTACGTGGACAAAGACGCCCTGCGCGACGGCGATGTCCTCTTGAAGCTCAATTCCACCGGCACCTACACGATCGGCAAGACGGTATCTCTGCAGGGCGTCTACAACATCAACGAGGGCTATGCGAACTTCCGCCAGGTTTCCGTTGTGCGCCAGAATGACGAGTACGCGATCGTGCAGCCGGATTCCATGTTCGGCCTGCGCGAGTACGATTACATCGTCCTCGACGCCGCCACCATGACGCCGGACGAGTTCATCTACGAGTAAATGTGTAGCCCGCAGTCGCAGAACCATGTGTTTCCAGGCATTTGTGCCGGGCCAAAGTTCCGGGGCTGCTTTGCCGCCCGAAAGGTGGATTGAGGCTATAACCTTGCAGTCAGTCGCGCTGTAAAGGGGCTCGGGAGGCCGCGTTGCTAACATGTGGATAGCGGTCATAAGTCCAAAATACAGGACTTATAGCCGCTCTCCACATTGCGAGTCGCAAAGCGGCTCCCGATGTCCCTTCACATCGCTCCTTTCCTGTAAGGTTATGACCCCAATCCACCCAAAGGCAACGCAGTCCCCGGAATCTTTGATCCCGACGCGAATGCCGGAAAGAAATAAGCTGCGGCTGCGGGGAAGAGATTTATCAGGACAGGAGATGATACTGTGGGTATGGTCAGTGACAATCTGAAGGCGGTGGAAGAGAGGATTCAGGCCGCATGCGATCGGGCTGGGCGCGAGCGCAGCAGCGTGAAGCTCTTGTGTGTAACGAAGACGAAGCCCATCAATCTGCTGCAGGAGGCGTACGATGCCGGGCAGCGGGAGTTCGGTGAGAACAAGGTGCAGGAGATTGTCTGGAAGAGACCGGAACTTCCCGCCGATGTACACTGGCACATGATCGGACATCTGCAGACCAACAAGGTGAAACAGGTCATCGAAAATGGCGCTGTCATGATTCACAGTGTCGATTCACTCCACCTTGCAAAAGAGATCAGCAAACGGTGCGTGAATGCGGGGCTGACTGATTACCCGATCCTCATCGAAGTCAATGTGGCAAACGAAGAGAGCAAGTTCGGCGTGCTGCCGGATGCGTGCGAGGCACTTGTCCGGGAAATCGCGCCTCTTCCCGGCATCCGCATTGCTGGACTTATGACCAGCGCCCCCTATACGGAGGTGCCCGAAACAAATCGGCAATATTTTCGACAACTTCGTCAATTATTGGTTGACATCAATCATAAAAAAATTGATAATGTACAGATGTATGAGTTATCCATGGGAATGACGGGGGATTTTGTGCCTGCAGTTGAAGAGGGCGCGACGATCGTCAGGATCGGTACCGGAATATTCGGTGAGCGACACTACTCATAAGAATTGATGGGAGAAACAAATGAGCGTTATTGACAGTTTGATCAGAGGAATGCATTTCAATACACCTGACGATGGTGACGGAGACGATATGGGAGACGATTTCGATAACAGCTACGAGGATGAGGAAGAAGAGCAGCGTCCCAGACGTTTCACTTTCGGCGGCAGACGCAATAACGCTGATTTAGAGGACGATCCGGAGGATGATTATCCCGAGGAGAGACCCGTGAGCAGGCCTGCACTTCTTGGTGGTTCCAGACCGACATCCCGTCAGACACCTGCGGTAGCGCCGCAGAGAAGGCAGTCACCCATGGCAAGCAACATGCAGGTTCGCATTATCAAGCCCAGGACTTTCGAACAGACCAAAGAGATCGCGGATACGCTCCTGGATCACAGAACGGTTCTGATGAATCTGGAAGGTCTGGATGTCAACACGGCGCAGAGGATCGTAGATTTCGCTTCCGGTGCCTGCTATGCGCTGAACGGTACTTTCATGAAGATCTCGAATTTCATCATCGTGATCACACCGGAAGGTGTCGGCATCTCCAACGATGATCTGAACGCAACTCCGGCCGGGGCTATGGCTGGCGCGGCAATGAGAGATCAGGCGATGGGCAATGCCTACGGCGCAGGTTACGGCGCACAGGGCGGCTTCGGCGGCAACGCTTACGGAAACCCCGGCCAGTATTCCAACGTATAGCCACAGAACCCCGCTGGGGGTAATTTCATAAAAGTACAGATACGCACCAGTCCTTCTGGTGCGTATTTTTTTCAGGCAGATCCGCAGCCCGCGCCTTCGCAGGTAAAATTACTCTGTGGCGTCCACGCCGGGATCAAAGATTCCGGGGACTGCTTTGCCGCCCGAAAGGTGGATTGGGGCTATACCCTTGCGGTCCGTCGTGCCGTAAAGAGACATCGGGAGGCCACATTGCGAGTCGCAAAGCGGCTCCCGATGTCCCTTCGCGACCCTCCCTCCCGCAAGGGTTTGACCACAATCCACCCAAAGGCAACGCAGCCCCGGAACTTTGTCCCGGTGCGGATGCCACAGGGGAAAGGTTTGCTGCGAAGGCGCGGGCTGCGGACAGACTGAAAATACAGCACAGAGAGGAAGGTATCATGGCGGATAGACTCACCATTCACAAAGACGGGACTGCTTGTTACGATATTGTTTACGCGACGGATTTGCAGGTATTAAGGGACGAGCTGCAAAGGCTCGGGTTCCTTGAGAGACGCTGCTGCATCATCACTGACACGAATGTCGCTCCTCTGTACGCAGAGAGAATCGCAGACCTGATTGCCCGGGCGGGGGATCAGGCTGGCAGGGATCCGGGGAGTGATCCTAGCGATGCAAAGGGTAACAGTAACCGTCCGCAGATCTATGCAATTCCCGCCGGGGAGGAGCACAAGAATCTGGATGAGATCCGTTCGCTGTACCGCTTCCTCATCGAGAATCACTATGACAGGAAGTCTTACCTCATTGCCCTCGGCGGCGGTGTGGTCGGCGATATGACGGGTTTTGCCGCGGCGACGTACCTGCGCGGCATCGACTTCATTCAGATTCCGACGACGCTCCTCGCCCAGGCGGATTCTTCGATCGGAGGCAAGACGGGTGTTGACTTTGAGGGCTACAAGAACATGGTCGGCGCTTTCTATATGCCGAAGCTTGTTTTCGCGGACGTCGAATTTCTGAAGTCTCTGGAAGGTCGGCAGTTCGTTTCCGGCTTTGCCGAGATCATGAAACACGCCCTCATCAAAGATGAAGAATATTACTCCTGGCTCATTGACCACCAGTACGAGATCCAGGACAAGGATCTTGTGGTGCTGCACGAGATGCTGGTGCGCAGCAACGAGATCAAGCGAGATGTGGTAGAGAAGGATCCCTATGAGAAGAAAGACCGGATGCTCTTAAACTTCGGTCACACGATCGGCCACGCCATCGAGAAGTTCAAGGATTTCTCTCTGACGCACGGCGAGTGTGTCGCGCTTGGCTGTGTTGCCGCGGCGTTCATTTCCTATCAGAAGAAATATCTGTCCTGGGAAGAGTATTACGAGATCCGGGATATGTTCGTGCCGTTCGGCCTGCCGATTTCCGAGACGGCGCTGGATCATGAGGAGATCCTGCGGCTCACGAAATCGGACAAGAAAACGCAGGATGGCCTGACCCGTTTCATCCTGCTGCGAAGCGTTGGCGACGCGTTTATTGACACGACTGTCACCGATACCGACATTCTCGCGGCGCTCGATGAGATCGACTGGGACAAGAAGAACGTGGACTAGAAGAGGTGTCCTTTTGACTGATACGAATACATTGAAAAACAACAGGCACGCCGCGGGGATTGTCTACCTTGAGATCATTTCGTGGATTCTCCTCGTTTTCCTGGATCAGCTCACGAAAGTGTGGGCTGTGAACGCGCTGAAAGGGAAGGACCCCAGGGTTCTGATCCAAGGGGTTCTGGAATTCTATTATCTGGAGAATCACGGCGCGGCCTTTTCCCTGTTCCAGAATGCACAGTGGTTTTTCTTCCTCGTGGCCGTCGCAGCGATCACTGTCATCGCATATTTTTTATGGAAGATACCGAAAACCCGGCGCTTTATGCCCCTCCATGTCCTCCTCACGCTGATTGGTGCAGGCGCCGCCGGGAACCTCTTGGATCGCCTGATATTTTCCTATGTAAGAGATTTCATCTACTTCTCCCTGATCAATTTCCCGGTATTCAACGTCGCTGACATGTATGTCACGGTTTCCACGATTCTCCTGGTCATCCTGATTATTTTCGTCTATCGGGATGAGGACTTCGAAGCGATGCGTCACAGGGGGGCAAGATGATGGCTGTATCCCGCTCCGATGGCGTGCCAGAGGTGGATTTGGACCGGCGCACGACGGGCTCCAACGAATTCACGGTGTCTGAGGAGGATGAGGGCGAGCGCCTGGACAAGCTCCTCGTGCGGGAGATCACCGGCTACTCCAGGAATTACCTCACGAATTTATTGAAGGAGGGTAATGTCCTGTTGAACGGCAGGAAGGCAAAGCCCTCCGCCCGAGTGAAGGAAGATGACTTGGTCGCCTTCACGATTCCGGAGAAGATTCTTCCCGACATCCTGCCGGAAGATATTCCGCTCGACATTCTCTATGAGGACAGCGATGTGCTGGTCGTCAACAAGCCCAAAGGCATGGTCGTTCATCCGGCGCCCGGCCACTATACGGGAACGCTCGTCAACGCGGTGATGTACCACTGCAGAGGATCACTCTCGGGGATCAACGGCGTACTGCGCCCCGGCATTGTCCACCGCATCGACAAGGATACCACGGGCTCTGTCATTATCTGCAAGAATGATACTGCGCACCGATCGATCGCGGCCCAGCTCAAGGCGCATTCGATCAACCGCCGGTACGAGGCAATCTGCTATGGCAGAATTGAGGAAGAGGAGCTGACGATCAACGCCCCGATCGGACGGGACCCGAAAGATCGCAAGAAAATGGCAGTCACCGCCGACGGGAAGCCCGCGGTGACCCATGCTCATGTCATTAAGAGATTCCGCGATTATACCTATGTAGAATGTGTTCTCGAAACGGGGCGGACGCACCAGATCCGTGTACACATGGCGAGCATCCATCACCCGCTGCTCGGAGATACTCTGTACTGCGGCGGCAGAACCTCCCCGTACCACCTCGAGGGACAGTGCCTGCACGCAAAGGTGCTTGGGTTCGAACATCCGATGAGCCACCAGTATGTCGAAACGGTGGCCCCGCCGCCTGCCTATTTCACCCACCTTCTGGACATCCTGCCGGAATGATTGCCAATACAGGAACAGCTGTTTATAATATAGGTACGAACTAGAAGGCGTTACCTGATAGATTGGAGGCAGTTATGAATACAATCATCACGATCGGAAGACAGTTTGGTTCGAGCGGACGCGAAATCGGCGAGAAGGTTGCCGAGCATTACGGCATCAAATATTACGATAAGGAACTGATCGCGAAGGTAGCCACCAACAGCGGCTTCTGCCAGGAGATGATCCAACAGCAGGATGAGCGGCCGACCAATTCGTTCCTCTACAATCTGGTCATGGATACCTATTCGTTCGGCTATAACGCATCGAGCTTCGTCGACATGCCCATTAGTCAGAAGGTATTCCTCGCACAGTTCGATACAATTAAAAAGCTCGCGGAGGAAGGCCCGGCTGTTTTCATCGGCCGCTGCGCGGACTCGGCACTGCAGGATCTGCCCAATGTCATCAATCTGTTCATCTACGCGGATGAGGATTACAGGATCAAGGAGATCATGCGCCGCTATCCGGATATCACCACGGAGCAGAAGGCGCGCGATTTCATGACGAAGAAGGACAAACAGCGCCAGAGCTATTACAACTATTATTCCTCAAGGAAATGGGGCCGCGCCGACACCTACGATGCCTGCATCAATACGGCACTTCTCGGCGTAGACGGCACGGTGAACCTTCTGTGCCAGATGATCGACGACTTCGAGAAGAGAGGCACGGGAAGATAATTTCCGCGAATTCCTGTCGAACACAGAATACAATATTCAGATAATTCTGTGGGCGGTCATCAATCCATACTTGGTGTATATATCGCACAGGGGGCGATTGCGACAGCTCAGCTGTCCAGATCGTTCCTGTGTTTTTTCATATCTATGGCGCGTTTATCAATGTAAATACTGGTCGTAGACGGCGATTCGTGGTTCATTTCCGTCTGCACGAGGGCCAGATCGCCAGTCTTCAATATCATATTCGTGGCATAGGTCGCGCGCAGCTTGTGTGGCGTGATGGCGGCACCGGCGGTCGGTGCACCGGCCACGGCGTATTTTTTCACCAATTTCTCGACGCTGCGCACAGACAGGCGCTGGCCTTTATATTTGCCAATCGTCACGAGGAAGAGTGCCTGCTCGGAGGGCTTGGGACCCAGGAGCGGGCGGAGAGCGAGATAGTCCTTCAGCGCTTCGAACACTTCATCCGAGAAATACACGGTGTCTGCCTTGGCTTCCTTGCGCATGACGTGGACGAATTTCTCATTCATGTTCAGATCCTGCAAATTAATACCGACCGCCTCGGAAACACGCAGGCCAGTGCGGATGAGCAGGAGGCAGAGCGCCGCGTCGCGAGCCGTGGAGATGTCATCGCGGTGGGACTTCTGCTGTTTTGTCAGTGAATTACCCGAATAGATTGTCTCGAAGAACCCGTCCTCCTCGTGCTGGCGGAGACGGACAACCTCGTGCCTTGCCTTGCGGGCGCGCTTCACATCCTTGATCACGTTATGTTTCAGCTTGCCGTGCGTCAGAGCATAGTCCCAGAGGGAATTCAGAGCGCTCAGGTAATTGTTGATCGAGGATTCCTTCACCTCATATTGATGCGAGTCCGGCGCGTTTCCGCCGCGCAGCCAGTGCGTGAATTCCTCAATATCTTCAGCCTCAAACGTGGAAATGTCGTCGTAGGTGATGTCCCTCATGGCCTTGTTGCGGAAATAAGAGTTGTTCTCCCTGAGATACGCGAAGAAGACGTGAATCCGCTTCATATAGACGTACCGCGTATAAGCGGACGTCGAGCCCTCGATACCTCGTTCGTAGGTGCGGCAGAACCCCGGAAGATCATCCAGAAGTTCTTCGACCTTGCGTACCGCCTCACGGTTCTTCTCATTCTTATATTGAAATTCTGACATGGACTATACCTCGTATCAGCATTCCGTCATAAGCTTCGGACTGTGCTGAACAGCTACATTCAATCGTTGTGTGGGCACAGACATCGTTACAGCCTGACACTGAATTGTCTAGCTGCTGAGAGTTGTCTGCGAACACTTAGTAGTGTTCGGGTAACACATATTACCCGAATAGTTATATACCACTCTCCCTATGGCTATGTCAAGGAATTCGTGTAAATATCAGGCTTTCCGCAACGTTGTGAATATGTCATGATGATCTTGTGTAACCGCTCAGGAACCCGATGTTCTGAACTGTTACACTGCATGGATCAATGCGGAAAGCTCTCAGGAAGGGAAGATTTCGTCGGAATCCAGAATCACGGTGAACGGTCCATCATTTAATAAATGGACTTTCATGTCTGCGCCAAAGATTCCGTGCCGTACTACCGGAACCTCTTCAGAACACTTCCGGATAATATATTCGTACAGTCTGTCAGCCATTTCGGGAGCTCCCGCGTTAATAAAGCTTGGCCGGTTGCCATGATGACAATCCGCGTACAGTGTGAACTGACTGATCAGAAGCAATTCTCCATGTACTGTCGCAAGATTGAGATTTGTCTTGCCGTTCTCATCCTCGAAGATCCGCAGATTGATCATCTTGCGAATCATCTTGTCTGCAAGCTCTTCCGTATCCGAATCCTTGATACCGATAAGGACAAGATATCCAAGGCCAATCTGTCCGACCGTCTGACCGTCCACATCGACGTGCGCGTTCTTCACCCTCTGAATTACAAATCTCATGATAAATCTCCGTTAAATAAGTTTCCGTATAAGGCCACTGTTCAAAGTCTTTACTCATATTAGTCTACAAATTAAATTATAGACTATGCGTGCTCACGCAGTTATACCCCTGCGGTTGGCCGTGCCGTAAAGGGACTTGGGAAACCGCAAGGTTATGAATGCAATTGCCCAAAGACAACACGGCCTTCATAACTTTGAACCGGTGCATACGGTACGCTGGTCTCATAGCCGCCATTGTGGTAACCTTGAGGTACACTTCTACGCCAATCAGGGAGTCAACGCCGAAGATACCTCGGTGAGGACGAGGTTCATGCTCCCCAGGCAATATCAATGTTAGGTACACGCTCACGAAAGGTCAATTTCATGGATCAGAATATCACACGGTTGCAACAGCAGGTCATTGCGGCGGGGCTCGCACTCCAGAGAACAGGGCTGATCGCCCGCACCTGGGGTAACATCAGTGCCAGAATCTCCGAGACGCAATTCGTGGTAACGCCCAGCGGCAGAGCCTACGGTACGCTGACGCCGAAAGATATTGTAACTGTCAATATTGCAGACCTTTCTTATGAGGGACAGATCAGGCCTTCTTCGGAGAGCGGGATGCACGCCGCAATCTACCGTGAGCGGCCGGATGTCTCCTTCATCATTCACACACATCAGAACTACGCTTCCGCACTCTCTGTGACGGGTGAGCCCATTGCGGATATCCGCAAGATGGATGCGGACGTATCCGAAAGACTCGGGGATATTGTCCCCTGTGCAGAATATGGTCTCAACGGCTCAGAACAGCTGAATCATGCGGTTACCAGCGCCTTACGCAGTGCTGATGGCTGTCATGCCGTACTGATGAGAAACCACGGGATCGTCACCTTTGATACTGACTATGACCATGCCTTCGCGGATGCGCTCGCGCTGGAAAATATTGCAGCAAGGCGCTATCGGCAGCTTGTCGGAGACATGTTCCCGGAAGGCGTGCCGCAGGAAACCATGAATATGTTCGAGCATTATCAGGCAAGTTATGAAGAGCCTCACCTTGTACCACAGGCGATAACGCAGTCTCTTCCTGCCCTTCAATCAGGTGATTCCACAGGAGCTGCAACAGTCGGCAAACCCCTTTACGCTGTGCACGCACAGTGGCCATTCACGCTGCAGCTGAGCCGGATCGCCGGGGAAGGCGAATTGCCGCCGTATCTCGATGACTGCGCTTCCGATATCGGTGTCACACTCCGCGTCCTCAAGGCCAATCCCAGCCAGATTGAAACCGCGGTGGGACTTGCGGATCGCAATGCCGTCATATTGCAGGGACGCGGCGCGCTGTGTGCGGCCGATTCACCATCCGACGTGGAGGCAGTGCGTATCGTGCTGGAGAAAAACTGCATGACAGCCCTGCTGTTTTACGCTGGAATTCCCGTTACGCCTGTCCATCCGGACAATGCGGAGATTGACAGGGAGAACTACGTCCGGCACTATGCGCATCTTATCGACACAAACCTCAATCCAGCGTCATGAATCTCTCCCAGCTCTGCGTTGAGCCGCCCTTCACTTCAATTTCCACGCGGAAAGTATGATCATCCCCGCGAAGATGCACAGTGATCAGCTGGCCTTCCTGCGTGATATTATCCAGCTGCCAGCCGCGCAGTTTCACGAGCATGTCGTCAATCTCTTCCGGCGGCAGATCCCTGTCCTCTACCCTTTTATATGGCTTAAAGTCAGCATCATAGAGCTGATAGCCCTCTTCCACAATATTCTCAATTTTGGCGTCCAGCAGCTGCAGATCCAGTCCGTTCGTCCGCATTGTCCGGATATCGCGGTTGCAGCTGTTTTCGGGCAAAATTCTGACATTATCAAGGATCACATGGACAGCATCCCCGCCAAAGCTTCTGCGGATATTGTCCACGACAGCCTCATCAAAGGCGAAGTGCTCCAGTTCATTGTTTGTGGTATACGTCATACTCTTATCCTTCCTCAATTCTCTCGTCGCAGTATTTCCAAGTCTTTTAAAGATTACAATATCAATCTTCCACCGCCCACCGGTCCAGCCAAGTTCGCAGCAGCTCCGGCCAGATGGCAGCACCCTCCGAAACCTCATCGCCTACACCGGAATGTGTCCGCCAGTCAGCAAGGCCCAGTCCGTGCGTGCCATGTTCGAACAGATGATATTCACAGGAAATGCCTGCCGCGGCGAGCGCCTGTGCCATGAGCAGGGAATTCTGCACCGGTACGGAATGATCGTCCATCGTATGCCAGAGGAAAGTCTTCGGAAAATCCGTTTTCACCTGTCGCTCGATCGACATGCGATCCAGCCAGGCGCGATCTTCGCACCGCTCCGGTCCCAGGAGATTGTCGAATGAGCCTCGATGGGCATATTCTCCCGCCGTGATCACAGGGTAACAGAGGATCTCGCAGTCAGGTCGCAGGCTATAGCTGTCAGGCGCCGGAGCAGCCTGTGCAGTGCCACTCACCAGGGAAATTGCCTTGGAAGTCATCGAAGAAGTTTTGCTCTCAACCGCTTCCCGCAGCCAGAGTGTATCATAATAGCAACCAAGGCAGGCGGCCAGATGTGCCCCTGCAGAAAAGCCCAGCACACCAATTTTATCAGGTCTGATTTTCCATGAGGCTGCCTGCTCACGAAGGAACCGGAGAGATTTCGCAAGCTCAATGAGCTGCACAGGGAATCTTGCCGGAGCGCAGCTGTAACGAAGCACCGCTGCGTGGTAACCCATGGCATTTAATGTCAGCGCGATCGGCTCCGCCTCGCGGTCGGAAGTGTGGGCATAGCCACCTCCCGGCACCACAATGATCAGCGGTCTCGCCTGTGTTCTGAAGATATCCGTAATATTCAGGATATAGGTATCCAGATGCACACAGGCTTCGGAGCCTTCCGTTCTGATGTCAATTCTGTCGTGAATCATAAAACCTCTATTCTATGGAATCCCTGCCCGCGTAGGGCGCGGCAGTTATACTCCAATCTATCATCGAATGCGCAGAAAACCTTATCGCACAAAATCCCGGCTGCCGGAGCAGTCGGGATTCATTATAGCTTAGATATTCGACTCTGTGTGCCATACCTGTTGAATATCTGCTTTGACACACCTTCAGCAGCAAGCCCCTGGGCTTTTGCTTCGGGCTGTGCCGAACAGATACCGTCAGATCAATCAGCAGAACGGTGCGGAGAAGGGATTCTCGTCAACGTAGCGGTCTCCAACGGGATGGTTGTAGCCGATCTCGGTGGGATCTACGCCGATGTACTTCAGAGCCTCATACAGCGCCTTACCGAAGTGGCCGAACATTACCGCGCCGTGGTGAGGATAGTTCTTGCCGATCAGCTCGTAGCGGTAGAATCTTCCCATCTCGTGGATTGCGAATACGCCGATGGAACCGAACGATCTTGTCGCAACCGGGAGAACCTCTCCCTCTGCTGCGTAAGCGCGGAGCTTGCCGTCAGCCGTGGACTGCAGTCTGTAGAACGTGATGTCGCCTTCCTTGATATCGCCCTCCATGGTTCCGTCGCACCACTCCTTCGGGTGTGTGTTCGCCATGATCTTCTGGTAGCCGATGTGAGGTGCGTTCAGCTTGCTGCTGCAGGTGTTGCCGCAGTGGAAGCCCATGAAGGTATCCGTGAACTTGTAATCGAACTTGCCCTGGATGTCGTTCTTGTACATATCCTTCGGTACAGAGTTGTTGATATCGAGCAGGGTGACAGGCTCTCCGCTGATGCACCAGCCGATATACTCGGAGAGTGCGCCGTAGATATCAACTTCGCAGGATACCGGGATGCCTCTGCCGGTGAGTCTGGAGTTGACGAAGCAGGGAACGAAGCGGAACATATCCTCGAATGCAGGCCAGCACTTTGTGGTGAGCGCTACATATTTGCGATAGCCCTTGTGCTCCTCTACCCAGTCAACGAGGGTTGCCTCGTAAGCCGCGAACTTGTCGAGCATCTTGGACTGCGCGTCCGTCATCTTGTCTGCCGCGATGTTCAGCTCGTTCATCATGTCAGCCTTGATCTCGGCGATTTCCTTGTTCTGTTTCTCAACAACAGCAGCGTCGAGTTCGAAGTTCTCGGGAGCGTAATGCTTCTGATAAGCCTCGTACAGGTCGAGCTCGGACTCCTCTTCGATCTCTACGCCCAGGTTGTAGAGCTGCTTGATCGGCGCATTGCATGCGAGGAAGTTCTGAGGGCGCGGTCCGAAGGAAATAATCTTCAGATTGTCCAGGCCGATTCTGACCCTTGCGATCGGCAGGAAATCATGGATCATATCAGCGCAGTCTTCCGCGTCGCCGACCGGATATTCCGGAATGTATGCCTTTGTGTTGCGCAGTGCCAGGTTGTAGGAAGCATTCAGCATGCCGCAGTAAGCGTCGCCTCTGCCCTCAATGCCCAGCGTGTTGGAGCCTTCCTCGGCTGCCGCGCAGAACATTCTGGGGCCGTCGAAATGCTTCGCGAGCAGAGTCTCGGAGATTTCCGGCCCGAAGTTGCCGAGGTATACGCACAGTGCGTTACAGTCGTGTGCCTTGACATCCGCGAGCGCGTTCACCATGTCGATCTCGGATTCCACGATCGTGATCGGACACTCATAAATGTCAGCATCACCGTATTTTTTCTTGTAAGCTTCTACGACAGCCTTTCTTCTGTTCACTGCAAGGGGCGCAGGGAAACAGTCACGGCTGACGGCAACAATACCTACCTTAACTACGGGAACATTGCTAGTCATAGTTCATTATCCTCCTGAATCAGGTGTAAATAGCAGGCCTGGCCATTCATTGCGACGGGCCCATGAGACACATTATAACGATATCTTTTGATATAAACTATACACATTTTGTCGACTTTGGGCAAGAATATGGCTACTCTCTATCGAGGTCTTCGCTCGTATCGAGATTCTTGCCGACAAGGCCGAGGAACGTGCCTTCCGCACAGCCGCCTTCGGGGTGTCCGATCAGCCACTTGTTGACCGCGGCAAGGAGCGGCTCTTCGCCCGTTTTTTTCTCAAGCTTCTGTGAAAGATCGAAATTCGTGCCGTAAGGCAGGATGACAACGCAGCGGAAGCCCGCATCGCTCGTCTGGCACGGCGCGTAGTGAAGACTCGTCGCATACACTTCGACCATGGTGTTCTCGGGAACGAGGAACGCCTTGCAGGTCGCGGTATCGAGCGTGTGCTCTTTCGTGATGTCCTGCTGCCTTGCGAGGAGCAGGATCATGTTGCCGCCGACCGGAATATTGATTTCACTGTTGCGATGATATTCGAGGCCGTTCAGCTTCGTATTGTGTCCGTTGCAGTAGCCGATCTCTACGGGAAGTCCGCCCCAGAGATCATCTTTCAGCTCATTGTAAATCGGGAGCTTCTCAAGCTTCTTGTCCGAGGCGACGTAGATCGTACCGTCTTCCGGGCAGTCAGTCTTCTTCATCTCGTCAATGAGCTCTGCCGTGTCCAGCCCTTCAATAACGCGGCCGTATTCCCGGAACTCAGGATCCGTAACGTTAAATAATTTCATAATCCCCTGCTTTCTCTTATTTATTTTGTGACGATTATTTAGTAATGACATCGAATACCGGGCGGAGGGCAGGATACAGTGTCCTGAACTCCTGGTATTTTCTCTCATACCTTGCCGCAATCTCCGGATCCGGCTCGATCGTCTTGTCTACCTTCACGATGGCCGCAGCCGCAGCTTCCACGCTGGCATATTCCCCGTTCGCCACCATGGCGAGCATCGCGCCGCCCATACCGGGGCCCTCTTCACAGGCAGGCACATCCACCTTCATATTGAGGACATTGGCGATCATCCTGCGCCAGAGCGGGCTCTTCGCACCGCCGCCGCAGATCATCGTGCGGTCAACGGATACCCCCGCATCCTTTGCCGCCTCATACATATCTCTCGTCGCGAAGGCAACGCCCTCGAGAACCGCCTGCGTGAGATCCTCCCTCGTCGTATCCATGGTGATGCCGGTGAAGGTCGCTCTCGCATCCGGGTTGTTCCACGGAGAACGCTCACCCATAAGATACGGCAGGAAGAAGACGTGGTTATTGCCGAGCTTCTCATCGCCAATCGGTGCCTGTTCGCCGCTGTAATCCTTCGTCTTTAAGATCTCATCCATCCACCACTTGTTGCAGGATGCCGCCGACAGCATGCAACCCATCAGGTGATAGTGACCATCCGCGTGACAGAAACTGTGAACCGCGTGGTTTGTGAGATCGCCGAACTTCTCCGAAGAGATGAAGATCGTGCCGCTCGTGCCAAGAGAGATGTTGCACTTGTTGTCGCCGACTGTGCCGGTGCCGACAGCCGCTGCCGCATTGTCGCCCGCGCCTGCAGCCACGATCACGTGGTCAGAGAGACCCAGCTGATCTGCCGCTTCCTTTTTCAGCAGGCCCACCTTCTCATATGACTCATAGAGTTTCGGAAGCTGATCCTCCGTAATGCCGCAAAGATCCAGCATCTCTTTCGACCACTTCCGGTTCTTCACGTCGAGGAGAAGCATACCGGACGCGTCGGAAACATCTGTGCAGAACGTCCCCGTCAGCCGATAAGCAAGGTAGTCCTTCGGGAGCATGATCTTCACAATCTTTGCAAAGTTCTCCGGCTCATTCTCCCTGACCCAGAGAATTTTCGGCGCCGTGAAGCCCGCGAAGGCGATGTTCCCCGTGTACGCTGCAATCTTCTCTTCGCCGATCGTCTCGTTGAGATATTCCACCTGTTTCGTCGTTCTGCCATCGTTCCAGAGAATTGCCGGACGGATGACATTGTCGTTCTGATCCAGAATGACAAGTCCGTGCATCTGACCGCCGAAGGAAATTCCGGCTACCTTCTCTCTGTCCGCACCCTCCAACAGCTCGGACAGACCAGCCATGGTCTCATTGTACCAGTCGGCAGGATTCTGCTCCGACCAGCCAGGCTTCGGGAAAGACAGAGGATACTCTTTGGAGACGATCTTCTGGATTTGCCCCAGCTCATCCATGAGAAGGAGCTTGACAGCGCTCGTTCCCAGATCTACGCCTATGTACAGCATAATTTTCGCACCTCCCAATCAATGCTATCCTAACGAATATCATGCCACAAAACTACCGAAGAATTTTGACAAAAATTGCGAAAAAATATTGCAAATTGCGCTGTTACCCCTCCTTACGGAACGCTTTGCCACTGATCCTGTCTTTGCCCTCGTTCTTCGAGACATAGAGTTGCGCGTCAGCTTCCTTGAGCATATTGCGAAGGTCCTCGTTCTCCCGGCAGTTTCCGTAGACGAAGCCGACACTGATCGTCACGCGCCGCAGCGCGCCTTCCAGCGTAATATTCCGCACATCCTGGCGCAGCGCTTCCACACGCTCCGCGAAAACAGCAGGCCCCACGGTAGAGATCACAAGGAATTCGTCGCCTCCGTAGCGGTAGATCTTATCTCCCATGAAATCGGCAGAGAGCCTTTCCGCGACGAGTTGCAGGACGGTGTCGCCAATCTCATGACCGTAGTTGTCGTTGTACTGTTTAAAATCATCAATGTCCAGCATCATGACGACGACGTTCTGTCCCCTGTAATCGTCGAAATCGTGCCGCAGACTGAACCGGTTTCGGATGCCGGTCAGGGAGTCGGTGACGGACACCTCGGTGAGAACGCGGTTCATGCTCATGGTCGTAAGCAGTACCCTGGCAAGGAGTGTTGTCAGTACCGTGAAGCCCGACAGCATGATCGCGACAACGACATACCCCCATGAATGGCTCCAGCCCCCGATGGGCTCCAGGTACATGGTCATTGTGTATCCTGGAATGGAGAAAGAACTGGACTCCGCGTTGCTGTTGTCCCAGTCGGATGACTGGGCTACGATCATGATATCGCCGATCACGTCGTTTCTCTTGATCAGCCGGTATTCATAACCTTCGTGGACAATGTTGTCAAGGTTTGCTTCCTTGAACACCGTGTCCATGTTCGCGATAACGATAGTGAAGCCCCAGAAGTTCTCGCTGCCGCTCTCGTCCACATCGTAGACGGGATTGCGAATGATGATGGCTTCCCCGCCCTGCCTGAGCTCTAACGGCCCCACGACAATCGTGTGTTTGGAATTCTTCGCGTACAGTGACTCTACCTTTCGGTCAGGCTCCTTCAAAAGGTCAATATAGCCCGCCTCATTCCCCTTTTCGGGATAGATGTAAGAGACCTTTCCGTCCGGCGCCAGCTGGAAGGAACTCACCATGTCACCGTCGAACTGGTATATTTTCTCAATCGTCGGCGCGACCGCCTCAATGTCTCCGTCCGCCTGATAGATCAGGGCAGACAACGTGTCCGAGAGATCAATTCTCTTCTGAATGACCTGGTGGAACCACTGGACATGACTGTCCGCGAGTGCCTGCGCACGGGTTCTCCGCGCAGAAACCATGAAATGATAGACGCCCGATGTGGCACTGATCGTGATGATGCAGCCAATGATAAACACAATGAGCGGGATCACCAAGCGTCCCTTCGCATTTTTCTGTAATTGTTCTCTGATTTTCCTGTTCATTGCATGTATCCGTTTGCCGTCACAGCAACAAGACTCTCCATTTTTTCGCAATTCACGACCTATGGCGCGGCATCACAGCAGATGATGCACAGGATCTTCTGTGCCTCTTGGATGCTGTCAGAGACGGTCGCAAAGATCATTTTATATTTATATGTAAATTTTACTGGAACTACACGATATTTCAAACCTCATTTTGAGCCGTTTGTAGCATTTAGAAGCAAATAGTTTGAAATGCAGACAGAAATGGTGTAGTCTCAGACTTCTTGCGCAAACAGGCCACAGCGCCCTTCGGAATGGAATTGCGCTGTGGCCTGAGTTACTGCTCAGATGTAATGGTTCTGTTGTTTCTCTTATTTTATCTCTTACTGGATAAATTCCGACGCGTAGTAAGGGATGATCAGCCGGGAGCCAGGTGTTGTGCCTTCAATGTTGCCGTCACGGATTATCAGGTGGTTGATGGAGACCACCTCATCCAGATAGGCCGCCGTGCTGTCGTAGTAGGCAGGATCTGCATATCGCACTGCCAGTTCTTCCAGTGGCTCATCGTAGCTGAGCGTCACGTTCTGATAGTATTTGAATTTGACATCGTGGGTCTCATCCATCGCCTGGGAACGAAAGCTAAAAGCGATGAAGCATCCGAGTACGACGCCAACAAGAGCCATGAAAATCATGCGGTATTCACGATCGACCTGTACGGCCCTCTGTGCCCTCTTCTGCCGTGCCAGAATATGCCGTGCGTTCCCGCGGTAGTCGACATGCGACTGGCAAGCCACATGCGCCTCAAGAACCGTACGCATCTCATGAATCGTACGAGTCTCCTCCCTTGTCTGTGCCGTGAAGAATTCTGTTGTAAGATATGTCATAGCTGCCATCTCTGTCACCCGAAGTACGACCCGAATGTATGCGAACGGTCGTTCCGAACATCTGTTCTTATATTTCAATAATATCGAACATGTATTCGGGTGTCAATAGTCTGCAGTGCATTTTTTCGAACAAATATTTGGAATATATGTTTGCCATTCCCATGGGCGTCTCTTATAATATGAGCAGATACAGCGCCCGGAATCTGTTCCGGCATACGGAGGAAAGTAATGGCTAACGGTAGAATCTCGAAGAAACAGCAACAGATCCTGGACTACATCAAAGAAGAGATCCTGGACAAGGGCTATCCTCCGGCGGTACGTGAGATTTGCGAGGCAGTCGGCCTCAAGTCCACCTCTTCGGTGCACTCCCATCTGGAGACACTTGAGAAGAACGGTTATATCCGCAGGGATCCCACGAAGCCCCGCGCGATTGAGATCTGTGATGACAGCTTCCAGGTCGTGAGGACAGAGACAACCTCACTCCCCGTGGTTGGTCAGGTGGCTGCCGGCACGCCGATCCTCGCGGAGCAGAACATCGAGAGCTATTTCCCTATCCCTTCCGAGAATGTTCCGTCCGGTGAATCCTTCGTGCTGAAGGTGCATGGGTCCTCCATGATCAATGTCGGGATCATGGACGGCGATTATATTTTCGTCAATGCCTGCAAGACTGCGGAGAACGGTGAAATTGTCGTTGCCCTCATTGACGACTCCGCTACTGTCAAGAGATTCTACAAGGAGAAAGACCACATCCGCCTGCAGCCTGAAAATGACGAGATGGAGCCAATCATCGTCCCTGACTGCCAGATCCTCGGCAAAGTTTTCGGTGTTTATCGCATTATGCGCTAGACAGATAGCCAAGGGGCTGTCCGCCCAGGGCGATCGTTCATCATACTTAAATACACATAAAAACACCCCCGCGGTTGAGGTAGCCCCAAAGTAGTTTAATCTGTACTCAAAACGACTTTAGGGTTAGAAACTCCTTTAGGTGGTGTTTTTAGTCCTGTTGGATAAGATTTTTGAAAATAGTATTATTTATCTCTGGAGAAATTTTATAAAAAGTATCACTTTGATCTACTTTAATTGTATCTTCATCGTATATAAAAATATCTATTTTACTATCCTGTTCAAAAAAGCTCACTTTTAATGAGTAGTCATCATACGATGTCTCTATTGGAAAATACTTTATGTCTTTTCCGAAAAAAGTTTTCACTATATTATTATAAATATCAGTTTTTTCTTCCTTTGTCAAATTATATTCATTTCCCTTGGCTGTTCCAGAATTTACCACTACTTTTATAGATGTAATTTTCATAGGAGTGACTCCAAACATTTCTGCATCTGTTTTATATTCAAGATAATCTGTTGCAGCTTCGCTATTTTTATCGTTTCTATGAATAGTCCATATATATATCAGCAGAGACATTGCACAAACACTGATAATAATCATAACCAGACAGATAATATGTTTTTTATTTTTCATATTCAAATCCTCTGTTAATCATGGGGATATCACTACAGCGCGTCAGGATCAATCTGCCGTCCGTCTCTCCAGATTCGCTCGAGGTCGTAGACCATGCGGTTCTGCTCGTCGAACACGTGTACAATGACGTCGCCGAAGTCGAGCAGAATCCACTTTGCCTCATTGTAGCCCTCGACGCTCTTCGCGGGGTGTCCCGCGCGGCCTAATTTCTCCTCGACATTGTCCGCCATCGCCTGTATCTGGCGGGTGTTCGATCCGCTCGCGATGATGAAATAATCCGCCAGCACCGAAACATCGCTGATATCAATCGTGCGGATGTCGGACGCCTTGGTGTCTTCCAGCGCTGCGATTGCGATCTTTGCCATCTCTTTCGACTGTTCCAAATCTGCCATACTCTGCCCTCCCAATTTAATCACATTGCCTGTTGTTGCTGATACTTCAATTCGACCGCCTGCATAATGAAACTCTGTTACCTGTTGTCCTGCCTTGCCTTATAGTAATCGTAGGTTTTCTGCGTCATAGGGTCGATCTCCCGGCCCGTCGTTGCAAGGTAGTTCAGGCTGTCCTCCAGAATCTTCATAAGGCACCGGTCGATGTCCTCGAACGCGAGCGCCCTGACCTTGTCCAGATCCGTCGCCTGGTCCCTGCCGGGTTCTATGTAATCCGCGATGAACAGAATCTTGTCCAGCAGCGTCATGCCCGGCCGCCCCGTCGTGTGGCAGCAAATGGCGTCGAGGATCTCCGGATCATTCACTCCGTACTGCGTTCTCGCGAGCACCACGCCGGCCTTGGAATGCAAAAGCGCGGGATTGCCTCTTTCAAAGGAAGTAATCTCAATTCCGCCCTTCTCGCACAGGCGTTCCATCCGCTCAACCGGCACGTATTTCGCACAGTCGTGAAGGAGGCCTGCTGTTTCCGCCTTCCTCATATCGGCACCGTAGCGCTCCGCCAGGCTCGTCGCCGTGAAAGCAACCCCCATCGTGTGGATGAATCTTGCGTATTTGAGCTCCTTCTCGACGGTTTGGAACATCTCCAGCCGCTGTTTATCTTTTCCCACGTAAACTCCCATCTGTCAATCCAGGTTGTCTGTTAAAATATCAGGCTCGCCGCACATTCATTCCGCATCCAGCGTACGCCTCGCTCCGGCCATTGTACAGGATCGCGGCAGCCGGTACACGGCCAATATCATTGTTGTATTTAGTCCACGCCGTGATACAGCCCGTGCTCTCTGATATAGCGCTCCACCGAATCCGGCACGAGGAAGTGAATGGATCGGCCTTCCCGCACACGCCTGCGGATATCCGTTGAAGAGATCTCGATGTTCCTCACGGGCAGTTTCGTGATCCTCGCCCTATAAGTATCTTCGAGCTTTTTGATCTCTTCGTCAAGCCCCGCGGCAGCCACTTCGTCACTCCTTGCCGCAACGAGGATGTGCGCCTGGTCGAATATTCTCCCAGGATCCTTCCACATGCTCATCATAACGAGCGTATCGGCGCCGATGATGTAGTAGAACTCATCCTCCGGCCGCAGCCGGTGCAGCTCCTGTAACGTCTCTGCCGTATAGGAATTGCCGGGGCGCTTTGTCTCGATGTCAGTGACCTCGAAGTGATCGCAGCCTGCCGCCGCGAGCCTCGTCATCTCGAACCGCTCCCCGGGCGGCGTCACATTCCGGTCTTCCTTGAAATATGAGCATCCAGTCGGGATCAGCAGGACCTCATCCAGGCCTGCCGCGTCATATGCCGTTTCTGCGAGAATCAGATGGCCCGTGTGGATCGGGTCGAATGTCCCGCCTAGAATACCAGTCTTCTTCATCGTTTTACCGGGGCAGGATGATTTTCGGCTCCTGCGGGTCCTGTTTATAGAGGATGATCTTACGGCCGATGACCTTCACGATCTGTGAGTGCGTTCTCTTCGCGATCTTGTCTGCCGCGAGGATCGGTTCATCCGGTGAGGTCTTCAGCACATTAATCTTTAACAACTCCCTCGTGTGGTAAGCCTCCAGCACGCTGTCGACGGTCTCCGGGGAAACCCCTGCCTTGCCGATCTGTACGACCGGCACAAGGTTTGCGGCAAGGCTCATGAGGAAGGATCTCTGTTTACTTGTCAGCATAATATTCTCCTGTCTGCTGTTTATTCATAGAACTCGAAGGTATGCCCGTACAGGCGGACGGTATCGCCCTCCACGCAGCCGAGCTCTTTGAGCTTCGCCGTAATGCCGCTGTCCTCAATGAATCTTTGCAGGAAAGCAAGGCCCTTCTCGGTATCGAGGTTCGTGTATCCCAGCATCTTCTCAATGGCAGGACCCTCGACGACGTAGATCTCTTCATCCTCGTCGTAGGTAACTGTGAATCTCGCGTCATCCGTGTTCACGAAGTCTGTCTCCGGATTGTACTCCTGCGCGTAGACTTTTGTTTTGTCCGGCATCTTGGAGAGCTGGTCGGAAATGTAGTACATGAGCTCACGAACGCCAGTGTTCGTCGCCGCGGAGATCTCGAAAATCCGATAGCCCTTCGGCTCGAATTCTCTGCGGATCAGGGCGACGGGATCGAGCTCTGTGCCGCGCAGATCCTGCGGGATCAGGTCGACCTTGTTGCATACGATGATCTGTACCTTTTCCGTGAGATCAATATTGTATTTCGCGAGCTCCTCGTTGATCGTGTTGATGTCTTCGACAGGATTCCTGCCCTCGGATCCCGCGGCGTCCACGACGTTGATGAGCAGCTTGCAGCGCTCGATGTGCGCGAGAAACTCGTGGCCCAGCCCTTTACCCTCAGCTGCGCCCTCAATGATGCCGGGAATGTCCGCCATGACGAAGCCTCTCGCGTCCGGCAGATCCACGACACCCAGAATCGGGGAAAGCGTCGTGAAGTGGTAATTGGCAATCTCGGGCTTGGCGTGGCTCACGATGGAGAGGAGCGTTGACTTGCCGACATTGGGGAAGCCGACGAGACCGACATCCGCAATGACCTTGAGCTCTAACTGTACGGTCAGTGTCCTGGAAGGCTGGCCGGGCTGCGCGTATTTCGGTGCCTGCATAGTAGGAGTCGCGAAATGCTGGTTGCCGAGGCCGCCCTTGCCGCCTTTTAAGATGCAGTACTCCCTGCAATCACCGGACATGTCGACAATGACCTTGCCGCTCTCGGCCTCCTTGATGACGGTGCCTTCCGGGACTTTGATGTAGAGATCGTCGCCCTTCCTGCCGGCCATGCGCTTCGCCTTGCCGTCTTCGCCGTTGCCGGCTGCGTATTTTTGCATATGACCGAAATCGCCGAGCGTATTCATGCCTTCATCGACGATGAAATAAACGCTGCCGCCCCAGCCGCCGTCGCCGCCGTCAGGTCCGCCCGCGGGCACGAATTTCTCCCTGCGGAATGAGATGTGTCCGTTGCCGCCTTTGCCGCTCTGGACTACGATTTTTGCTTTGTCTACGAACATGGTTGCACTCCTTTCGTGCAGTCTTAGCCCTGCCGTTCGATGGGATGCAGGACTGTGCATGCGTGTGCGTATAATGATATGAGGTGCTGAATATATATAGTACAACCTCCCGGGCAGCAATGACAGCTGTCCGGGAGGCCATAATTCAGATGAGTTTATTAGTTCTCTTCTACTGCTACGGGATGAACGCTGGCACGGGTCTTGTCCTTGCCAACACGCTCATATCTTAAGATTCCATCAGCTGTAGCGAACAGAGTATCATCTCCGCCGATACCAACATTCAGACCCGGGTGGATTCTGGTTCCACGCTGTCTGTAGATAATGTTGCCGGCCTTAACGAACTGTCCGTCTGCTCTCTTGGCACCAAGTCTCTTGGAATTGGAATCACGACCGTTCTTGGTGGAACCCATTCCTTTGTGGTGTGCGAAGAATTGAAGGCTTAAGTTTAACATTTCATACCTCCTTGATCTCGTAACTCAGATACTTCCTGCCATACTGCCTCTGTATCCATTCCAGACCGTAGATCATGTGATCTATGAGGAACTGCCCCTTCTCGGAGAGATCACGGTTGACGTTCACGGTGATATCACCGCCGTTCACCTTATCGTAATCGACCTCGATGTCCTCATGCAAAAGGTCTTCCAGACTGTTGATCGTACTGATGACGATCGCCGACACACCCGCGCAGACAATGTCCGCACCTTCCGTCGTATAGTCCGTGTGCCCCTTACATGTGAATGATCTGCAGAGTCCATCTCTGGTTGTGAATATCTGAACTCTTGTCATAAAAACTCTTTGGCTTACGCGTTGATCTTGTGGAAGCTGTTCTTCAGCTTCTAAGATCAATGCTATGCATTGATCTTTTCGATCTTCACGCGTGTATAAGCCTGTCTGTGACCGTTCTTCTTGTGATAGCCGGTCTTCGGCTTGAAGTGATAAACAACAACCTTCTTCGCCTTGCCCTGATCCATAACGGTGGCTTCTACACTTGCAGATGCTACGTCGCCGGCAACCTTCAGAGAATCTCCGCCGATTGCAAGAACCTGGTCAAATGTTACCTGCTTGCCAGCCTCAGCGTCGAGCTTCTCAACGTCGATGACATCACCCTCAGAAACCTTATACTGCTTTCCACCAGTTGCGATAATTGCGTACATTTCGGTACCTCCTTCTTCTCAAAACTCGCTGATTACGGCAACCCTTCGATCATCTCGCGGGTTTTCTTGCTCAGCCTGTCAGTACCTGCAGACCGACACATACAGCCTCACCATGCGGCATACGGATGAATGATAGCATTCGGACAAAGGGAAGTCAATGGTGAATTTTGGGATCGAACTCCTTATTTATCTGGAAAAAGCAGGAGTGATGTCCTGTGTGGCACGCCGCGCCGACCTGATCCACCACGGCGAGCATGGTGTCGAGGTCGCAGTCAAGCGTCAGGGAATGCACGTATTGGAAATGTCCGCTCGTCGCCCCC